>NZ_JABCQG010000004.1 GCF_015244565.1 Gluconobacter vitians | reverse complement strand
TCGCTGCTATCGTGCGCCGCAGATCATGGGGCGGCGTCTTGCCTCGTGGGCGAACCGCTTCAATCAGAGGCTCCCAGATCGCCCATGTCTCGTCCGTAAAGGTGCCTGTTCCGTCTCCTTCTTCCATCCCTATAATATGGGAAGTGTTTCAAGTGCTAACAGGCCCTAGCCATTCCAGATAGTGCGCGTGTGTGACGGTCAGGCTTTGGGTGAGCGAGAAGGCGACGACGGCCCGGTTCCACCAGAGGCCTTTTTTCTCGTTGTGCTGCTTCAGGCGGTTTCCGAAATTTCCGGTCTGTCCGACATAGGCTTTCGGCCGTTCCGTTTCGTCGTTTTCACCGAACAGGATGTAGATGCCGACCGAACTGGCTTCAGGCCGTTCCAGAAATTCCTCCAGTCGCAGGCGGGGGATTTCGACAACCTGCACGATCCGGGTGGTGATGGAGGCGATCCGGATTCCCTGTGGATCGCCGGAGGGAAGGAAAATCTGGATCGTCTGGGGGTGGGCGTTCACGACGTCTGGTCCTGCGCAGAAACATTGAGAAAAATATCTGTGACAGGGACAGGGCGCTCAGGACAGGGGGTTTCTGCTTTTTGAGCGACATCTTTGGCAAAACTGATGGGCAATTAAGCGGTCATTAACCGGTCTTAGGCATCATGCCGGGGAATGAGGATGACTGACCTATGACCCTGCATGAGTGCGTGAATGCGATTGCCGCTCTGATTTTCATTATCGTGCTGATTTTCTGTGCGCGGCCACTCCTCCGTTTGCTGGAGCAGAAAAAGAGTGGGACGTGGGACGGACAGGCGGGGCTGTCGCTGGTGGGACAGATGGCTCTGGACCGGACGCGGCGTCTTTCAGTCGTGCGGTATGGTGCGCGGGAAGTGCTGGTTCTGACGGGCGGCAATCAGGACATCCTGATGGACTGGACGGAGCGCGAGACGTTTGCTTCGGCTCTGGATGCGTCGGACGCGGAGGACGTGGCGTGAGGAAGATGGCCTGCGTTCTTCGGATTCTGCTGCCGGTTCTGGTTCTGCTGGCGTGTCTGGGGATGCCGCATCTGGCGTATGCCCAGGCTGTGAGCATTGATCTGGGGCAGAATGGTGCTTCCGGTGGTGCGGGGACGACCAGTCGGCTGGTGCAGCTGACGGCTCTGATCACTGTTCTGTCGCTGGCGCCGAGCCTGCTGGTGATGATTACGGCGTTTACGCGGATCGTAATTGTGCTGTCGCTGCTGCGCAGTGCGCTGGGCGCGCAGGGGACGCCGCCCAATACGGTTCTGATCGGGCTGGCGCTGTTTCTGACGCTGTTTGTGATGCAGCCGACGCTTCAGAAATCCTGGGATGCCGGGATCGAGCCGATGATGGCGGGGCGTGTCGGGGAAATGGAAGGTCTGACGGCCGCGGCCCAGCCGTTTCATGGTTTCATGGCTGTGACGGCGCGGCCTGCGGATGTGGCGACGTTCCTGAACATTGCGCATGAAAAGCCGCCCGCGAAGGTCAGTGATACGCCCTGGCGGGTGCTGGTGCCTGCGTTCATGATTGGCGAACTTCGCCGCGGGTTCGAGATGGGATTTCTGCTTTATCTGCCGTTTCTGGTCATCGATCTGGTGGTGTCCAGCGTGCTGATGAGCCTTGGCATGATGATGCTGCCGCCGAGTACGGTGTCCCTGCCGTTCAAGCTGATCTTTTTCGTCGTGGTCGACGGGTGGTCGCTTGTAGCGGGAAGTCTGGTGCGAAGTTTTACCGGGTAAGAACCCGAATCAGGGGAAAGCCCCGCCAGTCCGTAAGGCTGGCGGGGCTTTTTTGTCAGTTCCGGCTGTCGTTCGTGGTGCCTGCGGCGAGGCCGGCGGCGCGGGGGTCTGTGGAACCGCGGCACGAATCGTTGCCATGGCAGAGGATGGCGTTGATGCGGCCTGCGCCTTCATGCGGGATCGGGGTTTCATGCGCGGCGGCGCGGGCAGCGTCTCCAACGGCATCGGCGGCTTCGTTCTGGCCGGAGGCTGCAATGACGGCGCGCAGGTTGCGCTGGTCACGCAGGACAGCGGCGGAAAGCAGGGGCTGCGGTGTGCGGGCGGGGGACGCGCCGAGGACAACGCCTGTGCTGCCAGCGATGCGGCCTGTTCCGAACAGGTTGTTTTCGCTCAGGGCGCAGGCGACGGCCATGCCGGAATGATCCGTCACGACGAAGGACGTCGAGGCCGGAAGAGCCGGGAGGGTGCCGTTGCCGGAATGGCCGCTGTCGAGGGCGGCCTGTGCGGCGGCCAGTGTGGTGTTGCCGGAGGCGCGCCAAGCGGCGACAGCCCCCTGGGCTGAAGCGCCGGTCGTGTAGCGCAGGGCCGCGCCGAGACCGCCATCGGCGGGCGGCGCCAGGAAGGAGGCGTCCACATCGCCCTGACGGGTTGTGAGGGCAGCCGTCTGGACCGGCAGGGTCTGGCGCATGTCTTCGTCGTTCAGGCCGCCGCCGGCCTTCTGGGCAGCGGTGACGTAAACATCGGCGAGGGCACCGTTATAGAGATCGCCGACACCTGCGACGCGGATGCGTTCGAGGAAGCCCGCGAGACGGGGCTGGGCCAGACTGTCACCTGCGGCCACGGTCGTGGTCTCGCCACGTCCGAAGATGGTACGGGCGTTGTCGTCGGCCAGAAGTGCCGGGCGGACGGCGGCCAGATCGGCTGCGAGCGTGCGGCTGACGGTGATGCCGGTGCTGGCGAGGTTCAGGGCCGGGGCGATCAGGTCGTTGAAATCGACGGTGCCGTAATGGAGCTGCATCAGGTACAGGCCGCGGAACTCGGCGGCTGTTCCGGCCGGCCGGTCACCGCCTTTGCTGGTGCCGGGGCGGGGCAGGAAGGTGATGGCCTGGGCAGGTTCGCCGGGGCGGCTGACCAGACAGGCGCCACCGCCGCCGAAAGAGGCACGGGACGGTAGGGTCACGCCGAGGGCAAGGGCCGTGGCGGTTGCGGCGTCGGCGGCATTGCCACCGCGGGCGAGGACGTCATGACCGACAAGCGCAGCCTGTGGCTCGTCTGCGACCACCGTCCCGATGCTGCCACCGGCGGGAGCGGAGGTTTCGTTGTTGCTGATGAGCTGGACGCCGGGCATCCATGAGCAGGCGCCCAGCAGGAGGCCCGAGGCAGCCGTGGCCATCAGCGCGGCCGGAAAGCGGGAAGACACGCGACGGCCCTGTGGGGCGTCCGGGGTGGAAATCTGGTGCTGACGATGCGCCACCTGGCGTTTCTCCGTTGTCTGGTCACGACTGTCCGGCCTCGTGGCCTTTGCGGGTGACGGGCGCGGGCAGACGGGTCTGCGCCGTGGGTCCGGTCCGGCTGTTGTTCCCTCATAACGGTAATCTGTAGTTTGTGGGAGGGGCGAGTTGGTGTCTTCTCTTTGCCTCGTGCGTTCTTTATGGCGTATGGACCTGAAGTCGTCTTTTCCACCCAGCTGAACCGGAGCGTCCTCCTTGAGACACCATCTTCTTGCCACGGCCTGCGCCGTTGTTGCCGGAATGGCCTTTTTCGTGGGCGGTCAGGCTCTGGCGGCGCCGGCAGAATCCTTCACGCCAGCCCAGCGGGCGGAGATCGTCGGCATCATGCGTGAGGCCCTGCAGAACGACCCGACCATTCTCACGGATGCCATCCGTTCGATCCGTGAAAAGGCCGAAGAACAGAAGCAGGATTCGACGCTTGCAGCCGTGCGGGCGCATCAGAGCGAGTTGCAGAGCGCACCGGCTTTTGCGATCCGGGGCAATCCGCATGGCAAGATCACGGTTGTGGAATTCTATGATCCGCGCTGCTCGTATTGCCGGTCCATGATGGGTGAGGTGGATAGCTTCCTTAACCGTCACCCGGATGTGCGGCTGGTCGAGAAGGTCGTGCCGGTTCTGGGTAACAACAGTGTGCTGGATACGCGGGCCATTTTCGCGGCCAGCATGCAGGGCAAGTATGAAGCCATGCGCAAGGCGCTGATGGAAGATACCACCAAGCCGAGCATGGAGCGGATTACCGAACTGGCCCAGGCCAATGGCATTGATGCAAAGAAGCTGGCGGCTGACATGAACTCGCCGCAGACGATCACGCTGATCAACACCAACCTGGATCAGGGGCGGTCTGTCGGTCTGGACGGAACGCCGACCTTCATTTTCGGTACGGCCGCTGTGGCGCCCGGTGCGCTTGAGCCGGACCAGATGGACGCGTTTCTGGATCGCGCCCGGAAGGCCTGAGGCCTGCGGACGCGGCGGTTTCAGCGCTTTTCGCTGTCTGCGCCTGAGCCGTCCATATCCCCGTTGCCGTCAACGATTCCGGCACGGGACGGCGCATCAGCGCCCGGCTGAACCGTGCGGGTGATGGCTGCGACTTCTTCATCCGATGCCGGCGGAGGCGGTCTGTGGCCGCGCCCTGCCGGACTGTCACTGTCGCGCTGCAGGACATTGGCGAGGGCTTCAGGGTCTGTCCGTTCGGCTTCGTCCAGCAGGCGCTCGGCCAGAGCATTATCTCCGCTATCGCGGGCACGAAGGGCGGCTTCCGCCTGTTCCGTGGCGACGCGGTATTTGCGGTCTTCGCCTTCAAAGGCTGTGTCATCAATGCGGGACATGGGTCTCTCTTTTTTCTGGGACGGGGACCGTCTCTGATCTGAAAACACGGGGATGCTGCAGGGGTTCCCGGTGATCGTTCCGGCAGTGGGCAGGCTACTGGAAATTCCATTCTCCGGATTTTGGGAACAGGCTCTTTGCGGGTATGGTTCCCGACTTTCGAAGGGATGGTTTTCCGGTCCGGGAAAGCCGTTTCAGGCTTCGACGTGCTCCACTGGTATGACGGTGTATGACAGACGACAGATGTTCTGGTGCAGGGAGCAGCGCCGGGGAAAGGAAAGAACCGGAAGATCCGGCTGCGGATGGTCCGGGGGCAGGAGGTGGTTTCAGAACCTCAAGGCGGCGGTGCCTGCTGCTGCGATGGGTGGCCTTCCGGTTCCGTTATGGCAGGCACAGTGGAGCGCTGACGCCACAGGTTCCGGCGCATCTGCAGAGCACCTTCAGGTGGCGCCAGTTACGAACGCTCAAGCTGCTTCTTCCGGTGCATCTTCTGGCTCAGGCTGTCAGTGCGCCAGTGGTGGCGCTGGGCATGTGGTCTTTGGATCGCCGGCTGGCTGTCGTGCCGCTTCTGGGTGTCTGGGGGGCGTTGCTGGTCTGGATTCTTGCCATTCAGCCCAGAATCCAGAAGCTGCGGGACTATTCGTGGGCAGATGACCACTCGGTCCGGCAGGGTCTCCGATACCTGAATGGTGTTCTGGGGACTGTCTGGTTCGTCTTCATCATCCTGGCATTCCGGCTGCATGGGGAAGACGTTCATGTGCTGACGATCGGGGTGTGTGCCGGTCTCATGGCACCATTGCTGCTCTGTGCTCCCGTGACGGGTGCGGTCGAGGCCATGATGATCCCGATCGTGGCAGGCATGTATGGCGCGCTGCTGGAAGGATGCCTGCACCGTTCCGTGCTGTTTACAGCGTCTTTTATTCTTGAAGTGACGGTTTGCGGATTGTTTGTCGCCGGGGTCAGCCGACTGGTGAACGTCCTGCTGTGGCGCATGCAGATGACGCGGCTGAAAGAGCGGGAACAGGCGGAGATCCTGTCACTTCTTATGCCACGGTCAGTTTCGCAGGGCGGTGGCTGGCTGTGGGAGACGGATGAGGCGGGCAGGCTGCGCAATCCGTCTGCGGGATTGTGCCGGACGCTGGAACGGGGTGAGGCTGACATTGCGGGACAGAGCCTGCAGGGTGCTCTGGGTGTTCCGGGTACCGTTTCGGAGCCGCCGGTCCTGAGGGCAGATCTGTCTGGAGCGATGTCGCCGGAACTGCATCTGGCGCATTGTCTGAACAACCGGCTTGCATTCCGGGAGCTGGCGGTCCGGTCTGTGCCTGAGGGCAGATGGTGGATGCTCACGGGGCAGCCGGTGTTCCGGGCCGGGGTATTTCAGGGCTATCGGGGCGTGGGGACGGATGTCACGACCATGCAGGCGATGCGGGATCGGCACTTTCATCGGGTTCGGGTTGACGGGCTGACGGGGTTGCCGAACCGGCTGTCCTGTCTGGAGCACGTCCAGAGACGCCTGCTCGAAACGACCCGTGGGAAGCAGGACTTTGTCTTGGCACTGGTGTCGCTGGATGTTTCAGAGCCGAAAGGTCGGCATGACGTTAATGCCGAAGAGACGGCATATGTCCTGCAGGTTAGTGCATCGCGGCTCGGAGGTCTGTTGGAGAAATATCGTTCCAAAGATCGGAATGGTGCTGGAAACCGTTTTGTAGCGCGGCATGGCGCGATGGATCTGGCAATCGTGACGGATATGCCTGTCGAGGAAAAACATCGTTTTCCGGAAGCCCTTGCTCTGGAAATGCTGTCAGTTTTGGACGGTGGGGTGACGGTTCCCGGTGCAGGTGCCATTGAACTGGAACCGGCGATCGGGATGGCCGTCTCGGGCGTGGGGAACGGGGATGCGCTTGTGGAGGCCGCGGAAACGGCGCTGAAGGATGCACGGCGCGAGCGGGTCGGGCGCTACAGTATATTCGATCCGTGCGATGATCTGGCTGATAGTCGTCAGAAGAACATGTTTCAGGATGTGCATCAGGCGCTTCGGATGAAGGCGTTCGCACTCGTTTATCAGCCGATTGCCAGTGCCCGGACCGGTCAGACGGTTGGTTTTGAGGCGCTGTGCCGGTGGAAAGGCTCGGCGCATGGCCATCTGTCGATCGAGAAGGTCATCGACATGATCATCGAAGCCGGGAACGGGCTGGAGTTCGATTTCTGGGTTCTGGAGACGGCGTGTCGGGCGGCGCGGCGATGGCCTGTGTCCCTGTGGGTCTCGGTCAACATGACGGCGACGCATTTTTCGCTTCCTGACATTGCGGACCGCATTTTCAGTGTTCTGGAAAGGACCGGGCTGGCGCCGCAGCGCTTGCAGGTCGAAGTAACGGAAACCCGGGCGCTTGAGGCCGGGCCGCTTGCCTATCATGCGTTCCGGGAACTGGAGCACAGAGGGGTGCGGATTGCGCTGGATGATTTCGGCAAGGGCTTCTCGGCGCTGATGTATCTGCGGCAGTTTTCGTTTTCCAAGATCAAGCTGGATGCGGTTTTTATCCAGGACATGCTTCAGGATGCGCGCAGTGCGGCAGTGGTGCGCAACGTGATCGGGCTCGCGACGGATCTGGGGATTGCGGTGACGGCGGAGGGCGTGTCTTCACCGGAGCATTACCGTCATCTGCAGGAGCATGGCTGTACGGAAGTGCAGGGGTTCTTTCTGGGGCCGCCAGTGCCGGAAGAGGATGTTCCGCTGTGCCGGAGACGGAAGGTGGAGGGTCTGTGAAAGGGGTGGCAATGGGGAAGCATTGGAAGATCCCGTCTGGAAACGGGTCTGTGGCGGTGATGGGGATTGTAAACGTCACGCCGGATTCGTTTTCCGACGGGGGGCAGTTTCTGCGGCCCGAGGCTGCGCTTGAGCATGGGCGCGCCCTGCTGGCGGACGGGGCAGATCTGCTGGATCTGGGAGCGGAGTCCACGCGACCGGGTTTTGAACCGGTGACGGCAGAAGAGGAATGGGCGCGGCTTTCGCCTGTTGTGGGAACGCTGGTGGCGGAAGGGGCCGTCGTTTCGGTGGATACGACCAAGGCATTCGTCGCAAAGCGGGCGCTGGAGGCTGGGGCAGCGGTTATCAACGATGTTTGGGGGTTTCAGGCCGATCCTGAGATGGCATCCGTGGTGGCGGATTCGGATGCCGTGGCTGTGCTGATGCATAACCGGCATGAGGTGGATGCGGCGCTTGACCTGCGGGCGGACTGGCGGCGGTTTTTTGACTGCTCGCTGGAACTGGCGGAACGGGCCGGTCTGGAGCAAGAGCGGATCGTGCTCGATCCCGGTGTCGGGTTTGGCAAGACACAGGCGCAGAATGTCGAGGCCGTAGCGCGGCTTGGGGAGTTGCGGGCCGAATATGGACTGCCGGTTCTGCTGGGGGTGTCGCGCAAGTCGATGTTCGGGCATTTTCTGGGGCGCGCGGCGTCCGAGCGGTTGGCGGGAACGCTGGCGACCAATCTCTATGGAGTGGAGCAGGGGGCTGTGATCCTGCGGGTGCATGATGTGCGCGAGCATGTGGATGCGCTGAAAATGCGCCAGATTCTGAAGGATGTCCGATGATCGTTCCTGCCCTGACTTCCGTTTTCGTGCGGGATCTGTGCCTGTTTGGCTATCACGGCGTGCTGCCGGAAGAGACGCGGATCGGGCAGCGCTTTGTTGTCGATATCGAGATCCGCGCGGATCTGTCAGGCGCGATTGCGGGCGATGATTACGAGCAGGCCGTCTGTTACGGGACGCTTTGCGATATCGCTTCGGCCATTGTGACAGGGCCGCCCCTTCGGCTCATCGAGACGGTAGCGGGCCGCATCACCGAGGCCGTGCTGACGAAACTGGAGCGCGTGGAATGGGTGCGGGTCGAAGTACGCAAGCCCTCTGCGCCGGTGCCTTATGCGGTTTCAGGGACGGCGGTGTCCGTTGAGCAGGCCCGGGTGCATGAGGTTGCGTTTTCGCTGGGGAGTAATCTGGGGGAGCGCGAGGCTGTTCTGGCGGCGGCGGTGGATCGGCTGTCGCTTGTGGACGGGCTTGAGATCGCGGATGTGTCGTCATTGTATGACAGCGCGCCCTGGGGTGGCGTGGAGCAGCCGACGTTTGTGAATATCTGCGCTACCGGGCGGACAACGCTGGAGCCTCACGCGCTTCTGCGGGTCTGCAAGGCGATCGAGGCCGATCTGGGGCGTGTGCCGGGTGTGCGCTGGGGCGCGCGGGCTGTTGATATCGACATTCTTTATTATGGAGCGCGGAACATCCGGGATCGGGTGCTGACGCTGCCGCATGCCTGTCTGTTCGAGCGTGCTTTTGTGCTCGAGCCTCTTGCAGAAATTGATCCAGATCACGTCATTGGTGGACGTCGCGTGCGGGACGCGCTAGCAGTCCTGCCGCGGAGCCCGGGGGATGTGACCCGGCGCGCGCCTGACGGCACCGGCCGTTGGGGCATCAAGGAGCCTGAACCCGCATGACCAACCTGAACGCCACGATCATGACCGCCGCCTCGGCACGTCTGTCGGACAGTCAGGACAGCCTTTCTTCCGAAGAACTGCGCCCCATGGGAGCCTTGCCGCTGCCTGCGGATGCGGAAGTGCGGATTGCAGGCGCCGTGCGGGAGATCCTTGAGGCGCTGGGTGAAAACCCGGAGCGCGAAGGTCTGCTCGATACGCCGCAGCGCGTGGCGAAGATGTATCTTGAAGTGTTCAGCGGTCTGCATCAGGACCCGCGGGATCATCTGAAGACGCAGTTCTCGGCGGACCGGCATCATGGTGCGGTGATCGTCAAGGACATCCGCTTCCATTCGATGTGTGAGCATCATCTGCTGCCGGTTTATGGCAAGGCACATGTCGCCTATCTGCCTGCGGGTGGCCGTCTGACGGGGCTGAGCAAGATTGCGCGGCTGGTGGAGGGCTTTGCCCGCCGTCCGCAGCTTCAGGAACGTCTGACGGACCAGATTGCGCAGGGCATGGAAGATGTGCTTGCGCCAGAAGCCGTGCTGGTTGTGATCGAAGCCGAGCATATGTGCATGAGTATGCGCGGCGTGCGCTCGCCCGGCTCCACGACCGTGACCTCCATTGCGCGCGGCACCTGGCTGCGGGATAGCGCAGCCAGAATGGAAATCATGTCGCTTCTGCGGAGCTGAGACAGCTCTTCCGGCTTCAGACCGGCGTGGCAGGCTTGATGTCGTAAGCTTTCTGGACCAGTTCGGGGCGCTTGCCGAGGCCGTCCGTCACCTTCTGGCTCCAGACGGCATCCAGCTGTTCACGCTGCTGGGGGATGATCTCTTTCGGTTCCACGTTCCGGTAGGTGTCGATGGTACCGGTCAGGACGCCAATGGTTGTTTCAAAGACGGGTTCCGGATCGTACTGTTCGTGCGGGAAGGCAATCTTGCTGTAATCGAACAGGCGCCGGGCGGGATCATCCTGCCAGCTCTTCCAGGTTTCGAACATGCGGTCGTTGAAGCCGGTGAGGAACGGCCCCGGATTGACGGTGGCGACCTCGATTCCGAATTCCTTCACTTCCTGGCTCAGTGCGGAGGCGATGGCTTCCAGGGCGTGTTTGGACGATGAATAGGCTCCGGCGAACGGGTCCGTGGTCAGACCGGCGACGGAAGACATGAAGACAACCCGGCCTTTCTTCTTCGCGACCATTTTGCGCAGTACAAGCTGCGTGAGCATGACGGGGCCGATGATGTTGACTTCATACTGACGGCGGAGGTTTTCGGCTGGAATATCGGCGACGGAACCGCCTTCGGAAATGCCGGCATTGTTGAGCAGGATGTCCACATCCCAGTCTGCGGCTTTCTGACGATCGCCCTCGCAGGTGACGTCGAGCTTCTCGACGCGCAGGGAGACGCCGCGCTTTTTTGCGTCTTCGGTGACGGCATGGACCTGTGCGGCAATTTCCACGCCTGCGATGACGTCAAAGCCTTTTGCAGCCAGTCGCAGCGCGACTTCATGCCCGAATCCGGTACCTGCGCCTGTGATGAGGATGGTTTTCATGCTGTTCTTTCCCGACCTGAGGAGGTTACCCTCATCCCAACGCGCCGGTCAGTTCCGTCGTTCCGTTCCTTCTGCCCTGGCTGGCAGGTCCGGATGTCCGGCATCAGAATAAAGGAGTGATGCCCGTGTCCTTTGGAAACAACGTCTTCCAAGCTCTGACGCGTTATGCACTGGCGGCCCAGATTGATGAATGGGGCTGGGACATTGGTCCGCATACCTATGGTGCGCCTACGGTTCTGGAAGTGGGGGAGGCCGGGCTCAGGATGGGCGACTATTGTTCGATCGGGCCGAATGTTACGATTATTCTGGGCAACCATCGCGCCGATCTGGTCAGCACCTATCCGTTCAGGACGCTTTCAAATTTCTGGCCGCCAGCTGCGGAAGGGCAGGAGGATCATTCGTCGAAAGGCGATGTGGTCATTGGCAATGATGTCTGGCTGGGCGCGCATGCCACGATCATGTCAGGGGTGACGATCGGGGACGGGGCTGTCATTGCCGCGCAGGCGCTCGTCACGAAACCGGTGCCGCCTTATGCGATTGTCGGTGGGAATCCTGCAAAAGTGATCCGCTACCGGTTTTCTGAATCCGTTATCTCGCGACTGCTGGCGCTGGCCTGGTGGGAGTGGCCGGAAGAGGTCGTGAAAGAGCGGTCTGCGGGGTTGATGAGCGACGATATCGAGGCGTTTCTGGACCTGTATGAGACCCCGCGGGAGGACGAGGCAGAGCCCTGAGGGGCTTTGCCGTACGGTTTTTTGAAGCGGGGGCGCAGGAACCATTCCGAGTGCTGGTGCGATTGGCCCCTGTCGGGAAACGTGCCGCGACATGGGGCGATCGGTCTGGTCCTTCGGAAGTGGTGACGGTTTTCCCTGTATCGAAGGGGATCTTGATGAGCACCGCGGAAACGATGATGTCGCAGATGGCGGAAAAAGGGGGCTTCATTGCTGCTCTGGACCAGAGCGGGGGCTCCACGCCCGGTGCGTTGAAGCAGTATGGCATTCCGGAAAGCGAGTATTCCGGCGAGAGCGAAATGTTTGCGCTCATGCATGAGATGCGGGTGCGGATCATCACGGCGCCTGCGTTTACCGGAGACAAGGTGATCGGGGCCATCCTGTTTGAGCGCACGATGGATGGCGACGTGAACGGCGAGCCTGTCCCGGCCTATCTGTGGCGGGAGCGGGGTGTTGTTCCGTTCGTGAAGATTGACAAGGGACTGGAAGCAGAGGCGGACGGTGTCCAGCTGATGAAGCCGATGCCGGGGCTGGATGATCTGCTGGAGCGGGCGGTAAAGCTGGGCGTCTACGGCACAAAGGAGCGGTCCACGATCCGTCTGCCGTCCGAAAGCGGAATCCGGGCCGTTGTGCAGCAGCAGTTTGCTGTGGCGGAGCAGGTTCGCAAACATGGGTTGGTGCCCATCCTTGAACCGGAAGTGCTGATAAAGAGCCCGGACAAGAAGGCCTGCGAGCAGCTTCTGCATGACTACGTTCTGGAAGAGCTTCAGAAGCTTCCCGAAGATGCGCGGATCATGCTGAAGGTGACGATTCCGGAAGTTGCGGATCTGTATGACGATATTGCCCGTGATCCGCGCATGGTCCGGGTTGTGGCGTTGTCCGGTGGGTATCCGCTGGATCAGGCCTGCGAGAAGCTGCGGCACAATCACCGGATGATTGCGAGCTTCTCCCGTGCGTTGATTGGCGATCTGCGGCACCAGATGGATGATGCGCAGTTCGATACGACGCTCGCAGAGGCGATTGACGAAATCTACGAGGCGTCGGTCAACAAGGTCTGAGCCAGACCTTTGGCCGGATGTCAGGAAATGCTGACGTCCGGCCGGTTCCACCAGCACTGTTCTGGCGCGCGGGACACGGAGGGCAGATAATGCTGCGGGTTGCCGCCGAGGCGCACAGTGTTGGTGGGCGTTTCTTCCAGTTCGATCTCGTGCACGCGCAGAATGTCGCCCTGATCCGTAAGGATGGCGGTCAGCTTGGCGAGCATGAGGGCGGCCATAAGCTCGGTTGTCGGATCACCGGGCGTGACGACGATCCGGCTAGCGCGTTCGGGTTCATTGGCGCGGAACCATGCAAGCAGCGGATCGGTTTCCGAGAGCTGGAGCGCGTGATCGAGGCTGTTATCCACGAAATGGTGCCAGCGCGTCTTGGCTTCGGCAAAGGGCAGGATCATGTTCGCATGGCCGTCCAGCCGGGCCTGTTTGGCCGGACGAAGGGTTACGCGGACATATTCATTATGGCCGTGCGGGATGGCGCAGCGTTCGCTGGCACCCGTAATGAGTCTGTGACCCATGCAGAAGCGACGGGTGAAGACGAGTTCGGCGGTCATGCGGCGCCTCCCTCAGAGCGGCTCTGCTGATAACGGCGCCAGCCCTCGGCACGCAGATTGCAGGCCGGACAGGTGCCGCAGCCATAGCCCCAGTCATGCCGGTGCGTGCGATCGCCCATATAGCAGGAATGACTGTCGCGGTTGATGACGTCCACGAGCTTCTGGCCGCCGAGGTCTTCGGTCAGATCCCATGTCTGGGCCTTGTCGATCCACATCAGGGGTGTGTGCAGGACGAAGCGCTGGTCCATGCCGAGATTCAGGGCGACCTGAAGCGCCTTGATCGTGTCGTCCCGGCAGTCGGGATAGCCGGAATAATCGGTTTCGCAGACGCCGGTGACGATGTGCCGCGCATTGCGGCGGACGGCGAGGGCGGCTGCGAAGGTCAGGAAGATGATGTTGCGGCCCGGCACGAAAGTGTTGGGCAGACCGTTTTCGCTCAGACCGATCTCGGCTTCGCGGGTCAGGGCCGTTTCGGACAGGGCGCCGAGGGAGGCGAGATCGATCGTATGATCCTCGCCAAGACGTGCTTTCCAGTCCGGTGAAAAGGCGGCCATCTCGTTCCGCAAAGTCTCGCGGCATTCGAGTTCGATGGCGTGGCGCTGTCCATAGGCGTAGCCAACAGTCTCGACGCGATCGAAGCGGGAGAGGGCCCAGGCGAGGCAGGTCGCGGAATCCTGACCGCCGGAGAACAGGACAAGAGCAGTGTTGCTGCTGATGGTCATGGTCAGGGGATTCCGATCAGCTTGTGGGTCTGGAGCGACAGGCGCCAGCGCGGATGGCGCAGGCAGTAGGCCACGGCGGCCTGTGTGTTGGCGATGCGGTCAGGGCCGTCCATCGGCTGGAGCCAGAAATGGCGGAACGCGAACTGCTCGAAGAGTTCGGGCGGCAGTTCGGGCTGGGGATAGACCAGCTTGAGTTCCGCGCCTTCGGTCTGGACGAGTGCGCCGCCCGGCTTGGGGCTGACACAGATCCAGTCGATTCCCGCGGGGGCCGCGATGGTGCCGTTGGTTTCCACCGCAATCTCGAAGCCGCGGGCCTTTACAGCAGTGATCAGGGCGTCATCGAGCTGGAGCAGGGGTTCGCCGCCGGTGAAGACGACATAGCGCCGGCCGCTGTCATCGGCCGTACCGGTCCAGCAGGCCTCGATGGTGGAGGCCAGAGCATCGGCCGTCTCGAAACGGCCGCCACCTTCGCCGTCCGTGCCGATGAAATCGGTATCACAGAACGTGCAGGCGGCCGTGGCACGATCCTGCTCGCGGCCCGACCACAGGTTGCAGCCGGCAAAGCGGCAGAACACCGACGCGCGGCCTGTCTGTGCACCCTCGCCCTGGAGGGTCACGAACATTTCCTTCACAGCATATGACATGACCGCAGCATGTCGGCGAGGTTGGCGCCGGATGCAAGGGAAATCATCAACCCGGCTCGATGCAACACTGCAAGAGGGATGTTTCGGCGGCGGGGGGATGGGCAGGACGCGCTTTCATGGTAGGGAGAGCGCATGGAAGACATGAATGCCCGTTCTCCTGTTCTGACGCTTGAGCCCCTTCGGGGCTGGGGGCTTGTCCGCGCCGCCTGGAGTGATCTGAAGGCGGGTCTGCAACTGCTGCCGCTTGCCGTGACGCTCGGCTGGCTGGACATCAAGATGCGGTATCGCGGCTCCATTCTGGGGCCGCTGTGGCTGACGCTGTCCACGGCCGTGATGATTGGTGCGATGGGCGTGGTTTATGGCTATCTGTTTCATACGGATCTGAAAGCCTATCTGCCTTTCCTGTCGCTCTCTCTCGTGCTGTGGGGATATGGCGGGACGGTCGTCAATGATGCCGGAACGGTTTTTACGCAGAATACGTCCCTGTTTCATTCAATGCGGATTCCCGTCAGCCTGCCCGTGATGCAGGTGATCGTCAGGAATCTGCTGGTCCTGCTTCACAACATGGTCGTTGTCGTTGTGGTGTTTGCGATTTTCCGCGTCTTGCCGCATGGAATCTGGAGCCTGCTGTTCAGCCTGCCAGTCTGGATCGTGGACAGTTTCTGCGTCATCCTGCTGATCGGGATGCTGGGGGCACGCTTTCGGGACATTGCTCCAATCGTGGCGTCCCTGATGCAGATCTTCTTCTTTGTTACGCCGATCATCTGGAAGCCGGAACTGATCACGACCGGGCGGAAATATCTGCTGCTCGATCCGTTCTATCCGCTTCTCGAAATCGTCCGCGCGCCTCTTCTGGGGCAGACGGTGGACCCGGTGATCTGGGAGGCCGCTCTCGGGCACAGTGCGCTTCTGTGGCTTCTGGCGGCCATCCTGTTCTGCCGGATGCGTTCGCGTATTCCTTACTGGATCTGACGTCATGCCCGGTATTGTTGTTGACCGTCTCTGTATTGATTTTCCGCTGTATCATGGCCAGAGCCGCTCCCTGAAGCGGCAGGTCGGTAAGACGGTGGCCCGGTTTGCACCGTCTTCGCCCTCGGCCCATCTGATGCACGACATGCGGGAGCGCACGATTGTCAGTGTGCTGCGGGAGATCAGTTTCATACTGCATTCGGGCGAACGGCTGGGGCTGATCGGCAGCAATGGTGCCGGCAAGACGACACTTCTGCGGGCGCTGGCGGGAATATATGAGCCTGTCGCCGGGCAGGTCCGGCTCAGGGGAACGATGCGGACCCTGCTGGACAGCAGTCTGGGCATGAACCCGGAACTGACCGGACGTGAGAATATCCGCCTTAAGGGACGGTATGAAGGGCTGTCGCGGCAGCAGATCGACCGGATCGAGCAGGATGTGCAGGATTTTGCCGAGCTTGGGCCGTATATGGACATGCCGGTCAAGGTTTACAGTGCGGGCATGAGCGTGCGTCTGGCGTTCGGACTTGCGACGGCATCCTCTCCGCAGATCCTGCTGATGGATGAGTGGTTTCTGGCGGGCGACGGGGTCTTCATGAACAAGGCCAAGGCGCGGCTGGAGGAACTTGTCGAGCAGGCTGAAATCCTGGTGCTCTCGACTCATCAGCCCAAAATCATGCGTCAGTGGTGTACACGCGTGATCTGGCTTGAGAACGGACAGATCCGGATGGATGGCACACCGGATGAGGTTCTGGACCTCTATCTGGAAGAAGCTGGCTGATTTTCAGGTGTCAGCCGCCTGAACCAAAACGGGTCAGGGCCCAGTTCGTGCAAAGATACAGGATGATCGTCAGGGCACAGCCCGTTGTCAGGGCCAGCCAGAAAGGCAGTCCTGCACGGAGCAGGCGCGGGATCAGCAGAAACATCGGAAGGGATGGAAGCACGTACCAGAAGGTCGCTTCCGCGTGTCGGCTCATGATGAGGCGGTCAGGTTTTTCCATCCAGAGCCAGATCATACCCAGGACCGAGACCAGAGGCAGGGACGCAATCAGGGCCCCGGCTGCGGGATAGCGGCGGGCAACGCCTGAAGCTGCTGCGATCAGAAGTCCGGAAATCAGACATTTCAGAATGAAGAAAACCATATGCTTACCTAGGGTAAGCAGTCGTTTTCGGAAATTGTTTTCTGGGAAAAAGTGGCCAACTCCTCAAGGGGAGTGGCGCGAGTGACGGGGCTCGAACCCGCGACCTCCGGCGTGACAGGCCGGCGCTCTAACCAACTGAGCTACACCCGCAAGGCTGCTTTTCAGCATCCTGGGGCCTTCCGTTCAGAAGCTGTTTGGCTTCCTCTCGGTCGGTGGCGGTGATGTATCAGCCTGCCCGTGGGGTGGCAATAGGGGATTTGGAAAAAAAGCGCTGAAGGTCGAAAAAACTGCCTTGCCGGCTCTCCCGTGACCGTGTCCCTTGTAACAGAACGATACAGGGGATCTGGTATGAGACTGGGACGATTGGGGGCACTGCTGGTCATGGGCGCGCTGCTTGCCGGGTGTGAAAGCGGGCCGCGTCAGTGCAAACTGATCGTAAGTGGCGACATGCCTGTTCTGAATGACTGGGGGAGTCCGATCGTCCGGGCCTCGATCAATGGCCATCCTGTCGCGCTGATCATCGATACGGGCGCATTCTCCACGACAATTGGTCAGAGTTTCATCGAGCCCCTTGGTCTGAATGATACAGGGAGATCCCTGTTCGTGCGCGGTGTGGGAGGCGAGGACTACGGCCGTATCGTAACGATCGACACACTGGATATGGGAAGCTCCAAGGCCCTGAATATCGCTGTGGCAGGGGTTGGAAAGTTTACCGGGCGGATTGCCGGTCTTCCGATCGTGGGGCTGTTCGGACGCGATTTCCTGGGACGTTATGATACGATTGTGGACATGCCGAACCATCGGGTGCGCCTGGTCGAGACGGAAGACTGCGACACGCCGACGCCGGGATGGACAGGGCGTATTCATGCAGTTCCGATTGGCCATCCCTATAATGGAGGTCACAAGACCACCGTGGATATCCGGCTGAACGGGCATGTTACAGAAGCGGATCTGGATACGGGAGCCGCGACTACCCTGATCAGTCGTGATGCAGCCCGGGCTGCGGGCGTGACGCGTGCCATGCTGGAGAAGGATCCGGTGACGATCGGTTATGGGCTGACGCGCGATCCGGTCAAAAATTACAGGCATCCCTTCGAGACCCTTCAGTTGGGCGACATCACTTTTCAGGATGTCGTGCTGAAGGTTGGTGGCGATATTCCTGATACGGATGCCCTGCTGGGAGCGGATGTTCTGAAACACTACCGAATCTGGGTTCCACGCGAAGGCAACCGCATGTTCGTCCAGCATGATGTGGATATTCCCGCATCATCTCCCTGAAACTGTGTGAACGGGCATTAACGGAGTTTCAATCAACTGTTCTCTAGGAAGGAAAGCATCTGGCCGGCCGCATGTGGCTGCCGCGGTGTGATCTGAGTTTCTGGAGGCGGTCTGGCATGTCCGACATACGCTACGTTCCCATGCAGAGGAGTTCCTTTCTGCGCAGGCGGCTGCTGATGGCATTTGCTGTGCCTGTGCTGCTCTGTGTCTGCGGGACAGGGTGGGAACTGGCGGCGAGCGGCGTGCATGTCGAAGGCGTCCGGCATTCGGTTTTTCCTGAAATCGCGATCATGGGCCTGTTTCTTGTCGCTGTGGTCGTCGCCTATTTTCACGTGGTGACCCGTGGGGACGATCTGATCGGCGCTGTAAGGCAACTTGCTGCCGAGGGGACACTGCCGCGCAATGTTCAGGAAGCCGGGCTCATCCGGTTGCAGGTCATGCTGGGCGAAGCGCGTACGAATTCCGAGCGGAGTGAAGTGTTGGCGTCCCAGGCACAGTCTGCTCTGGCAGCCGCCCGGATCGAGGCTGAGGAAGCCCGGCAGTCGGCGCAGGATGAAGCTGCCGAGCATGAACGGGTGATTGGTGTTCTGGGAAACGCCATGACCAGTCTTCGCGATGGCGAACTGGGTTTTCGTCTCGAAGAGGCTCTCCCGGCTCGGTATGAGCGGCTGCGGGAAGATTTCAATGACACGGCCTCAACGCTGCAGAAGGTCATGGTCTCGCTGAATGACAGCATTTCGACCATTTCTTCCGGATCTGCCGAAATTGCATCTGCCGCAGATGATCTGGCGCGCCGGACGGAACTTCAGGTCGCCCGGCTCGAAGAAACCACAGTCTCGGTCGGGAATGTCACGGAGACTGTTCGCAAGACTGCAGCGGCCTCCGTTCATGCGAGCGAAGTAGCAAGCCAGACGCGCGATCGGGCCGAGCGTTCAGGGGAAGTCATGATGGCTGCCACAGCAGCCATGCAGGATATCCAGCAGTCTTCGATACATATCGCGCAGATTCTGGGACTGATCGACGATATCGCATTCCAGACCAATCTCCTCGCGCTGAATGCGGGTGTAGAGGCCGCCCGGGCGGGGGATGCAGGCAAGGGATTTGCTGTCGTGGCCGCCGAAGTCCGCGCTCTTGCCCAGCGCTCGGCGGATGCTGCCAAGGAGATCAAAGGACTGATCACCTCAAGCACGCAGCAGGTCAGCCGTGGCAGTTCCCTGGTCGAAGAGACGGGGGTGGCGATGAAATCCATTGTGGAAAACGTCAGTGAAATCAGCGTTCTGATCGGCGAAATTGCGACGGCGGCGCGCAGTCAGGCCAATGATCTGTCGGAAATCAGTGTTGCGGTCAGTCAGATGGACCAGAACACCCAGCAGAATGCGGCAATGGTGGAGGAGGCGACGGCGGCCAGTCATAATCTGAGCGCTGAAGCCAGAGAACTCGTGGGCAGCCTGCAGTGGTTCCATCTGCAGGGAAGCCAGCATGAAAGTGAGCTGTCTTTCGACAGCGAATCATCAGAGGCAGAGCCTCCGTCTTCGCAATGGGGAGACAGTTCCTTTCAGACTTCGGATGAAGGATGGGAGGAGTTTCGCTGATGAGCGTTCTGAGTTTGCCTGAAATGCTGGATACCAGTTACGCCAACACTTTTGCTGAGCTCCTCAGGAATGAGGAGAAAGATTTCTGCCTCGATGGAAGTCGTGTGGTTCGGGTGGGCGGTCTCTGCTTCCAGCTCCTGATTTCGGCCTACCGTACGGCACAACAGCAGGACGCCTGTTTTGAAATCAGAAATGTTTCCGATGCGATGAGAGAGAGTCTTCGGGTCATGGGAGGAGATTTTTTCCTGAGTGCAGGAGAAAAAGCATGAATATTCTGGTTGTTGATGATTCCCGAACCATGCGGGATCTCGTCAGTCGGGAGCTTCGCAGGGACGGTTATGACGTAGAAACGTCAGAGGACGGCATTGATGCTCTCGAAAAGATCAGCGGTTTTTTGCCGGCTGTCATCATAACAGATCTGAACATGCCGCGTATGGACGGACTGGAGCTGACAAAGGCCCTGCGTGCGCGACCAGAAACAAAATACGTTCCAATTATTTTCCTGACGACCGAATCAGGGGAACAGCTTCGTCGGGCCGCACGGGAAGCCGGCGCGACTGGATGGATTGTAAAGCCATTTGATGGCCCCAAGCTTCTTGCCGCGGTGAGGCGCGTCAGTTCATGAGCGCAGATTTCACCGATGACATGGATGCGATCCGGCAGATCTTTTTCGATGAATGTGATGAGCAGCTTGCCCTTCTCGAAGAAGAACTGACGACGCTTGGGGACGAACCGGAGAATGGAGAGAAGATCAATACGATCTTCCGATGTGTTCATTCCATCAAAGGCGGCGCCGCAGCCTTTGGAATGGAAGATCTGGTCAAATTTTCCCACCTTTTCGAAAGCGTGCTCGACCGGTTCAGATCTGGCGCATGTTCTGTCAATGCGGACAGCGTCACGACCTTCCTTAAATGCAAGGATGTGCTGTTCGATATTGTGGCCGCATTCAAAAACGGTGCTTGCAGCTACGACGTTGACCCCGAGACGACTGCCGAACTTGAGCAGTATCTTCATTCGGAAGCGCCCGTTATCCAGCCGAAATCCGAAGATGTCGAAATGGACGATATTTTCGGATTGTCATTCGCTCCGGTCAAAATCGAGATTGATGAGCCGAAAGAATGTCAATATTCGATCGTCATGACCGTATCGCCGCAGCTTTATGAGCGCGGCGATGATATCCGGAATATCCTGATCGCTCTGGAAGGGATGGGGCAAAGCCAGGTTACGGTTGATATCGACAATGTCCCTGTCATCAATGATATTTCACCCTGTCAGAGCTATCTGACATGGCAGATTCTGCTTGTAACCGCAGAACCGCGCGCGAATCTCGAAGAGATCTTTGAGTGGTCTGGTGATGATATTCATGCGGTTATTACCTCGCTGCCCGATCATGCCGAGACCGAAGTTATTGCGACGCCGTGTCCTGTGCCGGTTGAAGAGAAACCAGCCCCGCAAGTAAAAAATCCCGTTGAACGCAGGGACTCTGCAACCGTCCGGGTTGATATTCGGCGGATCGACAAACTGGTCGACCTGATTGGAGAGCTGGTAATTAACCAGGGTGCCATTCAGTCACAGATGCGGCGCAATAAAATCCTAGGCGATTCAATTCTGGGAAATGTGGTGACGGCACAGGAGCAGCTCATTCATGAACTGCAGGAAAATGTCATCACGATGCGGGCCTATCCAATCAAGACGGTATTCCAGAAGCTTGGCCGGGTCGTGCGGGAGACAGCCAGACTGACGGGAAAGCAGGTTCGGCTTGTACTGGAAGGTGAAGACACTGAAGTTGATCGCTCCATTCTCGAAAAGCTGTCTGATCCTCTGACCCATATGGTTCGTAATGCCATTGACCATGGCATCGAGAACGCAGAGATCAGGTCCCAGGCCGGAAAGGACCAGGAAGGCCTGCTGAGACTTCGGGCTTTTCAGCGTTCAGGACGGATTATTGTAGAAATCCAGGACGATGGTGCCGGTCTGGACCCTGACAGGATTTATGAAAAAGCTGTTGAAAAGAAAATCATTGAAAAAGGTCAGAGGCTGGATCGCGAGGAGATCTATTCCCTGATTTTCGAACCTGGTTTTTCGACTGTTGCGGAAGTTACGGACGTCTCGGGCCGGGGCGTGGGGATGGATGTCGTCAAACAGAGTCTCCAGCAGATCAATGGACGCGTTTTCATTATTTCCTCAAAAGGTAAAGGAACAACTTTTTCGATTTCCCTGCCTTTTACGCTATCCGTCATTGAAGGAATTATTTTCAAAGCAGAGGGGCAGGACTTTGTTGTTCCAGTAAATAATGTTTCGGAAACCATAATTTACGATACCAGGAAAGCTTTCCATATCGGAGAAGGCAAGTACGGATATCCTTATCGGGATGGCTATCTGTCCGTCATTTATGCCGCGGAAATTCTTGGTTCGGTTCCTGACGGGAAAAGTCAGAAAATTTGCTTCGTTATCGAGAACGAAAACGACGAAAAAATGGCCTTTATTGTCGACAAGATCATAGATCATTCAAGATTTGTCGTTAAAAATCTTGAAGAGAACTACAGAAAGATTGCCTGTTTTTCGACGGCAACAATTCTTGGGGACGGGAATGTGGCGTTTATTCTCGATGTCGAATTTCTCTTTGGCGAGCTTCTGAAGAAAAGAGAAAGTTTGTTGGAGGAGAAAGTATAATCATGGAAAAGGCTCTGGTTTTTTCTTTGGGTGATCAGGAATTTTCCGTTCAGATTTCTGCTGTGAAAGAAATCAAGGAATGGGCGAAGGCTACGCCTTTTCCAGCGGCGCCGTCATTTGTCGAAGGCGTGGTCAATGTCCGGGGGGCGGTGATTCCACTTGTAGACATGGCACAGATGATGGGTGTTGCTGAAGAGGCGCGCGAGAAGAAAGCCATTATCTTTCTGAAAAACGAAACCAAGATTATTGGATTTTCAGTTACGAATGTAACGGATATCTCCGATGTTGATGAGGCAGAGTTTAAATCTTTGCCAGAACTATCCAGTGACAATCTGAAATACTTTTCAAACGGAATACAGTCTCTGGGCGATCGCATGATTTTTTCCGTAAACGTCTCTTCGCTGTTTGAAGGAAGCCTGCAGTGACGGTGATCAGTGCACCGGAGGCAGATGCGATTTCAGATGAAAACTTCCAGATCATTGTAGGAATTGCGAAGAGCTACGCCGGAATTGCCCTGTCAGAAAAGAAAAAGAGCCTGGTTTACTCTCGGATTTCCCGTCGGGTCCGACAGGAGGGATTTGGCTCTTTTGACGCGTATTGTGCTTTTTTGGTGAGTGATGCGGGCGTCGATGAACGTCAGCATCTGGTTTCGGCACTGACGACGAATGTCACCAGTTTTTATCGCGAAAAACATCATTTTGCGTATCTGGAGCATCTGCTCCGTCAGAAATTCTATCGTCGCATTGAACGTGGCGAAGAACTCAGGATCTGGTCGGCAGCGTGCTCGAGTGGGGAAGAAGCCTATTCGATCGCCATGACCGTCATGAAATGTCTGTCCATTATCCCAGATCTGCGGGCGAAGATTCTGGCGACGGATATTGATGCCGATATACTGAATCAGGCCAGAGCGGGTCAGTATGCTTCCGTAGAAGCCGAGGCTCTGTTTGAGGAAGGGGGGCAGGCATTCTGTCGGCTTGAGGGAGACCGGGTCGTTATGTCTGAAAAACTTCGGAACATGATCCGTTTCCGACGGCTCAATCTGGTTGAGCCCTGGCCGTTTTCCTCCCGTTTCCATGCCATTTTCTGTCGGAACGTCGCAATCTATTTTGATCGCGAAACGCAGGACAGACTCTGGCGCAATCTTGCCGAACGGATTTTCCCAGGCGGAGAGCTTTATCTGGGGCATTCAGAGCGTATCGCGCATCCCGAGCGGTTCGGGCTGGAAAGCATCGGCTACAATGCCTATCGCAAGGCCTCGTTCGGGGAGGCTGTGTCTTGAGCGAAATGACGCCTTTTACTGTCGTTGTGGTTGATGACTCGCTGACCACACGAGCCCTGATTACGGCTGCACTCAAGCGCGATGGCAGGCTCAAGGTCGTGGGAACGGCCAGTACGCCTTTTGAGGCGCGGGATCTCATCGTACGGCTGAACCCGGATGTGCTCACGCTCGATTTCGAAATGCCATCCATGAACGGGCTTCAGTTTCTTGAGAAGATCATGAGGCTTCGTCCAATGCCGGTAGTGATGGTGTCGGGGCATCTGGCCAGCCACAAGGGGCTGGTTGAGCAGGCGCTCCGCATGGGAGCGGCCGAATGGTATTCGAAAGCGGCGCCTGAGGGTGGGGCGGATCCGTTTGCCGGACTGGGCGATGCGATCGTCCGGGCCGCAGAGACGAAAACGCTGCCTCCGGCATCAACAGTAAGCTCGGCGGATAAGACTATCGCAGCTCCGAAAACGGGTGTTGTTGTCGGGATTGGGGCGTCGACCGGAGGGGTGGAGGCTCTGACGGAGGTGCTCGAGCATTTTCCCACAGACTGCCCGGCGACGGTCATCGTGCAACATATGCCCAAACAGTTCTCGGAGAGCTTTGCCCGTCGTCTGAACCGGATCGTAAAGCCCGAAGTCAGGCTGGCTGAAGACGGTGATGTTCTGAAGCCGGGTACGGTTTATGTCGCATCAGGCGGAGAACGCCATCTGCGTGTCAGGGCTGATGCCCGGCGCGGAGAGTATGTCTGCCAGCTGATTGCCGGGCCTCCCGTCAATGGCCATCGGCCCTCAGTAGACGAACTGTTTTATTCTCTGGCCAAGACGGTCGGAAAGAATGCTGTGGGAGTGATCCTGACGGGGATGGAATGTGATGGCGCGCAGGGGCTTCTGGCCATGCGACATGCCGGTGCGTCCACGATCGGTCAGGACCGGGCCAGTTCGGTTATCTACGGCATGCCACGCGCTGCGTTCGAACTGGGTGCGGTAGAGACGCAGCTTCCCCTTTCCGCCATTGGCCAGGCCATTCTCAATCGTTGTGAACGCCGTTCTCTGGAGACGTATCCATGATTTCCGCATCTTCCATGTCTGTCCTTCTTGTCGATGATCAGACATCCATTCGCTCGATCCTGCGGAATACACTTGTCCAGATTGGCTTTGCCCAGATTGCCGGGGTCCGGAACGGGGTCGAGGCTCTGGAGCATCTCAAGAGCAACTCGGTGCATCTGATCATTTCCGATTTCAACATGCCGGATATGGATGGGCTTGAACTGCTCAAGGCGGTCAGGGGCAATCCGCGCACTGCAAAAACGGGTTTCATCATGCTGACCGGGCAGGCTAGCAAGGATCTGGTGCAGCAGGCGATCGCGGAAGGGGTAAACAATTTCCTTGCCAAGCCTTTCACGGCCAGCTCGCTCAAATCCCGCATTGAAGCCGTTTTCGGGCCTATCTGCAGTGCATGATGGATCAGACACTGTTTCTTTGCATCAGGTTCTGGACGGGATGGGTACGCAGCTTGCTGTGAGTCTTCAGGACCTGCGTCGGCTTGAGGTGGCCTGTCTGGAGGCGTTGCCGGCTGAGGGCGTATCGGATCTTCAGGATTTTGACAGGATCACGCAGGTTCTGGAGCAGCTTGCGCAGTGCTGCGAGAGATTAAGTCTCGAAAACAGCCTGAAAGATGTGCAGATTGGGCGGAGTATCGTGGAGCGACTGGTGCTGGGAGATGTGCGTGAGCGCCTGCTGGCTCAGGCCTCCCGATCCTGTATTGAACCGGGAGATATTGAGCTGTTCTGATGGGACAGAGCAGCACCGTCAGCTTGGCTGGCTGGCGTCGTGGGGATTGGAGCGGATCATGGTGCGCTGTTTCTGCAGGCCGCGAATGATCTGCTCGACATCTTGCGGGCCGAACACGACGCCGACCGGTCCATAGGCCGGATGCTGGAAGGCCAGCATGGAGCCTTCGGTCAGGGCATCGATCTGCAGGGCCCAGTTCGTCGTATAGACAGGGGTGAAGCGTGCGCCCTCAATCGGTGGAGGCGGACGCTTTTCGACGAGGCTGGCATGGGCCAGGCCGAGACTGGTGATCAGCTGGGACAGTTGGGCTTCATCAAGCGAAATGCTGCCCGAGACGCCACTGCCTTCGAGAAAGGTCAGGGCAACTGTCTTTCCGTCTTCTGCGCGTGTGACCTGCATGCGTGGAGCTGCCATGGTGTTTGACTCCCTGCGGCGTTTCATTGTGACCAGGTGGAAGATCCAGTGTGGTAGAAACCGCCCGCCCATGTCCACCAACCCAGACGTGCGCTCTGGTCGTTCAGGATATGGGCAGCGTTAACGGCGCTTTCCGGGTTCGGGTAGATGCCGAAGCACGTAGCGCCAGAACCGCTCATGCGGCTGAGCAGACAGTCGGGCAGGCTTGCGATCGAAGCCAGGACCGTGCCGATCACGGGGCACTGGGATAACGCCGGAGCCTGCAGATCGTTCGTGGTGGCGTTCAGATCGGCGACCATGTCCTGCGCGGTGGTCCAGCGTTCCGGCAGGAACGCCTCGGGACGTTCGACAATGCCGCCGCCTGCGGCAAAGGCCCGGAAGACATCCGGGGTCGAGACGCCGATGCCGGGATTGACCAGCAGCAGACCAGCATCGGGCAGGATCGGGGCAGGGGCGAGGATTTCGCCGATACCCTGCATGCGGGTTGCGTGTTGGGCGACGCAGACGGGAACGTCGGCCCCCAGCTTTTCAGCAATCGGAAAAAGTGTCGCCTGATCGACATTCCATTCCCGGGCCAGCAGACGCAGCGTCGCAGCAGCATCGGCCGAGCCGCCGCCGATCCCGGAAGAAACAGGAAGGTTTTTCTCCAGTTCCAGCCGGAAGTTTTCCGTCAGTCCATTGAACGATGTGCCAGCCTGGGCCTGAAGGGCGCGGGCGGCGCGGAGAACGAGGTTCTGGTCGTCTGCTTCCAGACCCTGTCCGAATGGTCCGTTGATCGTAAGCGACATCGTGTCGCTGGGGCCGGCCAGCGTGACGCGGTCGGCTGCGCCTGCGAAGACGGCAAGACTGTCGAGCAGATGGTAACCGTCGTCACGGCGGCCGGTGATGTGCAGGAACAGATTGATCTTGGCGTGGGCTGTGGCCTGTGCCGTGGTCTGGGTGGAAGCAGTGCTGGGCATCGTCTCTGAAAAGGTCATTGTTTCTGTTCGAAAGCTGCGAGATGGGGGCCGCCGTTCTGGAGCGCCTGCATCAGGAGGGCACGGTCCTGCGGCTGGGGACTGTCGTCGAGAGCCTGGTTCCACTGGTCCTGTGCTTCGGTATGCCGCCCGAGATACCAGTAGGCAACGCCAAGATGGTAGCCGATCTCGGCGTCGGTAGGGGCGTGTTCGGCAGCCTGCACAAGGATGGGCAGTGCGGTCTTGAGGTCTGCGCGGTATTTCAGCAGAGCCCAGGCGTAGCTGTCCTGAATTGAGGCGTCAGCGGGCTGGAGATCGACGGCCTTCTTGAGCATGGCGAGGGCGTTCGCCTGATCGGCGTCATGCTCGATATTGGCATAGCCGACGAAATTGAGAACTTCGGGCTGGTCCGGGGCAAGCTCGAGCGCATGCTTCATGTCATCCTGTACCATCGCCCAGTTGCCGCTCTCTTCCGCAGCCATCGCACGGCCCAGCAGGATGGGCCACAGGACTTCCTTGCGGGGCGGGGAGGCCTTGAGCGCGCGGGTATAGAGGTCGATGGCCTCGGCATGTCTGCCGCGCTGGTCTTCGACCTCGGCGAGCTGGATCAGGAACTCGGGATTGTCCGGGCGCAGGGTCAGGGCGCGGTGCAGGGCGTCGGCTTCCCGCTCCAGATCGCCTGAGCGCAGGGCAAGGTTGACCCGTTCCTGCGCGGCCAGGGCAGCGAGGGGGTCGGAAGCCGTGATGCCGTCCAGTTCCTTGAGGCCGCTGTTGATCTGGTTGGCTTCGCGGAAGGTGTCGGCCAGGAAGATGCGCGCGATTGTCAGGCCGGGGTCAAGAAAAATGGCCTGTTGCAGGGCGATGATGGCCGGGTCCCGGGGGATGCCGTTCTGCTGGATGGCGTCGGTGACCATCAGGGCGATCTGCAGGTTGAGAATGGCGCCGCCAAGGGCCGGGGTGGGAGCCTTGAAGTGTGGCAGGGCCTGCTGGAGCGGACCGATGACGAGGGATGCCAGCGGCGACGTCACGCCAAGAGCGGCGATGGTGTCACTGGCCTCCTTGTGGTGGCCGTGTCGCTCAAGCCAGCCTCCATAGAGCTGCGCGTACAGGATCTGGAGCGTCAGTGGGTCGCCGGACGCGTTTCCCGTGCGGTGATAGAGCTGCCCCGCGAGGCGGGGCGTGGGGAGATGCTCGGCGACCATGGCGGCGTGCAGAAGATAGAGTCTGCGGGTCGCGGGCTGGGCGGCGGCCTGCGCAAGCAGGTTCAGAGCCTTGTCGGTATGCCCTTCGGCCGCGAGGCTCCAGGCCATGAGAGCAGGGGCCGAGATCGCGACGAGGGGACCGTGATGGGGGCTGCGGGTCAGGATGCGGCGCATCTCGGCCCAGTCCTGCCGGGAGAAGGCGTCCTGCGCGAGAATGAGCGTGCCGATGTCACTGCCGGAGTCGTGGTCCGGGAGTGCGTTGGCCAGTTTGACGGCTTCGGTCTGCTGGCCGGCCATCGCGGCGTAACGCAATGCGTCCTGCTGCAACCGAAGATTGTGCGGGGCGAGCGGCAGGGCGTGGGAGAGGGCCAGATTGGCGGCCGGGATGTCGCCGCGCTCCATCATGACGGTGGCGGCCATCATCCAGCCGGTCAGGGAGTGTTCCGGATTGACGGCTGGCAGCAGGGCAGGCGGAACGGCGGCCATCGCGGTCCCCGTCAGGCAGCTGCCCAGCGCAAGAGCGGGAAGCGCCAGACGGAGCGGACGGGAAAAATCCTCGAATGATCTGGGCCAGCCGCGTGTGATCTGCATAATGGAGGAAACTCTAGCCCTCTTGGCCCCCCACGCCAACCGGCATCCCGTTCGGGGTCCTGTGGTAGAGGGGCGGGAGGCAACCAGAACGGATAGACCATGACGCCCCAGCCAGTCGTGAGCCGGGCCGAACTGCTGGCCGCGCTCCAGCTACAGTATGAATGGGGAGCCGACGAGGCTCTGTGCGAACTGCCGGTGGACCGCCTTTCCGAGGCGCCGCCGCAATTGCCTCCACGTATGGGCAGTGCACAGGAAGCGTCGGCCCGGGGCGCGCAGGATGTGTCTGCGGGGCAGGGTGCCGGGCGTGCGGCCGTGGCGAGAACGGGAGGCGCATCGACATCGGTGGCCAGTCTGCGTGCGGTGGAGGAAGCGCCTGATCTGCCGACGCTGATGCGACTGACCGCGGCACCTGACGATCTGTTTCTGGCCCGGACCGCGACGCATCGGCTGGAGCCGGTTTTTGTGGAGAACGCGCCTTTCATGCTGATCGGGGAGGCTCCGGATGCGGACGAAGACCGTTCGGGGACGCTTTTTGCCGGTGAAGCGGGCACGCTGCTGGAGAAGATGCTGCGTTCGGTCGGGATGGAGCGGGAGGAGATTTCGATGGCGCCAGCCCTGCCATGGCGTCCTCCAGGGGGGCGCACGCCAAGTGATGCGGAGATGCAGGCCTGTCATCCGCTCCTGCTGCGGACAATTGCCCTGTGTCGGCCGCGCTATCTGGTGACGATGGGGGTGACGCCGCTGAAGATGCTGCTGGGGCCCGATGCGGCTGTCGGACGGCTGCGGGGGAAGTGGACGGAGGTTCCGGTTCCCGGGCTTGCGACTCCGGTACCGCTCCTGCCGATGCGGCATCCGCTTCAGCTGCGCGCAAGTGCGGCTGCACGGCGGAATGCCTGGCAGGATCTCCTGATTTTGATGGAGAAACTGCATCCGGGAGAATGAGGACCAGACGGGTACAAATCCTGGCGTTAAAAAACTTCGAGAAAACGTAAAAAACGCGCGAAGACAGGTGTTTGCCACTGGATTGTTTTGGGGTTGGGTTATATCATTGCCCAGTCCAAGGATGTGGGGAACTTAACAAGTTCTTGCCAACGGCAGGCAAAGCGGGTAGCAACCCGCTGCTATGCGAAGGATATCCCCTTTCATTTCAGGCAGTACCGCACGGGCTCTGC
Organism: Gluconobacter vitians; assembly: GCF_015244565.1. Classification (GTDB taxonomy): domain Bacteria; phylum Pseudomonadota; class Alphaproteobacteria; order Acetobacterales; family Acetobacteraceae; genus Gluconobacter; species Gluconobacter vitians. The sequence continues at coordinate 192,342 of NZ_JABCQG010000004.1, read as the reverse complement.
TCGTCAGTGTGCTGATTCTGGCCGGTGGCTCGCTGTCTCCGGCGCGTGCGGAAAGCACACGAAACCTCCCTCCCCAGCCGGAGCGGGTGGGGGATGAAACCGCTTTTGCCGAAGCCCGTCCCGCCCTTGGTGGCGATGGCGTCGTCTCGCTGCCCCATCCGCTCACTGCGGCCATGGCCAGCCGCTACCGGCTGATCTTCCAGGCCCAGCGGGAAGGTAATGCCCGTATTGTTCAGGACCAGATGCGTCTGGTGACGGATCATGTCCTGCTGCCGGATGTGCTGGCCGAGCGTTATCTGGCGCCGGGTGCCCATCCGGCAGCAGAACAGCTCCGCGAATGGCTTCATGATTATGCTTCGCAGCCTGACGCTGCGAACATTCAGGCACTGCTTCTGAAGGTTGCGCTTCCCGGGACCGTACAGCCGCAGTCCTTCATTCACCCGCTCGCACCCGATGCGCGTGCTGATGATGTGAAGGGAACGTCTGCACCGGCCGATCCGCTGATGCATGCCTTTGCACGCAATCCGCTGCTGGACCGGACGGTTCAGGAGCGGGTGCTGACAGGTGTGCGCGGTGCGGAAAGTGCGCTGCATCTCGTGGACATTACGCCAGGAATGACAGCGCCTTATGCGGCCCAGCTTTACGGTGAGGTCGCGCTGGGCCTGCTATCACAGGGGGAGACCCTCCTGGCTCTGCGACAGGGCAGTGCGGGATTTGGCCGTGGCAAGAGCCAGGTCGGGCTTCCGGCTTACGTGGCCGGGCTTGCGGCCTGGCGTGAAGGCCATATCGAAGCGGCCTATGATCTGTTCCAGTCTGCGGCGAATGCCCCTATTACGGTGGTTGAGGTCCGTGCCGCGGCTGCGTTCTGGGCGGCGCGTGCCGAAGGTCGGCGTCATGACATGACGGGCTATGTGAAGTGGCTGCATCGCGCGGCCATTCATCACGAGACATTCTACGGCATTCTGGCATCCCAGACGCTTGAACTTGGACGGCACGGTCATGCGCGTCTGCCGGACGGGGGCGTGGAAGTCACGCTGCACGATCCGGTGCCCGTTCTTGCGGAAATCGATGTCGAGGCTGTGAGCGCCCTTCCGCAGGGCCGTCAGCTTTTTGCACTGCTGCAGGTCGGTGAGCGGATGCGGGCCGAAAACCTGATCCGGCGCATGTGGATGGATGTTGCAGCGGATAGTGCACAGTCGCGTTCGCTGCAGCTTGTGGCGCAGGCAGCGGGTTATGAGGATCTGTCCGAACAACTCGCCTCTCTCATCATGCATCAGGAAGCGCAGGTGACGAAGCCGTCGCCGCTTCCCCTGCCGTCCCTGAAGCCCAGCCATGGCTTCCGGATGAATCCGGCGCTGGTCTATGCCCTGACGCGGGTTGAATCCAATTTCGACCCGTCGGCGACGTCAGGTGCGGGGGCGCATGGTCTCATGCAGATCCGTCCTGTCACGGCCAGCTTCGTGACCACGTCGCACATGACCTATGACGCGCATGGTGTGGCGGTAATCCCTGTTGCGCCGGATATGGTCAGCCGGCTGCACAATCCGTCCTCCAATCTGGAGATCGGACAGCTTTACGTGCTGTATCTGGCGAACCAGTCGAGCCGGGTTGCGACGGTTGCCCCACCCGAAGGCGGAGATCTGGTTCGGGTTCTGGCGTCCTATAATGCCGGCCCGGGCGCGATTGCGCGTTGGGAAGGCGCGCAGAAAGCGGACATGCATGATCCGCTGTTCTTCATGGAAACGCTCCCTAGTGGTGAGACGCGCGATTATGTCCATCGTGCCCTGACCTACACCTGGCTTTATGCGCATCGCATGGGTCTGCCTTCGCCGTCGCTGAAGGCGCTGACACGCTCCGAATGGCCGTCTTTTGGAGAAGAGCAGGCCATGGCGCATGAGCGGATGGCACTGAACTGAGTCTTTCGACCTGATTGCATAAAAAAAGCCCGGCACTCACGCCGGGCTTTTTTTTATGTGCTGGCCTCTCAGAGAAACTCGATCAGGGCGATGCCGCCTGCGATCAGGAGGAGAGCGCCCAGAAGGACCAGAGCCAGACGCTTCTCGATGAAATCGCGGATGGGTTCACCGAACGTGCGGAGCAGGGCGGCTTCGAGAAAGAAGCGGGCGCCGCGGGTGACGATACTGGCCGCGATGAAGGGCAGCAGCGAGAAATGGGCGGCCCCGGCAGCCAAGGTGACGAACTTATAGGGGAGCGGGGTCAGGCCCTTGGCGAGGATGATCCACACGCCGTAATGGCGGAACATGGCCTCAAGGTTCAGGATGCGCTGATCAGCATGATAGAAATGCGCGATCGGCATGCCGATATGCTCCATGAGGAACGCGCCAAGAATCCAACCGATCAACCCGCCCGCGACACTGGCCAGCGTACACACGAAAGCCAGAAACCAGGCCCGTTCACGGTTGGCGAGCAGCATGGGGACGAGCATCAGGTCCACTGGCAGCGGAAAGACCGAGGCCTCTGCCATCGCGACAATGACCAGCCACCAGACGGCGCGCGGAGACGCGGCGAGTTCGGTAATGCGCGTGTACAGCAGTGTCAGCATGGCGGTCGGGTGTCCTGTGAGGGCGTACAGGCTGTCCTAGCCGTCCTGCTCACGCTTGAAAATCCGTAACCCTGCGCAACGTGTGTTCGGGCCAGGGAACGGGTTATAGAAAGCGGAACCGTTCTTCCGGAGTGCTGCCGTTTCATGGACAAGATCCTTCCGCCGTTCCAGCGTTATTCCCTTGTGGCCAGGATGTTTCACTGGAGCATGGCGGCGATCATCATTCCGCTGTGGCTTCTCGGGTTTTATGTGGGACGGATCATGCCGCATGCGGCGACGCCGCAGAAGGCGTTCCTGCTGCTGATCCACAAGGAAATCGGACCTTTCATCATCGTCCTCACCGTCCTACGGCTTGTCTGGCGGGCGACGTATCGCCCCCCTGTTATGTCGGCGGAGATCCCTGAAGAAGAGCGTCTGGCGGTTCAGGTTGGGCATTTCGGACTGTATGCGATGATGCTGGTCGTGCCGTTAACAGGATGGGTGCGGAGTTCAGTTCATGGTCTGCCGATCCCGATGATGTGGGTCGTCAATCTGCCGCCTCTGGCGCATAAGGCACCGGTTTTCGTGCCGCTGGTGAATGTGCTGCACCAGTTCTCGTCATGGGTTCTGGGGGTGCTGATCGCCGGGCATGTGATTGCCGCGCTGCTTCATCGCTATGGTCGCAAGGACAGCATCATGGACCGGATGCTCTGAATCCTGATCCATAGAGTGTGCTGTAATTTGATCGTGTTCTATTGGATTATGAAAATGAGCAGGCAAATTATATAAAAAGCATAAAATATGATTAGAAATAGAATAATTATAAATAATAACAGGATTATATTCCCTGATATGTGTTTATAAATGAAAATATTTCTATGATTAAATATGATATAAACAAATAGAAGAACTGAAACCGCAGCCAGAACCGCCAACGAAAATTCCATCATCGGGTTTGACCTGATTTTGTTGGGTCATCGACAGATCTGGTGACCTCTTTAACAGCTCGCATGTCTTCGTATCCTGATGGATCAGCACTCTGCCGATCCATCAGAACTTTTCAGAATTAGCGAGGGGCAGCAGGCTTCTGCACCGGAAAGGCCTCCGGCTTGAGGTCCATGCGCGGATGGTCGGCCATGTCCTTGCGGAGCCAGGCGATGGCGGCGTCGAGCTGCTGATCCTGTCCGTTGAAGGTGGCGACCGGCATGTTCTCGACCTCGATATCCGGAGAAACGCCTCTGTTCTCGACCAGCCAGTGTCCGTTCAGGTCGAAATACGGGTTTTCGGCCGTACGGGCATTGCCGTTGTCAATCAGACGGTCTCCGTCAGACAGCCAGACGCCGGCACCCGCCGTGCGCTCGCCAAGCAGCGGGGCGATGTGCAGGGACTTGATGCCCTGCGAGAAAGTCTCGCCGTCCGAATAGGTCATCTCATCGGAGAGGACGATCAGGCGGCCCTGAAAGGACTGCTGCATGTCCACCGAAGGCGCATTGCCGTAGCGGCCCCAGAACATCCACGGGCGACGCATGAGCTGGGTGAGGACCCAGCTGTCGATATTGCCGCCCGTATTGCCGCGGACGTCCACGATCAGGCCATCCTTGTCGATATTGGCATAGAACTCGCGGGCGAAGGCTTCCATGTCGTCCCCGACCATGGACTGCAGATGCAGATAGCCGATGCGGCCATGGCTGGCCCGATCGACGACATCCGCCCGCCCGACTTCCCAGTCCCGCGCACGCAGGTCACGCTCTTTCATATAAGGAACAGGGGTTACGATGACCTTGTGTTCCTTTCCGGCGCGCGAGAGCGTCAGGAGAACCTGCTTTCCGGCCTGATCGGCAAGGAGCGAACCCAGATCGGGCTGTCCGGCCGTGGGCTGTCCGTTGACGGCGACGATCAGGTCTCCATCACGGGCGTCCACGCCGGGGGCGGCGAGTGGGGACTGCTGGTCCGGGAGGTCGCGGTCGCCCTGATAGATGTGGTCGATGCGAAAGCCGTTATCCTCATGCGTCAGATGCGCGCCAAGACCCGCGATGAGGCTGGAGGCTGGTTGATCGACGGTCGTGGGCGCGTGGAGCTGCGAGTGCATGGCGCCGATTTCCGCCACCATCTGGCCGAGCAGATCGTCGAGATCCGCACGGTCCCCGAGACGATCCACGAAGGGCGCGAAATGGGCGCGCACGGCTTTCCAGTCCACGCCGTGCAGGTCGCGGTCATAGTAATGATCGCGGTGCAGACGCCAGGCATCCACGAATTCGTCCGACCACTCCTGTCCGGGGTCGATCCGCAGGCGCAGATGGTCGAGTTCGATCTTCTTGCCGGCCAGTTCCTTGGGCTGCTTTTCGCCTGCCGGCGTCAGGAGCAGGTCAGGAGCGTTCTTTCCCTTGCGGCTGAGGGTCAACAGGGTCTTGCCGTCGGGCGTGATGTCGAAATCCGATATCTTCGCGGCGTAGGTTTCGATCTTGTGTTCGTTATTGTCGATATGGATCGACTTCAGATCGCCCGGACCATCGCCTGAACCGGAGCTGTCGATGGTGAACAGATAGTCGTCAGAGACGCCAAGACCACTATAGTCCCCGGCCGGAACCGGAGCCTGATACAGACGCATTGTAAGGCCAGCCCATTCGATGGCGGGAAGGGGCTTCTTTTTGTCTGTATCCTTCTTCTTGGCATCCTTTTTGTCGGCGTCAGGCTTTTTGTCCGCCGTGTCCAGCTCGGTGGCGGGCTGGAACGGGAAGCGTTCGCCAGCCTGAAGGGCCAGGGCATAAATGCCGGTCCGTTTCGGGAAGGCCGGGCCGATATTGCGGTCACCCCAGGGTGAACCATTGGACAGCGAGAAGGTGCGGTCTGAAAGGAACCACAGCCATTTCCCGTCCGGAGAGAAGCTCGGCGTATAGGATTCGTAGCGCCCGTCCGTGACCCAGTTCGTCTGGCCGGTGGCGGGAACGTAGAGTGCGATCTGACGACGCAGGTTTGCACCACGGGTGCGCACGAAAGCCAGAACATGGCCGTCCGAGGACCATGACAGGGAGTCGAAGACGTTGGTGCCGTCTTGTGTGGCGTTATCGACGAGCTTGTCGGCCTTCGTGGAGAGGTCCGTCAGCCACAGCCGGCCCAGAAGATCGGTATGGGCTGCGTATTTTCCGTCCGGCGAAAGCGAAAGGATCACGGGTTCAGTCGGTGACGGCTGGCTGATGGCTTCGCCCTTGCCACTGCCATCCGCTGCAAAGTGCCACAGGGCGGAATCGCCGTTGACGTCGCTGAAGGCGATGACGGATTTGCCGTCCGGCGTGATCTGGGCGAGGCGCAGGCGCACATTGTCCGGGGTAGCGAGGACGACGACGCGGCGCGGCGAAGCGCCTGCGACAACGACATGTCCGCGCATGGTGAAGGCTGCGGTCTCACCTTTGGGGGAAATGGCCGAGGCCGTCAGGAAGCGCGTGGGCTTTTCCAGCCAGTACGGGCTGCGGGGCAGGTTGTCGGAGGTCAGGTCCACTTTGATGGGGGTGGTCGCGCCGCTCGCCAGATTGAAATCGAACAGGTCCGCGCCCTTGCGCATCACGATATGGTCGCCGGAAATGGAGGCTTCGAGGACGCTGTAATCCGTGAAATGGGTAAGCTGCTTTGCGTCCGTGCCGTCCGTGGCGAGGCTCCACAGATTGTAACGGCCGTTCTCGTCGGAAATGACAATCAGCCGGTCGCGCCAGGGCATCGGGCGGATGAGGTTGGCGTCATGCGTGCCGATGCGCTCGGCTTCCTTGCCGTTCTGAAGATCGAAACGCCAGAGCTGGGACAGGGCGCCACCGCGATAGGCGCGCATGTGATCGCCGGTCGTGGCGAGGCCGAAGCGGACCGCATAGAGCCAGCGTCCGTCCGGGCTGAGGGCAGTATCATTGACGCCGGAGAGCGGAAAGACGTGCTTTGCGCTGGTCTTCGGATCAATGGCGGTGACGGTCTGGGTGTAATATGGCCCCGTGGCGGCGGGGGCAGCATAGAGGATGCCGGCATGGGCGTCCCAGCCGATGATCTTCAGGCGGGCAACGTTCTCGAATGTCAGGCGCCGGGGTGTGCCGCCACTGCGGGGCATGACATAGATTTCGGTCGGACCGTCGAAATTGGCGGCAAATGCGGTCTGGGTGCCGTCCGGGGAAATGACGGGGTGCGGATCAATGGCATTGGCCCCCTGCGGGACGGTTGTCAGGCGCTGGGCCTGCCCGCCCGCGAGGGGGACGCTCCAGACGGACTGTTCGGCATTGAACAGGACGGTCTGGCCGGAAATCGAGGGTTCACGCAGATAGCCCGGCTCGGCCTGAGCAATGCCGAGACTGAAGCCCATCAGGGCTGCGCAGGACAAAAGGGAGCTTCTGAGCGACGGGCGTTGGGGCATGGTGATGATCTCGATGTGAAACGAATATGGTCCAGTCGTTTCACAAAGGAGTCATGTCGTCAAAGGCCTGCGGATGACAACCTGTTAAGGTATGACACGTCCTTCAGCCCACGGCAGCCTTAAGGCCCTGTCCGGCAGCAAGAGGGCACAGCGGCAGGCAGGCGAAGAGGCACGCTCCCAGCAGATCCAGACTGGCAGCAGGTGATGTTGCAAGCTGTCCGGCATAGGACGAGGCCGCGCCGAAGATCAGCACAGGCGTTGCAAGCGGCAGGACCAGAAGTGGCAGCAGCACGCCGCCACGCCGCGCGCCAAGCACGATCGAGGCTGCCATGCCGCCCAGAAGCGAAAGGGACATCGTGCCCATCGCAAGGCCGAGCAGCAGGAGCGGAAGTTCCGAGCCTTTGACACCGAGCATGATGCCGAGCGGGATGCTGGCGATCAGCAGCGGCAGGCCGGTCGTCAGCCAGTGTGCCGCCATCTTGGCAAAGGCCACGGCGGCCGGGGCCGGGCCGGTCAGCATCAGCAGGTCGAGGGAGCCGTCCTCAAGTTCCGCTCCGAACAACCGGTCCAGCGGGAGCAGGCAGGCAAGCAGGGCACAGACCCAGATGATACCTGGCCCCATGTGTCGCAGCAGGTCCGGCGAAGGGCCAAGTGCCAGCGGGAACAGGCTGCCACATAAGATAAAGAACAGCAGAGAGGCCAGCGTGTCGGCGCCGAAGCGGAATGCCAGACGGAGGTCACGGTCGATCAGGGCAAGAAAAGCAGTCATGACAGCCAGAAGGACTCTACATGCGCGAGCGAGGGCAGCTCGTGCGAGCGGGTGTTGTCTAGGGGAAGCGGGACATGCGTCGTGACGATCATGGCACCACCCTTGGCGCGATGGGCTGCCATGACGGCACCGAGACGTTCAATGCTGGCGACATCCAGCCCGACGGTCGGTTCGTCGAGCAGCCAGAGCGGCGCGCCCGAGAGCATGACGCGGGCGAAAGCGGCGCGGCGCTTCTGCCCGGAAGACAGGAGGCGTGCCGGAAGATCGGTCAGATGGGTGAGGTCCAGCGCTTCAAGTGCGTCAGACAGACTGTTCGTGCCGAGCTTTTCAGCCAGAGCCAGGTTCTGCGCCAGTGTCAGTCCGGGCTTGAGCGCATCCTGATGGCCGAGCCACGCCAGGTCGCCATAGCGGATGACTTCCCCTGAATCGGGGCGACGCAGGCCGGAAATCGTGCGCAGGAGGGTGGATTTTCCGGCCCCGTTCGGGCCTGTCAGGATCATGGCATCCCCGGCATCCAGCGTCAGCGACACGCCATCAAGCACCAGCCGGTCTCCACGGAACACCGTGACGTCCTCGACATCGAGCAATCGTCCGGGAACGGGGGGCGTGGGGAAGTCAGACGGGCTGGTCATCAAAGGGTCTCATGCGCGGGTTCGGCTCTGTCCCGGTGTGTGTCTTTCTGTTTTAGAGACCCTGCGGACGTGCTTCGCAAGGGCCGGGCTCCGGTTGGGCGGAATATGATGATCGTATGAATTGTGGTGCGTGCTGTATTAAGGTCTCGATACACTGGCGCAGGTCCGTTATGAGGGCTGCGCGGTCATGTGATCGTGCGTCTCTTTTTTCGAGGGTTTCCGGAACTGGCTGATCTGGTGCTGCAGGCGAGTGGTATCGCCAAGTCCTTTGGTGGGAACGAGGTTCTGAAGGGCCTGTCGCTCGACGTGGAGCGCGGCGAACTGATCTCGATGATCGGGCCTTCGGGATGTGGCAAGTCCACGTTTCTGCGCTGCCTCAATTTTCTGGAACATCCGGATGCGGGCTCTGTCCGGATCGAGGATGTGACGGTCGCGTGCACGGGGAAGCACTGGAGCCGCGCCAACGAGGCCGAGGCCCATAAGCTGCGGTCGCATGTCGGCATGGTGTTTCAGGCCTTCAACCTGTTCCCCCATCGCACGGTGCTGGACAACGTCATGATGGCGCCGATCCAGGTCAAGAAAATGTCGCGTGACGAGGCTCAGTCCATTGCCTGCGAACTTCTGGCGAAGGTCGGGCTTGCAGGTGTGAAGGACCGGTATCCGGACAGTCTTTCGGGCGGTCAAAAACAGCGCGCCGCCATTGCGCGCGCTCTGGCGATGAAGCCGTCCGTGATGCTGTATGATGAACCGACATCCGCGCTGGACCCCGAACTCTCCGAGGAAGTGCTGTCCGTCATGCGTGCGCTGGATGATGAGGGCATGACGCAGTTAGTCGTGACGCATGACATGCGTTTCGCGCGCGCGGCCTCGGATCGTGTTCTGTTTGTCGAGGGCGGGGAAATCGTTGAGAGCGGTGATCCGGACCTGATGTTCGCCAACCCCCAGGAGGGACGGACGCGCCGGTTCCTGCGGACGCTGCTGTGATGAAAAAACTTTTCGTACTTCTGCTAGCGCTTGCCATCAGCCCCGTTTCCATCGCGCTGGCAGACGCGCCCGCTGCATCGCAGGAGCTGCTCTGGGCGTCGGACGGTGAGGCGAATGTGCCTTACGTCTTCCACGACCCGGCCCATGAATCCCAAATGACCGGCTTCGAGTACGAACTGGTCAACGAGATCGCCGCACGGATGCACCGGAAGGCGAAGTTCATCCAGAATGACTGGGACGGCCTGATCCCCGGCCTGTCACGCGGACTGTACGGGATGGTGCTGGACGGCATCGAGATGACGCCGGAGCACAAGGCCGCCGTGCTGTTCTCGCGCCCCTATTATGTGACGAGCGAGCGCATCATCGTCCGGCATGACCAGAGCGGTCTGGATACGATGGACGCCCTCAAGGGGCATACGGTCGGGACGATCAAGGACACCACGGCCGAGCGGATGCTGCGCAGGCAGGGCGGCTCTAACGTGCGCTCTTATGAAGAAGAGACGAATGCGTTCTCGGATCTGCGGAACGGGCGGCTGGATGCGATCCTGCTCGATGCGCCGATTGCCCTGTATTATGGCAGCATCTCGCCGGACATGAAGCTCGTGGGCGAGCCGATCGGCAGCATGGAATACGGGATCGCGTTCTCACCGGAGAACCGTGCGCTGCGTGATCAGGTAGATGCGGCGCTGGGCGAAATCATTCAGGACGGGACATTGCACCGCATTCTGGCGCGCTGGAACCTGTGGACGCCCCTGATGGCGAACTACACGGGCGACAACAGCCAGCCGGATATCGCGCCGACGGAATGGGACCATTACCGGCAGGCCATGGCGAACACGACCGGCAGCGGCTGGCATGTTCTGGTCCGGCGCTATGTGAGTTTCCTGCCGCTGATTGGGCAGGCGGCGCTCATGACGCTGGCGGTGTCGGCGCTGGCTATGGTTCTGGCCGTGGCACTCGGGCTTTTGCTGGCGCTGGCCCGGCATTACGGCGCAGCGCCGCTGCGTTTCGTGGCGGGCGTGTATGTCGAAGTGGTGCGCGGTACACCGCTGCTGATTCAGGTGCTGTTTATCTTCTATGGACTGCCGGCTTTCGGCATCCGTCTGTCGCCGTTCATGGCGGGTGTGCTGTCGCTGGGCCTGAATTACGCGGCCTATGAGGCGGAAAACTACCGCGCCGGCCTGCTCTCCGTGCCACGGGGGCAGATGGAAGCGGCGATTGCGCTGAACATGACGCACTGGCAGGCGCTGCGGCTGGTGATCGTGCCACAGGCGTTCCGGACGGTTGTGCCGGTCATGACCAATGACTTTATTTCGCTGCTCAAGGACAGTTCGCTCGTCTCCGTCATTACACTGACGGAGCTGAGCCAGACCTATGTGCGGCTGTCGTCTACATATTACGATTATTTCGGAACGGGGATCATGGTCGGTCTGGCCTATCTGCTGCTCGGGCTGCCGTTTGTGCGGTTGGCGCGGATGGCGGAGCGGCGGCTGGGCCGTGGGTTTTCAGGAACCGGGCATCACTGAATAGGGTGCTCGGCCATGTTCAGGCCGGACGGGGAGCGGAGGGGTCGTTGATCAGGGGCGGGACGAGCGTTGCCGTGTCCAGCGTGCCGTCAAATCCCTGACGCAGGACGCGGGACCAGCCGATCATCCAGCGGTCAAGCGTGTCGATGAACTGGGCGGCGTCCGGGTTCTTGTGAACCGAAGCCTTGTTCCAGTATTGCGGCGGGGCGAGCAACTGGCGTGAGCCATGTTCGATCGGGGCGACGAGCGTTTCCACCGTTTCGATATGGGCGGTGTTCTTGCCGGCCACGGCCGCATGATACCACCCAACATTGATCATTAGGCTCGGGATCGGGAAGCCGAGCGTGCGCATCCGGGAAAATGCGGCCGTGATGAACGGATCGGTGCTGACGCTCTGGTTTTCGAGGACGGCATTGCTGGTGTAGCTGCATTCCTGCGAAACCCCGGGCTGTTCGGAAATATGAGCCGCATAGTCGCGGTCGTCATGGCACGGTGTTTCGAGCTGTTCGGCGAGTTCGGCCGGGACGGGCTGCTGCGTGGCACGCACCACGATGACGCCGGAGACGACGCCACGATCGGTGCGGGCCAGAATCTGCTGGGACAGTTCACCATGAGCGCCGCTCCGGGCAGTCAGGATCGGGTGCCAGTCACCGGCCGGAAGCGGGAGGGTGCGTCCGGCGATCATGATGCTTCCGTGCTGCGCGATGCCGGGATCAGGGACGCCGATCTGGTCTCCTGCTCCGGGTGCGCCGCCGGGTCCGGCAGCAGTCTGGTCGGCCTGCTGTCCGGCTGCTGGCGCTGCGCCGGGCAGGTGCCCCGGCAGCCATGGCATGGCTTTCTTGAGTGCCGGAGTGGGATAGAAGGCGGCCATGCCCAGCGCGCCTACCGTTACGATCACGCTTGTGCGCCACAGGGGCGCGCGCCGCCAGAGCCGTCCGAATGCCGTCATGGGTCAGTGGCTCATCCGGCCGAGCTGGGTTTCGGTGTCGTTTGCGATTTCGGTGATAACGGTGCCGTCCTCCTGCGTAACGAGCCGGACGCGCTTGGCACCCTGCTGACGGGCCACGATGAGGCTTTCGCTGACCATGTCCTCAATGGAGCGGACAAGATCACGCGCGCTGGCCCCGGTACCGAGGTTCTTCTGTTTGACCATGACCTGAAACAGGACACCGGCATCGATACCGCCTGTTTCCACATGCAGGCCGTAGCCTTCGATCATGGCTTCGATTTCGAGAGCTGCAACGCGGGCGAGGTCCAGTCCACGCAGGGGGCGGAAGATGAAAATGCGGTCCAGACGGTTGAGAACTTCGGGCGCGAAGCCGGACTTGCGCAGGGCTTCGACCGACTCGGCGCGCATCTTTTCGGGCTCGTTGACGAGGCGGTCGGCGATTTCGGTCAGGGCTTCGGTCGCGACATTGGACGTCAGCATGAAGATCGCGCGGGTCGTGGAGACCTGTTCCCCCGTGGAGGCTTCGGTGACGTGACCGTCGTTCCAAGCGGTGAGGAACTTCTTGAAGACGTCTGGATGGGCCTTTTCGATTTCATCGAGCAGGACCACGGCATCCGGCTTGTCCTTGAGGCCACCTGTCAGTTTGCCGAAGGTATCGGACCCCACATAACCCTTGGGGGAGCCGAAAAGCTGGGTCGCGGCATGAGCGCTGGACATCTGTGTCATGTCGAAATGCAGCAGCGGGCGTTCCATCTGCTTGGCCATCTGCTTGGCCAGATAGGTCTTGCCGGTGCCCGGAGGGCCGGCGAGCAGGAAGATGCCGACAGGCTTGCCGCGGACCTGCAGGGCCAGGCGACGGCGCATCTGCTGGGCGATGTCCTCGCAAACCTGGTCCTGTCCGATGACGCGGGCGCGGAGGGAAGCGGCCAGTTCGTCGGCGTCGATGACGGTTTCACGCTGTTCGCGGGCCATGAGCTCTTCAAGGGCTCCGCGGTTTGTCAGACGGCTGAGAACATCCATGATGAGACCTTTCCTGCGGCGCAGTCCGCGACGCGCCAGTTTTTCGGCTGACGTTTCATACGCCAGTCCCGTGACTGCCAGAAGGGCGCTGATGCCTGCCAGCGGAAGATAGAAACGCCGTCCCCATTCGATGGCGGCCCACAGCCCGTTCAGCGACAGGTGTAGCATGACCGCAACCTGAATCACTGCCAGAATGAGGAAGGCCGCCATCATCAGCGGCATGGCCCGGTTGAGCATGGGAACGAGGGACTTGAACACCGGGGCGGTTCCTTACTGGACGATCACGTTAAGCAGGACGCGCTGGTCAAGCGTCGTCAGGGCGGGCAGGGCCTGCGGACCAAGTGCCGTCAGCGCGCCGATGGTCAGGGCCGGTGCATGGGGCATACTGACGGGAGCAATCAGGATCTGTCCGGCTTCAACAATGGGAATAACCAGATGCTGGAACTTGCCCGTCAGGATGACACGCTGCGTCAGGCCCGAGACCGTGACATCGATCGTCTGCCCCACAGCGCCGGAAGCGTCCAGAACCGGCATTTCCACCAGGCGCATCTTGCCATCTTTGATCGCCGCAAGGATGCGGGCGCGGTCGGCCGGGCTGAAGCCGCTTTTGGCAAGGGCGGAAGGGGCCTTCGCGGGAGAGAGCATGGACAGCTGGACGGCGGCGGTCTGCGCGGCAGGAACGGCCGGGGTGTTCTGGGCCGGAGGGGCAATTGCCGGGGCAGGTGGTGTGGTCGTGTTATGGGTATAGAAAAAGGCACCGGCCCCGACCGTCAGGGCCGCGATCAGCCCGCCTCCGCCCCACAGCGCCCGGCTTCTGGACGCGGGTTCAGATGGCAGGGGCTGCGGGCTCGGTTCTGGACGGGGCTCTGGCTGGACAGTCATTTCGAAACCATCTCACTCCCGACGGCGTCCAAAGACAAGGGCTTTCGCGGCATAGGAATGTAAACAAATCTTTCGACTCGCCCAATGAATAAGAGCTTCCGGATCAAAGGGATTTGCGTTCCTCTTGCGTCTGGTGGGGAGGTGACTTACATAGGGCATATTCCATTCATCTTCCGCTCATTTGGGGGGTGGCCCTGACGGGCCGCCTTTTTTGTCTTGTCTCAGCAGAACGCCTCTTCCGACATCGAACTGCCCCATCTCACGGGGCTGGAAGCCCGCATTGCGGAGCGGATTGCGCCGACGCTTGCCGATCTGGGCTATGAGCTCGTGCGTCTGTCCGTGCTGGGACGCGATACCCCGACGATCCAGATCATGGCGGACCGTGCGAACGGCTCCCTGATCTCGGTGGAAGACTGCGAACAGATCAGCCACGCCGTGGGTGCCATTCTGGACGTTGATGATCCGATCCCCGGTGCGTGGATGCTGGAGGTCTCGTCCGCAGGGATCGACCGGCCGCTGACGCGCGCCAAGGACTGGGAACGATTCGCCGGCCATCTGGCAAAAGCCGAGCTGGATGTTCCGCTCAATGGCCGTCGCCGTTTCTCGGGCACCGTTATGGGGGCACGGGATGACAATGCCATCATCCGGCTGGATGATGGAACCGAGGCGGTTCTGCCGCTGGTGGATATCCGCAAGGCACGTCTGGTCCTGACGGATGCGCTGATCGAGGCGAGTGCAGCCCTTGCAGGGCTGGACTCTGAAGGGGAAGATGGCGGGGAAGCGCGCCAGGCGCCCAAACTGAATCCGAAGAAGCCGGGAAAGAAGTGATGACCCGTCTCATGCTGGCTGGAGGTCCGATCTGATGGACACGTCTGTTACACGTCCCGAACTGCTGCTGGTTGCAGATGCAGTTTCCCGCGAGAAGAACATCGACCGCGAGGAAGTGCTCGAAGCCATGGAGCAGGCCATCCAGAAGGCTGGCCGTGCAAAGTACGGGCATGAAAAGGACATCCGCGCGACGATCGACCGCAAGAGCGGCGAAGTCCGTCTGAGCCGCTGGACCGAAGCGGTCGAGCATGTGGAGAACGAGGACACCCAGATCCCGCTGCACATCGCCCGCAAGTTCCAGCCGGAAATCCAGGCCGGCGAGCATCTGGTTGATCCGCTGCCGCCGATCGATTTCGGTCGTATCGCAGCGCAGACGGCCAAGCAGGTCATCGTGCAGCGTGTGCGTGAATATGAGCGCAAGCGCCAGTACAACGAGTTCAAGGACCGCGTGGGCGAGATCGTCAACGGCACGGTCAAGCGCACCGAGTACGGCAACCTCATGGTCGAGATCGGCCATACGGAAGCCCTGCTGCGTCGCGACGAGCTGATCCCCCGCGAGTCCTTCCGCAATTCTGATCGCGTCCGCGCTTACATCTATGATGTGCGTGACGAGCCGCGTGGCCCGCAGATATTCCTGTCCCGTACGCATCCGGCCTTTTTGGCCAAGCTGTTTGCGCAGGAAGTGCCGGAAATCTACGACGGTATCATCGAGATCAAGGCTGTGTCCCGTGATCCGGGATCGCGCGCCAAGATGGCCGTGATTTCCCGCGATGCGGCGATTGATCCGGTTGGTGCCTGCGTTGGTATGCGCGGCTCCCGCGTTCAGGCCGTTGTGGCCGAACTGCAGGGCGAGAAGATCGATATCATCCCCTGGAGTCCGCAGGCTGCGACGTTCGTCGTCAATGCGCTGGCCCCGGCTGAAGTCAGCAAGGTGGTGATGGATGAGGAAGCAGGCCGTGTTGAGGTCGTGGTGCCGGACGAGCAGCTTTCGCTCGCCATCGGTCGCCGTGGTCAGAACGTGCGTCTGGCCAGCCAGCTGACGCGCTGGGACATCGACATTCTGACGGAGGCCGAGGAATCGGAGCGTCGTCAGGAAGAGTTCCGCAAGCGCTCCTCGCAGTTCGTTGAGGCGCTGGACGTCGATGACGTGATCGCGGGCCTGCTGGTGACGGAAGGCTTCCACACGATCGAGGAACTGGCCTACACCGATCCGGGCGAGCTGAACGATATCGAAGGTTTTGACGAGAGCGTGGCTGAAGAGCTCATGCATCGCGCCAACGACTATCTGGCCAGCAAGGAGCAGGCCCTGGACGATCAGCGCAAGGCGCTGGGTGTCACGGATGATGTGGCCGAGCTGGGAACCTTCACGAACCAGATGCTGGTGACGCTGGGTGAGAAGGGCGTGAAGACGCTCGACGATCTGGCGGATCTGGCCGGCGACGAACTGGTGGAGATCCTCGGTGAGGATGCCATCGACGAGGATGCCGCCAACGAGATCATCATGGCAGCCCGTGCGCACTGGTTCGATGGTGAAGAAGCCGACTCGGCAAAGCCCGAAAACGGTGATGAGGAGTCGACCGACGTCTGATATTTCTGATACTGATAATGGTCCCGTTCGTGGTGCTCTAGGGCGTCGCGGCTCGGAGCGGCGATGCATCGTTACACGAGAGCAGAAGCCGCCTGAAGGCATGATCCGTTTCGTGGTCAGCCCGGATAACCGGGTTGTGCCCGACCTCGCCGGAAAACTTCCGGGCCGGGGAATGTGGTTGAGTGCCAGCCGGGATGTGTTAGATAGCGCCCGCACACGACAGGCTTTTGCCAGAGCGGCAAAAGCCCAGGTGATCGTACCGGATGGCCTGGCCGATCTGGTCGAGGCCGCGCTGGTGCAGCGGATGCTGGACGCAGTCAGCCTGGCCCGGAGAGCGGGTCAGACGGTCTGTGGGTTTCAGAAATGCCGGGAGTGGCTCACTTCAGGCAGGGTAGGGGTGGTGATCCGTTCGGAAAGTGCAAGCCCGGACGAGTTCTCCAGACTGGTGTCGGGCCGGCGTTCTCTGCCGGTGGTGACAGTTCCCGATCGGGTCCTGGAATCGGCGTTCAGCCGGGACCGGGCGGTCTATGCGGTGATGGCGCCAGGAGCGCTGGCACAGCGCCTGATCGCCGAACATGAGAGATTTTCGGGAGTGGCAGGACGTCCGCTCCCAGACCCCGCAGGGGTCAGTAAGGAACAGGCGGAACTATGAGCGACGGCAACGAGCGCAACCAGGACGGAAACAACACCCCATCACAGGGCGGCGAACAGACCAGAAGCAGCCGCCTGTCGCTTCGCCCTGCTGGACGTCAGGAGGTCGGGCGTACTGTGGATGCCGGATCCGTACGTCAGAGCTTCAGCCATGGCCGTTCCAAGGTCGTGCAGGTTGAGGTCCGCAAGCCCAAGCGCAATGCGTCCGGCCCGGGTGCCGGTGCGGCGGCCCGTGGTGGCCGTGCGGGTGGACGTGCCCTGACGGCAGCCGAACTGGCAGCCCGCCAGCGCGCCCTTGAGGGGCAGCGCAAGGCGGCTGCTGAAGAGGCTGCGCGGCGCGAGGAAGAAAAGATCCAGATCATGTCGGCTGCCGAGGCTGCGCGTCGCGCTGCCGAGGAAGAGCGTCTGATCAGCGAACAGAAGGCTGCGGAAATCGCCGCCCTGAAGGAAAGCGAGCAGCAGGCTGCCCGTGAACAGGCTGCGGCTGAAGCTGCGGCACGCGCTGCCGAACAGGCTGCTGCTGAAGCAGCAGCACGCGAAGCCGAGGAAGCTGCACGTACGGCTCCGCTCGATCCGCGCAGCCACTCGACCGGCGGTGTTCAGCTGGCGGCTCCGGTACAGCGTCTGCGTCCTCTGGCCGAGCGTGCGATCATGCCGCCTCGTCCGGTTCAGCCGTCGCGTCCGGCAGCGTCTGCGTCTGCACCTGCCCGTAACAACGAAACGCTTCATCTGCGTTCCGGCGCCGCTGGTGGCGATGACGAGCGTCGTCCCGCACCGCGCCGCAGTGGTCCGGGGGCTGCTGCTACACCGCAGCGCCGTCCGTCCGCACCATCCCGCAAGGGTGGCGGCAGCGATCGCCGTGCAGGCCGTATCGACGTCCGTGCTGCAATCGAAGGTGATGACGACAAGACGCGTTCGCTGGCTTCGGTCCGTCGCCAGCGTGACCGCGAGCGTCGTCAGGCCGAGCTGGAGCGTCTGCGTTCCGATCAGGTCCGCGTCGTCCGTGACGTCATTGTTCCGGAAACCATCACGGTCGCCGAACTGGCCAACCGTATGGCCGCCCGTCAGGGTGAAGTCATCAAGGCACTCATGAAGATGGGCGTCATGGCAACGGCCGCGCAGAGCATTGATGGCGATACCGCCGAGCTCGTGGTCGAGGAATTCGGCCATCGCATCAAGCGTGTTTCCGAGAGCGATGTTGAAATCGGTATCGAGGGTGTCGAGGACAGCGAAACCGATCTGAAGCCACGTGCTCCGGTCGTCACGGTCATGGGTCATGTCGATCACGGCAAGACCTCCCTGCTCGATGCGCTTCGCACCACGGATGTGGCTGCAAGTGAAGCCGGTGGCATCACGCAGCATATCGGCGCGTATCAGATCACGGCGCCGTCCGGGAAGAAGATCACCTTCATCGACACGCCGGGTCATGAGGCCTTCACTTCCATGCGTGCCCGCGGTGCATCGGTGACGGATATCGTGGTGCTGGTGGTGGCTGCGGATGACGGCGTGATGCCGCAGACGATCGAAGCCATCAAGCACGCCAAGGCGGCCAATGCTCCGATCATCGTGGCGATCAACAAGATCGACAAGCCGGGTGCCAATCCGAACCGCGTGCGTCAGGAACTGCTGAACCACGAGATTGTGGTCGAGGAAATGGGTGGCGACACCCAGGACGTCGAGGTTTCGGCTCTGAAGCGGATCGGTCTGGACAAGCTCGAAGAGTGCATCCTGCTCCAGTCCGAAATGCTGGATCTGAAGGCCAATCCGGATCGCGTGGCCGAAGGTGTGGTGATCGAAAGCCGTCTGGATCGTGGGCGTGGCCCCGTTGCCGCCGTTCTCGTCCAGAAGGGCACGCTGCGCCGGGGTGACATCGTGGTGGCCGGTGCCGAATGGGGCCGTGTCCGTGCGGTGCTCGATGACCGTGGCCGTCAGGTCAAGGAAGCCGGTCCGTCCATGCCGGTCGAAGTGCTCGGCCTGACGGGTGTGCCGGGTGCGGGTGAGCCGTTCGTCGTTGTCGAAAACGATGCGCGGGCCCGTGAGATCAGCGAGTTCCGTCAGCGGAAGATCAAGGAGAAGGAAGCGGCGTCGCAGGTTGCGGCCCGTGGAACGCTCGATCAGATGCTGGCCCGGATCCAGGCCGGTGTGCAGAAGGAAGTTGCCCTTCTCATCAAGGCTGACGTGCAGGGTTCGGCGGAAGCCATTTCCACGACCGTGCAGAAGCTGGCCCATGAGGAAGTTGCTGTCCGCGTTCTGAACGCCAGTGTCGGTCAGATCACGGAAAGCGACATCCAGCTTGCCAAGGCTTCCGACGCCATCATCGTGGCCTTCAATGTCCGTGCCACCACGCAGGCCCGTGAACTGGCCCAGCGCGAGGGTGTGGACATCCGCTACTACTCCATCATCTACCAGGTGGCGGATGACGTGGAGCAGCTGGTCAAGGGTAAGGTTGCGCCGAAGCATCGCGAGAAGTTCCTCGGCTACGCAGAGGTCCGTCAGGTGTTCAACATCACCAAGACCGGCAAGGTCGCGGGTTGCTATGTCACCGAAGGTCTCGTCAAGCGCGGCTGTGGCGTGCGTCTGCTGCGTGACAACGTGGTTATTCATGAGGGCGAGCTGAGCCAGCTCAAGCGCTTCAAGGATGACGTCAAGGAAGTGGCACGCGGTTACGAATGTGGTCTGTCCTTCGCGGGTTACAATGACCTGCGCGAAGGCGACATGGTCGAGTGCTATGAAATGGAAGTGATCCCGGCTTGAGCTCCCGTTCCAGACATGACGTGAAAGGTCCCGCGGGCGTCTCCGCTCACGGGCCCAGCACCCGCCAGCTCCGGGTGGCCGAAGAGGTTCGCCGGGTTCTGGCGGAGCTGTTTGCCCGGACCGAATTCCGCGATCCGGAACTGCTGGATGTGCGGATTACGGTGACGGAAGTCCGTATCTCTCCGGATTTCAGACATGCCACGGCTTTCGTGACGCGTCTGGGACGGAGCGATGTGGAGGTTCTCCTGCCAGCCCTGAAGCGGGTGGCACCTTTCCTGAGAACGGGGCTTTCCAAGGCTCTCAATCTCCGGACGGTGCCGGAGATCCACTTCCAGCCTGATACGGCGCTGGATAACGCCATGGAACTCGACGAGATCATGCGGTCTCCGGAAGTCCAGCGGGATCTGAACTCCAAGCCCGAGTGACTTTTTTAAAAAACGCCTCTCACTTCCGGTGAGGGGCGTTTTTGCATTCCGGCCCCCTGCTGGTCTATCAGCGGCCTTCAAAAGCAAGGACGGGATGTATGGGCAGGAAACGTGGACGCGATATCGACGGGTGGCTGATTCTCGACAAGCCGCTGGGGCCGACCTCCACGGATATGGTCAATAAGCTGCGATGGGCTTTTGATGCGAAAAAGGCCGGTCATGGTGGAACGCTCGATCCGCTGGCTTCGGGCGTCCTGCCGATCGCGTTCGGCAAGGCCACGCGGACCATTCCCTACATCATGGACGCGACAAAGCGTTACCGTTTCACCCTGACTTTTGGTGAAAGCCGGACGACGGATGATCTTGAAGGCGAGGTTCTGGCGACATCTCCCAACCGCCCGACCGATGACCAGATCCGTGCTGTTCTGCCCGCGCTCACCGGAAATGTCATGCAGGTGCCGCCCGTTTTTTCAGCGCTTCGGGTCGGGGGCGAGAGGGCCTATGACATGGCGCGGGCCGGCCGTCCGCCTGAACTTCCGCCACGTCCGGCGCGGATCGATTCGATAACGCTGGTGGAACGTCCGGACGCGGATACGGCCGTATTCGACGTGCAGTCTGGCAAGGGCGTCTATATGCGTGCGCTCGCGCGTGACATCGCGCTAGCCTGCGGAACGATCGGGCATATCTCGGTGCTGCGGCGGATGAAGTGCGGGCCGTTCGATCTGAGCCACGCCCTGACGATCGATCAGATATCACTGGACAAATCGACTCAAACTGTGGACAAGGCCGATGCTCTTCCGGCTCCTCTGCTGGATGCGGCGACCGCGCTGGTCGACATCCCGGCGCTGGCCGTCACCGATGCGGAGGGAAGGATGCTTGTCTGGGGGCAGTCGATAGACCCCGCGGACCTTGTGCATCCTCTGCCGGCATCGTCGCAGGGGGAAGACCATCTGTGGCGCGCGATGATCGGAGAGCACGTGCTGGGTCTGTGTCATGTCCGTCATGGGCGGCTCAGGGCAGCGCGGATGCTGGAAAACCACGAGTTTTTTGGAGAACACGATGTCGATTACCGCAGAACGCCGTACGGCGCTGATTTCTGAGTACAAGCAGAGCGAGACGGATACGGGTTCGCCGGAAGTGCAGGTTGCAATCCTGTCCGAGCGTATCGTCAACCTGACCGAGCACCTGAAGACCCACAAGAAGGACTTCCACTCCCGTCGTGGTCTTCTGATGATGGTCGGTCAGCGTCGTAGCCTGCTGGACTATCTGAAGCGCAAGGACCAGGCCCGTTACCAGAGCCTGATCGAGCGTCTCGGCCTGCGTCGCTGAGCTAGATCTGTCCGGGAGCCTGCTCCCGGACATCCCGCCATCGCCTGTCCGGCGGTGCGGGTGCGCGACCGGCGTTTCAGGCCACATGGTGTCATGTCGGGGGCTTCCCGCCATCACCGCCATGCCGTCCGAAACGCTGCTCCGCCACCTGCCGGACGCCCGGGGATGGTTTCATCCTTAATTTGGGAAAACATGCATGTTTGATTATTTCCGTAAGGAAATCGAATGGGCCGGACGCCCCCTGATCCTGGAGACCGGCAAGGTCGCACGCCAGGCAGACGGCGCGGTCATGATCACATATGGCGACACGGTCGTCCTCTGCACCGCTGTTGGTGCCAAGACGGTCAAGCCGGGACAGGACTTCTTCCCGCTGACGGTCAACTACCAGGAAAAGGCTTATGCCGCCGGCAAGATCCCGGGTGGGTTCTTCAAGCGTGAAGGTCGTCCGTCCGAAGCCGAAGTCCTGAACGCACGTCTGATCGATCGTCCGATCCGTCCGCTGTTCCCGGAGAACTTCCGCAACGAAGTCCAGATCACCGCAACGGTTCTGAGCTACGACAACGAGAACGATCCGGCCCTCGTGTCGCTGATCGGCTGCTCGGCTGCGCTGACGCTCTCCGGTATTCCGTTCTTCGGCCCGGTCGCCTGTGCGCGCATCGGTCGCATCGACGGCAAGCTGGTCGTGAACCCGACGCATGACGAGATCAAGGATAGCACGCTCGACCTGATGGTCGCCGGTACGGCCGAAGGCGTACTGATGGTTGAATCCGAAGCCAGCGAGCTTTCGGAAGAGACGATGCTCGAAGCCGTCACGCTGGGTCACACGTCCTTCCAGCCGGTCATCGATGCCATCATCGCGCTCGCCGAGCACGCTGCGAAGGCTCCGTGGGATCTGCCGTCGCTGACGAAGGAAGAAATCGCCCTTCGCAAGCGCGTCGAGAAGGTCGGCAACAAGCTGATGGCGGATGCCTACAAGGAGCGTCAGAAGCAGGCCCGTTACAAGAAGGTCGCCGAAGCCAAGGACCGGATCAACGAGATCCTGGCCGAGGAAGGTCTGGACGTCGAACTGGCCAAGCCAATGCTCAAGGAGCTTGAGGCACAGGTCGTTCGCGGCTCCATCCTCAAGACGGGCATCCGTATCGATGGCCGTGACCTGAAGACGGTCCGTCCGATCCTGGCCGAAGTCGGCATCCTGCCACGCGCTCATGGGTCTTCCCTGTTCACGCGTGGCGAGACGCAGGCCCTCGTGGTCGCAACGCTCGGCACGGGTCAGGACGAGCAGATCATCGACGCGCTGGAAGGTGAATACCGTTCCAACTTCATGCTGCACTACAACTTCCCGCCGTACTCGGTTGGTGAGTGTGGCCGCATGGGCTCCCCGGGCCGTCGTGAAATCGGTCACGGCAAGCTGGCATGGCGCGCAATCCACCCGCTGCTGCCGAGCAAGGAAGCCTTCCCGTACACGATGCGTGTGGTTTCCGAGATCACGGAAAGCAACGGTTCGTCTTCCATGGCAACCGTCTGCGGCTCCTCGCTCGCCCTGATGGATGCCGGCGTTCCGCTGCCGCGTCCGGTTGCCGGCATCGCCATGGGCCTGATCAAGGAAGACCGTGGCTACGCCGTGCTGTCCGATATCCTGGGTGATGAAGATCACCTCGGCGACATGGACTTCAAGGTGGCCGGTACGGCTGACGGCGTGACCGCGCTGCAGATGGACATCAAGATCACGTCCATCACGCCGGAAATCATGAAGATCGCCCTGGAGCAGGCCCGTGAAGGCCGTATCCACATCCTTGGCGAAATGGCCAAGGCCCTGACGGAAGGCCGTTCGGATGTTTCGGGCAATGCTCCGAAGATCACCACGATCTCCGTGCCGAAGGAAAAGATCCGTGATGTGATCGGCTCCGGCGGCAAGGTGATCCGCGAGATCGTCGAGTATTCGGGTGCAAAGGTCGATATCGGTGACGATGGCACCGTGACGATTGCTGCTTCGAACGACGAGCAGGCCCAGAGGGCCATCGCCCGCATCGAAGGCATCGTTGCCGAGCCGGAAATCGGTCGCATCTATGATGGTAAGGTTGTTAAGACCGCCGATTTCGGTGCGTTTGTGAACTTCCTCGGCCCGCGTGATGGCTTGGTTCACATCTCCGAACTGGCTGAAGGCCGCGTTGCGAAGACGACCGATGTCGTCAAGCAGGGTGATGCCGTGAAGGTCAAGGTCATCGGTTTTGACGACCGCGGCAAGGTCAAGCTCTCCATGAGGGTTGTCGATCAGGCCACGGGCGCCGATATTACGGAGAGTGTGGGGGCCAAGCCGGGCCGTCCGCCCCGTCGCGACGCCGAATGAGTGTTGGGGCGGGGCTCGCAAGGCCCCGCCTTTTTTTTCTGAGTATCGGAGACAGCCAGTCCCCATGAAATCTATTGATACCCTCCGTTTTGGTGGTCAGGATGTGCTGCCTCTGATCGAAGGGGGCAAAGGTGTTTCCGTCTCCACGGGCGTTTCGGCCGGACACTGGGCTGCCGCCGGCGGGATCGGAACCATCTCGGCCGTCAATGCGGACAGCTACGATCAGGATGGCAAGCCCATTCCGCAGATCTACCATGGCCGGACCCGTCGTGAGCGTCAGCAGGAACTGATCCGCTACGCCATTGATGGTGGCATCGCCCAGGCGAAGATCGCCCACGATATTTCGGGCGGCAAAGGCCGGATCAACGTCAATATCCTGTGGGAAATGGGCGGAGCCGAGGAAGTCATCACGGGCATCCTCGAAGGCGCTCCTAGCCTTGTGCATGGTCTGACCTGTGGCGCGGGCATGCCGTATCGCCTGTCGGACATCGCGGTCCGTTTCGGGATTCCGTATTATCCGATCATCTCCTCGGGACGCGCGTTCAATGCCCTGTGGCGGCGTGCTTACAGCAAGGCGCCCGAACTTCTGGGTGGCGTGGTCTATGAGGATCCGTGGCGTGCGGGCGGTCATAACGGCCTGTCCAACACGGAAAATCCGCTGTCTCCGGAAGATCCGTATCCGCGCGTTCTCGAACTGCGCCGCGTCATGCGCAATTACGGTCTGGACGAGACGCCGATCATCATGGCCGGTGGTGTCTGGCATCTTGAAGAATGGCAGGACTGGATCGGCAATCCGGAACTGGGGCCGATCGCCTTCCAGTTCGGAACCCGTCCGCTGCTGACGCAGGAAAGCCCGATCCCCGATGCCTGGAAGCGTCGCCTTCTGACGCTGAAGAAGGGGGATGTGTATCTGAACCGCTTCTCCCCGACCGGGTTTTACTCATCAGCCGTCAAGAACAGCTTCTTGAACGACCTTCGCGAGCGCTCCGAGCGTCAGGTGCCGTACAGTCAGGAATCTGGCGACGGATATGAAGCGTCCTATGGCGTTGGTGCCCGCAAGCGCGAGGTGTTCGTGCCGGCGGCTGACCGTCCGCGCATTGCGGAATGGGAGGCAGCGGGCTTCACGGAAGCACTGCGCACGCCGGATGATACGCTGGTGTTCGTGACGCCGGAAAGCTCGCGGGAAATCCTTGCGGACCAGACGGCCTGCATGGGCTGCCTGTCGCAGTGCCGCTTCTCCAACTGGATGCAGAAAGAGCCGTACACGACAGGTCAGAAAGCTGACCCCCGGTCGTTCTGTATCCAGAAGACGCTTCAGACCATTTCCCACATTCCGCCCGGTGCGGATGAGGATGTGGTCATGGACCATAATCTGATGTTCGGCGGCACGAATGCGTGGCGCTTCGGCACGGATCCGTTCTACGCGAACGGCTTTGTCCCGACGGTCGGCCAGCTCGTGGAGCGTATCCTGACCGGTCGCTGAGGACATGGTCCGCGATCCTCTTGCTACTGGTCCGTCGTCCCGGCCTGCCCCCAACAGGGGCAGGCCGTTCGACTTTCTGACGCAGTTTCTGGCGCGACATTCCGTGCCTGTCAGTCCGGAGCAGATTGCTCCGGCCGAGGGAAGCCGGGCTGCGGTGGCAACCGTCATGGCGCTGCTTCCCGCGCTTTACGAACAGCAGGCCGTGCTGGCCTGGGCTGCCTTTGCGGCGTTCTGGAGCTGCCTGATCGAGCCGGGCGGGACGGCGCGCGAGCAGTTCCGCATTCTTGGACTTTTCACGGTAGGCGGCGCGATTTTGGGGGGGGTGACCTCCATTGTCGCGGATTATCCGCTGTGGGGTGTGCTGCCTTGGCTGGTGCTGACGGGTCTGCTGACAGGCATGGCGCGGGCGCTCACGCCGTCCATGGCGTTGCTTTGCGCGCTGCTGGGCTGCGTCATGCTGGCGGGAACGGGGTTTCCGGCGCATGGATTGCAGGACGCGTTCGTCATTGCCCTGGCGTTCGGCGGAGGTGGCGTCTGGGCCATGCTTCTGTGCCTCGTCATCTGGCCGTTGCATCCCTATGCGCCAGCCAGGCGGGCCGTGGGGAGCTGTTACCGGCTGCTTTCGGTCATGGCGGGCGAGATCGCGGCGGGGCGTCTTCAGGAAACGGTTCATCGGCAGAATGTACGCACCGCTATCGAGCGCGCGCGCGGTCTGGCGCTCCAGATTGATGCCGGGCACGCCAGCTATGGCATGCGCGGGCGCCTGATTGCGTCTCTGGCCGGGGCGGAGCGTCTGTTCACAGCCATGCTGGCGGTGGAGCATCTGGTCGAGACGCGCGGGCTGGATTTCGAGGCTCGGGGCACGCTCGCCGCTTTTTCCGCGCTGTGCCAGCATGCCAGTGACGCGGCACTTGAGCCCACGCCGGATCTTGAACGTCTGGCGTCGGAAGGGCTTGCGCTGGCGGAGAGCATTCCTGCGACGGCTGGTCCGATCGGGGAGTTGGTGGCCACCAGTGCGCGGACGCTGGGAACGCTGGCCGAAGGTCTGGCACAGAAGGCACGGCTGCCGCTTGATGCCGAACTGCCCCGGCATGTGGTGCGCCTGACGCCGGCGATCTGGCAGCATACGCTCCGGCTCGTCGTAGGGCTGCTGGCCACTTACATGACGAGCTGGTGGCTCGGGCTGGATTACGGGTTCTGGGCGCTGGTGGCGGTGCTACTGGTGATCCAGCCTTCCGGGCAGACGACGCTGGTGCGGGCGCTGGAGCGTGTGCTCGGGACTGTGGGCGGTGGCGTGCTGGCGCTGCTGCTGACACCGTTCCTGCCGGGTTCGGCGCAGATGCTGGCGGCGGTGGCGGTGTTCGTGATCGGGGCCATCGCCATGCGGGCGGTGAATTATACCATGCTTGTTGTGTTCATCAGCGCGCAGTTCATTGTCGTGACGGAAATGATCATGCCGTCGCAGGGTGTGGCCTGGATGCGGATGCTCGATAACACGCTTGGCAGCGTGATCGGGCTGCTCTGTGCCTTCATGGTCTGTCCGCAGCGGCGCGGGCAGGACATGGACGGTCTGCTCCAGACGGCGGCGGTCGGAAATCTGCGCTATCTGGCGGCTGTGCTGACCCGCGATGATCCGGTTGTCACGGACAGGATCCAGCGCCAGGCCGGGATCGACACGACCCGGGCGGAGTTTGCCCGTGGCTCGCTGCCCATCCTTGGTGGTGTCTCGGCTGTCGGGGAGCGTGCGACGCAGGCTCATGCGCTGTTGCGGGCCCTGCGGCGTCTGAGCGGAGAGGCGACACTGCTGCGGTTCGATATTTCGGCTGGTCTGTGTGACGGCGATGCCGAGGCCGGGGAGCGGTGGCGTGTCACAGCGGCGTCACTTGAGGCTGGGGCGTCACTGTCGGATATTGCCCGAAAGATCGAGAATGGTGAGGTCATGGCCGAGATTGCGGCGCTGGAGCGGGCGGGGCGTAATTCGGCTTCGTCAGGCAGCTAGGGCCTGAAAACAGGAAAAGCCGGAGACGGGATGTCGTCTCCGGCTTTTTTTACGCGGACTGGTCGGGAAGGATGTCAGTGATGGCCGCCGCCACCATGACCGCCACCTCCGCCATGGCCACCGCCACCCGGTCCGCCACCGTGGCCACCCATTCCGCCCGGACCGCCATGGCCTCTACCGGGCCCGCCGCCCGGTCCACCATGTCCGCCCATGCCTCCGGGGCCACCATGACCACCGGGTCCGCCACCGAACCCGTGTCCTCCCGGTCCACGTCCTCCGGGGCCGCGACCGCCGGGGCCACGTCCACGATAGGGGCCGACGCCGTAGCCGCCGCCCCAGCCGTCGCCCCAGCCACCACCCCAGCCGGTGTCGTAACCGCCATAATAGCCACCGCCGCCATAGCCGCCGTAACCATCATAACCGTATCCGTCATAACCGACGCAGCCGGACAGCATGCCGAGCAGGCAGAGCGCACCGCCAATGCGGGCGAAGGTCTTCGTTGTCCGACGGGTCATTTCGCGTCTCCTGCCGCGATGGGATCATGCCATTCCATGACGCCGAAAGCGGCGCCTGCCGGATCGGCAAGGATGGCGATCATGCTGTTCTGATGATCGAGATGCGGCTCGACCAGAACGCGGCCGCCGAGCTGCACGGCTTTTTCGGCGGCACTGCCCACACTGTCCACCTGCACGAAGCTGAGCCAGCGGGCTCGTGCGTTGGATGGCAGGCGCGGAGGCAGGGGATTGACGGTTGCGCGCGCTACGGACTGGGATTCAAGGATGTAGCGCTGGTTGGTGTCGGGGGCCGGGGCGGCCTCGACCTGATAGCCGAAGAGTTTCTGGTAGAACCCGGCGCTGGCCGAAGGTGTGGAGGTCAGGAGGGCGTTCCAGATCCAGTCACCCTGTGCGGTGGCGTCCGTATCGTTCGGATCACCCTGCGGCGCGCGCAGGGTGGCGAACAGGGCGCCCTGCGGATCGGCGATGATGGCTTGTTCGCCGCGGCCTTGGATCATCGTCGGACGGAAGACGACCTTGGCACCCCACTGACGGGATGATTTTGCCAGAGCCGGAACGTCAGGCGCCGAAATGAAGGGGAGCCAGATCGGGTGGGGCGGGTTGGCGGTATCGGGCAGGGGACGCTCGACAAGCCCGGCGACAACATGGCCGTTCACGAGGGCTTCGGCGTAATGGCCGCGCGAGACGGGGCGGTCCTGAAAGGTCCAGCCCAGAAGACTGCCATAGAAGGATTTGGCCCTGGTCAGATCGGGTGTCGTGAGCTGGGCGTAGACGATCTTGCCGGGCAGGACGGGCGCGCTGGTGGCCGCTGCGGGCTGGGTATCGGTCGTCTGGGCATGGGCGGCGGGTGCGGCGGCCGTCAGGCCGAGGCCGATGGAAAGGGCCGCCGAGAGCGTAACGGCAGCCGTGCCTGCTCGGGAAGGACGGGGAAAGGGGGGCAAGGCGGCACTCCTTTTTGTTCGGGCCTGCGCGGAGCACCATTTGGGCGTTGGCAGGGCGGAGGGGGAACGTCATGTGGTTCCCCGGAATAGGAGCATGACGTTTCATGTCTCATACCGTTCCCGGAATGCAGCGAAAATGAGGATGGCTGGGTCCGGAAGGCTTCAGATCAGGGCGAGTTCGGCCAGCTCGCGACGAAGCTGGGGTGGAAGCTCGGCGATGCCATCGTCACCGAGACTGTTGCCGAGATCGGGCGGGGCATCTTTGGGTTCCAGATAACGCCAGCCCTGAAACGGGCGCATGGGGCGTGGCTGGACGGGGATGATTTCGTCAGATACGACAATCAGCGTGCCCGTGCTGCCATCCATGCGCTGGCAGCTTTCCAGCCCGATGATCGGCTGGCGGCACAGGATCATGCCGTCCATCACGCGGTACAGCGAGCCGCCGTCCAGCACCTCTTCGGCCCGTTTGGGCATGGTGCGGGTCTGGACGGTGGCGTGGCCGTTGACTCGGTAGTTGTTCAGCCGTTCGCGCAGGACTTCAATACTCGGGCAGCCGACGGCCAGCTTGATGATGTTCAGCATGTGTGTCGGGTGCCCTCCTTGGGTTAGTGCCTGCCCAGAGCGTTCTGGGACTGCGAGACGAAATCGTTGATGAAGCGCGTTTTGTCGATAGACTGCACGATCTTCACCTTGCGCAGGCCCATGGCCTTCGGCGCCGTGGAGTCCGGCCAGATATGGGCGTGGCCGTAATCCATGCCGTGTTCGATGTTAATGTCCATGACGGCCGTAACGGATTTCGTGACCAGTGTGGGATCAACGGCGATGGCGGAGGTCAGTTCATCCCACAGGGGCAGAGGGGCCTGGTACTTTTTCAGATAATCCGTGACGGCGTTGTGCTTTTCATCGATGCGGTTCGCGAGTTCGGGCGTCATCATGATGTCGTTCGAGACGTTGCCGACGCAGGTGATGGAGGCCCAGGGTGCGGTCAGGGTGATGCGGGCGGCTTCGGGGTCCATGATCATGTTGAAGTCGGACGCGAAATCGGCATTGCCGGTGACGGACATCATGCTGGCATCGAGCAGGCCGCCCATGAAAACGAGCTGTTTTGCGGTCGCGGCAAAGGTCGGGTCGATGCGGATGGCCAAGGCTAGGTTCGTCAGCGGACCGGCGGCGATAACCGTGACCTGATGCGGATGGGCGTGGACCTCGCGGATCAGGAACATGGCGGCCGGGAGCGGATCGGCGGCGGTATGCGGCGCACCTTCCGGCAGCTTGCCGACGGCGGGCTGTGTGGCCGGTACGTGCTCGATGGAGCCGAGACCGCCCCAGGCGCCCTTCCACGGAATGATGCCGAACTGCTGTTCGCGCAGCTTTGTCTCGGCCACCGTGTTGACCAGCGGCGTGGTGGCACCGTCAGCCACGGGGATCTGCGTCTGGCGGGCGATTTCCAGAAAGCGGAGGGCATGCGCCGTGCCCGCGTTTTCCCAGTCATCGCCAATGACAGAGGTCAGGCCCAGCAGCGTCACACCGGGGCGGTTGAGCAGCGGAATGATGGACTGGATGTTGGAGCCGCCCGGGCCGAGGAAGTCGTTGTCGAGTACGACATAGTTCGGAGCGGGGTTCGAGGCAGGAGCAGCGTTCGCAGTGGCAAACGGGGCCAGCACGGTGCAGGCGGCCAGAAGGGCAGAGAGAATGGGTCGGCGCATGGTCTCTTCCAGATGGATTAAGACCGGATCATGCCTTCAAGTGACGAGACGCGCCAGTATTGCTTCAAGCCGGAGCCGTCCTTCGCCCGTCGCGCGCAGAATGCCGTTGTCCCGCTCAAGGTAGTTTTCCTCAATGCAGGCTTCGAGCAGGGCCGGGTCCACACAGTCCATGAGCGCTCGTCCCGTGCGGGCAGCAAAGCGGGCTTCGTCGATCCCTTCGGATAGACGAAGCCCCATCAGCAGCGCCTCGCGACCCTTTTCTTCCGGAGTGAGGAGCGTTTCCTCCGTGCTGCCGGAGCCTGTCTTTTCGACGCGCTCGGCCCAGGGCTCCGGCGCGCGATGGCGGCGGGTGGCGTAGAGTTCGCCATCCAGCGTGAGGCGTCCGTGAGCGCCGGGACCGATGCCGATATAGTCCGCATAGCGCCAGTAGGTGAGGTTATGCCGGCTTTCGGCACCGGGGCGGGCATAGTTCGAGACTTCGTAAGGCAGGAGAGCATGACGGGCCGCGATTTCGCCGGTCAGGTCATACAGACGCGCGGCAGTGTCTTCGTCGGGGAGGGTGAGTTCGCCGCGACGGTGCATGGCTTCGAACTTCGTGCCGGGCTCGATGGTGAGCTGATAGAGCGACAGGTGATCGGCCACGAGGTCGAGCGCGGTGGTGAGTTCGTCCGTCCAGTCGGCGTCGCTTTGACCGGGCCGGGCGTAGATCAGGTCAAAGGAAATGCGTGGAAACAGGGTTCGGGCGGTTTCGAGCGCACGAATGGCCTGTGTGGCGGAGTGTTCGCGGCCCAGCTTGTGCAGGGCATCGTCCCGCAGGCTCTGCACGCCGAGCGAGACGCGGTTGACGCCCGCCTGACGGAAAGCGGCGAATTTTCCGGCCTCGACGCTGGTTGGGTTGGCTTCGAGCGTGATTTCGAGATCATCTTCCGCATCGAACAGGCGATGCGCGTCCTCGATCAGGGCGGCAACGGTTTCGGGCGCCATGAGTGAGGGCGTGCCCCCGCCAAAAAAGATCGAACGCAGGGGGCGTTTGACGCCATCGTGGGTCAGGCGGGCAGCGTCATGCGCCAGTTCGCGGCGCAGGGCCTCGGCGAAGCGCTTCTGCGGGATCACCTCCCGGACATGGGAATTGAAATCGCAGTAGGGGCACTTCGCCAGACAGAAGGGCCAGTGGATATAGAGGGAGAGGGGCCCGGGTTGTGATGTGGTTGTCAAATGGCGATCCGGACGCCGAACTCCACCACGCGGTCAGGCGGGATACGCAGGAACTCTGTCGTGGAGGCGGCATTGCGCAGGAGAAGAAGGAAGATCCACATCCGCCAGAGCTGCATCTTCGGCACGCGGGAGCGCACGACGAGCTCATGCGACGTGAAGTACGAGGCCTGGATGGCGTCGAAGGCTACGCCCAGCGCATTCAGTTCCAGCAGGGCGCGGGGAAGATTGGGCATCTCCATAAAGCCGTAGCGGACGATGACGCGGTGGATGTTGGGTGCGAGTTCCTGAACGATGGCGCGGTGGCCGCGCTCGGCTTCCGGCTTGTCGAGGTTTTCGACCGTCACGAACAGGATGTGGTCGTGCAGGACCTTGTTGTGCTTGAGGTTATGCAACAGCGAGTTCGGCACGACATCCGGATTGGCGGTCAGAAAGACGGCCAGACCCGGGACGCGGATCGTGCGGGACTGCGGCAGGCGGGCGAGGAAGGAGCCCATCGGCATGGAATCCGCCTGCTGGCGGGCGGCGATGAGGCTGCGTCCGCGCTTCCAGGTGGTCATGATGATGGTGCTGATGATGCCGATTGCAAGCGGGACCCAGCCGCCATCGGGGATCTTGAGTACGTTCGCGGAGAAGAAGATGCTGTCCACGATGAAGAAGAAGCCGAAGACGATGCCGACCGTGGCGGATTTCCAGCCAAAGACGCGGCGGAACACCACCATGGCCAGAACGCAGGTGCACAGGAACGTGCCGGTCACGGCGATGCCATAGGCCGCGGCCAGGGCCGAGGAGGAGCGGAAGGCCAGAACCAGTACCAGTGCGCCGAAGGCGAGGATCCAGTTGAGGGAGGGCAGGTAGATCTGCGCTTCTTCGGAGGCATTGGTGTGTACGATGCGGGTTCGGGGCAGGTAGCCAAGCTGGATGAGCTGGCGGCACAGGGAGAAGCTGCCCGAGATGCCGGCCTGCGAGGCGATGACGGTCGCAAAGGTTGCGAGGATCAGCATCGGGATCTGCGCCCAGTGCGGCACCAGCAGATAGAACGGGTTGGACAGGGCGTGCGGATCGTGGATCAGCAGGGCGGCCTGTCCGAAATAGTTCAGCGTCAGGGACGGCAGGACGAAGAACAGCCAGGCCTTGCGGATGGGCGCACGGCCGAAATGGCCCATATCGGCGTAAAGCGCTTCCGCACCCGTCACGGAGAGCACGACCGAACCCAGTGCGATGAACGACAGATAGCCGTGCATGATGATGAATTCGAGCGCAAAGGTCGGGGACAGGGCGAGCAGGATATGCGGATAGAGGAAAATGCCCTTGATGCCGAGAATGGCGAGCACGCTGAACCAGCAGACCATGATCGGCCCGAAAGCCTTGCCGATCCTGCCGGTTCCCAGCACCTGAACCGAGAACAGCCCGACCAGCACGACCATCGCCAGCGGGATGATGATGTGGCTGGCAGAGGGCACGGAGGTTTCGATGCCCTCCACGGCTGAGAGCACGGAAATGGCGGGGGTAATGATGCTGTCGCCGAAGAACAGGCAGGTGCCTGCAATGCCCACGAGGCCGAAAAGCCATCGGAAATGCTGCGACTTGCAGACGCGCTGGGCCAGGGACATGAGCGCGATGATGCCGCCTTCGCCATCATGGTCGGCCCGCATGATGAGGATGACGTATTTGATGGTGACGATGAGCATCAGCGCCCAGAAGGTCAGGCTCGCAAGACCCATGATCTCCCAGGGCTGGGCCGGGGCCTTGGGGGAGCTGACAATGCTGACCGAGGATTGCAGCGCATAGAGCGGGCTTGTGCCGATATCGCCATAGACCACGCCCAGAACCGCGAGCAGGGCACCCATGCCAACGGGACGCTCATGGCCGGAGCCATCCTCTTCGCCGCCAATTTCGTGGGTATGTCCCTCCGAGCGGGCCTGCTCGATCGTCTGGACGACTTCACCGGAGTCGCTGGGAATCCCTACGCCATGAGGAGGGTTGGAGGCGTGGTCACCGTCATGTTCAGGCATTGCTGGTTCCATTTACGGGCGTCAATAGAGTGCCGCTGTCTACTGTCACAGCGCTTCTCAAGCGCGGCTCCGCATCAGGGCAACTGTCCCTCATGACAAGATTTCTGCGGCGGACGCAAGCCGCGTGTCAGGATTGTGGCGCGGGGCGGGCTCCGAAAATGGCGGTCCCGACCCGGACCAGCGTCGCATTTTCGGCAATGGCGGTTTCAAAATCAGCGGACATTCCCATCGAGAGCACTGGCAGGCCGTGCCGCTCGCTCATGTCGCGCAGCAGACGGAAATGGGGGGCAGGGTCTTCGTCTTCGGGGGGAATGCACATCAGGCCGCGGATCTTCGCTCCGAATCTTTCGAGCGAGGCTTCGATGAAAGCATCAGCCTCTTCGCGCGGAACACCGGATTTCTGCGGTTCGTCGCCCGTATTGACCTGAACGAGAAGCTCGGGAAGGCGACCGGCCTTCTGTACGCCCTTCTCGATGGCATCGGACAGGGACGGGCGGTCGAGGCTTTCGATCATGTCGGCGATCTGGCAGGCATCGGTGGCCTTGTTGGTCTGCAGGCCGCCGATGATGTGCAGGCGCAGGTCCGGGAAGCTTTTGCGGAGTTCCGGAAACTTGGAGGCCGCTTCCTGCACGCGGTTCTCGCCAAACAGGCGCTGGCCGGCTTTCAGGGCGGCTTCAACGCTCTCGATCGGGTGGAACTTGCTGACGGCGACGAGGGAGACATCCGTCTCTGCACGTCCGGCCTTTTCGCAGGCCTGGGCGATGCGGTGACGGATGGTGGCGAGGTTCTGGGCAATAAGATCGGACATGTCTGGAGAAGACGCCATTGCGTCCGTGGCCGCAAGATGCGATTTCGGCAGGATGCGAGAGACCGATAGCCAGTCATGACCCAGAAGCCTTCCAATCCGTCGCCCCGTAATCCAGCCTCCGGAAACCGGAGCGGTGGTTCACGCCGTTCGCGGGGCCCTTCGCAGGGCAGGACGCAGGAGCGCCGTCCCGCGCCGGATCCGACGCGGGATCTGGCGTTCGATATCGTTTGCGGTGTGGTCGAGCATCGCCGGATGCTGGAGACGACGCTGGATCGTGCGGGACCGATGGATCCGCGTGACCGTGCGTCCGCCCATCGTCTGGCAGCGACCACCCTGCGTCATCTGGGCAGCATGACCGAACTGCTTCAGCCGATGCTGCGACGCGAGCCGCCCGAGCCGGTGCGCTGTGCGCTGCTCATGGGGGTGGCGCAGCTGCTGCATCTGGAAACGCCGCCTCATGCGGCTGTGGGGACGATCGTGGATCTGCTGCGTCGTCGTGGTCTTGCACCGTTTGCGGGGCTGGCCAATGCGGTGCTGCGGCGTGTGTCGCGGGAAGGGCATGATCTGCTGGAGGGTCTGGACGAGGACCGGCTGGATGTGCCGCCCTGGCTGTGGAGCGCATGGGGCAAGCGGGCGCGGGCGATTTCGCGCGGCCTGCATCGTGAGGCGCCGCTGGATCTGACGCTGCGTCCGGGGGCTGTTGCGCCGGAAGGTGGCGAGGTGCTGCCAACCGGCTCCGTCCGTTATCCGGCCGGCACGCGGATCACGGCTCTGGAAGGGTTCGAGGACGGCGCGTTCTGGGCGCAGGATGTGGCTGCGACGATGCCGGTGAAGCTCATGGGAGACGTGGCGGGCAAGACCGTCGTGGATCTCTGCGCGGCGCCGGGCGGCAAGACGGCGCAGCTTGCGACGGCGGGTGCGCAGGTCGTGGCGGTCGAGCGTGAGGAAGCGCGGGCCAAGCGGCTTGAAGAAAACATTGCGCGTCTGAAGCTTTCGGCGAAGACGGTCGTGGCGGATGCTGCGACATGGCGTCCGCAAACGCCGGTGGACATGGTTCTGCTCGATGCGCCGTGTTCCGCGACAGGGACACTGCGGCGCCATCCGGATGTGCTGTGGATCAAGCGGCCGCGCGATGTGACGGCACTGGCGGAAGGTCAGGATGCGCTGATCGACGCGGCACACGAGATGCTCAAACCGGGCGGCGTCCTGCTTTACGCCGTATGCTCGCTTCAGGACGAGGAAGGTCCGGAGCGGATCAAGGCCGCGATTGCGCGTGGTAGCTGGAAGTTCGATCCGTTCTCGGAAGCCGAGCTGGCCGATATGGCTGTTGCGCGGACCTGGGATGGGATGTTCCGCACCCATCCGGGTCTGTGGAGCGAGCTTGGCGGCATGGACGGATTTTTTGCCGCGCGACTGATCAAGGTCTGATGTCGCCCGGCATCAGGGGCGCATAAGCCCCGATGCCGGATGCTCCGCCTCAGGGAGCGGGGTTGGAATGGACCTGATGGATGGCGTTGATCTTCTCTTCCAGCTCGGGCGTGATGGTCACGCTTTCCGCGCCGAGGATGGTGCGGAGCTGGTCCAGGCTGGTGGCGCCGATGATGTTGGACGTCACGAAGGGCCGTGAGGTCACGAAGGCGATGGCGATTTGGACGGGGTCGATCCCTTCCTCGCGGGCGAGAGCGTGATAGGCCGTGACGGCTTCATCAACGCCGGGCTTCTGGTAGCGCTGGCCACGATCGAACAATGTGGTGCGTGCGCCAGCAGGACGGGCGCCGTTGAGATACTTTCCGGTCAGATAGCCCTGAGCCAGCGGCGAGTAAGCCAGCAGCCCGACCTTCTCCTGAAGCGCCATTTCCGCCAGCCCGATCTCGAACGTCCGGTTGATCAGGTTGTAGGCGTTCTGGATGGACGCCACGCGGGGCAGACCGGTGCGGGAGACTTCCAGAAACTTCGAGACACCCCAGGCCGTCTCGTTGGAGAGGCCGACATGGCGGATCTTGCCTTCGGTCACGAGGTCGCCGAGGACACCGAGCGTTTCTTCGATGGGGACGGAGGTTTCTTCCGGCAGATCGCGGAAAGTCGTGCCGCCTGCGCCGAACAGGCCGATTTTCCGGTCCGGCCAGTGGAGCTGATAGAGGTCGATGTAGTCCGTGCCAAGGCGGCGCAGGGAGCCTTCGAGGGCGTAGCGGATCTGGCGCGGGATCAGGCGGGCTTCCTCGCCATCGGGCCGGAACCACGGCATGGCGGTGCGTCCGACGACCTTGCTGGCGATGACGAGGCGGTCACGGCCACCGCGGGCTTTCAGCCAGCTTCCGATGATCGTTTCGGTTGAGCCCTGCGTCTCGGCGCGGGGCGGGATGGAATAGAGTTCGGCCGTATCGATGAAGTTGATGCCGTGGTCCAGCGCCATGTCGAGCTGGGCGTGGCCTTCGGCTTCGGTGTTCTGCTGACCGAAGGTCATGGTGCCGAGGCAGATTTCGCTGACGGCAATGCCGGTGCGGCCAAGTTCACGCTGTTTCATAAGAAAGACCTGATCAGAAAATGGGGAGAAGCCCCCAGCATGGAAGGCCCGTCACCATTGATCAAGGTGCGGGCCTGTCCGGACCGGGGTTACGGGGCCAGTGTTACGATAACGCGCAACCCACCGCTCGGCCGGTTTTCGAGGCGGACATTGCCGCCCTGACCGTGCAGGATGGTGCGGGCGATTGAGAGGCCCAGACCGCTGCCGCCGGTTTCGCGGTTGCGGCTGCTTTCGATGCGGACGAAGGGCTCGAACACGCGGTCCAGCTCACTTTCGGGCAGGCCGGGGCCGTTATCTTCGATCAGGATCTTGACCACGTTGCCCTTCTCGCCCGGATGGGTGGCGGGAATGAGCGTGACATGTGCGTTGCCACCATATTTCAGGGCATTGAGGATCAGGTTGTTTAGGGCCCGTTTGAGCGCCACCGAACGGGCCTTGATCCGGACGGGGACATGGGGTGGCTCGTAGAACAGGTCGTCGGCCTTGTCCGGCAGGCTTTCGGCCGCCTCGTCCATGATGGTCTGGAGCAGGGCGCGCAGGTCGAGCGAGACGATGGGTTCGGCGGACGCGCTGTCCCGCCCGAAGGCCAGCGTGGCGGAGACCATGGCTTCCATCTCGTCGAGATCGGCCAGGACCTTGTTGCGCAGTTCCTCGTCGTCAATGAATTCGGCGCGGAGCTTCAGGCGTGTGATGGGCGTGCGCAGGTCATGGCCGATGGCGGTCAGCATGAGCGTGCGGTCCGTCACGAAACGGCGGATGCGCAGGGCCATCGTGTTGAAGGCGATGGCGGCGCGGCGGATTTCGGAGGGGCCGTTCTCGGGCAGGGCGGCTGTATGGACGTCCCGGCCCAAAGCTTCGGCGGCATTGGCCAGCGTTCTGACAGGCGCGATCAGGCGCTGTGTGGCCCAGACGATCATCGCACTCCCGGCAATCGACATGACGAGGAAGGCGATCATGAAGGTTGGGGAGCCGAACGGATTGGGCAGGGGGGTGACGAAACGTACCACGAGCCAGCAGTCCCGGTCCGGCAGGAGGATCGAGGTCGAATGCGTGCGCATTTTCTGCCCGATCAGGACCTTGCGCGGATAGAGCGAGGACGGCAGGAGCGCCCAGCGCATGAAGGGCGGCATGTCGCGGCGGCGTATGGTGCCGGGAAAGCGTGGCTCTCCGTTCAGGTGCTCGGCATCCGGATGTTCGCCATCGGGATGTTCGGGAGGAAAGTGGAACTCCGGTCCGCCCGGTGGGCCGCCCAGTGGCCCCCCAGGTGGTCCCATCGGGCCGGGGAAGCCCGGGCCTCCCATATCGGGGCCGGGACGCGGCATGCCCGGATCCATCGGACCGGGAGGCGGAAAGCCCTCATGGCCTGATGGATCGTCATGCAGGCGGTGCAGGAAAGACGGCGATGCCATCGCCGGGAACGGGATTTCATGCCCCTCGATCAGCGGGTCCGGCTCCTTGATCAGCAGCACCGTGACGTTGGAGGGGATGTGCAGGTCGTCGATCGCATCGTGTCGGTCGGCGGGTTTGGCTTCCGCGACCGTGCGATAGATCGAAAAGACCTGAACCTGTTCTTCATGGACCTGACTGCGTTCTTCCAGATCGAAGCGGTCCAGCGCGTGGATTCCGAGCCCCGCCGCTTCCACGACCGCAAGGCCCACGATCAGCAGCAGGCTGGTCCGGGCGACGAGAGAGCGTGGCAGGATGTGCATCGGGTTCAGAGACGCTCCACTTCCGCTGCGAGCACGTAGCCACCGCCACGGACCGTCTTGATGACCTGTGCATTGCGGCCGTCATCCTCGAGCTTGCGGCGCAGGCGGCTGATGGCGACGTCGATGGCGCGGTCGAACGGTCCGGCCTGACGGCCGCGGAGCAGTTCGAGCAGCATGTCACGCGTCAGGACGCGGTTGGCACGCTCCAGCAGGGCCATGAGCAGGTCGTACTCGCCGCCCGTGAGGGAGACTTCGGCACCGTCCGGATTCAGCAGACGGCGACGCACGGGGTCGAGGCACCAGCCGGCGAAATGGATCTTGCGGGTGTCGGAGGCCTGACGCTTGTCCTCGACATCGACCGTCCGGCGCAGGACGGCGCGGATGCGGGCGAGGAGTTCGCGAGGGTTGAATGGCTTGGCGACATAATCGTCCGCACCGAATTCGAGGCCGATGATACGGTCGGTTTCATCGCTCATGGCGGTGAGCATGATGATGGGGACGTTGTCCTGCGAGCGCAGCCAGCGCGCGACTTCAAGGCCGCTTTCACCGGGCAGCATCAGGTCCAGCACCACGAGCTGGTAATGCCCGTTAGCCCAGGCCTTGCGAGCCTCGCGGGCGTCACGAGCGGCCGTGACGCGGAAATGGTTGCGCTCGAGGAACTGGCTCAGCAGTTCGCGAATTTCGCGGTCATCATCCACGACCAGAAGATGGGGCAGGGTTTCCGTGCTCATGACCAGAGGCCTTTCGGGAATGCTGTGACCGCGTTCGGACTGCTCATGCCGTCTGTCCGGAAAACGACGTTTCCGGACAGGGTGTGGATGGGAGCGATGTTATGCCAGCCAGGGGGGAACAGGCAGGTTTTTCGCACGCAGGAACTCCGGGTTGAACAGCTTGGACTGATATCGGGCGCCACCGTCGCACAGAATTGTAACAATCGTATGTCCGGGACCGAGCCTGCGTGCTGTCCGGATCGCGGCGGCGACATTGATGCCGGACGAACCGCCGACGGAGAGGCCTTCTTCCGATGTCAGGGAGAAAATCTGCTCCAGCGCTTCGGCGTCGGGGATGCGTTCGGCGTCGTCGGGGTGAGAGCCTTCGAGATTCGCCGTCACACGGCCCTGACCGATGCCTTCGGTGATGGAGTTGCCGGTGGCGGTGAGGTCGTTGGACTTGACCCAGCCGTAGAGCGCGGAGCCTTCTGGATCGGCGAGAACGATGCGCGGGGCCGCTTTTCCTGCGGCCTTGGCCTGATCGCGCAGGCCGAGCGCAGTGCCGGCGAGTGTGCCGCCGGTGCCGCAGGCGCAGGTGAATGCATCGACGTTGCCGCCCGTCTGTTCCCAGATCTCGCGGGCCGTGGTGGCGCGGTGGCCTTCGCGGTTGGCGGTGTTGTCAAACTGGTTGGCCCAGAATCCGCCGATCTCTTCGGCCAGACGGCGCGAGACATGGACATAGTTTCCCGGATCGCGATACGGCTTGGCGGGAACGAGACGCAGATCCGCGCCGATCATGCGCAGGAAGTCCAGTTTCTCGCGGCTCTGTGTTTCCGGCACGACGATCACGGCCTTGCAGCCGACAGCATGGGCGACCAGTGTGAGGCCGATGCCCGTATTGCCGGCCGTGCCTTCCACGACGGTTCCGCCGGTCTTGAGGGCGCCGGTCTTCAGAGCGTTCTCGATGATGGCCAGGGCTGCACGGTCCTTGACCGAGCCGCCCGGGTTCATGAACTCGGCCTTGCCGTAGATGTCGCAGCCCGTTTCCTCGGAGGCGCGTCTGAGGCGGATCAGGGGTGTGCCCCCGATTGCGGCGGTCATGCCCGGGGAAGTGGTCTGCCATCCAGGCGTGGTGGCCGGGGAGACGGTTTGGCGGTTCGGGGAGATGTCAGTCATAGTTCACTCCTGTGCTGGGTGAATTATAGAACGCGTTTTGGAAGGATGAGGAAGAGCATGAAGGTTCTGACGGCAAGACAGGCATGGGACATGCTTGAAAAAGAACCCGAAAATCAGGCTCCGGAAGCGCCTGTTCCCATTCTCGTGGATGTCCGAACCCGGCCGGAATGGGTACATGTGGGGCTGCCGGATGCATCGGCAATGACGGCGCCGCTCCTGTGTCTGACCTGGCAGCCGGACCGGCAGCGGGAGTTCGTGGAAGCTCTGGTCGAGGCTGTTCCCGACCAGCAGACTCCGCTGCTGTTCCTGTGCCGGTCGGGGATGCGGTCACATCATGCCGCAGTTCTGGCGGAAAATGCCGGTTATGCGGATGTCAGCAATATCGTGGACGGATTCGAGGACCAGCATGGTCCGGACAAGGGCTGGCGTGCCAGCGGCCTGCCATCCACTCACATGCCGCTGTCGGGTTCCTGATCCGCGTCGTAATGGACTTCCAGCACGGCGCACCAGGGATAGCGGCTGTCATAGCTGTGGCCTGAACCATCGGCGATCATGCCGTTGGCGTCCGTGGGAACATGGGTGAGGGCCACGGCATCATCCACGTTACCGCCCACGATGCTCAGCTCATGACCGAAGGGCTGGGCGTTCTGGTTCGTGGCGGAGACGATGCCGCAATGGGCCGGAAAGCCGTAGCTGGTGGGCAGCATGGAAAAGGTGACGGTCTTGCTGCGGCCGCGGCCGACGCAGATCAGGTCGCCGATCTTCGGGGCATAGGTCCCCGGATCATGCGCCGTAACGCCGCTGGACTGTCCGCTGGCGGCGGCGTTGATGTAGGTCGAGTGATTGGGCGAATACGGGAAGCGGTCATTGGCTCCGGCGACCCGCATCACATAGGAAATGAAAGCCGCGGACCAGGCGTAATGGCCATCATGCTCGATCTCGAAGCGTGTGCCCTGGGAGTCCGTCTTGCCCGTCCAGCCGACTTCCGTCTCGTACGGATCCTGTCCGATCCACCAGTATTCGCCAACGCGCTGCCACAGGCCGGGGAGGCGTTCGGGTTTGAGTGCGGCATCGGTGGGTTCTGGGCGGTCTTCGGGATCATCGTCCGAGACGGGTGAGCCGAACATCCGCCATTCGCGCAGGGCAATGGCGGCGACATCCTGCCGGTTGAACGGTTCGAAATTGCGGGTGGCGAAATCCGGGACATGGCTGTCATAGCCCACCGGACCAGTGGTTCCGTTCGCATACTGGGCGTTCGGCGTGCGGGCCGGGTACGGGCGGACACTCTGCTGGCTGGAACATCCAGCCAGTGCGAGCAGGGCGGCCGTAGCAGCTGCTCGCCTGAAAATATGCGAATCTGGCACTGTTATCCTCGTTGGGGGATCTGTTTCCCAGGCTGAATGAAGGGCCAAGACGACCGGGGCGTCAAGGACGGGCGCTCAGAGGGGCATGGCTGCCCGCATGGGTCGCCATGATTTTCGTACAGGCTTTATCAAGCAGTGACACGCCCGTGGGAAGGAACCAGATGCCGAGCAGAACTGTCGAAACCAGCGTGTTCACGATCATCCGCATCCGGGAGGGGGACGCCGCCCTGAAGAGAAGGATGGCTGTCACGGTGCAGATGACCGGCAGGAGCAGGAGATAGAAAAGCAGGCACCATCCGAAAAGCGGCTCGTTGTCCGGGCTGGACAGGGCCATGCCAGCGCCGAGCCCGATACCGGGAAGAAAAACGCTCGCGACCATTCCGGCAATGACGTTGGCCATCAGGAAGCCCCGTATGATGCAGAACCACATCGGAAGGAAGGCCGCAGGCGGTTCCACGGAGACCGGAACAGGAGGTGGTGTTGCGCAGTCCAGGTCCTGGCAGGAGGACACTCCTCAGTGGGCTTTCGTCTGCTCGGGAAAGAGGGACTGCAGCCCGGCCTCGGATGCATCACAGCGGCCGCGTTCGGTGATGAGACCCGTCATGAGGCGTGCGGGCGTGACGTCAAAGGCCGGGTTGGCTGCCGGGCTGTTGAGCGGAGCGATCCGGACGCGGCCGGCTTCCCCGTTGCTGTCGAGCCCCGTCATGAACAGGACTTCATCCGCGCTGCGCTCCTCGATCGGGATGTCCTTCACGCCGTCGCGCACACGCCAGTCGATCGTCGAGGACGGTAGCGCCACCCAGAACGGGACATTGTTGTCATGGGCCGCCAGCGCCTTGAGATACGTGCCGATCTTGTTGGCGACATCGCCCTGAGCAGTCACGCGGTCGGTGCCGACGATGACCATGTCCACACGCCCGGCCTGCATGTAATGGCCACCGGCATTGTCGGCGATGACGGTATGCGGCACGCCATGGCTGCCGAGCTCCCATGCGGTCAGGAGGCTGCCCTGATTGCGGGGGCGTGTTTCGTCCACCCAGACATGCACGGGGATGCCCTCGTCATGGGCCATGTAAATCGGGGCGAGGGCCGTGCCCCAGTCCACGGTCGCGATCCAGCCGGCATTGCAATGCGTCAGCAGGTTTACCTGTCCCTGTTTGCCCTTGCGCTCCCAGATCTCACGGATCAGTTCCAGCCCGTGACGGCCGATGGCTTCGTTGGTCTGTACGTCTTCGTCGCAGATCGCATCGGCTTCAGCGTAACCTGCGGCGACGCGTTCATCTGCGGGAACGGCCTTGAGATGTGCGACCATGCGCTCGATGGCCCAGCGCAGATTGATGGCCGTCGGGCGGGTGGCGATCAGGAAAGCCGCTGCCTTGTCCAGTGCTTCGTCGGAGGCGTCATCCTGCAGCGCGAAAACCAGACCATAGGCCGCGACGGCTCCGATCAGCGGTGCTCCGCGGACCTGCATGGTGGTAATGGCTTCGGCGACGGCGTCTGCGTCCCGGAGTTCCAGGATCTCCACGTTCCAGGGAAAGCGGGTCTGGTCGAAGATCCGGATGCTGCGATCGTCATCGGACGGGCGCCAGAGGCTGCGATAGGAAATGCCGTTGATTTTCAAGTGTGACGCTCCTTGTCGGGACCAGGCGGCGGGGATGCCTCTGCATGTGCGTGATCCGGGGCCTCAACTCAAGGCCCCGGACAGCAAACAGTCCCGGAGTGTCAGAAAAACCCTGCTCAGAGTGTTTCGAGCGTTGCCAGAATTGTCTTTGCGCTTTCGGTCCATGGTCTGGGTTTGAACTCCGTACGGACCTGCTGCGTCCATGCGGTAAGGCCTTCGGGATCCTCGATGGTCTGTCGGATGACGGTATAGGCCTCTTTCAGACTGCAGGGATTGAAATACCGTCCCAGGCTTCCCCCGGCTTCGGGGATAGAGGTCGTGTTCGAGGCGATGCAGGGGCGTCCCATCGAGAGGCTTTCCGTAACCGGCAGGCCCCAGCCTTCGAAGAAGGACGGGAAGAGCGTGAAACTGCAATCGGCATAAAGGCGGCGCAGTTCGCCATCCGTGAGGTTCTGGATGAAACGGATCTTGCCATTCAGCCAGCGGGAGTTTTCCAGCTGCTGCATGAGATCGGAGACGAGCCATCCCTCGCGTCCGGCAAAGACCAGGGTTGGAACCTGCTCAGCCGGCATGTCCTCGAGCAGCTGCCGCCAGACGCGGAAGAGGAGGGCATGGTTCTTGCGGGCCTCGATGGTCGAGACGAACAGGGCGTAGGGTTCGTCCACGAGAGCTTCGGAGGCCGTGGCGGTCTCGGCAAGGCCGAAACCTGTGCCCAGCGGGATGGCCTGAACGGGCGTGTCGATGCCCTGTTCTTTCAGATAGCTCTCCACGTCCCGCGCCGTGGCCTGGCTGATGGCGAAAATCCGGTCAGCGAGCGGCAGAATGGCCTGATGCCAGTCCGTATAATCCTGGATCATGTCGCGTGTGCACCACTCGGGGTGACGGATCGGAACCAGATCATACATGAGCAGACCATAGGACATCCGCAGAACGTCCCGTATCCAGCGG
This sequence comes from Gluconobacter vitians, assembly GCF_015244565.1. Classification (GTDB taxonomy): domain Bacteria; phylum Pseudomonadota; class Alphaproteobacteria; order Acetobacterales; family Acetobacteraceae; genus Gluconobacter; species Gluconobacter vitians. Next base: position 147,998 of record NZ_JABCQG010000004.1, on the reverse strand, counting down.
ACCATGGTCGCATAATCGGCATGATGCCAGGGCGCACCCAGCGTGAGGAAGATATCGCCGGGACCTGCTGCTTCCGTCAGCGGTGCGCCGGGCGGAAGGACAATCCGTGTCTGCTGAGCTTTCTTCTGCGCAGCCTGTTCTTTGCGCTGGTCGCGCTTTGTCTGCCAGATATCGCGACTGCGTTTGAGGGATGTCGAGACATGACGTTCGGTGACCCGGACAAAACCACCCGGAACACTCAGGGCCTGCTTCAGGGTCCCCTTCTGGATCTGGAGCAGTTCACCCAGCAGACTGTCGTTGGAGACGGTGCTATCGGACGCAGGTACGACGAAAGCCGGCAGCTGCGACGAAAGGCCTGAGGCTTCGGTCTCCGGCTCGTCAGGAGTCTGAGCGGCCGGAGCCCTCTCGGGGCTTTTCCTGTCCACCGGCGTGAAGGTCATGCGGTCAAAGAGGGCCTGTGCGAAAGACCAGTCGACGACGCGCAGATCCCGCCAGTTCTCTCCGCGCCGGACAAAACGGACTGTCCCCCCGCCAAGGTGATGCAGGGCGCCAGATATTTCGTAGACGACGCGCTGGATGCCACTGGGACGGCTGTGATGAGCCAGGTAGGTGAGCAGGTCGTCAATATCGATCCAGAGCGTCATCGGTCTTACTGCTGTTAGAACATGGGGCAGGAGGGAAGGAAACGGATCAGACGGGTTCGAAAGCCGTGAGAATTGTCTTTGCGCTTTCGGTCCATGGCCTGGGTTTGAACTCCGTACGGACCTGCTGCGTCCATGCGGTAAGGCCTTCGGGGTCCTCGATGGTCTGTCGGATGACGGTGTAGGCCTCTTTCAGACTGCAGGGATTGAAATACCGCCCAAGGCTTCCCCCGGCTTCGGGGATAGAGGTCGTGTTCGAAGCGATGCAGGGGCGTCCCATCGAGAGGCTTTCCGTGACCGGCAGACCCCAGCCTTCGAAGAAGGATGGAAAGAGCGTGAAACTGCAATCGGCATAGAGGCGGCGCAGTTCTCCATCCGTGGGGTTCTGGATGAAACGGATCTTGCCATTCAGCCAGCGGGAGTTTTCCAGCTGCTGCATGAGGTCGGAGACGAGCCATCCCTCGCGACCGGCAAAGACCAGGGTTGGAACCTGCTCAGCCGGCATGTCCTCGAGCAGCTGCCGCCAGACACGGAAGAGGAGGGCGTGGTTCTTGCGGGCCTCGATGGTTGAGACGAACAGGGCATAGGGTTCGTCCACCAGGGCTTCGGAGGCCGTGGCGGTCTCGGCAAGGCCGAAGCCTGTGCCCAGCGGGATGGCCTGAACGGGCGTGTCGATGCCCTGTTCTTTCAGGTAGCTTTCCACATCCCGCGCCGTGGCCTGGCTGTTCGCAAAGATCACATCGGCGAGCGGCAGAATGGCCTGATGCCAGGACTTGAATGTCGTGATGATGCCGCGATCGCACCATTCCGGGCAGCGGATCGGAACGAGATCGTGCATCAGGAGCCCGAAACGCATCCTCAGATCGTCACGCATCCAGCGGATGGTGTGGATGTAATGACGATGATGCCAGGGGGCGCCCAGTGTCAGGAAGACATCGCCGGGGCTGGCAGCGTCGGCCAGTTTTGTGCCTTCCGCAAATTCCATCCGGGGCGTCTGGGAGCGGCGTTTCGTCACCCGGTTCCGCACGGCGTCAAGACCCATCCGACCAAGGATTCTGGTCAGGTCTCCCAACTCGCTCAGAACGCGGCTCTCGGACTCGAAAAATGTCGAAAGGGCAGCGTTCGAGGCGATGTCACCTGCCGCCTGCGGCGTGACCGGCACGGATTTTGCGGTACTCGCGGAACTGGAGCCGGCATTTCCCATGATGTGACGGAACGCCGCTTCAACCATGGTCCAGTCAAGGGTCCGGAAATCTCGGGGATCTGCCGGATTGGAACCACGATGCACGAACTGGACGTTATTGCCGTACAGCGCACGCAGGGCTGCTCCAATTTCGAACACCACGCGCTGGATGCCGCTGGGCCGTCCGTGATGGAGCAGATGAAACATCAGATCATCAATGTCGATCCAGAAGATCATGATGTCTGTCTGTTCAGATAGGCAGCATGACAGGCATCGAGAATTGCGTCCGCGCTCCGTTCCCAGGGGACGGGTTTGAATTCGGTACGCACCTCTTCCTGCCATTTTTTCAGGCCGGGACGGTCCTCGATCGTGTCCCGGACGACCCGGTAGGCTTCATCAAGATTTTCAGGGTCGAAATAGCGGGTCAGCGGGCCGCCGGCCTCGGGAATGGATGTCGAGTTCGAGGCAATGCAGGGACGGCCGTTCACGAGGCTTTCCGTCACGGGAAGGCCCCAGCCCTCATAAAGAGAGGGGAACAGCGTGAACATGCAGCCATCATAGAGATGGGCGAGTTCATCATCTGTCGGGTTCTGCAGAAGACGGATCTTGCCGCGAAGCCATTCCGTATTTTCGAGCTGCTGCATCAGGTCGGAGACGAGCCATCCGACACGACCGGCGAAGACGAGGGTCGGAACCTGATCGCGCGGCAGGTCGGCAACAAGGCGACGCCAGATGCGGAACGCAAGAAGATGGTTCTTGCGCGCCTCGATGGTCGAGACGAACAGGACATAGCTGTCTTTTGCGGGCAGGCCTCTCGGGCGTTCCCCGTTGATCAGCCTCGGAGGTCCGAAGCCGCTTCCGATCGGGATTGTCTGGACCGGGGCAGACAGCTTCAGCCGCTGCTGGCGTGCATAGGTTTCGACACTGTCAGCCGTTGCATGGCTGATGGCCAGGAGGCGCCCGCACTGGGGAAGCGTCGTGTCGAGCCAGTGACGGAAGTCCCGGATCAGGGACAGGGCACACCATTCCGGACGGACAGCCGGAATGAGATCATAGAGCAGCAGAACGGGCTGGACGCCGTATGTCTTGCGCATATGGGCCAGACGATCGCCAAAATCCGGCTCGGACCAGGCCGCGCCAAGGATCAGGAAGATATCGCCTGTCTTTGGTGTAAGCGTCGAAGAGGCTGCGGATGCAGACGAAGCAACGGGCGCCTGGGGCGTGGGAGCAGGATTGAAATGTGTCCTGCGGCTGGTGCGCGTGCGGATATAGCGCCGGAGCAGCCTGATCGCACGCAACTGGTTGACGGCTATGTTCAGGAGAGGGCGTGCCAGTTCGGGGGGCAGGCTTTCCAGACGCCGGATTACGCTATGGCGGAGACGCTGGACGAGCGGACCACGGGAGGGCCGGGCGTCCGGCTGGAGGATGGTGCCGGAGACGTTCTTTTCTTCCGTACGCGCGGCAAAAAGCGCCTCGAGTTCCTCGAAGGAAACGGATGTCGGCAGATGGTTTTCGGACCCGTCTTCCTGCGCGCGGCGCGTCAGAACAATGCGGCCAATGTCAGGTCTTGCAGCGGCCTGCTTGCGGATAACGCACAATATTTCAAAGACGAGGCGTTGTATTCCACTTGGACGGGAATTGTTCTGGAAATATTGGAAGATATCCTCGACGTCGATCCAGATGGTGTAGTCTTTACTCATATGTCCAAGCCAACTTCAAAATAACCGACGAAGGGGAGGGGAGGTCAGGATTTCGTTGTTGGGCCTGTCTAGAATGACTGACCCCGTCCCGGCAAGGGCGTTGCGAACATGACCTGGCATGTCCTGGCGGGAAAAATGACCCGAATGTCCTTTTGGAAAAGACCAGTTCCGGGAACTGTTTTTTCGCGGGATGGTAGAAGTTCGGGAGATTATATGACAGACTCTTCTTGGATGTGACTGATTATCTCAGTCTGTATCTTGGTAACCTATTATTGAGAATCATTATTGCCATGCCATTTCCTGCCGAAAAAGTCGCCGATATTGTTCAATTGTTTCGGGCAGGTCTTGGACGGCGTCCCGAGCTCTCTGCAATAACGCATTTTGCGACTCTGCTGGAAAACGGAGCAACGTTCCGTGATGTGGCACATGCCATCGCGGGTTCCGCGGAGTTCCGGCAGTTGCACGGCGCGGAAGATGTCTGCGACAGGGAGTATGTTACATTCCTGTACCGCAATGGACTGGGCCGGGATCCGGATCCCCAGGGTGAGGCAAACCTTCTTTCCACCCCGAATCGGGGTGATGCGCTGGTTGTAGTGGCAGGTTCTGATGAGGCCAGGACGAGGACGGATCTTTTCGGTCTGCTCTATCCCGATGGTGCGTCTCCACAGGATGATCTGGCTTACCGGGCATGGCTCCTGCGTTACGATCGTATCTCGACGACGGAACGTCTGACCATTGGTCGTCATATTGATAACGGAATGAAGTCCCGGACTCGTTTTTCTCTTCTGATCCAGGTCAATCACCACCGTATCGACCTGTTTGAGGAGACGGTCGCGTCGCTGGAAAACCAGATCTATCCGGAGTGGACGCTGATCGCGGTCTATCCTGATGATCTGCAGGCAGGGACACAGCAATGCCTGCAGAAAGTCATCAAGCGGGTTCCAGGGATCGTGGGGGTGGAAGTTCCATCCTATATGGGCGTGGAAGAACGCTGGCAGCAGGCCATGATGAAGGCCGACGGGACCTTTTTCGGGTTCCTGGAGCCGGGTGACCAGCTTGCCGCGACGGCTCTTTATGAATTCGCGGTGGCTGTTGAGGACAAGCCTGGACTTGCGCTGATCTATTGCGATGAAGATCGTCTGGGCAGTGACGGACAGCGCTGTGCCGCATGCTTCAAGACGGCGTGGAGTCCGGAGCTGATCTATGCCGGTGACGTGGTGGGTCAGCTTGCGATGTTCCGCAAGGATGTTGCGCTCGCTGCAGGTGGTATCCGCGAAGACGTTGGCGCTTTCACGCGCTACGATCTGGTGCTCAGGATTACGGAGGGACTGGAATCATCCCGGATCTGCCATCTGTCCCGTGTTCTGTTCCATCGCGGGCGGATGCCGGGTCTGCCGCTGACATTTCCGCTGGTGCGCACAACGGCGCAGCATCCTGAAATCCGGCGCGTGGCTTTGCGGCATCTTCAGAACAGTCGTCCCGGCTGCACGCTTGAGGACGTCTATATTGGCGGCAATGTCTGGCCGCGGTTTGTCGCTCCCCTGCCGGCAGATGTTCCTCTTGTGTCGATTATTATCCCGACGAAGAACAAGGACATTTTCCTGGCGCGGTGTGTTTCCAGTCTTCTGAACGTGACGGATTATCCGCGTTTTGAGGTTCTTCTGGCCGATAATGGCAGTACGCGGCCGGAAATGCTTGAACTTCTGCGGCGGCTTGATCGCGATGACCGTGTCTCGGTGACGCGGATTGCCGAGCCGTTCAACTGGTCAGCCATCAATAACCGCATGGCTCGGCAGGCTCGTGGAGACCTGCTGCTGTTTCTGAACGACGATACCGAAATCCTTGAGGCCGACTGGCTGACGGAAATGGTGCGCCAGATCAGCCAGGACAAGGTAGGCGTTGTCGGGGCGCGTCTTTTCTATGCAGATGAGACGATCCAGCATGCCGGGATGGTGATGACTCCCAAGGGAGCCAAACATATCCTGCGCGGTGCACATGACGATAATCCGGGATATCTGGGGCAGCTGGTTCTGGCCCGTGACCTGATGGCTGTCACGGGTGCATGTATGCTGGTTTCCCGGACTGTGTTCACCGAACTTGGCGGGTTTGATGAAAGCTTCCCGTTGACCTGCAATGACGTGGAATTCTGCCTGCGGGTTCGTCAGCGCGGGCTGCGGGTGATGTGGACGCCACATGCGTCACTGATGCATGTCGATGGCGGCACGAGAGGGCGGGATTATTCTCCCCGTAATATCCTTGATGCCTGCATGGATGTCGGGCGGCTGCTTCAGAAATGGGAGAAGGTCATGACCCAGGATCCGTTCCTCAATGACAATCTCCTGGCGACAGATCACGACCTGATTCTGGCCACTCCTCCGCGGGTGAAAAAAGCGTGGCGGCAGCGTCCTGCTTATATAAGATCGGGCCCCGCCACCCGGGGACTGCGCTCTGCCGAACTGTGACTGTCTGATTTCTGAAGTGATGAGAATGTTTTTTTCCATACTGCCGCTTCCCTGTGACGGCCCGAAAAGGTGGCTGCCATGAGCGGTGTAACAGTGCGGCAGTGCGCCATTCTTGTAGGCGGTCTGGGGACACGGCTGGGCGCGCTGACGCAGTCGCTTCCCAAGCCGCTCATGACCTGTGGAGACAGGCCGTTTCTTGCCTGGCTGATGCGCGAAATGCAGCGCTTCGGTGTGGAGGAATTCGTCCTTCTGGCAGGGCATCTTTCGCATGAAATCGAGCGGGCTGTTGAACAGATCCGTCTCTTTCTGCCGAAGCCTGCGAAGATCACGATCAGTGTCGAGCCTTTCCGGGCCGGCACAGGTGGTGCGCTCTATCATGCGCGGGAACACCTGCAGGAGCGGTTTCTCCTGTGTAATGGGGATTCCATATTTTCCTGCAATCTCTCGCGTTTTCTCTCCAGGGCCCGCAGCGGAAACTGGATGCTGCTGCGCGAAGTTGACGATCTGGACCGCTATGGTGAGGTCCGTCTGGAAAGTGACGGGGAATGTGTTGCGTCCTTTCATCCCAAGGCGGAGCAGGCTGGTCGGTCAGGGCTTATCAACAGCGGGATCTACCTGTTCGACCACTCGGTCTTTGATCACCTGACGCCGAACTGCTCCCTGGAACAGGATGTTCTTCCCAAACTGGCGCAGGAGAAGGCACTGCGCGGTGTGTGCCTGACCGGATATTTCCGGGATATCGGACTTCCCGATGATCTGGTTGCGGCTGGTCAGGAACTGCCTGAAGTCCTTCTGCGGCCTGCGGTTTTCCTTGACCGGGACGGCGTTATCAACCGGGATCACGGCTGGGTCGGAACACGCGAGCGGTTTGAGTGGGAGGATGGCGTACTTTCGGCCATCGCGCGCATGACCGATAGCGGCCATCATGTGTTTGTTGTGACGAACCAGTCTGGGATCGCCCGCGGGTTTTACTCCGAAGCCGATCTGACACAACTCATGGACTGGGTAATCGAGACTGTCCGTGAACATGGCGGCACGATCGAGGACTGGCGGTACTGTCCGATCCATCCGGACGCCAAACTCCCGCAGTACCGTGGGCATAGTCCAGACCGGAAGCCGGAACCCGGCATGATCCTGGATCTTCTCAAACGCTGGGAAATAAAGCCCGAACACTGCGTGCTGTATGGTGATCAGCCTTCAGACATGCAGGCCGCGTCTGCCGCAGGCATCAGGGGTATCCTGGTGGGGCCTGCATCTCTTGCCGAGCTGATCTCTAAAACGAAAGACTTTCCGTGAACATCGAGTTTCATACCCGCCCGTCCCATGCGCGCTCTGTTATCGGGACGCGGGACGTTGTTCGTGCGCGTGTTCCGTTGCGCCTTGGACTTGCAGGCGGTGGAACGGATCTCAGTCCGTATTGTGACGATTTTGGCGGTGCCGTGCTCAACACGACGATTGACCGCTATGCCTATGCGTTCATTGAGCGCTCCCAGGACGGCTGTGTGCATTTCGTCGCACCAGATGTGGAACTGGATGAGGCATTTGCAGTCGATCAGATCAATGAAGATGTGCCGAAACAGGCCAATTTGAAGCTTCATGCCGGCGTTCTGGTGGGGATCAGCCGCCGCTTCAATGTGCCGGTAGAGCCGTGGCGCATCACGTCCTTTGTGGATGCGCCTCCTGGTTCAGGACTTGGGTCGTCTTCCGCGCTGGTTGTGGCGCTTGTGGAGGCCTTTGTCAGGCTGCTGCATCTGCCGCTCGGCCCTTATGACGTGGCTCATCTGGCCTACGAAATCGAGCGTGTGGATCTTGGTTTGCAGGGTGGCAAGCAGGACCAGTATGCAGGAACATTCGGCGGCACGAATTTCATCGAGTTTCTCGCCGATGACCGTGTGATTGTGAACCCGCTCCGGATTTCGGACGGGATAAGAAACGAGGTCGAGACCTCGCTTGTCATTGCGTTTACCGGCGTCTCTCGGGCTTCTGCCGACATTATTGCGGAGCAGCGTTCGGGCCTGATTCAGGTGACGGAAGAGACCATGCGCAACATGCATCGTCTCAAGCAGGACGCCCATGACATGAAGAATGCGCTGTTGCAGGGCAATGTCGTGCAGATGGCTGAAATTCTCAATCGCTCCTGGAAAGCGAAAAAGAGCACGGCACGTGGCATTTCCAATCCGCTGATTGAATCGCTCTATACCCAGGCCATGAAGGACGGGGCGATTGGCGGGAAGGTCTCGGGTGCGGGAGGCGGTGGCTTCATGATGTTCATTGTTCCACCTGACCGGCGTGTACAGGTCATCCGAAGTCTGAATACCTCAGGCGCGCAGGCCAGTGGCGTGCATCTTGTTGCGGAAGGAGCCGAGACATGGCTGAGCTGAACGAAAAGACAGCAGTCCCGACGCCGCAGGAACCGGAAGCAGGTGTGAAGACCGGATGGCGGCTCAGTGAAGCAAAGGTGGAAAAGCATGTCCGCACGCTGATCGAAGATCAGCTGGGCCATGCCATGCATCGTGCGTATCAGTGTGAAGAGCACGCACGTCATCTCGAACAGATCGTCGCAAATGTCCCGCGAGCCGATGAGGACATGCAGGCGCTTTCCGTGACGAACGCCGACCTCCGCCGTCAGCTTGAGCAGATCCAGAGCGAGCACCGCATCCTTCTGCAGTCCACGGCATGGAGAGTGGGGCGGCGTGTCCGGGCGATTGCAAGCCGTCATCCGACTTTTGCCAAGCACATGCGTCGTGCCGCCAAGCTGGCCTACTGGACGCTGACCATGCGTCTGTGGTCCCGTGTGCAGGTGCGGCAGGGTGCAAAGCGCGGGATTGGCCTGCTCAGGGACTCTGCGCTGTTTGATGCGGACTGGTATCGCACGCGCTATGCGCATCTCTTGCAGCCGGACACGGATCTGGTCGCGCATTATTACTGGACCGGCGCGGCACAGGGACTGGACCCGCATCCCCTGTTCAGCAGCAGCTGGTACATGTCCGCCCTGCCAGTAGAAGCTACTGTTAATCCGCTTGTGCATTATATCACGCATAACGGACGCGGGACGCCTGATCCCCATCCGTTATTCGATACGGCATTTTATTCCAGACAGGCGGGAAAAATTGCGGAGCGGCAGACCCCTCTCGAGCATTTTCTCGCCAGCGATCCGCAGGGCGGTCTGAAGCCGAATGCTGTTTTCGATCCGGTGGCCTATCAGGAGGAATATGCGGCCGCTCTGAAGGACGGCGTCAATCCGCTGGCCCATTATGCATCGGATGGTGAACAGGCCAATTTCTGGCCGCATCCTCTGTTTGATCCCGCCTGGTATGCCGCCCGCAATCCTGGTTCGGTCGAGTTCGGCGCACTGGCTCACTATCTGCGGGAGGCGCGCTGTGCAAAAGGCGTGCCCTGCTCGCTGCATATGGAGCGCTTTGCAGACCCGCAGCTTGCCCTGCCATTTACCCTGACTTTTCCTGAAGAAAAGAACCCGGAAGTTTCAATCATCATTCCGGTGTACGGTCATTATTATGACACCTGGCGCTGTCTGGCGTCCGTTATGTTAATGACGCGGAAAACCGCTTATGAGGTCATTATTGCGGATGACCGGCCTGCACGGCCGATTGCCAGAAAGCTTGGGCTTCATGGTGCAAAACTGATCATCAACAAGGAAAATCTCGGCTTTCTGGCCAACAGCAATACTGCTGCACGTCAGGCCAGTGGGCGCGAAATACTGTTCCTGAATAACGATACGACGGTCTGCAAGAACTGGCTGGCACCTCTGATGTCCGTCATGAATTCAGACACGCGGGTCGGTGTTGTCGGCTGCAAGCTGCTGAATGGTAATGGCACTGTTCAGGAAGCGGGCGGCATCATTTACGGCACGGGCTGGGGAGATCCGTTCGGCAAGAATGACCGGCCTGACCGGGGCTGCTACAATTATGTTCGTGATGTCGATGTCGTAACGGGGGCCTGTTTCCTTGTGCGGCGGCGCCTGTTTGAAGAAATGGCAGGGTTCGACAGTCGTTATGCCCCGGCTTTCTATGAAGAGTTTGATCTGGCGACAAGTATCCGCGATGCGGGGTATCGTGTTGTTTATCAGCCTGCCAGCGAAGTGTTTCATCACGGCAGCGCGTCTTACGGAACAGAAGTCCGCGACCGGCAGACCCTGAAAAACCATGCGACATTCTGCCGCAAGTGGCAGACGCTTCTGGCAACCCAGCCTGCACCGGACATGGCGTCGTTTCTCAGTCGTGAGCGGCCGTCTTCACGCGGCATCATTCTGGTTATTGATGACAAGGTGCCGGAATACGACAAGCATGCAGGCGCAGTAACGCTCTTTCAGTATCTGCGACTGATGCGGGAACTGGGACTGCGGGTCATTTACGCGCCTCAGGATGGAAAGCCGCTTGAACCCTATACGAGCGCTTTGCAGCAGATGGGCGTCGAAGTCCTCTGTGCGCCGGATCGTCTTGATTACTGGCTGTGCACATACGGACTTCATGTTGATTTCATCTGGACGGCGCGTCCGGATGTAACGTTCCCGATCCTGCCATTGCTGCGCAAGCATACGGGCGCGACAATTCTCTATTATACGCACGATCTGCACTATCTGCGTGAGATGAGACGTTACGAGCTGGAGGGAAGCATCTGGGCGCTGCAGGAATCACAGCGTCTCAAACCTCTGGAGCTCAAGATTTTTGATGTTGTCGATCACGTTCTGACGCCGAGTGGGGAAGAAAAGCAGGATATTCTCGAAGAAGTCCCCTACGCGAATGTGACCGTGGTTCCGCCTTACCTGTTTGGGGATACGGACTTGGTCGATGCTCCGGCTGATTTCGGGAACAGGAAGGACCTGATCTTCGTCGGTGGCTTTGATCACACGCCGAATGTGGATGCTGCGTTGTGGCTTGGGCAGGAAATCATGCCTCTGGTCTGGAAAACACATCCTGACAGCACACTCTGGATTGTCGGTAATGTGCCGCCTGACAGCGTAAAGGCCTTGGCGGGTGAACGCATCAAGGTCACGGGTTTCGTGCCGGAACTGGAACCCTACTTCGAGCATGCCAGGGTGTCGGTCAATCCGCTGCGCTATGGTGCCGGCGTAAAGGGCAAGATCGTGACGTCCCTGCAGGCCGGTATTCCGGTTGTGACAACGTCCTGCGGTAATGAAGGTATCCAGCTTGTCGACGGGGAAGAAGCCCTGATTGCGGATACGTCCACAGGGATCGCGGATGCGGTCAACCGTCTGCTGGATGACGAAAGCCTTTGCCATACCTTGATCCGTTCCGGTGCCAATGTGGTCCGGACGCGCTTTTCCGCCAGCCGTGCCCGGCAGATCTTGCAGAATGTTCTGGGTGATGGCGTCTGTTCAGTTTGTGGAAGTCGGCCGCGTCAGGAAAAACAGGCGCGCGATGACTGGAGAAAGGGGATCTACTGCCTGAACTGTGGGGCGGATAATCGTGTCGGGGCCGTAGCACAGGCCATGATAACGCCGTGGCGTCGCCAGCGCGTCAATACGGTGCATGAGGCCCTTTTTTATCTTCAGGACCTGCACATCCATGAACTGGACAATTCGGAAGCTCTCTCTTCCGAGTTGTCTAGGCTCAGGGGATACAGTCACGCTGACGGGATGGGAGAAAAGTCGCTTCGACCGGGCAGTCTGGATCTGCTGCTGGCGGCAGATGACAGCAGGCTCGCACCGTCCAGAGCGCACGAGCTTCTCAAGACCGGTGGCCGTTATATTCTGACGGTTATGGACGATCCGACGATGGAAGCAGGTGAGCTGCGCCAGACCGGATTGCACGTTTCGTCGCACAAGGTGGCGATGCCGGCATATGACCAGAAAGAACTGTGGGTTCTTGAAGCCCGCAAGCTCTAGATCTTCCCGTCATTACGGAACGAGAGAAACCGGTTCTGGTAAATCCGGAACTGGTTTCCTGTCCTGAAAGCCGAAAGATCGAAGTTGGCTTAAACGGACTTCAGACGATCTTCGTAGATATCGTTCAGCGTCTGGTTCCATGAAATCCGGGGCGTCCAGCCCAGCGCAGTTCTGAAACGTGATGCATCTCCGGCGGCAACAGGGATGTCTGAAGGACGCAGCCGGGCAGGGTCGATCGTAATTTCCGCTTGCACACCACTCAGACGCAGCAAATTATCCAGAATGGAACGGATGGAGCGGGTCTGTCCGGAACAGACGTTGAAGATCGCGCCTGGCTGAAGAGACAGGCGATGTTCCACAACGTCCAGATAAGCATCGCAGACGTCTCTGACGTCCAGAAAGTCCCGCTCGGCATCAAGATTGCCCACATGGATCTGAGGCTTCTGCTGACCTTTTGCAATTCGTGCAATCTGCGAGGCGAATGCCGGGACGACAAAATCCGGGGACTGGCCAGGGCCCGTATGATTAAAGGGACGCATCCGGATGGTCCGTAATCCGTCCCGCGCCATGGCGCCCAGAGCCAGGTCGGCAGCAGCTTTGGTGGCAGCATAAGTGTTGGCTGGCGAAAGGACGGCGTTCTCATCAAGGGGAGTGTTGCGCTGGAACGTCGTGCCATAGGCCTCCGCTGTAGAAGCGAAGAGAAACGTACCGTCCGGGACATGTTGCAGCATGGCACGCGCTAGGTTGAGCGTGCCCTGCAGATTGACGGCCCAGGTATCATCGGGCGACTGCCGGGCTTTTCCGATGGTCGAAATGGCTGCGAGGTGGATGCAGCATTCCGGCCGGCCATCTGCGATGCTGTCATTGACCGCGCGGGCATCCCTGATGTCAGGAATGCCCGGCAGGATCTCGCAATCGGGAAAGCGCATCTCAAGCCGGGACTTCAGGTGTTGCCCGACAAAGCCGCCAAGACCCGTGATCAGTAGACGCACGATCCGGCCGCTTATGAGTTTTGGTATCTGGAATGGCGGGCGAGATCAGCTTCGACCATTTCCGCGATCATGCCCTCAAGGGTGGTCTCGGGCTCCCAGCCAAGGATGGTCTTCGCTTTGGTGGCGTCGCCCAGCAGGACTTCCACTTCGGCAGGACGCAGGAAGGCGGGGTTGGTCACGACGTAGTCTTCGTAGTTCAGACCGGCGACGGAAAATGCAATGCGGCACAGATCGCGAATGCTGGTGGTCCGGCCGGTGGCGACGACGTAATCGTCCGGCTTTTCCTGCTGGAGCATGAGGTACATTGCCCGGACATAGTCACGGGCGTGGCCCCAGTCGCGGGTTGCATCGAGGTTTCCGAGAGCCAGTTCGTTTGCAAGACCCAGCTTGATACGTGCCACACCGTCCGTAACCTTGCGCGTTACGAACTCGATGCCGCGGAGCGGGCTTTCGTGATTGAACAGAATACCGGAGGAGGCATGCATGCCGAAGCTCTCGCGGTAATTGACCGTCATCCAGTGCGCATACAGCTTGGCGACGGCATAGGGCGACCGCGGATAGAACGGGGTTTTTTCGTTCTGTACCGGTTCCTGGATCAGGCCATACATTTCTGAAGAAGAGGCCTGGTAGAACCGGGCATTACTCTGGACGATACGGGCGGCTTCCAGAACATTGACTGCCCCGATACCCGTCACGTTTCCGGTCAGGAGAGGCTGCTGCCAGGATGCTGCAACAAAGCTCTGGGCCGCAAGATTGTAGATTTCGTCTGGGTTGACTGTCTCTACAACCCGGATCAGGGAGGACAAATCCGTCAGATTGCCGTCAACGAGTTCTACATCATCAAGAATGCCGAGCCATCTCAGTCTCTCACCAATGACGTCTGCAGAGGCGGAACGTCTCAGCAGACCCACAACGCGATAGCCTTTTTTGAGAAGGAGCTGGCTGAGATAGGCTCCGTCCTGGCCAGTAATTCCTGTGATGAGAGCTGTAGGCATGATTATCTCTGAGTCCGGTTCGGTGGAGAGTTGCGACCGTCACTTGGCCCGCTTGATGTGTATCGGGTTAAACCTTCTTGAGAAGGATGGTCAATGCGCGAAATTCTCCCGATTTCAGGCCTGTGGCCCATTTTTCTGATCCCGGAAAATAATTGATGAGTCCGATCTTCATCATATGTTACAGTCCGTATCAGTTCATGCGACGGGAAGGAAATGATGGCGTCCTGCGTAAAAACATATGTTTCTTCACCCCGTATGACAGGGAAGGCGGCAGCAGGACTGCAAGGTCCGGAAGGGTGTCTGAAAAAGAGCAGTGCGGTGGAGAAATACCGTCTGTTGCGTGAGACACGGCGTGTTCTTCGACGTGAACGTCTGGCGCAGGAACGCAACGCCAAACTGTGAAGCCTGTCAGGCTGGGATTTTCTAGCCGTTCATGCCCGGAAGAGCCGTCAGATCGGCAAGCGGAGCGGGACGTCCCATCAGGAAACCTTGTGCCGTACTGCAGGACGTATGGCGCAGCATATCGAGTTGTGCAGCAGTTTCCACACCTTCGGCGACCACCTCCATCGACATGGCGTGGCCCAGTGTCATGATGGCGCTGACGATGCTTTCGGCCTGTGGATCGTTCAGCATGTCCCGTATGAAGGACCGGTCGATCTTGATCCGGTCGAACGGGAAACTCCGCAGGTAATTGAGGCTCGAAAAGCCGATCCCGAAATCATCCATGACGATCTTGACGCCAAGGGCACGGATCTTGCTCATGGTTTCCAGATTGCGCTGGACGGCATCAAGAAAGATGCTTTCCGTCAGTTCAAGTTCAAGCCGGTTCGCGGCCAGACCTGTCTGGAACAATGTCTGGATCACGGCAGCATACATGTCATCATGCAGGAATTGGACGGCAGAAATATTGACGGCGACCCTGATATGCTCCGGCAGTCTGCTTGCCTGTGCGCAGGCCTCAAGCAGAACCCAGCGGCCGATCGGGACAATAAGGCCGCTTTCTTCTGCAATAGGGATGAACTCGTTCGGAGAGATCACTCCTTTTACAGGATGCTGCCAGCGCAGAAGAGCTTCAACACATTCAACTGTATTGGTCTTGAGGCAGATGAGCGGCTGAAATTCCAGAAAGAACTGGTTCGTCTCAAGCGCGCGTTGCAGGTCATGTTCCAGTTCGGAACGATGCTGGATGTCTGCCTGCATGACCGGATTGAATCTCACCCAGTCTGATGACTGGAGACGGCGGGCCTCGTTCAGGGCCAGTTCGGCGTAATGGCATGCCGTCTCAAAGCGATAGGTATCAAACGGAATGACACAGCAGCCGATACTGGCCGTCACATGGATCCTGTGTCCTGCGACTGACAGGGTCGTGTGAAAAACATCGCGGATGATCTGGGCCCAGCGGGTCGCCTGAGCCGGATGCGCATAGGGGAAGGGGCAGAAAATACCGAATTCATCATTGTCCAACCGCGCGATGATACAGTCATCGGTCAGGAACGTCCTCAGCCGCTGTCCCAGTTCAGTCAGGACCTGACCGGCGACCAGTGTACCGTAACGTTCGCTGATCGTGTGGAAGCGGTTGATGTTGGCATGCAGGAGGATGCCTGCGGGCTGCCGGATTGTGCCGTTTCCAAAGAGGGCTGCGAGACTTTTCCGGAACTCGTCTTTTCCGCACAGGCTTGTCGCGGTGTCTAGAGCGGAGGCCTCGAAAAGGGCAGCCATGGCATGGGGGAACATGATGGCCAGGGCCAGGCAATCCTGGTCTGGACGGCGCAGGGGCGTTAGTCTGAACTGGACATGAAGGGTCTGTCCTTCCAGGGTTCTGAGCACACCGGGACGATAACTGTTGTCTGGTGAGGCCTTGAGAGCGCCGGGAAGGATGTCGCGCAGGGCAGGGAAGTTCTGCAGACTGGTTCCGATGCAGGAAAGGAGCGGCCTGTTGGCCTCGATGATCCGGCCCTGATACAGAACGGCCAGCCCTTCGCTGGCGGCATCGGCGAGATGGTGAATGGGAAAGAGGGCCATGACGTTTTCCCGGAGCGCAGGCTTCGGAAGGCGGTCGTCCGCACAGGATCGTCCCCCTTTCTGACTGCTTTTTCCAGGAATATTCACGATTGTTTCTGTCCCTCTGTCTGCGGGAAGGATGACCCGGTTTCTGTTAAGAAACTGGAAATGTCGGACAGTCAGGAAACACTCCAAATGAAACAAAATGTTTCATAGGGAAGGTCGGGATAAAATGAGTTACGAAGTGTTGACCATTCTGCCGCCCCGTGAGCGCTATGAGGTTGGTCATGCAGGCGCAATTTCGCTGCTTGTCAGCCGGATTGCATGTGTTTCGGATGTGGTGGCGGGACTGGGACGGATTGGAACGCCTTTGCCGGGTGGCCGGTATTTTCCGTTAATTCTGCCTCGCATTCCTTTGCCGTCAGGATGGCGTCTGCGTCTGGCGTGTGTGGCAATGATGCGCTCCTGCCAGCCTGCTTTGACGGAAATTCACAACCGGCCTGATCTGGCGCGTTTTCTGGCGCGATTCGGGCCTGTCAGACTGGTTCTGCACAATGATCCCTGCACGATGCGCGGTGCGCGCTCGGTCCGGCAGCGGGAGGAACTTGCGCGGCATGTTCTGGTCTGTGGTGTTTCGGAGTGGGTTACCCAGCGTTTCCGTGAGGGCTGTGGTTCGATCCGGACTGAAGTGCAGTCCAACTGCATCAGTCTGTCGGCCTTGCCATACAGGCCCTTTGCCCAAAGACAGAAGACGATCCTATTTGCGGGGCGGGTCGTCGCGGACAAGGGTGTGGATGGGTTTGTAAGGGCCTGGGATGCAGTTCGTGCAGCTCATCCGGAATGGCGGGCTGTTATTATGGGAGCAGACCGGTTTGGACCTGACTCGCCGGAAACGCCCTATCTGGAAAAGCTGCGGCCGCTTGCTGCGACGGCAGGGGTTATGATGACGGGATATGTGCCTCACGATGAAGTGCTGAAAGCCATGGCCGAGGCTGCCATTGTTGTGGTGCCGAGCCGCTGGCAGGAACCGTTCGGTATGACGGCACTGGAAGCCATGGGATGTGGCGCGGCAATCGTGGCGTCACCTAGGGGGGCATTGCCGGATCTGGTTGGGAATGCGGCACTCCTGGCGGATCCTGATGAACCAGGCGCGCTGGAGCAGGCTCTGAGCCGTCTGATGGATGATGATCGTCTGAGAGAGCGGCTGGGAGCGAAAGGCCGGGAACGGGCTGCCCTGTTTGATATCGGGGCAGCCCGGACGCGACTTGGGGAACTGCGGCGGGAGGCAATTGCGTTTGCTCACCGCGCGCCGCAGTCCTGATGGCTTCAGTCCCGGGCGGGAGGGGCCATGAAGGTCGGGTCAATGGGGTTCGGGACGTGACGGGCCAGAATTTCGTCAACGGCCTTCTTTTCCTCATCGGTCAGGGACCAGCCGAAGACGTCTTTCACGCCTGAGACCTGCTCCGGCTTGCGGGCACCCCACAGGGCGATGACAGGGCCCTGATCCAGAACCCAGCGGACGGCGAAGGCCATGACGGACTTGCCGCGCTTCTGGGCCAGCTTTTCGAAATCCTCGACGGCGGCGAGATACTTCTCGAAATTCGGTTTCTGGAACTTCGGATCGTTCGAGCGCAGATCGTCTTTCGGGAAGGTCGTGTCGCGGTTCATCTTGCCTGTCAGCAGGCCACGGCACAGCGAGCCATAGGCGAGAATGACGGCGTTATGCTTTTCGGCATAGGGCAGGATGTCCTTTTCGATGGTGCGTTCGAAAAGGTTCAGCGGCGGCTGGATCGTGGCGAGGGGGGCGACCTCGCGGAAGATGTCCATCTGCTCGGGCGAGAAGTTGCTCACGCCGAGGGCGCGGATCTTGCCTTCCTGATGAAGCTTCTGGAGTTCGCGGGCGCTCTCGTCGATCGGGGTTTTGTCGTCGGGCCAGTGAATCTGTTCGAGATCGATCGTCTCAACGCGCAGACGACGCAGCGAGTCCTCGACTTCCTTGCGGATGCGGGCCGGGCGGGAATCCCGGAAGACCTTCATGTTCTTTTCGTCTTCGCCAACCCAGTGCAGCCCGAGTTTTGTGGCGACGTGCGCTTTGTTGGGCTTTTCAGCCAAGGCGCGGCCGACGATTTCCTCGGAATGGCCGAAGCCGTAAACCGGGGCCGTATCGATCAGGTTGATGCCTTCGTCGATGGCGGCGTGGATGGTGCGGACGCCATTGTCATCATCGGGACCGCCCCACATCCAGCCACCAATGGCCCAGGTGCCGAGGGCGACGCGGGAAAGGGGGGTGTCGATGCCGGGGATGCGGATGGTGTCGGAAGCCATGAGTGTCTCCACTTGAAATGGACAGTAACGAAAAAGCGTATCGCGCCGGAAGTGGTTGCATGAAATCGTGAAACCTTTCATCCACGCCAGATGCGTTTCTCTCCTTCCGTCCTGACCCGGATCGGCCGCTGGGCTGCCGTGGTCCTGCCTCTGGCCCTGACGCATGTGCGCGTGGCGGGTGAGGCCGATCTTGATCTTCTGGCCGTGCTGCTTCTGCTGCATTCGGGCCTGACCGGGCGGCGCCAGGGCGGATGGGACTGGTTTCGGGAACCGTGGGTCGTGGCCACGTTCTGCTGGTGGGGCTGGCAGGTGCTGTGCACGCTTTGGGTGGCGCCGGGGCATGGGGCGCTGACCCAGTCGCTGCTGGCGATCCGTTTTCCACTCGCGGCCGCCGCTTTGGGCTGCTGGGTGTTGAAGGATGCGGTCTGGCGCCGGCGTGTGCTGTGGCTGACCTGTGCGTGCGGGGTCTATATCGCGTTGCAGATGCTGATTCAGGCAGTGTTCGGGCGCAATCTATTCGGGATTCCGCGCTTTCATGACGGAACGCTGACGGGGCCGTATGCACATCCGCGGGCTGCGGCACCGCTGTCGCGGCTGATTTTGCCGCTGCTGATGGTCGGGTGTGCGGCGGCGGAAGGGGCGCGCAGCCGTATAGTGCGGACGCTGGGGCTTTGTGCAGCAACGGTTCTGGCGGTCGGGATTATGGTTCTGGCCGGACAGCGGATGCCGCTTGCATTGTCCCTGCTGGGGATTGGCGTGTGCGCGCTGCTCTATCGGCCGATGCGTCCGGCGGCACTGGCGGCTGCGGCGATGCTGCCGGTTCTGGTGCTGGTGGCGCGGGTGTTCTCGCCGGGCAGCTTCTTTCATCTCGTAACGCTGGCACGGCAGCAGCTCACGCATTTCGGCCAGTCGCCCTATGGAGAAATCTATACCCATGCGGTTGTGATGGCGCAGGCGCATCCGTGGATCGGGCAGGGTTATGACGCCTACCGGCATTTCTGTTCGGATCCGGCCACGTTCCATGGGATTTCTGGATTGTCTGAAGCTGTGCCGGAGAAGGGGTGGCTGGATCTGTGTGTGCAGCATCCGCACAACCATTACCTTCAGGCGCTGGTTAATGCGGGGGTGCCGGGGCTTATCCTGTTCGTGCTGATGATCGCGACCTGGCTGAAGGCGATCTGGCCGGGGCGGAATGGTGCTGCGATTTCAATCGGACTGTTTGCGG
The DNA here is from genome assembly GCF_015244565.1 of Gluconobacter vitians. GTDB lineage: Bacteria > Pseudomonadota > Alphaproteobacteria > Acetobacterales > Acetobacteraceae > Gluconobacter > Gluconobacter vitians. The sequence continues at coordinate 128,608 of NZ_JABCQG010000004.1, read as the reverse complement.
CAGTGTTCATTCAGGAATGGCCGATCGCATCCTCGTCGGACTTCCTGAACCTGCCCCTGAGCGGATGGGGTTTCCTGCTTCTGGGGCTGGCGCTGGCCTATCGGACATTCCGGGGTGGGGACGGGTTTCAAGCGGGCAGGGACCGGCCTATATCGTAAGGCAGATTACGGAGGCTTTATGTCCAGCACCCCTGACACTACTGCGACCCCGGCACGGACCGGAACCGTTCCCGTGACGGTTCTCACCGGCTTTCTCGGCGCCGGCAAGACGACGCTTCTCAATCATATCCTGACGGCCGAGCATGGCCGCAAATATGCGGTTGTCGTGAACGAGTTCGGCGAACTCGGGATCGACAACGACCTCGTGGTGGATGCCGACGAGGAAGTGTTTGAGATGAACAACGGCTGCATCTGCTGCACGGTGCGCGGGGATCTGATCCGCATTCTGGGCAGTCTGCTGCGCCGGCGGAACCGCTTTGATGGCATCATCGTCGAGACCACAGGACTGGCCGATCCGGCGCCGGTCGCGCAGACGTTCTTTGTGGACGAGAACCTGCGTGAGAAGGCCCGTCTGGATGCGGTCGTGACGGTTGTGGATGCGTTCAACGTCATGGAAACGCTGGATGAAAGCCCCGAGGCGGTGAACCAGATCGCGTTTGCGGATGTGATCGTGCTCAACAAGGTTGATCTTGCGGATGAAGAACGCCGCAAGGAGATCGTGGCGCGTCTGCGCAAGATCAATGCGGTGGCGCAGATCCATGAGGCGCAGCATGGCGGCGTGAAGCTGACGGATATTCTGGACCGTGGCGGCTTCGATCTGACGCGTGCGCTCAAGACGATGCCGGATTTTCTGGAGAACGAGCATCACTCGCATGAGGAAGGCATCACCAGCATTTCCCTGAGCATCAAGGACCTGATCGACCAGCGTCGTTTTCAGGCCTGGATCGGGGCGATCCTTCAGGAGCAGGGCGCGGACATCCTGCGGGCCAAGGGCATCCTGCATTTCAAGGGCGAGAAGGACCGCTTTGCGTTCCAGGCCGTGCACATGATGGCGGATGGCGACTTCATCGGTCCGTTCCGTGAGGGCGAGAGCCGGGAATCCCGTCTGGTGTTCATTGGGCGCAATCTCAACCGTCCGCAGCTTCGTCGCGGCTTTGAAAGCTGCATTGCGGAATGATGGGCGATCTTCTGACGGACCGGGGCGGAGAGCGCCGGTTCGAGAGCCCGGTCGTGCATGTGGTTTCCGCACGGGATGGCAACAGCTTTGCGGCGCTGACGGCGGACGGGGAGCTTGTGCTGATCCCCCGGGACCGTCTGCGGGATCCGGAAAGCTGGACGGTTGTTGCAGCGCATGATGGCGGGCTGTGTCTGGCCCAGGATTGTGCTCCGGATGCGTTCCTGTCGGGCGGCGAGGACGGCAGGCTCGTCCAGACTTTTGCCGACGGGCGGAGCGAAACCCTGCATGAAGGTCGGCGCTGGATCGACTGTGTGGCGAGCACGCCGGACCATCTGGCGTTCTCGACGGGCAAGCAGATCGAGGTCCGCACGGCGGAAGGGCGCGAGACGCTCAAGGTTCTGGAGCATCCTTCGACCGTGACCGGCATCGTGTTCGATGCGAAGGGCAAGCGGATTGCGGCGTCCCACTATAATGGTGCGTCGATGTGGTTTGTGCAGGCCAAGGTCGATACAGTGCGGCCGTTTGAGTGGAAGGGCAGCCATATCGCGATTGCCATCCATCCGGGCGGCGAGGCGCTGGTGACGTCCATGCAGGAAAATGATCTGCATGGCTGGCGCCTGTCGGACGGGCACAACATGCGCATGAGCGGCTATCCGAAACAGGTGAAATCGCTGGCGTTTACGCGCAATGGCCGCTGGCTGGCGACGGCCGGTGCGGATGCGATCATCCTGTGGCCGTTCTTTGGCGGCGGGCCAATGGGCAAGGCTCCGGCCGAGCTGGCACGCCTGCCGGGGCTGTTCGTCAGTGCGGTTTGTCCGAACCCCAAGGAAGACATCATCGCGGCGGGCTATGAGGACGGGACGGTTGTGCTCGCGGAAATCGGGAGCAATGACCAGCGCGTCCTGCCGCTGTGCTCCGGACAGGATACGAAGCGTGGCAAGGTCACGTCGCTCGGCTTCACGCCGCAGGGCGGATCTCTGGTTTTCGGGACGGAAGACGGCGTTCTGGCGGCGATCGATCTGTCCAGTGCGGACTGATTGTCGGAACTGACGTTACGAAGAAACGGGCCGGTCTGATTGTTCAGGCCGGCCCGTTTTCTATGTCGCCGGGCTGGAGATCGCCTGTGGCGTCAGGGGCCTGTTTGCGTGCGAGGGCTTCCAGATGGGCACGATAGGCATCGTAATGTTCAGGGGCAGCGTGTCTGAAATCGGGGTCTTCGAGGTGCGGGACGCGTCCATGATGGCCGAAATTGACCAGACGGGCTTCGAGCAGGTGCACTTTGCCCAGAATGTCGGACTGGATCAGCAGGACGGCGAGCGATGAACCGATGAACGGTCCGAAAAGATAGATCCACAATCCGTTCCAGTTGCCGGCAAACAGGTCCGGGCCGAAGCTTCGGGCGAAATTGGCGCTATTACCGGACATCCAGGCGGTGATCGGGTTCATGACGAAGAAGAACAGGCCGCCGATCCAGGGCGTGATCCATTTGTAGCGGGGATGGGCCGCCAGCCAGTACAGCATCATGATGAGCAGGCCGGTCACGAGGATTTCGGAGCCGAGCGCATACCAGATCGAGATATCGGTATAGGGAACGGTCGCTCCGTAATGCACTTCTGTCGAGAACAGGTGCCAGGGCTTGAAGATGATGCCGAAAGCATAGACGGCGCCGGTTCCGAGTGCGGCACCCAGGATCTGTGCGATAATGTAGCCCAGCGCGTCGATCCAGACGATTTTCTTCGATAGCATGAAGGCAAGGGTGACGGAGGGGTTGAGATGGGCCCCGCTGACTTTTCCGAAGGGCGTCATGGCGGCGACCGTGCCCGCCAAACCAAAGCAGAGACCGCACAGGGCGGTCTGCAAGGTGGGATAGGGCGCGAGAAGGGTGCTGAAGAATGTGCCCGGTGCAGACAGGAAGATCACGCAGGTCAGGCCCGCAATCATCAGGATGGCCGTGGCGAGCGCCTCGCATCCGTAAAGATTCCAGTGGAACGGGCGTTCGGGATGGGGATCACCGGCAAGGGGACGGTCGTGGAAATGAATATGGAAATGCGGCCAGTGGATCTGCGGGATCTTGATGTGTGGAAGATGGAAGTGGGGAAGGTGCAGATGGGGGTGATGTGTCTCCCGAGTGCTTTCTTCCTCTTCCGGAACGGATTTCTGTTCTGACATGACCTCGTCCATGTATTCGTGGCGATGCGATGCGCGAAAACACATGACATCCATTGCGGAACTCTTCGCGGCGTCTCTCTGATATGTAGGAGCACTTTGCGTCTATTTGGGTCACGATGACGTGACGATGTGCGAGATTTGGTCGTTATAAGAGCCAATTGATAATGGTTATATGTTATGATTCCGGAACATATTCCACTGGTCGGTTCACGCTGGATTGTGCAAGGATGAAATAACGCTATGTTCGTGCCATGCAGAGCACGGATTCCATTCAGAAAAAGAATTTGAAGACAGTGCTTCCATCGGACGTTCCGACTGATCCGACTGCATACGGGGATCTGCAGGCATTTTCGGATCTCGATCTCGACGATATTGCCGTTGCCGCGGCGGCACTCTGCCGGGCGCCGATTGCGCTCGTCAGTATTCTGGATGGGGACCAGCTCTGGTTTTCCGCGCGGTTCGGAACTGACCAGCCAAGAGGTGCGCTTGCCAATTCCGGCTGTGCCGCAGTGATTGCGCTCAGGGCGCCGGTTGTGATCCCGGACATGATGGCGGATCCTGACACGCGGAAGAACGGTCTTGTCTGCGGCGTGCCAGGTCTGCGGTTCTATGCCGGATATCCGCTGTTTACGGCCGAGAACGACATTTTTGGCACGCTGTGTGTCGTGGACCTTGAGACACGTCCCGAAGGCCTTTCGCCGCAGGAACATAACGGGCTGGGGGCTCTGGCACGGCAGGCCATGCGCCTTATGGGGATGCGTCGGGAGACGGTGGCGCAGGAGCGGCGTCTGGCCGCCCAGCAGATCCGCCGCGAACGCGCCACGCGACAGGCACGGCAGGCCGATGCGGCACGGCGCCGGGCGGTCGAAAAATACGCCATCCAGCAGGCTGCGGGCGCGGCCGGTGGCGTGGGGATTTTCGAATATGACCTGGGCAGCGGGGACATTACCGTTTCTCCGGAAGTCTGCCGGATCATCGGGATGCCTGTCAGGGAGATCGTGACGGCAGCCGAGTGGGTCATGTGCGTGCATGAGGAGGATAGGCCGCAGATTCCGGTTCTGGCGCAGCTGCTGGATGGATCTGCACCGCTGAAGCTGGAATACCGTATTATCCGGGCGGACGATCTGAAGGAACGCTGGATCCTGCGTCAGGGCGTGCTGGATCGTGACGAGGATGGACGCCCCATCCGGCTGATTGGCACGATTCAGGACATCACGCCTGAAAGAAATGCGACCAGTCGTCTGACAACGCTTCTGGCCGTGGGGGATGCTCTGCGAACGGCCACGACACGGCAGCAGGCGCTTGATGAGGCGTGCCAGCTTCTGGGCAACCGGCTTGATGTCCAGCGGGTCGGGTTTTCAGCCGTTTCGGTGCGTGACGAACTCTTTACCGTCGAGCGCGGATGGTCTGCACCCGGTGCGTCGCCGATTGAGGGGAGTTTTTCGTTTCAGTCCTTCCGCCGGGTCTCGAATTTCCTGCGCAGCGGGGCTGTGCTCATTCTTGATGATCTCTCCAATCCGTCCTGGATGTACGAGGAGCAGGAAGCGTGCCGTGCGGTGCAGGTCGAGGCCCAGATTGTCGTGCCGAAAATGGATCATGGCGAGCTGACGGGATGTCTGTTCGTTCACAGCGCAACGCCCAGGGAGTGGACGCTGGATGAAACGTCCTTCATCCGTATGGCTGCAGACCGGATTTTTACTGCGTTGGATGAATGGGATGCCGAGGCGCGTCAGGAGATCGTCAATCATGAAATCCTGCACCGCCTGAAGAATACGCTGAGTATCGTGCAGAGCCTGGCGCATCAGGGTTTCCGGGGTGTGGACGATCAGGAGCCGCTGACGACTTTTACATCCCGTCTGGTGGCGCTCAGTGCGGCGCATGACCTGCTGATGCGCCGGAACTGGCAGTCCACGGATCTCGCCAGTCTGGTCTGCGGGGTTCTGACGCCGCTGGGGGTGGAGAACCGGGTTCTGGTGTCGGGGCCGTTTCTTAAGCTGGGACCGGATACGGCGACATCGTTTTCGATGCTGCTGCATGAACTGGCCACGAACGCCATGAAATACGGGGCGCTGAGCGTGCCTGAGGGCGAAGTCTCCCTGGACTGGACGATTACGGACAGCGAGGGCGAGCCAGTCATGGCGCTGTGCTGGCGGGAGACGGGTGGTCCGGCCGTCACGCCGCCGCAGCGGACGGGGTTTGGCGTGCGTCTTCTCAAGGCCGGACTGGGGCGATACGGAAAAACGGAACTTCGTTATGCTTCGACGGGTTTATGTGCAGATCTGACCGCCCCGACCCTGTCGCTCGCAACGATCTGACACTGACTGGAGACCCGTGATTTTTATGCCGGAGGACCCTGACACACGGCCAACAATCCTGATTGTCGAAGACATCGTGTTTATTCGCATGATGTCCGAGGACTATTTCGAGGATGCCGGCTTCAGGACCCTAAGCGCCCGGACGGCGGCGGAGGCGATTGCGTTTCTCGAAACGGATCCGTCGATCCGCTACCTGTTTGCTGACATCCATCTGCCGGACGGTGATGACGGGCAGAAACTCGCCGCCATCGCCCGCAAACGCTGGCCCCCGGTAAAAATCATCCTGACCTCGGCCGATATGCCGGCAGATCAGGTGCGCCTGCCAGTCCGCGGCATGTTCCTGCCCAAACCCTATAGTCTCGACCGGATCAGGCACACGTTTGAAACGATGCCCTGATCCGCTGGATCAGGATTCAGGCTGCGTGGCAGGGCGATCTGTATGGCCAAGGTCGCGGTCGGGATCGATGATGTTCCGCACGCGCTGCTTCAGTTCCTTCGGACCCGGAAAGCCGCCATCGCGTTTGCGCTCCCAGATCAGGGTTTCGTCGACGTGGATTTCAAAACGTCCTCCGGTATCGGGGATCAGGGCAACCTCACCCAGTGCCTGGCCGAAGGTGGACAGCAGTTCCTGTGCCATCCAGCCTGAGCGGAGCAGCCAGTTGCACTGGGTGCAGTAGCGGATGGAAACGCGGGGCAGTGGCGTTGTCATGAGTGGCTCCTGTTGAGGCTGTACGACGGTCTGGCGACATAGACTGTCATGAGGTTTTCACGCGTCAAAGTCTTCGCGTGGCGGGCAGTGAACGTTAAGGATACGGATTATTCTTCCTCTTCCGTTTTCCTGACTGGAATTTCTGGCCCATGCATTCTGCTTTTCGTCTGCCCGCCGCGTTCGTCCTGTGTGCGACTGTTCTTTCGGGATGTGCATCTTCAACGCATGAAACAGCTTCGGTTCAGGCCGGGATTCTGCCCGACAGCGCGGCTCCGGACGAACGCCTTGTCCTTGCGCCACCACCTGCACCTGGCAGCGCCGCGCAATTGGATGACGACCGGGTGTTCCGTGTGACGCGCGCGCTGAAGGATACGCCGCGCTGGACACTGGCGCAGAGCGATGCCGATCTGTTGCAAGAGCATCTGGTGCGGGATTTCTCCTGTGCGGCGGGTTTTGACATTGATCTGAAGAAAGCGCCGCATCTGGCCCGCGTGCTTGAGCGCATCCGCCATGCGGTCGGGCACCGGACGTCCGAGGTCAAGAAATACTGGCACCGTACGCGGCCGTTCGTGGGCACGAACCTGCCGATCTGTACGTCTTCCGAAGGTCTGGGACTGAACTCGTCATATCCGTCAGGACACACGACAGCGGGGTACGGGATGGCGCTGCTTCTGGCGCATCTGATGCCCGAACATGCGTCGGCCATTCTCCAACGCGGGCGCGTGTTCGGAGAAAGCCGAATTGTCTGCGGGGTGCACTGGAAGTCCGATGTTCAGGCGGGATACCTGAACGCGTCCTCGCTGATGGATGTGCTTCTAGCCCAGCCTGAGCTTCAGGACGATCTGGCGGCGGCACGGCGCGAACTGCTCGCAATGCAGGGGGACGCTGCGGCTCCTGACGCCGGACGATGCGCCGTAGAGCATGATGCAGCAGTGCACTCGCTGCTGACAGAGCCATAAGAGACCGCAGGGCAGCGTGCTGAAAGATCAGGACGCTGCTTTTTCACTTTCGGAAGATGTCGGCACCGATGGAGCTGAGGGCGGGGAATGGCTGTGGTGACGGCCACGGTCATTGGCTTCCATGAACCGGTCGGCCAAGCTGCTGTAGAGAGAATGCGGGCAGATCATTTTTGATACGCCGAACGCCAGGAAGGAGGTGGCCAGCAGGGCCAGCGTGACCTGCTGGTTGTCGCACATTTCCATGACGATGATCGTCGCGGTCAGGGGCGACTGCGACATGCCGCAGAAATAGGCCACAGTGCCGAGAAGCACGACCGCGCCGGGCGTGGTGTGGGGCAGGAACTGTTCTACCCAGCCGCCAATTCCTGCACCAATGGCGAGGGATGGTGCGAACATACCGCCCGGAATGCCGGAGCAGTACGAGACGATCATCGCCAGATATTTGAGGATGAAGAACGAGGCCGGGTAATGCTCGGTGCCGTTGAAGATGGCGCGGGCCTGATCATAGCCCGTGCCGTAAGTTGCGCCCTTGGAGACGAGCCCGATCAGGGCGAGCACGAAGCCGCAGGCGGCGGCAAAGGCGATCGGGCGTGTGGCGGCAAACTGACCTATCCGGCCGGGAATGCCACGCGATGCCTTGATGAGAATGGCCGAGAAGCTGCCACCCGCGAGGCCACCGAGAATGCCGCAGGTCAGGACCGCAATCCACGCCGTGCCGACCGGCACGTCTACATCCGCATGGCCGAAATAGGTGTAGTTCCCGATCAGCGCGATGGCGGTGACGCCGGACAGGACCACCACGGTCAGGGTGCGGCCCGAAGTCTTCTGCTCGAAGGAGTGGGACAGCTCCTCGATGGCGAACATGATGCCAGCCAGAGGCGTGTTGAACGCGGCCGCCATGCCGGCGGCGCCACCAGCAAGGATCATGCTGCGTCGGGCGGCGATGTTGGACTGACCAAGAAGGCGGGAGAAAGCATGCATGATGGATGCACCAACCTGAACGCTGGGGCCTTCGCGACCGATGGAGGCGCCGCAGATCAGTCCGAAGGACGTCAGCAGGATTTTGCCGAGCGATGTCTTGAGGGACAGCACGCGATCCACGACAGTGACGTTTTCGATATGCAGTGTCGCAATGGTCTGGGGAATGCCGGAGCCCTGAGCGCCCTTGAAGATGGTGCGCGTGGCCCATGTGATAAGGGCCAGACCTGCGGGGGCGACGACCAGCATGGCAGTAGGATGCCAGGCTACGATGTGATGACGTACACCAGCCGCCCAGTCACCCAACCGGGCGAACAGGACCGCCACGATGCCGACCAGAACCGCGCCCACCCAGTAGACCGCCGTGCGGCGCCACTGGTTCGTCGTCACCTTGGCCGAGCGGCGCAGATGCAGGATGCGGTCCTTGCGGCGCATGGCATGCTGCGAAGAGCGGGCATCCGTCACCGGAGGCTCGGGAGGAACAGCGGCGACGGGAGAAGGAGGCGGTGTATCGGCCAATATTCGGACGTCCGGGAGGGAGGATCAGGCTGTGGAGGATACGCCCGGTTCAGGCCCGTGCGCTGATAATCTGCACCTGCCACCAACGCGGGAGGAGGGTCAAGGGTTCTCGACCGATGGGGCGCAGAAGGGCCAATCCGCCTCCGACTGTGTCATAAACCGCACGGTCAGGGCGGATTCGCCACGGTTTTGAGTGGGCGTCAGCTCAGGACCAGAGCGCCGGAATGCTTGGCCTTGTCTTCGGGCTCGACATGGATGTGGATGGAGGCGCGGCCGAGTTCCGAGCGGATGGCGGCTTCGATCTGGTCGCAGATCTCGTGGGCGTCGTGGACCGTGAGCGTACTCGGGACCACGAGGTGGAACTCTACGAAAGACAGGGCGCCGACCTTGCGGATGCGCAGATCATGGGCTTCGAGAGCCCCTGTGGCGCTCTCGGAAATCACGGCCTTGACCGCGTCCATCTGCTCGGGCGAGGGCGCTTCGTCCATCAGGCCGGACAGGGAGTGCTTCATCATGGAGAAGCCGGCGCGCATGACGTTCAGTGCCACCAGTGCGGACAGCACGGCATCGAGACGGTCCCATTTAAGCAGCGGAATGAGCGAGACACCGATCACGAGCGCGATCGTGGCCCAGACATCCGAGACCACATGCTCGCCCGCGGCCTGAAGCGCCTGTGAGGACTGTTTGCGGCCGACCGTGATCAGGGTGCGGCCCCAGGCGAGATTGACCAGACCGGCCAGCGCATTGAGCGCCACACCGGAGAAGGGGGCATTGACCGGTTCGGGATGGCGCCAGTCATGGATGGCGATGACCAGAATGCCGATGGCGGTGAGGACGACCAGAACGCCTTCGATGACGGCGGAAAGATATTCCGCCTTACCGTGTCCGTAAGGGTGGTTATCGTCGGCTGGCAGGGCCGCGACAGACATGGCCCAGAGCGTGCCGACGGCTGCGACGACATTCAGGATGGTCTCGATCGCGTCCGAAAGCAGGGCTTCTGAGCCGGAGACCAGATAGGCCGCGTATTTGATGGCCAGCACCACCACACTCAGCACGATGGAGGCGCGGGCGACCTTGATGCGGGTGGATGTCATGACAGGTCCTCAGCAGCAGGGCTGGTGCGTGTCGCAGACTGAAGGCCGGGTTTCAAGCTGGAAAGTGGGATGGGCGATGTCAAAACGCGTCCGGACGAGTTCGGCAGCGCGGGCGATGACCAGATCCGTGCTGACGGGTTTCGTGGGGTCGCAGACGAGATGGACGGTCAGGGCGGTCTCGGTCGTGCTCATGGCCCAGATGTGCAGGTGATGCAGTCCGGAGACGCCATCAAGCGACAGGAGCGCGGCCTGCACGGCGTCAGGATCGATCCCCGCCGGGACCGCATCGAGCGCCAGGTTCAGCGAGCTCCGCAGTAGCGACCATGTCCCGATCACGATGGAAACCGATACGATCAGGCTCATGATCGGGTCGATGATCGTATAGCCCGTGAACGCGATCAGCAGTCCCGCGATGACGACCGAAAAGGCCATGACGGCATCGGCCGCCATGTGCAGAAACGCGCCGCGCACGTTGAGGTCGCTCGATGCGCCTTTAATAAAGAGCAGGGCCGTTACGGCGTTGACGGCGATCCCGACCAGCGCCACCCAACTGATGACCTCGCCCTGGACAGTCTGGTGCGAGAACAGGCGCAGGACGGATTCCCAGACGATGCCACCCGTGACGAGCAGCAGGATCGTGGCATTCGCGAGGGCCGAGAGGATCGTCGAGCGGCGCAGGCCGTAGGTGAAACGCGCGCTGGACGGGCGTGTGGCGAGAACCTGCGCCAGCCAGGCTCCGGCAAGGCCGAGTACGTCTGACAGATTATGTCCCGCATCGGCCAGCAGGGACATAGAGTGTGCCCAGATGCCCCACAGGGCCTCCCCCGCGACATAGGCCGTGTTCAGAAGAATGCCGATGGCAAAGGCCGTGCCAAAACTTGCAGGCGTATGGACATGGGCATGTCCGAAGCCGAACCCGTGACTGTGCCCGTCGCAATGGTCGTGATCATGGTCATGGCCGGCGTGATCGTGGTCCGTGTGGTCATGCGTGTGATGCTCATGCGGAAGGGTGGTGCCATGATGATCGTGATCGCAGGCGCAGTCGTGATGGGGATCTGAGGTCATGGAGGCCAGTGCTGTGAGAATTGAGGGGTAACCTTACTGCATGTAAGGCGGCCGTCCCATATCTATTGCCGAACCGTGCATGGCATGGTGTCGTGACTGATATGAACAGCAGCGCTCCTGATGCGTCAGGATGTGCACATGAAGAAGGAGAAAGAGACGATGGCTGAAAAGCGTATTCTCATGATCGCGGGTGATTTCGTCGAGGATTACGAAATCATGGTGCCGTTCCAGATGCTGCTTCTGGTCGGACACAAGGTCGATGTAGTCTCGCCGGGCAAGAAGGCCGGGGAGCAGGTCGCAACGGCCATTCATGATTTCGAGGGCCATCAGACCTATACCGAAAAGCGCGGCCATAATTTCACGCTGAACGCGACCTATGCGGGCGTGACAGCCGACGCCTATGACGCGCTGGTTATTCCGGGCGGACGCGCTCCGGAACAGCTCAGCACCGATGAAAGCGTCCTGGATCTGGTCCGCGCCTTCGTCGAGAGCGGAAAGCCGGTCGCGGCTGTCTGTCACGGTCCGCAGCTTCTGGCGGCGGCAGGCGTCATCAAGGGGAAGAAGATCTCGGCCTATCCGGCCTGCCGTGCAGAAGTGCTGCTCGCCGATGCCGAATACCAGTCCGTCCCGATGGATGGCGCGGTGACGGACGGGCAGTTCGTGACCGGGCCGGCCTGGCCCGCGCATCCTGCCTGGATCGGGCAGTTCCTCAAGGTTCTGGGCACGCAGATCACGCCGTAAGGGATTTGCGCCGGATCGCTCACAACATTGTGGCGAAACGCGGCCTGAAATCGTAGAGAGGGAGCATGACGACTTCCTCTCCTTCTCCCGATCAGCAGCCCAGACAACGCACCGGCAGTTTCGGCCGTGCGGAAGGCCTCATGGAGCGCGCGTTTTTCGCGACACGCTGGATTGCAGCACCGCTCTATTTCGGCTTGACGGTCGGGCTGCTTCTGGTGGCTTTCAAGTTTTTCCAGCAGCTGATCGGGCTGGTGCTGAAAGCCTCAGGGCTGGATTTCGACGACGTGTTCGTCGGCGTGCTGGACCTGATCGATCTCGTTCTGCTGGCCAATCTGCTGCTGATCGTCATGTTCTCGGGTTACGAGAACTTCGTCTCCCGCCTCGATATCCGCAGCCACGAGGATTATCCGAGCTGGATCGGGCATGTCACGTTCGGAGACATCAAGATCAAGCTCATGGCCTCGATCGTGGCCATGTCCGCGATCCATGTGCTGGCAGACTTCATCCGCGTGGACGAGACCTCGACGCGCGCTCTGGAATGGAGTGTGGGCATTCATCTGGCTTTCGTCGTCTCCGGCGTGCTGATGGCCATCATGGACCGGATCATGGAAGGCTCGCCGGATACCCATCACGCTGATCCTGCGCCGGCTGTCTCGAAAACGGCAGGGGATGGGCACCACTGATGATCCGCATTACCGAACTGCGCCTGCCGCTGGATCATCCGGAGGAGGCGCTGCGCGAAGCCGTGCTTGCGCGTCTGAACATTGCGTCCGAAGACCTGAAGGCCCTGCACGTGGCGCGTCGTGGATATGATGCCCGCAAGCGCGGCCATATCGTGCTGGTCTATAATGTGGACTGCGACGTTGCCGACGAAGCCACAGTATTGGCTGCGCATGAGGGTGACCAGCGTGTGCGGCTGACGCCGGACACGACCTATCATCCGCCGGAAGCGACGCTGCCTGAAGGCATGCCGCGTCCTGTCGTGATCGGCGCAGGGCCATGCGGGATCATGGCGGCGCTGACACTGGCACAGGCCGGACTGAAACCCATCATCATTGAGCGCGGCAAGGATGTGAAGGCGCGGACGGTCGATACATTCGCCCTGTGGCGCAAATCCGTCCTGACGCCTGAAAGCAACGTGCAGTTCGGTGAGGGCGGGGCGGGGACGTTCTCGGACGGCAAGCTCTATTCCGGCGTTTCTGACCCGCGCCATCTGGGACGGCATGTCCTGGAAGAATTCGTGCGGGCGGGGGCTCCGGAAGAAATCCTGACCATTTCCAAACCGCATATCGGCACGTTCCGTCTGGTCACGATGGTCATGTTCATCCGTGCCGAAATCGAGCGTCTGGGCGGTGAGTACCGTTTCGAGACCCGCGTTGAAGGGTTCGACATGGAAGGCGAGGGCACGGAGCGTCGTCTGCGCGGCCTGCGTCTGTCCAGTGGCGAAACGCTGCCAGCGGAACGTGTCATTCTGGCTGTCGGACATTCGGCGCGCGATACGTTCGAGATGCTGCGTGACGCTCAGGTGGAGATGGATGCCAAGCCGTTCTCTATCGGTGTGCGGATCGAGCATCCGCAGTCGGTGATCGACGTAGCCCGTTTTGGGGCGAGCGCCGGGCATGAAATGCTCGGAGCTGCGGATTACAAGCTCGTCCATCATGCGTCGAATGGCCGTGCGGTCTATTCGTTCTGCATGTGTCCAGGAGGGCAGGTCGTGGCGGCGACATCCGAGGAAGGACAGGTCGTCACCAACGGCATGAGCCAGTATTCGCGGGCCGAGCGCAATGCCAATAGCGGCATCGTCGTCGAGGTGAAGCCGGAACTGGATTTTCCGGACGATGTTCTGGGTGGTGTGGCTTTTCAGCGGAAATGGGAAAAAGCGGCGTTCGTCGCGGGCGGCAGCAACTACAACGCGCCGGCCCAGAGGGTCGGGGATTTTCTGGCGGGCCGTCCCTCCACGTCTCTTGGGGCTGTTGTGCCGTCATACCAACCGGGTGTGACGCCGACGGATCTGACGCAATGCCTGCCGGCTTTCGTGACGGATGCCATCCGCGAGGCCCTGCCGCAGTTCGAGCGCAAGCTGCGCGGATTTTCGATGGAAGATGCGGTCATGACCGGCGTGGAAACGCGGACGTCGTCTCCGATCCGCCTGCGTCGTGACCGTGAGGGGCAGAACCCGACACTGCGCGGTCTGTTTCCGGCCGGTGAGGGCGCAGGATATGCCGGAGGCATCGTTTCCGCCGGGATTGATGGCATCCGGGCGGCGGAGTGGCTGGCAGCCTCCCTTTAAGAGGCCGTTTCGTCGCCTTCCATGTGTTCGCCCGGAAGTTCTTTCGGGCGGATGAGGGCGATGGCGCCAGTCACAAGGCTGGTGCCCAGCACGAAGATCTCGGCTGACAGCGGCAGGGTGAGGGCTGTGGGCCCGAACATGGGCACGAATTTCTGTGCCATACCCTGCCCGATGGAGCCGAGCGCATAGCCCAGCCCCATACCGAAGCTGCGTGTGTCGGACGGGAAGCGCTGGGCCAGATAATACGGGACAAGGGCAAAGATACCCGAAGCGGCTCCTCCCATGACGAAGGCGGCGACCAGCAGCATGGTCCAGCCCGGTGCGCTCAGGAATGGCCAGATCGCCAGCATCACCACGACCAGCGCACTGATCATGACGCGAAGCTCGCCGAACCGCTCGGCCAGCCAGCCGCAGAGCACCTTTCCGCTGAATGATCCGAGGCAATAGAGCGTAACCGGCCAGAACACCGCCTGCTGTGTCAGGTGATGGCTGCCGCGCAGGATCGTTGGGTAATAGGTGTAGATCGCTGCTTTCTGAAATTCGAGAAAGCTCATGAATGCGATGGCCTGAAGCGCGGCCCCTGTCAGGCGGAATTTCGGACGCAGCTTTGGCTGGACATGTTGCTGACGCCCCTGTGCCAGCCGGACTTCGCGGTTGCGGAGCCAGACCGGGCTTTCCGGCACGCCGATCCGGACGAACAGTGCCAGCAGGGCCGGGGCCAGACCGATGAAGAACAGCACGCGCCATCCATAATGCGGTAGCACCAGAGCCTGTACGCCGGCTGCGACAAAATACCCGACTTCATAGCCGGACATCATGAGTGCGGAGGCCATGGGGCGCGTCCAGGCGGGCACACTTTCCATCAGAAGCGCGGCCGAGGCGGTCCATTCTCCGCCAAAACCAATTCCGAACATGAACTGCACGGCCATGAGCACATAAAAGTGATGGGACAGGCCTGTCAGGGCGGAAAAGAGCGCAAACCACACCACGCCGAGCATGAAAGCCGGCTTGCGACCATAGCGGTCGGCCAGCCAACCCCAGCCGGTATTGCCGACGGCCCGGCCGATGGACTGGCCCATCAGGACGGCCCCCAGATCGGCGATCGTGCACCCGAAATCATGGGCGATATCCGGCAACGTGAACATGAGCGTCGTCTGGTCGAAAGCATCCAGGAACCAGCCCAGAAAAGACGCAAAAGTGACCTGCCAGTAGGGCAGGAGAGCACGCAGGGAACCTTGGGAAGAGGGCGATACGGCGGAGCGGGTCGCAGCATCCGTCATGCAGAATGGTCCTGTCCCGGCCACGGAAAAAAAGCCGCGCCGAAGGGGTGTCACAGGCCCGGAAGAATGTCCGGACACGAAACCGTAACAGCTTTGTCCAAATTGATCGAACGAAGAGTTTGAACGGAAAGGCCAGAATAGGCCGGGCGGGTATGAGACGGCGTCTGCCGTTCAAAGCACATCAGAAAAACCTGCCGCTATTAAGGAAAAATTAGGCTGTTGGCCGCCATTGTCCCTGTCATGAAGAACGGAGGTGTCCGCATTGGATGATCTAGGACAGGGAGCGACTTCGGTGCCGGCAGCCCCTCAGAACCTGCATGCCGGCCGGACAGTCATGGCAGATGGGCTGTCCGAACTGCCAGAAAGCAGCACCGGCTACGCTACGCCCATGAGCGCGTCGAGTGCAGGAATGTTTGCCACGACACTGCGAAGCCGGAGGGCGCGCCAGAAGAGCGCGCTGCCGCCGTTGCGATGGCTGCCACGTTTTATGGTGGGCCGCGGTGGCATGGACAAGGTGATCGGGGCGCAGGTGGATATGAGCCAGCTCTGGCTCTCGGTGCCACGACGGACCCTGCGCAAAAGCCGGCGTAAGAGTCTCGGTCAGCAGCAGCGGGAGTTTGACTCGGATCTGTTGGGGAATGCCTGTTCGCAGGCGGTGACCTGGCCGGACGGTATGCGTCTGATGGTGTCTCTGGAAGACGATCAGGCACCGGATGGCGATTTCAATGGCCGCCTCAATGCTGTTCTTCAGACCAGCGGTTTTCCGGTCAGCCGGCTTGATCTTGTCTTTCAGGAAAGCGGACTGGCGCAGGACGACAAGGAAACCTGCTACACCCTGTCCGCACTGCGTGATCAGGGATGCCAGATTTTTCTTGGAGGATTTGGCAGTGCGCCATCCAGCCTGAGTCTGCTGCGCGAGCGGGCCATGGGTGGTCTGCTGGATGGGGTCCAGTTTGACGTCTCCATGCTGGCACCGTCTGGCATGTCTTGGCAGCAGTCCGGGAATGCGCCGCTTCTCGATGAAAGCGCCATGCTTTTTTATCGGGCGGCTCTGGAAGCGGTCAAAGCGCTGGGACTCAAGGTCCGGGGCATAGGGGTGGACTCGCCTGATCTTCTGGCCTTCGTGCAGAAGGCTGGATGCGTCGAGGCTTCAGGAACGGTTCTTGCCACGCCTGAGACGACGGCACAGATTACCGAGCGTTTCGAAGAGACGGCAGGACGCCCACGTCGCCGACGCATGGCAAGAACGGCGGAAGGCCTCTAGAGGGGCTTTCCGCCGTTTCCATAAGGGTGATCTGGCATCGGCCGTTCAGTTGATCTTACACTGATAACTGAAAAGTCGTTCCGGATTTTCCCGAAGCATGGAGGCGAGCATCGGAAGAACCTCGGTCAGCGCATTCTCGACCGCCTCGGGCGACTGACCGGTTTCTTCACAGATATGGTTCAGGCGCCTTTCTCCCATCAGGTCTTCGACCTGTTCCGGTGAAAGGGGGGTGGAGGGGGGAAGCCGGATTTCACTGATCGCCGTGGCCAGCTGGCAGTCTTCTTTCATCATCTTGATGGTGACTTCTGTCATGCCGGAACGATCCGTACTTGCACCACTCAGCCAGTCGCCGAAACGGATAAAAACGGATGTTGCAGCCTGGGCTTCGGTCTGGCCGGTGCCAGAGGCCGGAGACTTGGATGTGAATGTGTTCTGAGCGGTCATTGTCAGGCTCCTTTCGTCAGGAGAAAACGGGCCTCTGCCGGGCTGGTGGCCCTGCATCCAGAACGTTTTTCCTGACCAAAGGGTGCCGGCATCTGGCAACACCTTTCTGTGTTGTTTGTCACAGGAAATGGGCGTGTTGTCACACTTCTGATGCAGGCCCGGTTCAACGCAAAGCGGCGCTTTCCACCAGAACAATTTCTGCATCTTCCCGCGCGGTGAGGGTAATGCTTTCCACGTCGCTCAGGGCCGCGCCGTCCCTGTGTCCGACGATCTGACCATCGATCTCCACGCTGCCGGTCGCCGGAACGAGATAGGAGAACATGCTCCGGTCCGTCTCGAAGGTCAGCGTTTCACCGGCCTTGAGGGTCGCGCCCAGAACGCGGCCACGGGTTCGGATGGGCAGGGCGTTGTCTTCCGGGAAACCTGATGCGAGCGGGACGAACCGGCCGTTGCGTTCATGGCGCGGAAACGGACGTGTACCCCAGGACGGCTTGCCGCCTGTGCCATCTGGGATCAGCCAGATCTGGAACAGTGTTGTGGCGTCATCATCCCTGTTGAACTCGGAATGGACGATGCCGCTGCCTGCGGACATGACCTGCACGTCGCCCGCTTCGGTCCGGCCACGGTTGCCGAGGCTGTCCTCATGCGTGATGGCGCCGGTGCGGACATAGGTGATGATTTCCATGTCGCGATGGGGATGGGCGCCAAAGCCGTTATGGGGTGCGATGCGGTCGTCATTCCAGACGCGCAGGCGGCCCCAGTGCATACGGTTGCGATCGTGATAATCCGAGAAGGAAAAATGATAATGGGCGTCGAGCCAGCCGTGATCGGCATGGCCGAGAGAAGCGAACGGTCTGATGTCCAGCATGGGATCATGCTCCTGAATTGATGTCTTGTTGCAGATAATGGGGTAGGGAGGTCATGAAGAAAATGGAAAGGATGGAAATGTGAAGTTTCCAGAAACCACATGACCGGTCTGCCTGATCTGGAAGGCTGGGCTGTGTTTGCGCGGGTGGCGGAAAGCGGTTCCTTTGCCGCGGCTGCACGTTCTCTCGGGCTTTCGGCGCCGACTGTTTCCAAGATCATGGGGCGTCTCGAGCATCGGCTTGGGACGACGCTGTTCCAGCGCAGTGCGCGCCATCTTTCCCTGACGGCAGAGGGGGCGGAATGTCTTGAGCGAGCGCGCCGCATCCTTTCGGAAGGTGAAGGACTGGAAGCCGAATTGCGGGAAGGAACGGCCACGCCGCGTGGTCTGATCCGGCTGGCGGCGCCCATGACGTTTGGGCATGAGGTGCTCGGGCCCGCCTTGCCCGGATTTCTGGAACGCTATCCGGATATCACGCTGGATATGGATCTGGATGACGGGGTTGTGGATCTGCTAGCGGGGCGGTTTGAAGCGGCTGTCCGGATTACGTCCGGGTTGCTTCGCCCGGCCGTATCGGGGCAGGCGTTTCTGCTGTGCCGGTCCGTGACGCGGCTTGTCTGTTCGCGGCAGTTCCACGGGACGCTGACGCAGGTGGACAGTCCCGAGGATCTGGCCGGACAGCCGGGGCTTCTTTATGCCAATGCGCCAGTTCCCGATTTTCTGCGTCTGAAACATGAAGACGGCCGGCAGGCTTCTGTAAGACTGAAAGGGCGTGTGACCGCCAATAGCGGGGATATGCTCCTGCCCGCCATTCGATCGGGTCTGGGGATCGCGCTTCTGCCGGAGTTCATGCTGCGGCCGGATCTGGAAAGTGGTCGGATCGTGGAAGTGCTGCCCGGCTGGACAGGGGCCGAGCTGTCCGTCTGGTTCATTGTCACGGGGTGTGGGGCCACGCGGACGCAGATGTCAGCCCGGCTGCGGGTTCTGCTGGCTTATCTGGAGAGAGTGCTTGGCGAGATCGTGTCACAGGATTACAGTGCCGGGCAGGAGAAAACGCGATGAACTATGATGCGATGTTTCAGTCCGCCCTTGACGGTCTGCATGCGGATGGCAGCTACCGTTATTTTGCGGATCTGGAACGCCGGGCCGGTAACTTCCCCAAGGCTTTCCATCATGGCCTGGGCCGTGATGTCACGGTCTGGTGCTCGAACGACTATCTTGGCATGGGGCAGCACCCCGAAGTCCTGACAGCCATGCATACGGCACTGGACGAAACGGGCGCCGGAGCAGGCGGAACCCGCAATATTTCGGGCACCAACCACTATCATGTGGAGCTGGAAAAAGAGCTCGCCTCCCTGCATGGCAAGGAAAGCGCGCTGCTCTTCAATTCCGGTTACCTGTCGAACTGGGTGACGCTCGGGACCATCGCGGGGCGTCTGCGCAACTGCGTTGTGCTGTCCGACGAGCTCAATCATGCGTCCATGATCGAGGGCATCCGTCATTCCCGCGCCGAGAAGCAGATCTTCCGTCATAACGATGTTGAGGATCTGGAGCGTCGTCTGAAGGAGCTGCCGGCGGATGTTCCGAAGATCATCGCTTTCGAGTCTGTCTATTCGATGGACGGCGATATCGCCCCGATCGAAGCCTTCTGTGATCTGGCCGACAAATATGGCGCCATGACCTATCTCGACGAGGTTCATGCCGTTGGCATGTATGGCGATCATGGTGCCGGTGTGGCCGAGAAGCTGGGCCTATCCCATCGCCTTACGGTGATCGAGGGCACGCTGGGCAAGGGCTATGGCGTTGTGGGTGGCTATATTGCTGCATCTGCCGCGCTCTGCGACTTCGTCCGTTCCTTCGGGTCCGGCTTCATTTTCTCCACGGCGCTTCCGCCGATGATTGCGGCTGGTGCCCTCGCCAGCGTGCGGTACCTGCGGAACAGCAGTGCCGAGCGTGAAGGCCAGCAGCGGGCCGTGGCCTATCTGCGGCAGGCTCTGGACAAGGCCGGCATCCCGCATGTCATGAACCCGAGCCATATCGTCCCGGTCATGGTGGGTGAGGCGGAACTGTGCCGCAATCTGTCTGACGAACTGCTGAACCGGTTTGGCAACTACATCCAGCCGATCAATTTCCCGACTGTCCCGCGTGGCACGGAGCGTCTGCGTATTACGCCGACGCCGCTGCACACGAACGGGATGATCGACGAACTGGTCGAGGCTTTGGCAACCTTGTGGCAGGAGCGTCAGCTCAAGACGTCCAAGTCCGCCGCAGCCTGAGAAGGGGGAGCTTTAACGGCTCCCGTCATCTCTGCTGCAAAGCGAATAAAAAAGGCAGACCCTTTTCGGGGCCTGCCTTTTTTAGTGTCGGTCTACTGTGCAGACAGTGCTCAGGCCGCAGCTTTTGTCTGAACGCCGTGAGCGAGGATCTGGAGGCTGAGAATGCCGCCGGATGTTTTCAGCAGTGAACCAAGGTCGAGGCGGGCATTGCCGCCGGTCCAGCGCGCATGGCTGCTTTCGATGTTCCACCATCCATCGGCATACGGGTCCGAAAGATGATCCGAAAGACGATGCGTCCGCTCACCGGACCAGAGGGTGGCTTCACCGACCAGGAGGCCGAGTTTGCGGCGATCATCCACGAAGGGGCCGATCTGGTCTGTCGGACGTGCGGCGGAGCTCATGATCCGGACAGACTGGCAGTCTTCGGGAAGCATGAAGACGAACTGCTCGCCGCTGGTGCGGATCGGCTGCAGGGCCGTGCCGTCTTTCAGCAGAAGATGGATGTCGCTGCCTGTTGCCGATACCGGCGCCTCGGTTTCCGGACGGGTGTAGCCAAGGTCAGCGGCCCTGAGCGCCAGTGCTGCAAACAGGGGCTCGACATGGGCGCGGTCCGTCACGAGCGGAACAGCTGCATCCTTCTCCCAGGTGAGGGCGTGCAGACGGGCCAGCGCGTTGCCCTGCATGAGGGCATCGGAGCGATGGCCGGCATCCAGGAAGCTTTCTGACAGGGCTCCATTGGCGACCAGAACGGAATGCTGTTCGGTTTCCACATGGTAATAGTCATAGGCCGTGATCGAATGGTCATAGGCAATGGTCATGCCATTGACGAGCATCCGGACCGGAATGAACGTGCCTTCGAGCATCATGCAGTGCTCGGGTGTGACCAGCAGATCGCGGTTCGGAATACCGTCAGCCAGAGCGTTGGCGCGGATGCGGACAGGAACGGAGTCCAGATCCGGCGCGCCGGTTTTCCCGGTTGTGGCATGGGCATGGCCGACGCGCGTGATCGTGCGCGTGGTGGTCGTGCCGTTTTCATAGACCGTGACCAGATCACCAGGCTCGAGCGTTTCAATGGCGCGTTCGCCGTCTGGCGTAAGCAGCATGGTGCCTGCAAGGTAGCAGATCAGTTTGGAGCCGTTGATAACACTCCAGCTTCCATCTGCATTCTGCACGACTGTTGGGGTGCCTGCTTCATAGTTCGTGCCGAAAGTGATGTTTGAAAGCTGGATTTTGTTCCACGGGTCGAACATGATGTTCAGCGAATAGGTTCCATCGCCATTGCTCTGGAAACTGGCGCTGATCGGCGCGCCCTGCTGCTTCTGGCCCGCAATGGTGATCACGGAGGTTGCGTCATAACCCGTGATCTTCGTGCTGACCGTCTGGTCGTAGTCCTGCAGAATGATCTGGTTATAGGCGCCATTTGCAGCATCGCTGCCGAAGACGATTTCCTTACCGGCAACGGCGTTGTTGACGTACAGGGACGCCCCGTTCTGCAGCACGGTCTTCAGCGACGAACCCATCTGGAACCAGGCGTTCGTGCTGCCCAGTGCTGATCCGTCCAAGATCAGGGTGCCGCTGCCGTCCATATTGTGGCTGCTGATCGCGATGGCCGGATTGCCACTGATCTGCAGGGTTCCGTTGACAACTGTATTGCTGCCGAGGTCCACGGCGCCGGACGTGGCGACGTTCATCGTCCCGCCCTGGTTGACCGTCAGCTGGTTGGTTCTGAAAACCGTGGCGCCGGCGTCAGAGGAGGTTGCCGTGACGTTGAGCGTGGCATTGGCATTGACTGTCAGCGTGCCGAAATTTGTTGCATTCGCCTGTGCAGCAGTGATCGTGACCGTCCTGTTATCGGACGTGCCGGCCACCACATTGTCCCAGCCATAGTTCTGGGGGACTTTGGTTTCGCTCCAGTTTGCGGCAGCGAACCAGTCGCCAGTTGCGCCACCTGCCCAGTAGTTTGTCATTTCTTTGAGTCCTGATGAGGCAAGAAGCCGTTCCCCCGGAAAGGCGGAGCGTTTCATGACCTGACTTGTGACGCGTTGTCTCACGTGAAGAGTTAATTATTAGGTAATTTGAGTGCAAGATCATTCGCGTTTCAGAAATGAAAACGTCCATGACAAAATATTAAACTGTTGTTCTGCAATGACTTGCCGGAACGTGGTTTGCAGTTCCCGAATATGTGAATCGGTACTGCAGAGGTGTTTTTCAAGAATAGAGACGTCAGGACCGTGTCAGGAAAAGATGGGGCCACCGGGTTGCCTGTCAACGGTCTTCCGCCCATCATGTTGCGATGGCATCACAGGAAAAATCGGTTCCTTTCCGGAAGAACCGGAAAGCCACGAAGCTTTCACAGCGACTGGGGGTCGCCGGAGCCTCCTGTGTGCTTGATGTCATGATCAATGACCGGCCGGCCCTTGTGCGGGACAGTGCAGCGTTCATTGTGTTTCTGGAAAGAATCTGGAAGGCGCGCGATATCGATGCCACGCTTGTCTGGGAAGAACTCGACGAGCGTATCCGTCTGGCGGACGAGTTGCGCGCCAATGGCATCCGTCCCTACAAGGGGGGCCGTTTCCGCTCGACGAAGCTGCCGTGACATGCCGCCCCTGCCAGACCTGTCCCATATCAA
Source organism: Gluconobacter vitians (assembly GCF_015244565.1). Taxonomy (GTDB): domain Bacteria; phylum Pseudomonadota; class Alphaproteobacteria; order Acetobacterales; family Acetobacteraceae; genus Gluconobacter; species Gluconobacter vitians. The sequence continues at coordinate 105,835 of NZ_JABCQG010000004.1, read as the reverse complement.
CCCCGACGATCTGACCCGTCTCGACATCGCAGCCCTGGTCATCATGGGGCTTTCGGCGCTGTGGGGATTGACTCGGGGTTTTGCGACCGAACTGGCCGGACTGCTGGCCTGGGTCGGGGCGATTGTCCTGACCTACCGGTTCCATGGACTGCTCGAACCCTATCTGGAGCCTTATCTGCATCAGGCCGCGCTGGCTGGCAGCGCGAGTACGGCGATTCTGTTCGTGATTGTGCTTCTGGTCTTCACCATGATTGGCGCGCGGGTCGGTACGGCGGCGCGGGGTGTACTGTTCGGGGGCGTGGACCGTATTCTGGGTGCCGTGTTTGGGGTGGCGCGCGGTTATGTGGCCCTGATCGTGCTTTATCTTCTGGCGGGGTCTTTTTTCGGGTCCTGGATGACCTATGTGATGCAGGGAAGCCTCATTGGGCCTTACATCGCCGCCGGGGCGACCCATCTGACAGGTTATCTGCCTCATTTCCTGCAACCACATCTTGCGTCTCCGGCCACAAGCGGCCATGACGCGTCCTTGTAAAACCAGTCCGGAAAGGCCGCAGCCGCATGACCCAGTCCGACAGTCTCAACCGCCCGTACGAAGAGTGTGGGGTTTTTGGCGTCTGGGGTGTGCCTGATGCATCGGCCCTGACAGCTCTGGGCCTGCATGCCCTGCAGCACCGCGGACAGGAAGCCGCCGGTATCGTCAGTTTCGATGGCGAACGGTTCCACCAGCACAAGGGTCTGGGGCTGGTCGGCGATGTGTTCGGGGACAGCCGCGTCATGGCGACGCTGCCCGGCACGGTGGCCATCGGTCACAACCGCTATGCCACGACGGGCGGCACGCATGTCCGCAATGTGCAGCCGCTTTATGCCGATTATGAGTTCGGCGGTCTGGCTGTCGCGCATAACGGCAACCTCACCAATTCCGCGACGCTCAAGCAGGCGCTGGTCAAGCGTGGATGCATTTTCCATTCCTCAACGGATACGGAAGTCTTCATCCATCTGATCGCGATTTCGCTCTACACGACCGTACTCGATCGCTTCATCGACGCCGTTAAGCAGGTGAAGGGCGCGTATTCGCTCATCACGCTGACGCCGGATGACGGCCTGATCGGCATGCGCGATCCGCTGGGTGTGCGTCCGCTCGTTCTCGGCCGGATGCCGGGGTATGAACACGGGAATGGCGGCTGGGTGCTGGCGAGCGAGACCTGTGCGCTTGATATCATTGGTGCGGATTATGTCCGGGATATCGAGCCCGGCGAGATTGTCGTCATCAATAATGACGGCCTGCGTTCCCTTCGGCCTTTCGGGGACAAGGGCGGCCGGTTCTGCGTCTTTGAATATATTTACTTTGCGCGGCCTGATTCCGTGCTCGAAGGGCAGCCGGTTTATGAAGCCCGGCGGCAGATTGGCTGCGAACTGGCACGGGAAAGTGCGGTCGAGGCTGATGTTGTCGTGCCGGTGCCGGATTCCGGCGTGCCGTCTGCGATCGGCTATGCGGCTGAGAGCGGGATTCCGTTCGAGCTTGGGATCATCCGCAACCATTACGTGGGCCGGACCTTCATCGAACCGACCGACCAGATCCGCAATCTTGGCGTGAAGATGAAGCATTCCGCCAACCGGCCGGTTCTGGCGGGCAAGCGCGTCATTCTGGTGGATGATTCGATCGTCCGTGGCACGACGTCACGTAAGATTGTGGACATGGTGCGTGCGGCCGGGGCGACGGAAGTGCACATGCGCATCACGTCTCCGCCGACGAAACATGCGTGTTTCTATGGCATCGACACGCCGGAAGAGAGCAAGCTGATGGCGGCGACGCATACGCTTGAGGAAATGGCGCAAGCGATTGGTGCGGACAGTCTGGCCTTCGTCAGCTTTGACGGGCTTTACCGGGCGCTGGGTCATGCTAACCGGGCCGAGGGTGCGCGCCGTTACTGCGATGCCTGCTTTACCGGGGATTATCCGATTGAACTGGTGGACAAGGAAGGCAATCTGGTCGCGTAAGGCCGCTTCCTGATCGGGATATGAAAAAAGGCGCCGGACCAGAGGTCGGGCGCCTTTTTTGTATCCGAAGACCAAAAGTGTCTCAGGGATACGGGTAGGGGATCTGGGACAGTGCGGCTTCCGTACTGGCATCGGCTTCCGTGGGAAGCACTGAGTCCAGCGGCAGGGTCATGACGGCTTCGAGGCCCGGGTTCAGGGTTGTGTAGGTAAGTGTGCCGGCGAGACTGCTGACCACGGCATTCATCATGCGTGTGCCAAAGCCCGTTCCCTTGAGCTGGGGCGTGCATTCTCCCTGGTCCGAGACTGTCAGGATCAGGCGGTCGCTGGTCTGGCCCAGGCCGACATGGAGCGGGCCGGCCTTGCCGTCATAGGCGTACTTGCTGGCATTGATGACCAGTTCAGTCAGGACGAGGCCGATATTGATCGCACGGTCTGCTGAAATCATGATCGGGAAGAGAGCGAGATGCAGCTGCTCGTGCCAGTCCTCGCCGAGCGATGAGCACAGCTCTTCCATCAGTTCTTCAAGATAACGCCCGAGATCCACGACACCGAAATGTTCGTCGCGGTACAGGCGACGGTGCACGAGACCGATGGCCGCGATACGGTGCTGCGCTTCGGTCAGCGCGGTTGTGGTTTCCTCGTTTGCGGCACTCCGGGCCTGGAGCTTGAGGAAGGAGGCAACCATCTGCAGGGAGTTCTGCACGCGGTGATTGACCTCCCGGATCAGGAAATCCTTCTGGCGCAGCAGATTTTCGCGCTCTTCCAGCGTGGCGGCCAGTGTGGCGTTGAGTTCGCGCAGCTGCTGGGTCTGGTAATCCGCGATCAGGACGCGGCGCAGGCGACGGGCGGCCTGTTTCTGTTCATTGGTCCAGCGCAGGCTGTGACCGCGGATGGTCTGTTCCCAGGTCTTGAACGAGGTCCGTGGACGCAGCACGCCGTCGTCATCCTCATCGCCCTTGTGCGGATTGCCGGCCCATTCGATGGTCTGGATGATTTCGACCCGGCTCCAGATAAGGCACATCGGTGTCCGGAAGGGGAGCGTAATAGCCAGGATACCGGCAGAGCGTTCAGGCCAGTCAGCCGCGGGCGGGTAGTCCTTGCCCAGCATGGCGCTGGTGAAAATGCCACCATTGGTGCCCATTCTCAGCCAGTCATGCAGCTTGTGCAGGTTCTCGCTGTCCGGCAGGACACCGGTAGCCGTGATGGTCTCTCCGCTGATGACGGCAAAGCCGTTACAGGAGAACAGGGACTGCAATTCGCCCATGAAGCTGCGCAGATTGCTCTCGATGGGGTGGCGCACGTCGAAATGGGACGTGACGAACTCCATCGTATTGCGCAGGCGCAGACGCTCCTGATAGGTGACCAGCTCTTCCTTGTTCCGCAGCTGGCGTGACATGACGCCCGCCAGCGTGCGGCAGGCGGCGCGGACGTCCTCGGAGAGGCGACGCGGCGTCGCATTGTGGCAGGCGATCAGGCCCCACAGGACACCATCCACGACCAGCGAGACGGAGGCCGAGGCCCGCACGCCCATATTGGCCATGTATTGCAGATGGATCGGCGAGACGCTGCGGAGCTGGACGTCGCTGAGGTTGAGCCCCGCAAGCCCGGCTTCGGGCGGGCGGATGGGGGCGGCCTCGTAGTTGATGTCCGGGATGACGCGGATGCGGTTGCGCAGATAGAGCGCCCGGGCCTGCGCGGGGATGTCGCTGGCCGGGAAATGATGGTTCATCAGGGATGGGAAGGCGTCGTTGCGGCTTTCTCCGACAACGCGGCCGGTGCCATCCTCCATGAAGCGATAAACCAGAACCCGGTCGAAACCGGTGAGGCGCTGGAAGATCGCGGCGCCCTGACGGCAGACGGATGCCGTATCGGGGCAGCGTTCGAAACGGTCGGCCGTGCGGTCGATCTCGCCGAAAATATCCCAGGTCAGCAGGTTATGCGGTTCGACCGGTTCGAGTTCGATGAGAATATGCGTGTCCTGATCATGTCGCAGGACGCTGAAGGTCTCGCCTTTCAGGCCCGGTACGCGCAGATCGGACAGGGAGGGGTGTTTTTCGTCGTGAAAACGGCTTGTCGGGACTTCCAGGATCGCGGGGAGCGGACGTCCCAGCCAGTCGGGTGCAAGGCGCCCTTCGATATCGCCTGCGCCACCGATGATGGTCAGGGTCGTGCTGTCTGCGATCAGCAGCAGGCCATAAGGCTGGATGGCATCAGGACGGTGGATCGGCTCACGGTCACAGGAAGTTGTGACGGCGTGTTCCAGCGAGTAGCCCGGCTCGGAGGCGGCAGTGCGCTGGACGGTCAAGAGGAGGTCCGCCTGAAAGAGGAAGAGACTGTCCGCAGGGCAGACTGTCTGCAATCAGCAGGGGCAGTTTGAAGAGCAGCGGACATAGGGGGCACTCGGTTTGTGGATGCCTTGCGTGCTCGGGCAGGCCCGACCAGCGGAGGTCCAGATATCGTTCTGTCCATTATCTGTTCCTCCACCGGGGCTGTCAATTTATGACGTTCTGTTTCAGGGCTGTCGGCTGTCAGCCTGGATCCAGGAGGCGACATCCGCAGAGAGGGCATGGCGGCTGGCCGGGCGCGTATAGAGCATGTGGCCACCCTGATAGAGATGCAGGGACACGCGATCCGCACCCACCGTCAGGTGATCCTTCATCCAGCGTGCGGTTCCGAAGGGGCAGGCCACGTCGTAATAGCCATTGGCCACAAAGACGCGCAGGCCGGGATCGAGCGCCAGCAGGCGGTTCAGGACCGGGATCTGGTGGATTGGCGAGGGGCCACCCGAACTCCACTTCCAGCTTCCGTTCACCTTAAGGGAGAGCAAGTCGTAGGTCAGCGGGGTCTTGAAGCCGAGTTCATTGGCCGCGTAGCCGGAGAAGGCGTTGCCATAGGCGCGGCCGAAGCCGAACAGCGTCGGATCGGGACTTTCGTCCAGACCGTCGGCCGCGGGGTCGGCGATGGACTGGGTGAAGTCGTACAGCCCGTACAGGCGGCCGTCACGGGACATGATGTCATGTGAGCCGATGGCCGGGATACCGTGCTGGCGGGCGATCACGTCCTGCGGCAGGCCGGTCCGCTGGGCGATTTCGGCATAGAGCGCCTGACCTTCTGTACCGGACGGGAGCTTGCCGGCGATTTTCGGCAGATAGGTGTTCAGGGACCACTGATAGGCGTCTTCGGCGGTCTTTTCCGTCACGTTCGGGCTCTGATGCGATGTGATCAGGCTCGGCATCATGAGGGCGGCGGAGAGCGGGTTTTCGTCCGTGTCGAGCAGGGGCATCTCGATGGCCGGGGAGATCATCACGATGCCGTTGAGCAGGATGCCCTGTTCCATCTGCAGCGCATTGGCGACCTGGATGGAGCGGATACCGCCATAGCTTTCGCCCACGAGATAATGCGGCGAGGCTTCACGACCGTTTGCCGACGTCCACAGGCCAATAGCCTTGGCGAAGGCGCTGGCGTCCTGCTTGACGCCGTAGAACTGGTCGCCGGCCTTGGCCGTGTCGGCGGGGCGGGAATAGCCCGTTCCCACGGCGTCGATGAAGACCATGTCGGTGACGGGGAGCCAACTGTCGGGGTTGTCACCCATCGTGGCGTGCGTGCCGTCCGTCGGGTCTTTGGCGGGCATGGTCAGGGCCTTGGGACCAGCAGCACCGAGGTTCAGATAGGCCGTGGCCGCACCCGGACCGCCATTGAAGAAATACGAGACCGGGCGGGTTCCGGCCGGAACGCCGTCCTTCGTGTAGGACACGTAGAACATGCGGGCAGTCGGTTTGCCGTCATGGTCGCGCAGGATGAGCGTGCCTGCATGGGCGGTATAGGCGATGCCGCCCAGATGATGATGCGTAACGGAATCCGCGGGAAGGAGCGCTGCTTCGCCGGTCAGGGTATCGGACGGCTTGGCAGTTTCGGTCTTGGGAGCGTCGGCCGCCGCGGCCGTACAGACGGGGGAGAGGAGCGTTAAAGCGAGCAGGGCTGCGCGGCGGGTCATCATCTGACGGGCATCTCCGGGAAAAGAAACAGGAATATTCCGCCGTATCAGTCCTGAGACGCAACGGCTACCGCTGCCGCATGAAGTTTTCGTCATGCGGCAGCGCGAGAGGCCCAAGACCGGTCAGGCTTTGGGCGGCGTGATGTTGGGGCGCAGCATCAGGCGCGGATCGGCGAAGCGGTCATACTCTTCAGATGTCATGAAGCCGAGTTCCAGCGCGGCTTCACGGGGGCTCAGCCCCTTTTCCATGGCGTGATGCGCAACCTTCGAGGCGCGGTCATAGCCGATGGCGGGGGACAGGGCCGTGACGAGGACGAGCGAGCGTTCCAGATCCTGCTTCAGCTTGTCGGTATTGGCCTTCGTGCCCTCGACGAGGAAGCGGCGAAAGTTCTCCGAACCGTCATGCAGAAGGGTGATGCCCTGCATGATGTTGTGGATCATAAGCGGCTTGTAGACGTTCATGTCCAGCATGCCGGCAGCACCGCCAAGGCCGACGGCGACATCGTTGCTCATGACCTGAAGGGCGAGCATGGCCAGTGCTTCGGCCTGGGTCGGGTTGATCTTGCCCGGCATGATGGAAGAGCCGGGCTCGTTTTCCGGCAGGTGCAGTTCGCCCAGACCGGCGCGCGGGCCGCAGGCGAGCAGGCGGATGTCGTTGGCGATCTTGAACAGGCTGCCTGCTGTCGTCCGCAGTGCGCCGGACAGATGCACCAGCGCGTCATGGGCACCCTGAAGCGCGAACTTGTTCTCGCCTGCCGTGAAGCCGAGGCCGGTCAGGCGGGCGATTTCCGCGCAGGCGCGACGGTCGAAGCCTTCATCCGTGCTGACGCCGGTGCCGAGTGCCGTGCCACCGAGGGCGAGGGGAAACAGACCATCGCGGGCCTGTTCCAGCCGGGCGATATTGTCCGTCAGCATGCCGGCATAGCCGTGCCATTCCTGACCCAGCGTGATGGGAACGGCGTCCTGAAGATGGGTGCGGCCGACCTTGACCAGATCGCGCCATTCCTCGGCCTTGGCCACCATGGCGTCACGCAGGCGCGTCAGGGCGGGGATGAGGCGGCGATGCGTGCCGAGGACGGCCGCGATGTGCATGGCGGTCGGGAAGTTGCAGTTGGTGGACTGCGACATGTTGACGTGATCGTTCGGGTGCAGCGGTGTCTTGCTGCCGAGCGGATTGCCGGTGATCTGGCAGCCGCGGTTCGCAATGACCTCGTTGACGTTCATGTTGAACTGCGTGCCCGAGCCCGTCATCCAGACATGAAGCGGGAACATCCGGTCATGCTCGCCCTTCGTGATTTCGTCGCAGACGGTGTGGATCAGATCCGCGCGCTCCTGCGACAGACGGCCGCTGGCAGCGTTGGCCGTGGCACAGGCGCGCTTCATGATCGCATAGGCTTCGATCATTTCATGTGGCATCAGTTCGCGGCCGATGCTGAAATATTTTAGGGAACGCTGGGTCTGCGCGCCCCACAGCACATCGTTAGCAACTTCGATCGGGCCCATGCCATCGGTTTCGGTACGGCTCATTGTCTGTTTTCGGCTTTCCTGCGGGTGATCCGGCTCATTCCACGGGGGAAATTATCGCACAATCGCCGCGGGACAAAGGAAGACAGCCATAGAAAATCCGGATGCCGTCACAGGGAGAATGCCGTTCAGGATTCAACAGTTTGGGCGACAGGATGGCGTCCGTAAGTGTTGGTCAGGATCACGCCCGCCATCACGATTGCCCCGCCGAGCAATGTGCGCAGGGATGGGACTTCGCTGGTGAGGATATAAGCCAGAACCATTGTGACGGGCGGCAGAAGATAGAGCAGGGCGGCTCCCCGGGATGCGCCGAGATGGCCGATTACGAAGCCCCAGGCGGCGTAGCCGAAAGCGGCCGGGAAGATGCCGAGTTCGAGCACGGAAACCTGTCCCTGCCATGAGGCGTGCGCGAAGCTTTCCAGACCCTGTGGAAGCCAGGGCGCAAGAAAAACTGCGCCGGAAATCAGCACATAGGCAATTGTGGGGAGTGCGCCGTAACGGTGAATCAGGCGTTTTTGCAGGATCGTGTAGAACGCTGCGCAGACGGCGGCGCCGAAGACCAGTGTTGCGCCTGAACCAAAGGCCAGGCCGCCGCTCTGTCCCATGGCGATCAGGGCAACTCCGCTGAAACTCAGGAGTGATCCGACCCAGCCCCATGGCGACATGCGCTCTCCGAGAAACACCATCGCCAGAAGCCCGGCCATCAATGGCGCGGCACTGATGACGAAGCTGGCAGCGGCGGAGGAGACGGTCATTTCGCCGCAGTTGAAAAGGATATTGTAGAGCGTGATCCCCAAGATTCCACAGACGAGGATTTGCGGAATATCCCGGGTCTGCGGGAGTGGCGGGCGTTTCCAGCACAGCCACAGGGCGGCCATGACCGCTGCCACCGCATAGCGCAGCGCCGCCAGTGGGATGGGTGCCAGATCATGCAGCGCAATCCGGACGACAGGGTAGGCGCTCGCCCATGACAGGATGGCCACGGCGACGAAGAACGGCAGGAAACGCCCGGAAGAATGTGTCATGACTGCCCATTATCAGGAATATTTCCCGAACGGGAGACGGAGTTTATGCGGGGCTTCAGAATGTATGTTCGAAGGCCAGCGTCCCGATGACCTGACGGGTTGTGTCGCGGCCTGAAAGGGTCAGTCCGACGCCGCCGAGAATGGAGGTGCTGGCGTTCCAGTTATATTCGATGGCCGGTGCGGCGAACCAGTCGTCTTCCGCGGGTGTGTTGAATGACAGGTTCTGGGCGGCTGGTGCAGTCTGGAGGATCTGGCGTCCCTGCACATGGGAGCCGCTGGACCAGTCCCGGATCATGTCCAAGGCGAAAACGAGGTGACGGGTCAGGGAAAATTCGACCGAACCGCCGAAATTGCCGAAGGCTTCGGCATGGGCGCGACCGGAAAATCTCGTGCCGGTCCCATAGACGCTCTGTCCGTTCAGGGATGTCGATGCGACGGGCTGGATTCCGGTGGCCCAGAGGCGGACGCGAAAGGGGCGCATATGGCCGAATTTGAATCCTGTCTGGTCGATCAGGCCATAGCGGAAGGAATAGACGCCCGATCCGCTACTATCCTGCGGCCGCGACAGCCGGTCATGGCTTCCCGTTGGAAAGTTCATGCCGAGATCGACGGTCAGGGTCGTGTGCTGCCAGCTTCCGGGCCAGAGCCTGCTTTGTCGATCCAGTGCCACGCCTTGCAGCACGAATGGCAGATCCGTGAATTTTAGACCGGACGGTGTTGCGGAGCGCTGCCAGGAATACTGGACCTGTGGCGTGATGTAGACCGAGATGCGGTTGGTGATGCCGTATTTCAGGATGACGAGTGAGCTGACGGAGCGCTGGACGCCGGGTAGGGGGTGATAGTCACCCTGTGAGCCGAACTGTCCGATGGGCGAGCCGACATAGAGATAGGGTTCGACATAGAATGCGCCGGCTTTTGGCAGTGGCGTGGGCGGTGAGAACAGGGAGCCTGAATAGGCCTGTTCATCTCCCGGAACGGCATGGGCACGGGAAATGGGTAGCAGTACGGCCGCGGTTATGGGCAGGCACAGGACAAGATCCAGCGGAAAGCGCACGGCTTCACAGACTTCCAGACAGTGACGGATGAAAGGGAAACGATCGTTTTCCCTTTCGGGTTCACCGAATCTGGTCGTCTGTTTCTGTCTGGATGTCTGGTGTAACCCCTGATCCGGGGCTGACGGGAGGCTATTTCAGCCAGCGATCGCCGCTGAAACGGTTGTGGGAGAACAGGAAACCGGCCACGAGCCCGATGGCGGCGAACAGGATGGTCCACAGCGAAATCGGCAGCAGCAGGGTCGAGATTGCTGCAAGCAGGACCATGCCGGCAAAGGCGCAGACGGCGGATTCGATGATCCTTGGGCCGTAATGACGCTCGGCACCGCAGTTCGGGCATTTCTCCGATGTCGGACGCATGGGCTGGCGGCAGACGGGGCACAGCGCAATGGCGTTGGCTTCGGGTTTTCTCACTGGCCGTTATTCTCCTGATGTTCGCCAACGGCGATACGCGCTTCTACAGCCATGCGCCAGGGCGCGTCAGCCGGTGCCGCAGCCAGGGCACGGCGATAGAGGTCAAGGCTTTCACCAGAGATATGGCTGCCGTTGCGACTTTCAAGCTCGGCGAGGCGGATGGCAAGCTCGGGCTCGAAATGGGTGCTCAGGGCGGCCTTCCAGTCCCGGATCGCAGCATCCGTCATGCCGGATTTTGCTTCGACCTGTCCCAGCAGGAAATGTCCGGTCGCATAGGTCTGCGATCCGGGAGGAATGGTGGCCACTTCGGTCTGGAGTTTGTGGATCATCTGCAGACCCTTTGCGTCCGGCCCGGCCTGACGCTGGCTCAGGGGCTGGGGCGGCAGAGACGGATGACCGTTGACGATATAGAGCGCAAAGGCGAGCACCGGGATACCAAGCCCAACGGCTGCGACCGGCAGAACGCGGTTGCGCTTTGGGGGCTCTGCGTTCAGATCCTCGACGGCGGCTTCACCATCCGTGGCCAGCAGGCGGCGCTGAACTTCCAGACGGGCGGCCTGATATTCCTCGTCATTGATGAGGGCGAGAGCGTGGTCGCGCTCCAGATCGCCAAGCTGTCCGCGATAGAGGGTGAGGGCGGAGTCACGGGCGTTCACACGCCGGCGCAGGGTACGCAGCCCCAGAAATGCGGGACACAGGGCCACCGCCGCGATTATCAGGATTCCCAACCAGAACAAAAAGTCTACTCCCGGCCCGAAAGGGCATCCAGACGCGCGCGCTCGTCATCCGTGAGCGGCGCAGGCGTGACGACGGTGCGGCGTCTGGTCGCACGCCATGCAATGACAAGTCCGGCCACCAGAGCGAACGCCGGCATCAGCCAGAGCAGGGCGGTGGACCATGAAAACTGTGGGGCCAGACGGATGAATTCGCCGTAGCGTTCGGTCATCCAGTCCATGATCTGCTGATCGGATTTTCCGGCCGAGACCTGCTCGCGCACGACCTTGCGCAGATCGCGGGCGAGGGGCGCGCTGCTGTCCTCGATGCTCTCGTTCTGACAGACGAGGCAGCGCAGATGGGCACCGATGGCTTCGGCGCGCTTTTCCTGTGCCGGGTTTGGCAGCATCTCGGCTGGATCGTCCACGGCGAGGGCTACGCCGCCGCCGATCAGACCAGCGGCGAGCAGCAGCGCTGGAAAGCGTCTGGACACCTTCATAGTCCGGCCAGCCTCGGGCGGATTTCCGCCTCGTAGATCTGGGGATCGAGGGCAGCACTTCCATGCCAGATGATGCGTCCGCCGGGAGCGACCAGAAAGCTCTCGGGTACGCCGGTCACGCCCCAGTCGATCGCAACACGGCCATGACGGTCGGAGGCGACGCGGGCATAGGGGGACCCGTCGCGCTGGATGAAGGCGCTGGCGTTCTCGGGCTTGTCCTCATAGGCGATGCCCCAGATCGGCATGTTGCGCGAGATGGCGCGCAGGCCGGGCATTTCCGCCACGCAGGGGATGCACCATGAGGCAAAGAAATTGACCAGAACCGGTCGGTGCTGGGCCTTGAGTTCCGCATCGGTGAAGCCGTCGCCGAGGCCGGGAAGGCCGGGCATCGCGAAGCCCGGGATGGGCTTGCCGACATTGGGGTTCTTGATGGCGCGTGGGTCGAAGGCGCCGCTGCGCATGTCGCTCAGCATCCGCCAGAAGCCGACGCCGAGAACACCTGCGCCGATGATGGGAACGGCCGTGAGGATGCCGCGTCGTGTTACGTTCATGTCCCTCTCTCCTCAGGCACGGGCCATGTTGCGGGCAGCGGCGCGCTTGGGGGCCCCAATCCGCATCCGGCGGTCAGACAGCGAGAACGCGCCGCCAATCGCCATGACCAGTCCGCCCAGCCACATCCAGGGTGCGAGCGGGTTGCGGTGCAGGCGCAGGACATAGGTCGTGTCCTTGCCCGTGCCGTGCCGGTCACCGATCACGCCGTACAGATCGGTGATGAAATTGGTGTGGATGGCGACTTCGGTCGTGGTCTGGCTCTGCGTTGTGAAGTCGCGCTTTTCGGGGTGCAGGATCGTCACGAGCTTGCCGTTGTGACGGATGGCGATGTCAGCCTGCATGGCCTTGTAGTTCGGGCCGATATAGTCGTGCACATCCAGCAGGGTCCAGTCGTCGCCGGCCAGCGAGCGCGTCTCGCCGATATGGACTTCGACGATGGCGTGCTGTGCCTGAGACATGCCGCACAGGCCAAGCACGGTGATGCCTGCGCCGATATGGGCGAGGGCGGCGCCCCAGCTTGAGCGCGGCAGGTGCTTCATGCGCTCCCATACGCCCTGTGCGGAGGTATGGCCAATGCCGATCCGGCGCAGAACGTCGGAAGCGGATGCTGCGATGACCCAGATGGCGAGCGCACCGCAGGCGATGGGCAGGACGCCGGAGAGCTTCCAGAAGCACAGAACCAGTCCGATCGCGGCGATGCCGGCGGCGGCATAGAGATGCGAGAAGGTCCGGGCGAGCTGCGCACGTTTCCACGGCAGGGCGGTGCCGACACCCATGGCCAGCAGGAGCGGCAGGGTCAGCGGGATCGTGGCGGCGTCGAAGAACGGCTTGCCGACGGAAATGGTGCGTCCGGCCAGAAGCTGCATGAAGGGCGGGTACATCGTGCCCGTCACGACCACGGCGCAGATCGAACAGAGCAGGATATTGTTCAGGACCAGTGAGCCTTCACGCGAAATCGGCGAGAACAGGCCGGTCGAGGTGAGGGACGGGGCACGCCATGCGAACAGGGCGAGCGAGCCGCCGATGACGATGGCAAGCAGGGCCAGAATGAACACGCCGCGTGCGGGATCGTTGGCGAAGGCGTGGACCGAGTTCAGGATGCCCGAGCGCACGAGGAAGGTGCCGGACAGCGAGAACGAAAACGTCGCGATGGCCAGCAGGACCGTCCAGATTTTCAGGCCTTCGCGCTTTTCCACGACGATGGCGGAATGCACGAGCGCCGTGCCCGTCAGCCAGGGGATGAGGGACGCGTTTTCCACCGGGTCCCAGAACCAGTAACCGCCCCAGCCCAGCACATAATAGGACCACCACGAGCCGAGCGCGATGCCGCAGGTCAGGAAGCACCAGGCCGCCACGGCCCAGGGACGGACCCAGCGGCCCCATGCAGCATCGACGCGGCCTTCGATCAGGGCGGCGACGGCGAAGGCGAAGGGGACGGCGAAACCGACATAGCCGGTGTAGAGAATGGGCGGATGGAAGGCGAGGCCCGGGTCCTGAAGGAGCGGGTTCATGCCCTGACCGTCCATCGGCGCGGGGAAGACGCGGTCGAACGGATCGGATGTCAGAAGGCAGAACATCTGGAACCCGGCGGAGACGCCGCCGAGAATGGCCAGAACCCGTCCGCGCAGGATGTCCGGCAGGTTGCGGCCGAACAGCGAGACCGCGCCGCCGCAGACGGCGAGGATCAGCGTCCAGAGCAGGACGGAGCCTTCATGGTTTCCCCAGACGCCTGTGATTTTATACAGGAGCGGCTTGGAGACTGCGGAGTTGGCTGCGACGTTCTGGACCGAGAAATCGTCGCTGACGGCGCACATGACGAGGCACAGGAACGAATAGCCCAGTGCAATGAGTTGCGAGACCGCGAGATAGGGGGCGAGCCCCACGAGACGGGCATCGCGGCGGTTTGCACCCCAGAGCGGGACAGCGAACTGCACGAGGGCAAGCACGCAGGCGAGAGCCAGGGCGAAATGGCCCTGTTCAGGTCCGAACATCAGGCGGTCAGCCCCCTGCTTTCTTTGCGGTCATGGTGTCCCAGCTCGATGCGTCCGGAGCCTTGCCGAAGCGCGGGTCCCATTTGCCGGTGCGCTTGAGCTCGTCCGCGACTTCCTTGGGCATGTAGGTCTCGTCATGCTTGGCGAGGACTTCGCTGGCTGTGAAGCCACCGTTCTTCTGAACGGTGCCGAGGGCCACGACGCTCTGCCCTTCGCGGAACAGGTCGGGGAGGATGCCGGTGTAATGGACCTCGACGGCGGCCTGTCCGTCCGTGACTTCGAAGGCGTTCACGGGGGTGCCGTTCTCGTTGATGCGGTGCAGGCTGCCGGCCATGACCATGCCACCGAGGCGGATGGTGCGATCGGATGAGGGCGGATTGGCCTTCACCTGCGACGGCGCCATGAAGAACACGATGTTGGACGAGAACGCCCGCAGGGTCAGGGCGGCGGCGGAGCCGACACAGGCCAGACAGGCGATGACGATCCAGAGGCGACGGGTCTTGCGGGTCATAATGCTGACCTTTCACGACGGCGGGCATGGCCTTCAACGGCGGCCAGACGGGCCTTGGATTTCCGCAGGCGCAGGGCGGCACCGATACCAAGGATGAGCGAGCAGCCCAGCGTCAGGCCGTATGAGGCCGCGATGTAGGGCCAGTGGTTCGGAAGATGCATCATGCGACTTGGCTGTCCCTGCGGTCGAGGCGCGAACGGGCCAGAAGCTGGCGCGCGCGGCTTTCATGGATGGCGGCGCTGAGCCGGGTGAAGATGACGGCCGCGACACCGAGCGTGAAGCCGATCGTGCAGATCAGCAGCGGCCAGAGCATCATCATGGACATGGTGGGGGCGCCGGTCAGGGTGATGCTGTCGGGCTGGTGCAGGGTATTCCACCACTGGACGCTGAACTTGATGATCGGCAGGTCGATCACGCCGGCCAGGGCGAGGATCGCGGCGGCGCGCTGGCCCCGGGCCGGTTCATCGAAGGCACGGATCAGGGCGATATGGCCCAGATACAGGAAGAACAGGACCAGCATCGAGGTCAGGCGCGCGTCCCACACCCACCACGTGCCCCACATGGGCTCACCCCAGAGCGAACCGGTAATCAGGCAGAGGGCTGCGGCGCAGGCGCCGACGGGGCCGATCTCGATGGCGGCGAGATCCGCCAGCGGATGGCGCCAGACCAGTGAGAGCACGCCGCAGACTGCAAGGCCCAGGTAGCAGGACGAGGCCAGCCAGGCCATCGGGACATGCACATACATGATGCGGACGGTGTCACCCTGCTGCCAGTCGGCCGGAGCGATGAACAGGCCCCAGATGACGCCGACAGTCAGAAACAGGATGGCGCCGCTGCTCAGCCAGGGCAGGAGCGCATGCGCCAGACGCAGGAACTGCCCCGGATTGGCATAGCGATGGAGCAGGTTGGGGGTAGGGCGCACAGGGACACGGACCTCGGCAGATTGGTAACGCGGCGATTAGTTCCCTATTGAAATAGTCCGAAGCAATCATATTCGGAAGAGGCGCGTTGTCCCATTGTTCCGATCACTGTTATCACGTTTCACGGAATTGAGCGTTAAATGCCCATGCGGCAGGAGTGGACCGTGGCGTACTGGCTGGTGAAATCGGAGCCCGAAGCGTTTTCGTGGGCGGAGCAGGTCCGGAACGGCGTCGAGCCCTGGACCGGGGTGCGTAACTATCAGGCGCGCAACAATCTCTCGGCCATGAAGACCGGCGATCTGGCGCTTTTCTACCATTCGGTGAGCGAAAAACGCATCGTGGGCGTGGTGGAGATTGTGCGGGAAGCCTATCCGGACCCAACGGCGGATGATCCGCGCTGGGTCTGTGTGGATGTGAAGGCGAGGGGGGCGTTTGCCCATCCCGTAAGCCTGGCGGACATCAAGGCTGATCCGGCTCTGGCGGAGATGGCGCTGCTGAAACATTCCCGACTGTCCGTGGCGCCGGTGACGGATGCGGAGTTCCGCCACCTGACAGGGATCGGAGGGTGGACGCGCCCATGAGAACGCGTGTCGTCAGTGGATGGCGGAGGAGTCGCCGTTCACGAGCATGTTGGTCTGGCCGTTGACCGGATGGCCGGCATAGCTCGTCGGGGAATCTTCGTCTTCATAGGGTGACTGGACCGGTGCGTTGAACTTCACCGGCATGCCGAAGATCGAGAAATGGGACGGCAGGTTGTTGGGGCCGTTGGTCTTCTGCTGGGCGTTGGTGCCGGGCATGCCGACCGGAAGATGGGTACGGACGCGGTCGCTGTAGCTGGCGAGGGCGGCTTCCGAGTCTTCCACTTCCGTATAGCCATGTGGCGGCGGTGGTGCGCCTTCGTCTGGCAGGGCGGCCTGCTGAGCCGGGGTCAAGGGTTTGGCAGGTGCGCCGACGATCTGGCCTGCGCTCGGGCCCATCTGCGGAAGATTGGCCGTGCCGTGCGATGCGTGATGGCGGGTATGGGTCGTGGCGGCATGGGCCGAAAAACCGGCCGGGATGAGGAGGCTGGCTGCCAGCGGAGCAGACAGGATCCAGCGCGATAATACGGTCATTGTTGTAATTCTCCTCACCCTACCAGTGGCCTCATGGAGCCGATATCCCCATGATGGCGCCATGTTAGGATATGAAACCTGCTATCCGGTAAACGGTTTCGGGTCTTACGAACAGGAGTTTTGATCGTCATGACCGCAGTGAATGACACGCAGCTTCCGACCAGCGAATTCGCTTCGATGGCGCTGGACGGGGATTCCCTTGCCCAGCTTCAGTCGGTTCTCGAAAAGGTGGAACAGGGCCGCGGCGTGCTCGTGCGTCTTGCAGACCTGATGGGCGGCGCCGTCGGACAGGCCACGCGACTCGGTATGCAGGGGCTGGGACTTGCGCCTTCGGTTCAGGAGAAGTTCCACAAGACGGCGGAAGTCGCGATCGAACGCGCTTTCAAGGTCGCCATCCTGGGGATCGACAATGATGCGCCCGCCGTCCGCGATCCGTTACGTGAGAATATGGGGCAGGCTGCCGTGGCCGTCTCCGGTGCGCTGGGCGGGTTCGGAGGGATCTTCGGTCTGGCGCCGGATGTCGGCTTCACCACGCTGACGATCATGCGCGAAATCGCGCGCATTGCCCGTGAGGAAGGCGAGGACCTTCGAAACGAAGATACGCGTCGCGCCTGTCTGGAAGTCTTTGCGCTGCGCAGCTTCCCGGCGCGTCAGAATGATGATGAAGGCGAACTTGGGTTCTTCTCGGCGCGGGCGCTGCTGCGGGGACGGCCGATCGTGATGCTGATGGCCGAGGTGGCTTCGCATTACGGGATCGGACTGTCGCGCAAGTTCGCGCTGCAGATGGTGCCGGTGGCGGGTGCGCTGTGTGGGGCGTCGCTCAACGCCGCGTTCCTTGCACATTATCGTGCGCTGGCGCGGGCACATTTCACGATCCGCCGTCTGGAACGCACGCATGGACTGGCCGTTAAGGAAGCGGCCGCCGACCTGCGTGCAGGGGGAACAGGCACATCTGAAACATTTTCCTGATTTTCAGGAACTTCCGGGGAAAAGCCCATGCCGATTGGTCTTGTCTGGCTTGGATGGACACTGGTGCTGGCAGTTGTCCAGCTTTTCCTGACCGCCGCGGCCTGCCGCCAGCAGGACGGTCTGCAATGGGCGAGCAGCAACCGCGACGGTGATCCCCCACGCTATACGGGGATGGCGGCGCGTCTGAAGCGTGCGCAGGCCAATCTGGCGGAGACGCTGCCGATCTTCATAGGCGCCGTGCTTCTGGCCTGGGTATCGGGCCATTACAGTCCGCTGACGGGCTGGGGGGCGGGGATCTATTTCCTGGCCCGCGCCATTTATATCCCGGCCTATGCGTTCGGCTGGGGCCCAATCCGCAGCCTGATCTGGGGCATTTCTATGGCTGGGCTTCTGCTGGTGCTGATCAGTCTGCTGTAAACGAGGCCTCTGTCATGGACGGAGGCTCGCTTCCTTCGCGCATCATCCACAGATCCACGAGTGCCGAGATCACGAGACAGGTGGCGCTGATCTTGGCCAGGATCATCAGAAGGCCATGTGCTTCCGGCATCGCAAGGCGCAGGACGCCAAGGATGGCAAGAATAATGACGTAAATGAAGGCTAGCGGCACTGGCGGTCTCCCTGTCGATGGTCCACGTCTATCATGTCCGCTACCAGTGCGGCCATGTTTTCCCCTGCGGTTTCGCATCAGGCTCCACGTAAAGACTGTACCATCATGGACGAGATAACTCCGGATCTTCTGCTTCAGGCCTATGCCGCGGGGATCTTTCCCATGGCGCCCGATGCCAAAAGCACGGAACTGGCCTGGTATCTGCCGGAAGAGCGCGGGATCATGCCGCTCGACGGGATGCATGTTCCAAAGAAACTGATGCGACTGGTCATGTCGGGGCGGATGATTGTGACGGCGGACCAGGCTTTTGATGAGGTCATGCTGGCCTGCGCCGAGCCTGCGCCGGGGCGGGAGACGACCTGGATCAGCGAGCGGATCCGCAGGCTTTACGGTGCGCTTCACCGGCAGGGAAACGCTCATTCCATCGAGGTCCGGGATGGCGGAAGGCTGGTTGGCGGGTTGTATGGTGTGTCCCTGCGGGGGGCTTTTTTCGGCGAGAGCATGTTTTCGCGCGAACGTGATGCTTCTAAGGTGGCGCTGGTCCATCTTATCGCGGGGTTGCGCAAGGGGCGGTACACGCTGCTGGATACACAATACACGACGCCCCATCTGACGGGGCTGGGCGGTATCGGGATTCCGGCGGCGAACTATCAGTCCCTGCTTCATCAGGCGCTGACCGTGCGCGCGGTCTGGCCTGAGAATTTCAGCCTTCAGGCCCTGCGTGAGTCCATTGCGTCAATGCGCGCGCCTGCCGGAGATCCGCCATGACTGTTTTCTCGCGCCCCGCTTTCCTACACGCCGCGCTTGCCGTGCCACTGGCCGCGGGGCTGTGGGCGGGGGCTTTGCCGGAACAGGCCCATGCGGACGATCATCCTCGTCTGACGCCGACGCGGGATGTCACGGTCGTCTATCAGCTTTCCACGCCGTCGAACACGACCAGGGGTGGTCCCGATACGGTAAAGGTCGCGTTCTCGGGCGCGGGTGATCTGCTGCGGATCGACTCGCAGGATGGCAATGGCGTGACCATTCTCGATCGTCCGGCGCAGCAGGTGACGCTCGTGATGATGAAGCAGCAGGTTTATACGCGCCTGCACCCCAACCATGGGCTGCATAATCCGTTCATGCTTGATCTGGACATGCAGTACACGGCGGCAGGTCATGAAACCGTGGCGGGCGTGGCCTGCGAACGCTGGAACATCCAGAGCAGTCACGGCAAGGCGACTGCCTGTGTGACGGATGACGGCGTTATTCTGGCGGAAAATGGTGTGGATGCCGATGGTGTCGAAGGCTCCATCAAGGCCGTTTCGGTGACCTATCAGGACATCCCGGCCTCGACGTTCGAGCCGCCAGCGGGGTTCCATGTACTGGAACCGAAAGCCCGTCCCGCCCATCAGAGCGAAGCGGGCAGTGCAACGCCGTCTCCTGTTCCGGAGGCCTCAAGCAGCGATACGAAGACCACGACGCCTGCGCCGACATCGCCTGACAATTCGGACACCGATAATTCTGTCATCGGCAGCCACGACACGCCAGCACCCGAAACGGCAATGCCGGGTCCTGCCGCGCCTCTGCCGGGCCAGCCTGTGCAGCCGGATACGACGCAGCCTTCCGTTCCGAACGATTCTTCGGGAGATGGGTCCGTGTCTGCTCCGGATCAGCCGCCTAGTGGCCCTGCGGATGGAAACCGGAAGTGAAGATGCCGTTTGTGCGTGTCGTTGGTGGTGCGGTCTGTGTTCTGCTGGGCGCCGTCTGCGGACCTGCGGCGAAAGCGGATGTGCCGTCAGTGACGCCGCCTCCGGTTCAGGCTCCGCTCGTAACACCGCTGCATGACGCCGATATCGTCTATGTTCTGACGGGACCTAACGGGCAGCATCTGCATCAGCGGATGCGCTGGACCTCCGCGTTGTGGCGTCAGCGGGTGGAGCCGGAAGGCTCGGCGACGATCATGCTGACGGATTACCGCACGCATACCCTTATGGTGCTGGACAGTACGAACCATACGGCGACCGTCACAGCCGCACCGGGCAGCGAAAGCTTTGCAACACCCGGCACGCCTGCTGCCGGGTTCTGGCGCAATCTGGGGCAGGGCAGGATTGCGGGGGAGGCCTGCACGATCTGGGAAAGTGCGGACAGCGACAGCCAGACGACTGCTTTCTGTTACACGGATGACGGGCTGATGCTGGGTGCGACGCATGGTGGCCGACCGGTCCTGGAGGCGGTGTCCGTCAGCCGCGCGCCGCAGCCCATCGAGATTTTCGATCCGCCGCCGGGCTATCACCGGGTCGATCCGCCACGCTGAAATCAGCGGGCGGGAATGTTACCGGGCGCTGTTACAATTTGTCCGCCTCCTGCCATGATTGACGCCTCTTGCTGCCATTTTCAGCGGGCATGATCTTTCTCATGGACGAAAGGAGTTCCTGTTCGCGGGGGCTTCTGGTCCATGTGTTTTGAGGAGAAAGATGCCATGCGTCGCATCACACGTGCAGTTCTTATGGCCGCTCCCCTGCTGATCGGCTCCGCCATTGTTCCAAATGCCATTGTGCCGCAGGCACAGGCGCACTGGCATGGGGGCGGGCGTGGTCCGGGATATGGATACGGCGGTCCGCGCGGAGGCTGGCATGGCGGGTACCGCGATCATTCCGGCGCGATTGTCGGCGGGATTCTCGGTGGGCTGGCACTCGGGGCCGTGGGTGGTGCGCTTCTGACGCAGCCTTATGCCCCTCCGCCGCCGCCGCCGCCTCCGCAGGTGGTTTATGCTCCGCCGCCTGTTGTTTACGCGCCCCAGCCGCGGGTGGTTTACGGCCCGCCGCAGCCGGTTCCGGCCTATCCGGGCATGTATCCGGGGTACTGATCTCGGGATACTGAACGGTTTCCGTCCGGTTTGCCTTGATCGTGCCGGACGGGTCAGGCAATCATGCCGCTCATGACAGCCACTTCCCAGCCATCGGGCCTTCAGCCGGGCGATCGCGCGCCAGATTTTACGCTTCCAGCTTCGGGTGGCCGCACTGTCAGCAGCGCGGAGCTGAGTGGGAAGCCTTATCTGCTGTATTTCTATCCGAAGGCGGATACACCGGGCTGCACGACGCAGGCTTGCGGGTTGCAGGAGGTTCTGCCGAAGTTCGAGGCGGATGGCCTGTCCATTATCGGTGTCAGCCCCGACCCGGTGGCGAAGATCGAGAAATTCGCCACGAAATACGGTCTGGAGTTTCCGCTGGCCTCGGACGAGGACCATGCCGTGGCCGAGGCTTACGGAACATGGGTTGAGAAATCCATGTATGGGCGGACCTATATGGGGATGGAGCGCAGTTCGTTCCTGGTCGATGGCGAGGGCATCATCCGGCATGTGTGGCGCAAGGTGAAGCCTGCGACCCATGCCGAACTGGTGGCGGAAGCTTTCCGGGATCTCTCTTCAAAAGCCTGACGGCTTCATCTGAAAACTTTTTACGAGGGAGACTGGCCGGAAACGCGCCGATGACCGTCTATGGCCGTCCCCGACTTCCCGCGCCCTCCTCACAGGCGTTTTCGTCCGTTCCGGCCGGGGCCCCACATGCCCCGGCATTTCCATATCGCGCGCTGGGTTGCGCTGGTCTGCATGACGCCCGTTGCACTCGCGGCTGCTGCGGGCAGCGTGTTTCTGTGGGAGCTGGCGCATGGACCGGTGGATATCACCCGCGTCTCCCGCCTTGTGGAGCCTGTGGCGATTGCGGCGGGCAAGCGTCCGGGGCATCCGGCCGGTCGGCTGAGCTGGGAGACGCTGCGCATCCAGTGGCAGCCTTCGGCCGGAGGCGTGCCTGCCGGGCTGGTGCTGATGGCGCGCGGGCTGAAAGTGACCCGATACGATAACCTGATTGCAGAGCGGGCTGACGAGGCCGATGCCGTCCTGTCGCTGAGCGCCCTGTTCAAAGGGGTGATCGCGCCCCACACGCTGCGGCTTGAGAACGCCACGCTGGCCCTGCGACGCCTGCCTGATGGCGATGTGGACATGGACCTGCCGGAGCAGAAGCGCGGTGGGCGTGGTGTTCCGACACGGCTCGATCGTCTCCGCGCTGTTGATGTTCATAACGTCGCCATCACGCTTGCCGGTCTGCCACAGGACCGGACCGCCGTGATCGGGCCCGTGGAAATGCATGCGCGCCGCCTGCGTATGGCGCCGCATGGACAGGATTTCGTCTGGACGGGAACGGGGCAGGCCGGTGTCATGCTCGACGGTTTCCAGACCACGCTAACGGCGCAGGCACGGCAGGTCAGAAAACTCGGCGAACTGCATCTGAACAGCACGCCGTTCGAGCCCGCACAGCTTGGTGCTTTCAATCCGCTGGCTGCGGACTGGCATGTTCCGGTGGCGCTCGACGCGCGGGCGATATTCGTGCCTCAGGGTATGGACGAGCAGCCTTCGGACCTCGTGCTCAAGCTGTCACTGGGTGAGGGGCAGGTTTTCCAGAAAACCGCCGATCCGATCCATCTTCATGCGGGGCAGGCGACAATGCATCTGCGGATGGACCGTCCGGGTGTGCAGGGGGGCGCCACGGTTGAGGTACCGTCCGCCGGGCTTGATGTGGCCGATAGCGGGGGGGCTCTGACGCATGTTCATGCCTCGGCCAGTCTGAGGCTGGACGATTTGCAGAAGCCCAAGGTCATGGACGGGGATGCCGAGGCCGGGCTGGATGGCATCCGCTTTGCCACGCTGGGTTCCATCTGGCCGGCTGCCATCATCAAGGGTGGCCGGCGCTGGATCTCGAAGAACATCACGGACGGGACAGGGCGCGATCTTGAGGTCAAGGCCCATCTGCATAGCGATAAGGGTCCGGATGGAATCATGCCGGTCTCGGTTCAGGGGCAACTGAGTGGACATGGCCTGACGGTGCACTGGCTGCGGCCCGTTCCGCCTGCGACAGGGCTGGAGGCATCGCTGCATTTCGATGGGCCGGATACGCTGGTCATTGATCTGGGCAAGGGCGTGCAGTCTACGGGCGTGAAGGAAAACGTGCTGCTTCCGGATGGGGAGATCCGGATTGGCGATCTGTATGCCAAGGACCAGACCGGGGATATTTCCACGCATCTGACGGGGCCGTTACAAGGGTTCATGTCCGCGCTGGCGCATCCGCGGCTGCATCTTCTGGCGCGGCATCCGCTGCCGTTCACGCAGCCTTCGGGCATGGTGGACGCGCATGTCCGTATGACGCTGCCGCTGGTCGCCAATATTCCGGACGGGGCGCTGCATGTCTGGACGCAGGCTGCCTTTTCCGGCGTGCATCTGGGGAATGTGCTGATGGGGCAGCCGGTGGACGGGGCGTCGGGGACGATGTCCGCCACCGAGGATGCGCTGGATCTGACGGGGGACGGGCGCCTTGCGGGGATTCCCACGCATGTCGTGCTGCATGAAAACTTCGAGGGCGGGGCGCCGTCTCGGGTGTTGCAGACGATTGATGCGCGCTCGGTTCTGGACCCGGTGTCTGCTGCGAAGGCCCGGATTGCGCCGGGCGGCCTGTTTGACGGGCACGCGGTTCTGAATGCGCATTTCGTGCAGCAGGCCAATGAGACGTCCGATCTGAAGCTGTCGCTGGATATGGCCCAGGCGGCACTGACCGTGCCGATCTGGGCCAAGCCGCTGGGTGAGCCTGCAACGGCCATGGCGCATATCGGCTTTCAGAACGGCCGGATGGCGGTTCTGGACGGATTGCAGGCGCATGGGACCGGGCTTTCGGTCGCGGGACGCGGTGTCACACGCGCGGGCAAGCTGACGGGGATTGTGCTTGAGGGCTTCCGGATCGGCCGGACGGAGGGCGATGCTCGGATTGCTCTGCCGCAGAGTGTGGAGCAGCCGATCGGAGTGACGGTCGATGCCGATCCGCTGGATCTGGCGCCGATGTTCGCACCGCATCCCCAGACAGCGGCAACACCTGTACCGCCGGGCGGTGCGAAGGCAAAGGGCGCGTCGATGGGAGACAACTGGTCCATCAGCCTGAATGCGCCGCATGTCTATTATGGGCCCAAAGCGCAGGTCGGGGGTGTCGTCTCGCAGATCGAACTGCGGAACGGGCATCTGACATCGGGGCGCTTTGCGCTGGATGCACCGACGCGGGTCCGGGCCGTTCTGGCCGATACGGGACGTGAGCATCCGTTCGTGCTGGATATTGATAATCTGGGAACGCTGCTTGAGGGTCTGGGGCTGTATGACCGTATCCGGGGCGGACAGACGCATCTGGACGGGGTGTTCACGCCGGATGAGACGACAGTGCGGAAGATTCCGGAAGGACGGAATACGAAATCGGCCGGGCTGTGGGGCGGGCTGCCACCATTCCGCGGGCATGTGGAAATGGGACCGTCGCAGTTCCTGCGGCCGCCGCTGAGCCTGACGGCGGTGTCGGACCTGTCGCCGCTGCACTGGCTGACCAATCATCTGGACCGGTTCGAGATCGGTCATCTGGCCACCCGGCTCAGTCTGGCGGGGAACCTGCTGGTGCTGCATGACGGGGTGATCGGCAATCAGGCGCTCGGGGCCACGATGGAAGGGCCGATTGACCTGACGACGTCTAAACTGAACCTGAACGGGACGATCGTCCCGCTGTTCGGGCTCAATGCGCTGCCGGGACGGCTGCCGGTTCTGGGGCATCTGCTGTCTCCCGAGAAGGGTGGCGGGCTGCTGGCGGCGACGTTTGAACTGCACGGGACGGTCGAGAAGCCGGATCTGTCGGTCAATCCGCTATCGATGCTGCTGCCGGGCGTGCTGCGGCGTATCCTTCATTAAGGCCGCGGCCGGGGTTATGCTCCGGGAACGTGAAGCCGGGGATTTTCCTGACCGGCCGGGCTCCCTATCTTGGAGGGGCAGACCTTCTGATGATGGACCGGGGAGCGGGAGACGCCAGTGACCGACATGACAGATCTTTTCGGCGGCGCTCCGGAAGCGAACCGTGCTCCGGGACAGGCTTCAGGTCGTGGGCCGTCCCGTGCGCCGGAGAACATGCGGCAGCAACGCCCGATTGAGGCACCTCAGGTGCAGCGTCGGCCGCCGTCGCGGACACAGCCTCTGGCGGACCGTCTGCGGCCGAAGCGGCTGGAAGACGTGCGGGGGCAGGATCATCTGCTCGGGCCTGAGGGCACGCTCACGCGGATGCTGGCGCGGGGCACGCTGTCCAGCCTGATTCTCTGGGGCGGTCCGGGATGCGGCAAGACGACGATCGCGCGGCTTCTCGCCGGGCAGGCAGGGCTGTTCTATTCGCAGATTTCGGCCGTTTTTTCCGGTGTTGCGGATCTGCGGCGGGCGTTTGAGGAAGCGGACAAGAAACAGGCCGCGACGGGCAAGGGGACGCTGCTGTTCGTGGACGAGATCCATCGTTTCAACCGGGCGCAGCAGGACGGGTTTCTGCCCTATGTGGAGCGCGGGACGGTGGTTCTGGTGGGCGCGACCACGGAGAACCCGTCCTTTGCGCTGAATGCGGCGCTGTTGTCGCGGTGTCAGGTTCTGGTGCTGAACCGGCTGGATGATGCGAGCCTTGAGAGCCTGCTGGTGCATGCGGAAGAGGAAGTCGGTCGTCCTCTCCCGCTCGACCCGGAAGCACGGGCCAGTCTGCGGGCCATGGCGGATGGGGACGGGCGGTATCTGCTGAATATGGTCGAGCAGCTTGTGGCGCTTGATCCGTCAAAAGTTCTGACACCGCGTGATCTGGCGGCGATCCTGTCGCGTCGGGCGATCCTGTATGACCGGGATCGGGAAGAGCATTACAATCTCATTTCCGCTCTGCACAAATCGCTGCGGGGCAGTGATCCGGATGCGGCCCTGTACTGGTTCGCGCGGATGCTGGAGGGCGGGGAAGACCCGCGCTACATCGCTCGGCGTCTGACGCGGTTTGCGGCCGAGGATGTGGGGCAGGCCGATCCGTCCGCACTGCCGATGGCCGTGGCAGGATGGCAGACCTATGAACGTCTGGGTTCTCCGGAAGGGGAGCTGGCGCTGGCTCAGGTTGTAGTGCATCTGGCGACTGCGCCGAAATCCAATGCGGTCTATACGGCCTATAAAGCGGCCCGGGCTCTGGCGCGCGATACCGGAAGCCTGATGCCGCCGTCGCATATCCTGAATGCGCCGACGTCTCTGATGAAGGATATTGGGTACGGCAAGGGCTATGAATACGACCACGACAGCGAGGATGCGTTTTCGGGTCAGAATTACTTTCCGGACGGGATGCCCAGAGCATCCCTTTATCATCCCACGGACCGCGGACATGAGGGGCGTATCAGAAAACTTCTGGACATGCGGGCCGCCAAGAGGGCATCCCGCGAACCATGACAGTTACCAACCGCATCGTGACCGAGGATGAGGCCGATATTCGCCTCGACCGCTGGTTCAGACGTCACTACCCCAATCTGACGCAGGGCGCGCTCCAGAAACTGTGCCGCAAGGGACAGATCCGCGTGGAGGGAGGGCGTGTGCAGACCAATACGCGTCTGATCCCCGGGCAGAGCGTTCGCATCCCGCCGCTGCCGGACGTGGACAAGCCCGCGCCCCTGCCGCCGCCGGATCCGATACTGGCGCGCGAGATCCAGAAGATGGTGATTTACGAGGACGAGCATCTGCTGGTTCTCGACAAGCCATCGGGCCTTGCGACGCAGGGCGGTCCGGGCATTACCAAGCACGTGGACATGATGCTCGATGGTCTGCGGACCGAGGGCGGGGACCGGCCGCGTCTGGTGCATCGGATCGACCGTGATACGTCGGGCATTCTGCTGATTGCGCGGACGCCGGGTGTGGCGGCGAAGCTTGCGGCGGCGTTCCGTGGGCGCGATGTGGAGAAGACGTACTGGGCCGTGGTCGTCGGGCGGCCTTCGCCGGAATCCGGCATTATCGATCAGCCTCTGGCAAAGATCGGTGCGGGTGGCGCGGCTCTGGTGATTGCGGCGTCACGTGATGAGGAAGATGCGGCTTCGGCCAAGACGGAATATGAGACGCTCGATGCGGCCGGCAAGAAGCTGAGCTGGCTGAAGCTGTCTCCGCTGACCGGGCGGACGCATCAGCTTCGCGTGCATACCGAATCCATCGGGACACCGATCGTCGGTGATCCGCGCTATGGCGGGAAGGCCGCGCATCCGGAAGGGTTCATCGACCGGCTGCATCTGCATGCGCGCCAGCTTGATATTCCGCATCCTGCAGGCGGACGCCTGATCGTAACCGCACCGCTGCCGCCGCATATGCGCGAGACATTCCGCACGCTGGGTTTCGTGCCGGGTGAGACGCCGGCGCCCAAACGTGTCCGGGGTGGAAGCAGCAGCAAGGGCCGGGGGCCTGCAAAATGAAGAAGCTGACCGGCGTTCTGATTGCCGTCATCGTTGCCATTGTGGGTGTGAGTGTGGCCACGCATGTCCTGATCGATCAGGACGCGCTGCGCGAGCGTGTGGCTGTGGCGCTGAAGCACCAGACGGGGCTTACGATGCAGGTCCGTCATTCGTCGGTGCAGCTTCTGCCCTGGCCGGCGTTCGAGGCCTCCGACGTCGTGCTGACACGCGATGGGCAGACGCCGGTTCTCAAGGCTCATACGATCCATGCCGGGATCGCTGTTTTTGCCCTGCTGCATCGTGAGGTCCGGTTTCAGGATTTCGTGGTCGAAGGGGCGACAGTCAGTCTGGTGCGCGGTCTGGATGGGCAGGCGAACTGGTCCCTGACGCCGGATCGTGAGAACGAGGATGCGTCCCTACCGGTGCATGGTCAGAGCGGGCAGCGGATTCAGGCGCACTGGGATCTGTCGCTGGACGGGCTGCATGTCGCGCAGGCTGCGGTGATCTGGAACGATCGTCTGACCCGCACGAGCGGTTCGTTCGGTCTGGATACGCTGGATCTGGCAGGGCTGCGCAGTTCCAGCCCGTGGATCAGCCTTCAGGGCCATCATGCGGGCACGCCGTTCACGCTCAAGGGGCATGTCGGCAATCTGTCGCAGATCCGTGGGACAGAACCCTGGGCGTTCAGCATCGGGACGACGCTGGGCGATGGCGAAAAGCGCGACTGGCTGAATCTGGACGGGCGGATCGGCAATCCGTCGCGGATGGAAAACGTGGTGCTGACGGCGCAGGGTGAGTGGCCCAACCTTCAGGACGCGCATCGCCTGTTCCCGCATGCCAATCTTCCGAATGTCCCGGCACTTGGCGGGGATGTTGCAGTTCAGGGCAGTCCCGGGCCGCTGACAGGGCTGACCGGAGATGCGCTGCTGCATCAGGTTCTGGGCAGCATGACGCCGACGCGGGTACATCTGCATGCCGGCTATGTCGGGCTGCGGCAGGGCGCGTTGCAGAACCTGCATGTCGATGCGACGGGGCCGGATGCGGCACTGACCGTCACGGCGGACACGCAGTGGCGGGACACGGCCTGGCATGTTGAAGGCGGAGCGGGGACGATGCAGCAGGCGCTTGTGGCCTGGCGCGACGGGTTGAAGACCGCTGTTCCGCTGACGGTGCAGCTGCGGAGTCAGACGACGCTTCTGTCCGGTGCGCCTGCGCTCAATGCGCAGGACAGCGCGCGTTTTGCTCTTTCGGGGACGATCGGTGCGGAGAACGGGCATCTCGTGGCGGAAGGGAGCAGCAAAACGCTCCATCTGCCGGGTGCGGTTCTGCATGACGTCAGTCTGCATGGCACGCTGGACGGACATGACCGCGAGAACATGACGCTCGACGGGTTGCAGTTCAGCAGTCAGGAAGTGGCGCTGGACGGCGCTCTGGCGCTGGTTCTGGGACATGACGTGCCACCGGTTGTGAGCGGGAAGCTGCATTCTGCGCGGATGGATCTGGATGCGCTCAAGGGGCTGTGGCTCCAGCCTGCGCCATCAGCCATGCCGGCTCCTGCAGCGCCAGCGGCACTTCCGGGAGCGGGCATTGCCGTGCCAAAGCCTGTGTCGCCGCAGGATGATAGCGCGGTTCCAAGCACGCCGGATCATTCGTCCGTCGCACCGGGCGCTGCAGCCAATCCTGATCTGACACCGTCCTGGGTCCGGCGGCTTCGGGCGCAGGATCTGAACCTGAATCTTTCGGCGGACAGGGTGGTCTATGCGGGCCGTGAATACACTGATCTTGCAACACGCCTGACGCTGTCGGGCGGGCATCTGCGTCTGGACCCGATTTCAGGTCAGGCGCAGGGGCTGCCACTTTCGGGTATGGCGGAACTGGATGCCAGCGCGCTTCCGGTGACGGGCAGCGTAACGTTCCAGCCGCTGATGCTGCCGGCCGGGCTGCTGGAGAAACAGCTGGGGATGCCGCAGCTGCTTCAGGGGCCTGTGCAGATCGTGGGGCAGCTTTCAGCCAGGGGAAACAGTTCCGACGAGCTGCGTCGGTCACTGGACGGGCATCTGGGTGTGTCGCTTGTGGATGGTCAGGTGCAGAGCGAGCTGCTCGGGCAGCTGGCCGGGTCTGCGGCGAGTGTGGTGCTGGGGAAAGGCGCGCGGTCGCTCCGCTGTCTTGGGCTGCATATGAATATTGCCGACGATGTGGCGCATCTCGATACTCTTGGGCTTCAGTCCGGCCGGTTCTCCACATCGGGGAGTGGCACGGTGGGGCTTGGGACGCAGGCTCTGGACCTGCACCTTCTGCCGGTGGTGGATTTTGAAGGCGCCGGGGCCTCCACGCCGGTTGTGGTCACGGGGACGCTGGATGCGCCGCATGTCGAACAGGATCGTGATGCGGGCGGGCGCTTTCATGTGACAATCGGCGGGGACAGCAATGCGGCCGATCCCTGCACCGCGCCACTGGCTGCGGCACGGGAAGGGCAGGCGGGTCCGGCTCCTGCGGCGGTCAAGGTTCATCATTCGAAGGCCGGGGATATCCTTCGGGCTCTGGGAGTTCTGCATTGAGCGGGCACAAGCGTTTCTGGAAAGCGGTTTCGGTCGCGCAGGAGAACGGGCTGTTCGAGCCGCGTCTGGATGGCCGTCCGATCCGGCTGCCGCAGGGAAAGGTCCTTGCCGTGCGTTCTTCTGCGCTGGCCGAGGCCATTGCGGGGGAGTGGGGGCAGATCGCGGAAGGGGCATCCTTCACGCCGGACTCGCTGCCTCTGACCCGGATGGCCGGGACGATGATCGAGCGGATTGCGCCTGATCCGCAGACCACGCGGGACATGCTTCTCGGATTCGGGGTTGATGACGGTCTGTGCTACTGCGCTGACGGCATCAACCCGGTTGCAGAGCAGGTTTTTGCCTGGCTTTCGGGTTACGGGATCCACCCGAGTGTAACGGATGGTCTCATGCCGGTTGTGCAGCCTGAGGGCTATCTGGAGGCTGTAGGGCAGCTTCTGGCGACGCAGGGCGATCTGGACCTCGCGGTTCTGGGCGTTCTGGCGCAGGCGACGGGCAGTCTGCTTCTGTCGCTTGCGGTCGTGGGCGGGGCTGTCAGCCTCGTGGATGCGGTGCTCTGGGCCAATAATGATGAAAAATCCCAGCTTGCAACCTGGGGGCAGGACGATGAACTCGTCCGCACCATGGAAAATCGCGAGAAGGATATTCTCGATGCAGGCATGTTTCTGACACTGGGGCGGCAGGTTTCGATCTGAGAGGAAAATGCCCTGAATGGGGCATGATCTTGCCATATTCGGGGATCATTGAAGCTCCTGCCATGTGACAGAACGAGATGATTGGTGACTCGCCCCGGCCGGGGATCGGGCGCTATCTCCGGATCTGTCGAACACTGTCAGATTCGAGGAAGATATGTCCGTATCCGTTCGTAAGCCCCTGCTGCGTCACATGGGTACCCGTGTTGTGAAGACCTGCTCCATCGGGGCATGGCTCTTTCTGGCTGCAACGCCACTGATCGTAGTGGTCTGCGCCATTCACGGCTGAGCCTCGGCATCATCAGACATGAAAAAGCCCGGCCTCCTTTGGGAGTGCCGGGCTTTTTTGTGTCTTCAGAGCTGGAATGTTCAGTTCCGGGGGCTGAGTGCGGGTTCGGGAAGGATCGGGGTGGCCCGGTCCGGAGAGGTCAGCCAGTTCTGCCAGAGTTCGTAGGTTCGCTCTTCCGTAAGTTTCAGGCGGCAGGACAGTTCCATGGACGTCCTGATCGTCCCGTCTGACCAGCGGTCTGCAACCGCCTTGCACTCTGCCTCACGGAAAGCCCACCAGGCTGATTCGGCTTTGTGGAAGTCCGTCTGTGTCCGGGCCGCGATGCCCGGACCCTGCATCCGCCGCAGCGCCGCTTCCGTATAGCGCTTCAGTTGCGCCTCGGCCTGGGCCAGACGGGAGCTGAAGCAGGACTGGATTTCTGGCGTTGTTTTGCCGGAGCAGACCGGGGCCGCCAATGCCGGCTGGGCCAGCAGCAGGGCCGTGACGCAACAGACGGGCAGGTGGCGGATCCTCATGGCGGTGCTCCGCATATGGGCATTGAAATGAAGGTCAGGCTTCTCCGGTATCGGGAACCATAATGCTCACTGTGGCGGTGGCGGCAATCCCTTCTTCGCGGCCCGTGAAGCCCAGACGTTCGGAGGTCGTGGCCTTGACCGAGATGCGGCTGACGCTGACCTTGAGAAGTTCGGCGAGGCGGTTGCGCATGGCTTCGGCGTGCGGGCCGATCTTGGGACGTTCGCAGATCAGCGTGACGTCGGCGTTCACGAGGAAGCCGCCGCGCTCGCGGATGCGCTCGCCGGCATGGACCAGGAAGCGGGCCGAATCCATGTCCTTCCATTCGTTGTCGGAAGGCGGGAAGTGGCGGCCGATATCGCCTTCGGCCAGCGCGCCGTAAATGGCGTCGCACAGCGTGTGGATGCCCACATCGGCGTCGGAATGTCCGGCGAGGCCCTTCGTATGGGGCACCTCGATGCCGCACAGGATCAGTTTGCGGCCTTCCTCGAAGGCATGGACGTCATAGCCCAGTCCGACGCGGGGCAGCAGGTTCCGGTCAATCACACCTTCAAGACGCATCAGGTCCTCCGCAACAGTCAGTTTGATATTGTCTTCCGACCCTTCGACGATCGCAACCGGATGGCCAGCCTGTTCGAGCAGGGCGGCATCGTCGGTGCGGGCATCGCGATGGGTGCGGTGAAGTTCGAGCAGGGTGCCGAAGCGGAAACCCTGCGGGGTCTGGGCGCGCCACAGCCCGTCACGCGGGACGGTATCGACGATGATGCCGTCTTTGGCCTTCTTGATCGTGTCGATGACGGCGACGGCCGGAATCACGCCCTCATGAGTTTTCAGCGCGTTGATGACGTTCTGCACCACTTCAGCCGGGACGCAGGGGCGGGCGCCGTCATGGACCAGCACCAGATCGGGCGGTTCAGGCAGTTTCGCCAGGGCTTCGAGGCCGTTGCGCACGCTGTCGTGACGTTCCGCGCCACCGCTGACGGGCGGCAGGATATCCAGTCCTTCGAGGCTGTCGGCCAGCAGGGGATCATCCCCGACCGGCAGGAGCACATCGACATGCGGCAGGAGGGCTTCGGCAGCGCGGCGGATGACGGGTTTGCCCCGCAGCATCCGGAACTGCTTGGAAGAATTTTCCCCGCTCTGCGAGGAGGCGTCAAAGCGCCGGCCACGACCGGCAGCAAGAAGGAGGGCAGCGATACGCATGGGGGAGGAATGGGCCGGGACGGCGGGAACGTCAAGCTTGTGTGACGGTTCCTCTGCCTGTCCGTGCGGCCCGCCCACGGCCGGTCAGTGCACCAGTGTGCTGTCGTGGGGGCTGTCGAGGCTGAAAACGGGGATGCTGACGTCGAAGCGGTGGCCCGAGCGGGGCTCGACCATGTGATAGGTGCCGCGCATGAAGCCGGTCGGCGTCGTGAGCATGGCGCCGGACGTGTAGTCGAACTGTTCGTTAGGCGCGATCACGGGCTGTTCGCCGACGACGCCATCGCCGTGGACGTGTTCTTTCCGTCCAAGCCCGTCCACGATTTCCCAGCTGCGTGAGAGAAGCTGGAACGTGTCTTTCCGCTCGTTCTCGATGCTGATGTGATAGGCCCAGGTGTATTGATGGTCTTCGGGATGGGACTGGTCGTCCAGCCAGAAGGTCCGGACCGTGACCGTCACGTCGTCCGTGGTTTCGCTGAAGCGGGGTGCGCTTTCCATGGCTTCGGCGAGTGCCGTCTCGGGATCGGCGTGCAGATGGGGGTGGGATGACTTGTCAGGCATGATGCCATTGTAAAGCCATCCCGGGGATTTGTCAGGAAAACTTATGCGAGGGCCGCGACAGCTGCCGCACCGCGCTTGAGATCGTCGATCAGGTCTGCCGGATCTTCCAGACCGACGGAGAGGCGGATGGCGCCATCGGTGATGCCGAGACGGGCGCGCTCCTCCTCGCTGACGCGCATATGTGTTGTCGTGGCGGGGTGGGTCGCGAGGCTGCGGGCGTCACCGAGATTGTTGGAAATCGCGATGATTTTGAAGGCATTCATAAAGGCGAATGCACCCTCACGGCCCTTGTCCACGACAAATGCGACCATGGAGCCTCCATTGTTCATCTGGGTTTTGGCCAGCTCATGTTGCGGATGGTCGGCACGGCCCGGATAGCGGACCTGAACGATTCCCGGCAGCTCGGCCAGCGCATCGGCTACAGCGGCGGCATTGCGGGCCATGGCATCCGTGCGGAGCTGGAGCGTTTCCAGACCCTTGAGCAGGACCCAGGCGTTGAACGGCGACAGGGCGTTGCCGGTATTGCGGGTAAAGGGCTGGAGCGTCTCGCTGATCCATTTGCTGGAGCCGAGCACCGCACCGCCGAGGACGCGGCCCTGTCCGTCGATATGTTTCGTACAGGAATAGACAATCACGTCCGCGCCGAGCTTGAGCGGGGACTGGCCGAGTGGGGTGGCGAAGACGTTGTCCACGATCAGCAGACCACCGGCCTTGTGCGTCAGTTCGGCGACACGGGCGATGTCGAGGACATCGAGCATCGGGTTGGATGGGCTTTCGATCAGAACCGCGGCTGTCGGCTTGGACAGTGCGCGCTCCCAGGCGTCGTAATCCGTGCCATCCACCAGTTCGGTCTCGATGCCGTAGCGGGGCAGGAGGTTGGTCACGATCCAGTAGCAGGAACCGAAAATGGCACGGGACGCCACGACGCGGTCACCGGCCTTTACAGTCGACAGGATGGCCGAGGAGACGGCGCCCATGCCGGTCGCTGTGGCGACGCAGGCTTCCGCACCTTCGAGCAGGGCGAGGCGCTCCTGAAGCGTGTCCACGGTCGGATTGCCGAAGCGGGAATACTGGAAGTGCTGGACGTCGCCCGTGAAGGTGGCGGCGGCCTGTTCGGCGCTGTCATAGACGAAGCCGGATGTCAGGAAGAGTGCCTCGGACGTTTCGCCGAACTCGGTGCGGTTCGGGGCTTCGTGCAGGAGACGGGTGGCTGTGCGCCAGTTTTCTGAAGACATGATGTGTCCCTCCATAAAACGCCCTGTTTGTGCAGGGCGCATGTGGCGGGCCGTGGAAGTCCTGGAAATCGTTCGATAACGACGCAGGGCCTCTTTAGCGCAGTTCTTTAGCCTCGCCGCAAGCCGGCCGCTCAAATCACGAGGGTCAGGCACGCCATGACGTTTCTGACGGGCAGGACTATGAGCCGTATTTCGGTTTTGCGTCAACACCTTGAAGGCGGATTGCGAAGGGATCGCAGAGCGGTTATGCTCGGGGCCGTTAGCGGGCGTAGTTCAATGGTAGAACGGCAGCTTCCCAAGCTGCATACGGGGGTTCGATTCCCCTCGCCCGCTCCAGACTTTCCTGAAAAATCAGTGGTTATTTGGGCATCGGCGGTGCGCTGAGCGTGTCCTGATATTCCTTGCCGTTCCAGACCCAGCGGTCATTCGGGCTGACCAGCAGGTCATGCATGCCCTTGTGGCGCGTGGGCAGCACGGAAATATCGCCGTTCACGGAGTCCAGGACCGTATTCCAGGTGTCATTGTGCTTCAGATAGACGGATGTCGTGCAGCCTGCGGAACCGCAGAGGCGCGCGGACTGGAGCTGTACGAACAGGGCTTCGTCATTCTTGCCCGAAGACAGCGGGGCGGAGCCGACGAGCACGACCGGCTGGTCATGGTGCTTGGCGGCATCCTGAAGATCGTCTTCGTTCAGCTTGCGGGCGTCTTCATCCAGCTTCGTGCCCGGATGGGCCGTGAGGATGACAGGGGCCGCACCGGCATTGGCGGACTGCGCCGTATGCCGCGTGTGATGGCGGGTTTTGCCTGTTGCGGCATCGGCGCTGGTGAGCGCTGCCGGAAGCAGGAGAGACAGGGCCAGAACCGCCGCAGGGCGGGAAAGAATCTGCTGGATCGACATGAGACCTGTCATAACACGAAATTGAAGAAGAACATCTGTGAAGCTTCGGGTGTCATTCGTGACGCAGCGTCACTACCAGCACGTCCCGATAGGCGGGCTGTGAGGGATCGACGGGCTGGACGGCCGTGACGCCATGATAGACGCGGTGATCGTCCACGATCGCGGCGTCTAGCGGGTTGGTCAGCGTGAAAGAACCGAGCGGTTCCTTGCGCATGTCGTGGATCGTGGTGACGCCCTGTTCGACGTTGTGGCGGGCGACCATCAGCACGAGAACCCAGTCCACACCATCGCGATGCAGGCCTTCCGGCGTGGGGCGGCCTTCAGTATCGGGCCGGGCCTCGATGCGGAACTGATGGACTTCCACATGCCAGACCGGCGGTTTTTCCTTGGGAGGCGTCAGGGAATCCGCAATCTGGCTGATCGTGCGGATTGCGGCTGTCATGGCCGGATGTGTCGCAATGGAGTCAGCGACGGCCGGGAACCAGCGCTCGACGCCGCCATTGAGCAGGTTGTAATCCCGGCTCTGATAATGGGGCTGGTGTTTCTTGCGGGTGATGGTGTCAGCCGAGACGGCGAAGGTCGCATAACGGCGCCGGCGGTAGCGGCCGCCATCCGCCATATAGCGGTCAAGACCCAGATGGTTCCAGCTCTCGGCGAAGCCCTGCCAGTCGGTCAGGCCTTCATGTTCCAGGAGGGGACGCGTGACGTCGGCCTCAAGAAAGGAAAAACCCTTTTCCAGCAGCGTGTCTTCGATGCCGGTCAGAACCCTGTCAAAGGGAAGGGGAAGATCGGTAGGGCTCATGAGTTCTCGAACCAGAGGGCGCAGGATCCGGTGATGCTGCGCCCCTTATTTCCCTTTTGGCAAGGCTCTGAAACGGATTTCAGGCACCCAGATCGGGTTTGACCGGCGAAAGATGTTCGCGGAGCGTGCTGTAGGCTGTGGGCGCCACACCAAGGATGCCTGCGAGATGTTGGCGGTACAGCCCTTCATGGATCAGGCGTGCAGCCAGACCCGACAGAACGCCGCCACCGAAGCTGCGCTTGGCGTCCAGCATGCCCCAGCCATTGTAATCTCCAAGGGCCACGACGGCACCGCGGTCGTTATAAGCGAACGGAGCAGGCGTCTTGCCGGCGATGATTTCCGGCAAGGCGCGGCCGATATACTGGCCCTGCTGACGCGCGGCCTGTGCCGTAGGAGCAATCGGGGCGGCATCAATCCGGGAGCAGTCGCCGATGGCGAAAACGGTCGGGTCCTGTGTGGTCTGAAGTGTTGTGGTGACGCCAAGCTGGCCGGAGCGTCCACGCTCCAGACCTTCAAGAAGGTTCGTAGCATCGGAAGCGCGCACGCCAGCAGCCCAGACACGGAGGCTGGCGGGAATGTGCTCGCCGGATTTGAGGTTGAAGCCAGTCTCATCCGCGCCGACCACCATGGCGCTGGTCCGTACGGAAACGCCAAGCTTTTCGAGCTGCTGTGTCGCGGCTGTCGAGACTGCCTCGGGGAAGGCCGGAAGGATGCGGGGACCGGTTTCGATCAGGACGGCATCCAGCAGGGACTTGCGGACGGCCGGGCCGAGACCGCGGGCATCATCAATCGATTTGCACAGCTCGGCAATCAGCTGAACGCCGGTTGCACCACCACCGACAATGCCAACGGAAAGCTTCTGGCCAGCGGCACGGGCTTTCTGCACGGCGTCGCGGAACGTGGCGAACAGCGCATCGGCGTCCTTGAGGCTGTCGATGAACATGCAGTGATCGACAATGCCCGGAATGCCGAAATCATTCGCACGGGAGCCTAGAGCGACCACAAGGTAATCGTACGGGAGCGTCTTACCGTTCTCGAGCGAGACGGTCTTGGCTTCGCGATTGACGGCGACCGGGCTGGACTGAACAAAAGTGAAGCCGAATTTGGCGGCTGTATCGGTAAAGGGAATGCAGTTGCCCTGATGCTGCATGGTTCCTGCAGCGAACTCATGAAGGGACGGCTTCCAGTAATGGACAGGGCTGCGGTCAACGAGGGTCAGGGAAATGTTCTGGTGACGGCCCAGCGCGGCGGCAGCTTCGAGCCCTCCAACGCCACCGCCAAGAACAAGCACGCGAGCTGCAGCAGACATGGACTTTTTCCTCATATCAAGTGCGAAACGGCACCGTAGTTCTGCTAACGGCAGAGGCGGGGACGCACAAGCCCCGCTCTCGGTGACGTGTTGGGGCGGTCAGCTGCGATAAGAGCCGTTGATGTCGATGTAGCCATGCGTCAGATCGCAGGTCCAGACACGGGCCTGTCCGTCACCCAGGCCGAGATCGACGGCAATTTCGATCTCCTGACCTTTCATGTGGGCAACCACGGGAGCCTCGTCGTAATTTTCGACAACGCCGCCATCTTTCGCGATCCATGTGCCGCCAATGGCGACGGAAAGACGGTCGCGGTCAGCAGGCTCGCCGCTTTTGCCGACCGCCATGACCACGCGGCCCCAGTTGGCGTCCTCGCCAGCAATGGCGGTTTTGACGAGCGGGGAATTGGCGATGCACAGGGCGATGCGGTGTGCCGAGAAATTCGATTCAGCCCCTGTCACGGCGATGCGGACAAGCTTTGTCGCACCTTCGCCATCACGGACCACCATCAGCGCGAGTTCCAGCAGGAGATCGTTCAGCGCCAGGGTAAACTCGGCGAGAGCGGGGTCGTTGACGTCGTCGATCTCGGGATTGTCAGCCAGACCGGTCGCGAAAATCATCAGCATGTCCGAAGTGGACGTGTCCGAATCGACGGTAATGGAATTGAAACTCTGGGTGCAGCCGGAGGTCAGCAGGGACTGCAGCACGTTCTGGGGCAGCTTCGCGTCCGTTGCGACATAGGCCAGCATCGTGGCCATGTCGGGAGCGACCATGCCCGATCCCTTGGCGATGCCCTGGATGCGGACAGGCTTGCCGCCGATCTTTACGTCACGGCGTGCGGCCTTGGGGAAGGTGTCCGTTGTCATGATGGCGCAGGCTGCATTGGCCCAGCCATCTTCGCTCAGCCCGGCCTTTGCGGCGGGAAGGGCGGCGATGATCCGGTCCTGGGGCAGTTTTTCGCCGATGACGCCCGTGGAGGCGAGAAAGACGTCCTGCGAGGGGCAGTTGAGAAGCTGTGCGGTAGCATCCGCGCAGTCTTCGCAGGCCTGCATTCCGGCGCGGCCGGTAAAGACGTTCGCGTTGCCTGCATTGACGAGCAGGGCGCGGGCATAGGGCGTTGTCAGCGCCTCGCGGCACCACAGCACCGGAGCACCGGGACAGGCGTTCTTTGTATAGACGCCTGCGGCAATCGTACCGGGGACGAACTCCGCAAGCATCAGGTCCGTACGGCCCTGATAGCGGATGCCCGCGGCAACGGCGGAAAGCCGCACGCCCGCAATCGTTGCAAGGTCCGGAAGCGGACGAGCGAGCGGAGAGACGGGGAGCGGCTTTGCCATGGACTTACTTCTTTGCAGGTGCGGCAGCCGGAGCTGCATTCGGGATGGCCTTGCCCTGTGCGTCGTAGTGAACGACCTTCACCTGGGACTCAGCGTTCTGAACGATGTCACGCACCTTGTCGCGGATCAGCTCCTGACGGACCTGGTCGTGAACCTGATCGAAGGTCGGGATCGGGGCCGTGCGGGTCGCGAGGACCTGGATCACGTGCCAGCCATACTGGGTGTGAACCGGGGTCTGGGAGATCGTGTTCGGCTTCATGGCGAAAGCGGCTGCGGAGAAAGCCGGCAGCATGTCTTCCTTCTTGAACCAGCCGAGATCGCCACCATTCGCACCGGCGGAACCCTTGTCCTTGGACAGCTGGGCAGCAAGCTTGCCGAAATCAGCGCCCTTGCCGAGCTGGGCAATGATGTCCTTGGCCTGGGCTTCGCTGTCCACGAGGATATGGCGGGCGTGGATCTCTTCTTCCGGCTTCTTGTTCGCATAATGCGACTGGTAGAAGTCATGCATTGCGGAATCGGTGACCAGCGGGCCGACCTTCTCTTCGAGATAGGCGTTCTGCAGGGCGTTCGCGGCGGCGGCGTCCATGGCAGCCTTCACGTCCGGCTTGCGGCTCAGGCCTTCCTTGTCGGCGGCGATCTGCACGGCCTTCTGGTCAACGAGCTGGTTGACGATCAGCGGGACCAGGACGGACGGCTGGATCTGGCGGGCCTGTGGCGGCAGGTTGCCTGCTGCGCGCTGCACGTCACCGAGGGTGATCTTCGCACCGTTGACGGTGGCGATCAGCATGTCCGGGTTGGGAGCGGCGGCCGGAGCGGCTGCACCGGGAGCTGCTGCGACAGGGGCCGCAGGGGCTGCAGCCGGAGCGGCGAAAGCCGTGGATGCTGCAACCGACGTACCGGCCAGAAGGGCGGCAAGAGCGAAAGTGGAGCGGGAAAGCCGCATGTGGGAACTACCTCGGATGTGACCTGAAAATAAGGATGGCCTGCACCATGACAAAGGCTGGTCCGCCCTGCAAGGGTGCGGTCCGTTACCATTCCGTCACGCAGGGCGGCCCAGGTCGGAAAGCGGGGCATGGATGTAACACCACGATGACAATGAGGACATTTCATCGGGGTTCGCGACGGGCTCTCCATTGACCCTTCGCGGCCCGGGTCCTATCTCCAGCAGACGTGAAAATCCTGACGGCCCGGTGTGGCGGGTCTTTCCGGTGGTGGAAAGAGCTGGCGCTTCGGGTTTTCGGCATCTCAAGGTTCAGCATGTTCGCACGCCTCGCCCGCGCCCTTTTCGGTTCTGCCAACGATCGCACGCTCAAGGCGTATCAGCGCCGTGTGCCCGAGATCAATGCACTGGAGCCTGCGGTCCAGGCCCTGTCTGACGAGCAGCTCCGGCACAAGACGAC
The DNA here is from genome assembly GCF_015244565.1 of Gluconobacter vitians. Taxonomy (GTDB): domain Bacteria; phylum Pseudomonadota; class Alphaproteobacteria; order Acetobacterales; family Acetobacteraceae; genus Gluconobacter; species Gluconobacter vitians. The sequence continues at coordinate 65,900 of NZ_JABCQG010000004.1, read as the reverse complement.
CGAGTTCAAGGAGCGGCTGGAAAAGGGCGAAACCCTCGATGGTCTGCTGCCGGAAGCCTTTGCGGTCTGCCGAGAAGCGTCGCGCCGTGTTCTGGGCAAGCGCCATTTTGATGTGCAGCTGATCGGCGGCATGGTTCTTCATGCCGGGCGGATCGCGGAAATGCGGACCGGTGAGGGCAAGACCCTTGTCGCAACGCTGGCGGTCTATCTGAATGCTCTGAGTGGCAAGGGCGTGCATGTCGTCACGGTGAATGACTATCTTGCGCGGCGTGACGCGGAAGAGATGTCTATCCTCTACAGCTTCCTCGGGCTGACGACGGGTGTGATCGTTCCGAACCTGTCGGACGGGGAGCGTCGCGAGGCTTATGCCGCAGACATTACCTACGGCACGAACAACGAGTTCGGCTTTGATTACCTGCGCGACAACATGAAATATTCGCTCGCCGACATGGTGCAGCGTCCGTTCAACCACGCAATCGTGGATGAGGTGGACAGCATCCTGATCGACGAGGCGCGGACCCCGCTCATCATTTCCGGCCCCGCAGATGACAGCTCCGACCTGTACCGCTCTGTCGATGATGTGGTCGTGAAGCTCGTGCAGGAGCTGGATGTCTATGACAAGGACGAGAAGCTTCGTTCTGTCACGCTGACCGAACATGGCTCCGACCGGATCGAGGCGCTTCTGGCTGAAGCCGGCGTGCTTCAGGAAGGCGGACTGTACGACATTCATAACGTTGCCGTCGTTCATCACGTCCAGCAGTCCCTGCGGGCGCATACGCTGTTCACGCGGGACGTGGATTACATCGTGCGTGACGGCAAGGTCGTCATCATCGACGAGTTCACGGGCCGTATGATGGATGGTCGCCGGTATTCGGATGGTCTGCATCAGGCGCTGGAAGCCAAGGAGCATGTGGAGATCCAGCAGGAGAACCAGACGCTCGCCTCCATCACGTTCCAGAACTATTTCCGTCTTTATCCGAAGCTGTCTGGCATGACCGGTACGGCCATGACCGAGGCTGATGAATTCGCGGAAATCTATCATCTCGACGTGGTGGAAATCCCGACGAACCTGCCGGTCAAGCGGATCGATACGGATGATGAGGTCTATCTGACGGCGGCCGAGAAATTCAACGCCGTGGCTGATCTGATCCGGGATATTCACAAGACCGGACAGCCCATTCTCGTGGGTACGACGTCGATCGAGAAGAGCGAATATCTCTCGCATATCCTCACGCAGCGCGGCATTCCGCATAATGTCCTGAATGCGCGCCAGCATGAGAAGGAAGCGATCATCGTGGCGCAGGCGGGTGCGCCGGGAGCCATTACGATCGCGACGAACATGGCGGGCCGCGGAACGGACATCAAGCTTGGCGGCAATATCGAGATGCTGGTCAAGGCCAGCACCGAGGGCGTCGAGGACGAGGCGCAACGTGAATCCGTTGAGCAGAACATCCGCGCGATCGTCGAAGAGCATCATGACGAAGTTCACAAGGCGGGCGGTCTGTATGTGATTGGCACGGAGCGGCATGAAAGCCGCCGCGTGGATAACCAGCTTCGTGGCCGTTCGGGACGTCAGGGTGATCCAGGCAATTCGCGGTTCTTCCTGTCGCTTGAAGACGATCTGATCCGCATCTTTGCCAGCGACCGCATGGGCGCGATGATGCAGAAGATGGGGCTCAAGGAAGGCGAGGCGATCGTTCATCCCTGGCTGAACAAGGCTCTGGAAAAGGCGCAGAAGCGGGTCGAGGCGCGCAATTTCGACATGCGCAAGAACACGCTCAAATATGACGACGTCATGAATGACCAGCGCAAGGAGGTTTATGCCCAGCGCCGGGAATACATGGCGACGGATGACCTGTCGGGCGTGATCGCCGAACTGCGCGAGCATACGATCGAGGATCTGGTGCATGCGCATATTCCCGAAAAATCCTTTGCCGAGGCCTGGGATACGGAAGGGCTGACGAAGGAAGTCTCCCGCATCCTGAACCTGGATCTGCCGATTGCGGACTGGGCGAAGGAAGACGGGATGGATTCCGAGGGCGTGATCGAGCGGATCGAGGCGGAAGCCGCGAAGGCGCAGGCAGCACGGACGGCCAATATGGGCCCCGAACTGATGCGTCTGATCGAAAAGCAGGTCGTGCTGACGACGTTCGATGCGGTGTGGAAAGAGCATCTGCACGGGCTAGACCAGCTGCGTCAGGGCATTGGTCTGCGGGCTTATGGTCAGCGCGATCCGCTGAACGAGTACAAGCAGGAAGCCTTCCAGATGTTCACGGCGATGCTGGATGACATGCGTATCCGCGTGACGGAAACGATGTGCCGCATCCAGGCCGTGTCTGAGCCGCCGCCGTTCCCGGTTATCAATACCGAGACGTCCGGTCCGTCCGAAGAACCTGCGGGACTGTTCGCGCAGGGAACGACGGGAGGCGATATTCCGGCGCCGCAGCCGATGGCGGGTTTCCCGTCCGCTGCTCCGATGCCGCCACGTCCGCAGCCCGTTCCGACGGGTGCGGAGCCTGATGCGGCGACGCTTCAGCGCTGGTATGCGGAAACGCCGCGCAACGCCCTTTGCCCGTGCGGATCGGGTCTGAAGTTCAAACACTGTCATGGCAGGCTCGCCTGAGCCTCTGACACGACGATAGAGGAAGGAGCGACCGATGGCCGGTCATTCACAGTTCAAGAATATCATGCACCGCAAGGGTGCGCAGGATGCCAAGCGCGCCAAACAGTTCGCCAAGGTCCTGCGTGAGATCACGGTTGCGACGCGCTCGGGTCTGCCTGACCCGGCGTCCAACCCGCGTCTGCGTGCCGCGATTTCCATGGCGCGTGAAGTCAACATGCCCAAGGACAATGTCGAGCGCGCCATCAAGAAAGCCTCCGGTGCTGCCGGTGGGGACGACTATGTGGAAGTCCGTTACGAGGGCTATGGTCCGGCCGGTGTTGCGCTGATCGTCGAAGGTCTGACGGACAACCGTAACCGGACGGCAGGTGAAGTCCGCGCGGCGTTCTCCAAGCATGGCGGGTCACTGGGTGAGACGAACTCGGTGTCCTTCATGTTCCAGCGCCTGGGCGTGATCAGCTACCCGCTGGATGTGGCTTCCGAGGACGAAATGCTGGAAGCCGCGATCGAAGCCGGTGCGGATAATGCCGAGACGACCGAAGAAGGCCACGAAGTGACCTGCGCGATGGAAAACTTCTTTGCCGTGCGTGATGCGCTGGAGAGCCGTTTTGGTGAGGCGCAGTCTTCCAAGCTCGACTGGCGTCCGGAAAACAGCGTGACGCTGGACGAGGACAAGGCGCGTTCGGTCATGAAGCTGATCGACGTGCTGGAAGACAGCGACGACATCCAGGCCGTCTATGCGAACTTCGATATTCCTGACGACGTGGCTGAGGCGCTGGCTGCTTGATCCGTCTGATGGGCATTGACCCCGGCCTGCGTTTCATGGGCTGGGGCATCATCGACGTGAACGGCAATCACCTGAAGCATGTGGCCTCGGGTGTGATCGGGACCGATGGGTCCGAATCCGTGCCCCTGCGTCTGTGTGAGCTGCATGGCGCACTCAAGAAGCTGATCCGTGAATATGCTCCGGCCGAGGCAGCTGTTGAGGAGACTTACGTTAACCGTAACGGCTCCTCGACGCTCAAGCTCGGCTATGCGCGTGGAGTGGCTCTGCTGACGCCCGCCTATGAAGGGCTGCCGGTTGCGGAATACGGGGCGATGACGGTCAAGAAATCCGTTGTCGGGACCGGGTCTGCGACCAAGGAACAGGTGACGATGATGGTGAAGCGGCTTCTGCCGGGGGCGGAGATCCGCAAGGCCGACGCCTCCGATGCGCTGGCCGTTGCGATCTGTCATGCCCATCATCGGGCAAGTGCGGCCCATGTCGTGGCCGGAAAGCGCATGGCATGATCGGACAACTGACCGGACTTGTCGGGCAGATTGAAGGCGAGCGCTGCATCGTGGACGTCAATGGCGTGGGGTATGTGGTTTCGGCCTCCACCCGCACGCTCGCGGCGCTGCCGCAGCCGCCTTCGGTGGCCCGCGTGCTGATCGAGACGATCGTGCGTGAGGATGCGATCCAGCTTTTCGGCTTTGCGACGACGGATGAGCGGGACTGGTTCCGTCTGTTGACGACCGTGCAGGGTGTGGGCGCGAAAGTGGCGCTGGCGATCCTGTCGGCGAACAGTCCGGGCGAGCTTCTGCTGGCGATCAATGCCGGAGACAAGGGCTCGCTGACGCGGGCGGCCGGTGTCGGGCCGCGTCTGGCGGACCGGATCCTGAGCGAGCTGCGCAACAAGGTGGCGAAAATGCCGGGTGGCGGCGGGACTGTATCTGCTCCGGGCGTTGTCTCGGGGCCGAGTGTCGAGAATGATGCGCTGCTGGCGCTGGCGGGGCTTGGGTTCCGTCGGGCAGAGGCCTGGCCTGTGCTGAGCAAGGTGCTGGCCGAGAACGAGAATGCGACGCTTGATCTGGCGATCCGGCTGAGCCTGAAGGATCTCGCGCGATGAGCGACGACTACCGCGAAACCGATCCGGCCCGTCAGCCCGAGGATATGGGCGAGGGCAGTCTGCGGCCTGAAACGCTTGCGGACTTTACGGGCCAGAAGGCCAGCCGTGAAAATCTGGCGATCTTTATCGAGGCCGCCCGGGCCCGGAATGAAGCACTGGATCATGTGCTGCTGCACGGCCCTCCGGGTCTGGGTAAAACGACGCTGGCGCAGATTGTGGCGCGGGAACTGGGTGTGGGGTTTCGGGCAACATCCGGGCCGGTTATTCAGCGCGCGGGCGATCTGGCGGCGATCCTGACGAATCTCCAGCCGCGCGATGTGCTGTTCATTGACGAAATCCATCGTCTCCAGCCGGCGATCGAGGAAGTACTCTATCCGGCGATGGAAGACTTCCAGCTTGATCTGATCATCGGCGAGGGGCCGGCTGCGCGATCCGTGCGGATTGATCTGGCGCCATTCACGCTTGTGGCGGCGACGACGCGGGCCGGTCTGCTGGCGACGCCTCTGCGGGACCGGTTCGGAATTCCGCTGCGGCTGGTGTTCTATACGCCGGAGGAACTTCGGGCGATCGTCTCGCGCGGGGCTTTGAAGCTCGGGATGCGCCTGACGGATGACGGGGCGGAAGAAATCGCCCGCCGGTCCCGCGGGACGCCGCGTATTGCGGGGCGTCTGCTGCGCCGGGTGCGGGATTTCGCGCTCGTGTCGAAGCATGCGGTCGTGGACCGGGCGCTGGCGGATGCGGCTCTGGGGCGGCTTGAGGTCGATGAGCGCGGGCTGGATGCAATGGACCGGCGCTATCTCAAGCGGATTGCCGAGCATCATCATGGTGGTCCGGTCGGTGTGGAAACGCTGGCGGCGGGGCTTGCCGAAGCGCGCGATACGCTGGAAGACGTGATCGAGCCCTACCTGATCCAGGAAGGGCTGGTTCTGAGAACGGCCCGCGGGCGGATGCTGGGTGAGGCGGGATGGCATCATCTCGGTCTGACGCCGCCGGCGAGCCAGGTGGATCTGCTCTCCTCGCTGGAGCAGGACGATTCCGCGCCCTGAAAGGCCCTGAACACGGTTCGGGGTCCGGGCGCACCATGACTGGAGAAACAGTATGGCCACGCACAAGATCAGGTTCCGGGTTTATTACGAAGACACCGATGCGGGCGGTATCGTCTATCACGCGCGCTATCTGGGCTTTGCCGAGCGTGCGCGGAGCGAGGCGATGCGGGATGCGGATGCATCCGTCACCGAGCTTCTGAACGATTTCGGACTGGTCTTCGTCGTGCGTCAGGCCGCACTCCGGTATCGCTCGCCGCTCCGACTCGATGACGAGATGGAAATCGAGACGGCGCTGGAGGCCATGACTCCGACACGGCTGAAACTTTGTCAGACCGTCCGGAATTATTCCGGGGGTGGCGAAACGGCTACGGTTATCGACGTTGAGCTGGCCTGTCTGAACGCTGCGGACATGAAACCTGCCAAAATTCCGCCCCGGTGGCGTGATGCAGTAAGAAAACTGGAGGCAGGAGAGGTCTGACCCACTTTCCTGTTTCGTCATGAAGTGCAATGGAGAGTCCTGACCCGCAAGGGACAGGATCTGTACAGGAGAGAACAGTGGATCATGAGGTAAGTTCGAGTGCGCTTGGGGCGGTCGGTGCGGCCGGTCTTTCGCCTCTGGACCTGTTCCTGCACGCCTCCATCGTTGTAAAGCTGGTGATGCTGGGTCTGCTGCTGTGCAGCGCCGGCGTATGGGCGATCATCGCGGAAAAAATCATTCTCATCCGTCGCGTCAACCGTGAGGCGACCGAGTTCGAGGACCGTTTCTGGTCGGGCGGATCGCTTGACGATCTCTACGAATCCGATGGGGCGCGTCCGACGCATCCGATGGCGGCCGTGTTTGGTGCGGCCATGGGTGAGTGGCGCCGTTCGGCCCGGATTGGCGGAATTGACCTGTCGCGGGGTGGCGTGCGTGAGCGCGTGGATCGCGCGATCGACATCACCATCATGCGTGAGAACGACCGTCTGACGCGCCGTCTGATCTTCCTTGCGACGATTGGTCCGGTGGCACCGTTCGTCGGTCTGTTCGGAACGGTCTGGGGCATAATGCATTCCTTCGCGTCCATCGCGCAGATGCACAACACGAACCTTTCGGTCGTGGCGCCTGGTATTTCCGAAGCCCTGTTCGCGACGGCGATCGGCCTCGTGACGGCCATTCCGGCCTATATCGCCTATAACGGTCTGAGCAATTCCTTCGAGAAGTTCGCTGACCGCATGGAAGCCTTCGGCACCGAGTTCGCGGCCATCCTGTCGCGTCAGTCCGAGGAACGTGCGGACGATACGACCGGCGGGAAGGCCTGAACCATGGGAATGTCTGCGGGAGGACGGGCTGGAGGTGGCGGACGCCGTAAGCGTCGGCCCGCGTCGGAAATCAACGTCACGCCACTGGTGGACGTCATGCTGGTGCTGCTCATCATCTTCATGGTGACGGCGCCGATGCTGACCAGTGGTGTCAATGTGGATCTGCCGAAGACGGATGCCAGCCCGGTCAATTCGGATTCCAAGCCGATCACCGTCTCCCTGAAGACGGATGGATCGCTTTATCTGGGGGACCAGCCGGTCACGTCCGACCAGCTGATCGACCAGCTCAAGGCACAGTCGCAGAATGATCCGACCCACCGTATTTTCGTCCGGGCCGATGCGCATATCGACTACGGGCAGGTGATGCAGGTCATGGGACAGATCACGTCGGGTGGCTTCACGCATGTTGCGCTTCTCGCGCAGCAGCCCCAGAGCGGCCAGTAAGAGGCCGCTGCCGTGGTGCGTCCACGCCGCTCTGACAACAGGCGCTTTCGTCATGCGCTTTACGGATCAGCCGCCATTCACCTGGGGCTGATCGCGTATCTGCTTGTGCAGCTTCCACCCGAAAAACCGCCCGAGCCTCCTGAGCCTCCCACGGTTCAGATGGAATTCGAGCAGGCAGGTCCGCCGACCCATCCGGTCAAGGGCGATCATCCGGCGCCTGCGCCCGCTCCGGCACCCGCACCTGTAAAAAACGAGGCACCTCCCGCCCCGACGCCACCTCTGAAGGCGCCGACGGAAGAGCCGCCTCCGCCACCACCGCCGCCTCAGCCCGTGCCGCCTCCGCCGGAGACGCCGCCGCAGAAACTGCCGGACATCAAGCTGCCGCCGAAGATGACGGATGAGTCGCCCGAGCCTGTGCCGGCGTCGCCGCCCAAGCCGTCACCGCCGTCCAAATCGACGATGGTTGCACCGCCGAGCCCGCAGACGCAGAAGGCCGACAAGCTGCCGGATATGCCGAAATTCTCGCATATGACGCAGCCGAATGCGGCGAAGAAAACCGAAGCGGACAGTCATTCGCTGCTGGCGACGCTGGATAATTTCCGCGCTGACCAGAAGCAGACCCATGCGCCGACCGCGAAGGCCAATCCGCCGCAGGGTGGGGCGCCGAACGGGGGCGGGGTGCCGAATGGTGACATCACCAAGTCCCTGTCCATGGCGGATCAGAAGGCCATCGGTGGCTCCGTGCGCCGCTGTTATACCGAAGACACCGAAGCGCGGAACTATGCGAGCTTTGTCGCGCATATGGTTGTGACCGTTGACGCGACCGGCGAGGCGCGGATTGTCAAATTTGCGCCTGAAACGGCTGCGAAGATGGCGTCCGACCCGTCCTATCGCGTTCTGGCGGAGCGGGCGCGGGATGCGGTGTTGAGCCCCACCTGTGCCCATCTGCCGATCCCCTCCAAGATGCTTGGTCAGACGCATGAACTGCGTTTTGTCTTCAGGCCGTAATCCACGAGGAAGTCTCATGTCCTTCATTCCCGATACCGAAGCCGAGGCCCTGAGCGCGCTGTTCTCGCGCCGCTCCGTTCTGGGAGCCACCGCCGCAGGTGGTCTTCTGGCGACGCCTCTGGCGGCCTTTGCCCAGTCCGGTGCGGCCTCCGGCCCCGGTGAAGCCGAAATTACCGTCGATCAGGCCCGTCAGGAGCCGATCCCCATTGTCATCCCGAATTTCGGCGCGGGACTGGGTGAGCAGATTTCCGGCGTGATTACGTCCGATCTGAACGGCACCGGTCTGTTCAAGGTCATGAGCGGCAGTGTACCGCCGGGCTCTACGCCGGATTTCAGCGCGCTCAAGGCTCAGGGGGCCCGTGCGGCTGTGGCTGGTCAGGCGATCGGTTCGGGCAGTGTGCGCGTCGAGATGCGTCTGTGGGACGTGCTCTCTGGCCAGCAGCTTCAGGGCACGGCCTATACGGCTTCGACGTCCAACTGGCGCCGGATCGCGCATATCATTGCTGACGTGATCTATGAGCGGATGCTGGGCGAGAAGGGCTATTTCGATACCCGCATCGCCTATATCGCCCGCACCGGCCCGCGCCATCACCAGATCACGCGTCTGGCCCTGATGGATCAGGATGGCGCCAACGAGCGCATGCTGACGGGCGGCGAGTGGCTGACGCTGACGCCGCGTTTCAACCCGGTGCGCGATCAGATCGCGTTCATGTCTTACGCTAACAACCGTCCGCGCGTGTATCTGTTCGATCTGGCCTCTGGCCGTCAGCAGATTCTGGGCGAGTTCGCGGGCATTTCCTTTGCGCCGCGCTTCTCACCGACGGGTGGCTCGGTTGTGTTGTCGGCAACACGTGGTGGCGGGTCCGATATCTTCGTTGTCGATCTGGCGTCTCGTGCGAAGCGGCAGCTCACCAACTCCAATGGCGCGATCGACACCAGCCCGTGCTTCAGCCCGGATGGCAGCCAGATCGTATTCAACTCCGATCGTGGTGGCAGCCCGCAGCTTTACATTATGAGCGCGTCCGGCGGGGCGGCGAAGCGGATTTCCTATGGCAGTGGCCAGTATGGATCCCCGGTCTGGTCCCCGCGTGGAGACCTTATCGCCTTTACCCGGATCGGTGGCGGTGGCTTCTCGCTGGGTGTTATGAATCCGGACGGCACGGGCGAGCGCATTCTGACGCAGGGCTTTACGGTGGACGGTGCGACGTTCTGCCCGAACGGCCGTGTACTGGCGTTCTGCCGTCAGAGCGCATCGGGTGCGGGCGGTGCAGGGTTTGCCTCTGGTATCGGTACGATCGACATCACGGGCTTCAACGAGCGTCCGATCCGGATTTCCACCGGGGCGTCCGACCCAGCCTGGTCTCCCCGTAACGGATAAGGTCATGGTCCGCGCTTCCGGTCCGGGAGCGCGGATTTGCAAAAGGGTGGGGAACCCTTTTTCCTGTAAGGCGTCGCAAGGACGGTTTTGACAGGAGAATTCCCCATGTCCCCTCAGGAGACACGGCAGTGGCGCCCGCTGCTGCACTACGCCCCGGCCCGGAACTGGATGAACGATCCGAACGGGCCGATCCTGATCGACGGGGTGTATCACCTCTTTTACCAGCACAATCCGGTTGAGCCCGTCATGGGCTATATTTCTTGGGGGTATGCCACCAGCCGCGACCTTCTGCACTGGGAAGAACAGCCGATTGCGTTGCCGTCCACGCCTCAGGAGCAGATCTATTCCGGTACGGTGATTTATGACCGTGACAATCGCAGCGGACTGGGAACGCCGGAAAGACCACCGCTTCTGGCGCTTTATACCAGCGTGTTCCGCGACATGCCCGGGGTGCAGGAAGACGGAACGCAGGCGGTTTCAGTCGCTTTCAGTCTGGATGGAGGGGCGAACTGGGCGCGCTATGGGCACAATCCGGTTCTGACACTTGATCCGGCCTCGCAGAATTTCCGTGACCCGGCGCTGTGCTGGTACGAAGAGGGTGGCTACTGGGTGCTGACGACGGTTGAGGCCGAGCAGCAGGTGGTCAAGCTTTTCCGCTCCACCGATTTCCTGAACTGGGAATTTCTGAGCGATTTCCGTCCTCCCGGGTATCATACGCCGGATATGCTCTGGGAGGTGCCGGTTCTGGTGCGTCTGCCTATTGAGGGTGAGGGCGGGCGTACCGGCTGGGTGATGATCGTCAGCGTCAATCCCGGCGGTCTGACAGGAGGATCGGGCACGTTCTATTACGTGGGTGATTTTGACGGCACTGTCTTCACGCCTGCGCATCAGCCTTCGGCGACGGATGATCCCTGGCAGTATCGCTGGATGGATTACGGGCCGGACAATTATGCGATTGTCTGCTTTGCGGGCACGCCGCAGCCGCTCAGCATCGGCTGGATGGGAAACTGGAACTACGCCAACCATGTGCCGACGTCGCCATGGCGGGGACAGATGGCCCTGCCGGCACATCTGTCGCTGGCCCGGCAGTCGGATGGCACGCTTGTCGTGAGACAGCAGCCGATCAGTCTGGGTACTCCGGAAGAAGTCTTTGCGGCAGGTGAAATCCGTCCCGAGGAGGGGAAACCCTGGGTTCTGCCTGATGGTGTCATGGACTGTACGGATTTCGCAAATGCTGTTCTCGATCTGCAACTGGTCATCGAGCCAGGGACGGATGCGGCGGTCCTGACCGTTGCTGCAAGTGCAGACGGCCGGTTTGGTACGGAAATTCTTTACGATCCGGGACGGCAGGAACTGGTCGTGGATCGCAGTCGTTCTGGCGTTCCGGTGCCTGACGAAACCTTCACGACGCGGCATGTCGCGCCCCTTTCAATGGTGGAGGGGCGGGTGCGCCTGAGGGTGATCGTGGATCGCAGTTCGGTCGAAGTTTTCGCCAGTGATGGCCTTGTGAGGATGACAGAGGTCATCTTTCCACCTTCTCATGCCACGACCGTGACGCTGGGCTGCTACGCAGGCAGCGCATGTTTCAAAGGTGTGAAAGCGCAATGGTTCCGATGATATGGCAGAATTCTGCCACATTCGTCAGGACATCTGTGACATTTATGCCGAAATTTCTGGTTCCGAATATGAATCGAACTTTTCGCACCTGAGCGGCGTTAACACGACACTTGACCCATGATTTGAGTCATGAGTATGGGCGCTTATGGCCACTGTTTTTCAGGGGATGCACCGCAGGATCGCAACCGATTCCTGAGTGTTTCGATCTGGAAGGAAGTGGTCCGGAATAACGCGGCATTTTCCGCATTCGGTTCCAGTTGTGGGGCCGTTCTCAGGATTGAGACACATGAAGTTCAAGGTATTTGGCGCGCTCGGTCTGGCGCTTGTTCTCGCAGCCTGTTCCAACGGCAACACCAACAAGGGTGACAGCAACGGCGCAGGCGCCGTCGCTCAGGAAGCTGGCCCGACGCCCGGCAGCGAAGCCGATCTGGTCGCTAATGTCGGTGATCGCGTCTTCTACGAGCTGAACCAGTCCCAGCTCTCCGAAGAAGCTCGCGCAACGCTGGACAAGCAGGTTGCATGGCTCGCCAAGTACCCGCAGGTCAGCATCCAGGTTGCTGGCAACTGCGATGACCGCGGCACGGAAGAGTACAACATTGCTCTCGGCCAGCGTCGTGCAAACGCAGCCCGCGACTATCTGGTCGCCAAGGGCGTGAGCGCTTCGCGCATCACGACGATCTCTTACGGCAAGGACCGTCCGACCGCCGATGGCGATGACGAGCAGTCCTGGTCGCAGAACCGTAACGCCATCACGTCCGTTCGCTGAACCGACGTTTCGGCCCGTACGGACTGAGATGATGAGCGGCCGGGGGATTATCCCCCGGCCGTTTCTGTTTTATGACTGGGCCATGTTGCGCGCAAAACCTGCCTGCGTGCCCGTGACTGCGAGTCTGTCTCAGGAGATCCGTTATGGTGCTGTCCCGTTCCCTGCGTGCCGTCTTTCTGGGCACGGCTCTTTCCGTCCTGTCACCTGCCGTTTCGGTCATGGCTCAGGACGCGCCTGACAGCGGGGAAATCTCCTCACGCGAAGCCATCGCCCTGCAGGACCAGATCGCCTCCCTTCGTCAGCAGCTTTCGCAGGTCCAGAATGGGGCGGGCAATCTGGGCGCGCCGAGTGCAACGGCACTGCCTCAGGTTTCTGTCGGAGACGGCAATCTGACAGCGCAGCTTCTGGAACGTGTTTCGGCTCTGGAAGAGCAGAACCGCCAGATGCGTGGCGAACTGGATCAGCTCAGCAACTCGGTTCGCGACAATCAGGCCAGCGTGTCCAAGCAGATCTCCGACATGCAGTTTGCATCGCAGAATGGCGGTGGTTCGGCACCGGCTGCGGCGGCCGCTCCGGCCAAGGCGGCACAGGACAAGGCTCCTGCTGCTGCATCCGACACATCGGAACAGCCGAAAACGGCTCTGGATGCTCTGAAGACCGGAAATGCGGCTCTCAAATCCGGCAACTATACGGATGCAGAGAGCAATGCGCGCTTTGCTGTCAAAACAGCGCATAGCGTGTCCGGCAAGATGGATGCCCAGTTCCTGCTGGCGCAGTCTCTGGCAGGGCAGAAGCAGTATCGTCAGTCAGCCGTGGCCTATTATGATGCCTATACGAAGGCTCCCAAATCCCTGAAGGCTCAGGACTCGCTTCTTGGTGTGGCCGCTTCGATGCTGGCGCTCGGGGACAAGGGATCGGCCTGTCAGGCTCTGGACAAGCTCAAGACGGAGTTTCCGACGCCGGCTCCGCGGGTCAAGACGGCCGAGACGACGTTCCGGAGCCGCGCTGCCTGTCATTGACGCCCGTTTCAGTAGGATCTGATCCCGCTCTGCCTGTTGGAGAACGGGAGTTCGCCGGACTGATGGCAGTTCTGGGGCCTTGGGTTCCGGATGTTTCAGACGCTCCGGTCGGTCTGGCCGTCTCTGGGGGTGCCGATTCCATGGCGCTCGCGTTTCTGGCCCGACGCTGGCGGCGCAATGTTGTGGCCTTCGTGGTCGATCATGCGTTGCGGCCTGAATCAGCCGCCGAAGCCCGTCTGACAGTTGGGCGCCTTGCCAAAATGGGTGTGACGGCGCGGCTCCTGACGCTGGCACCTTTTCCGAAAGGGCGGTTGCAGGAGCGGGCGCGGCAAGCCCGGTTTGAGGCGCTGGAAGAGGCCTGCGTCGTTGCGGGATGTCTGGATCTGCTTGTTGCGCATCATGCCGGCGATCAGGATGAGACGGTATGGATGCGCAGTCTGCGTGCGAGCGGACCAGCAGGTCTGAGCGGTATTCAGCCCGTTTCCGTGCGCGGACGGATCAGGCTTGTGCGGCCGCTTCTGTCGCTGTCCAAGGATCGGCTGCGTCAGACACTGAAAGCGGAAAACCTGCCCTGGATCGAGGATCCGTCGAACGCCAACCGGCGGTTCGAACGTGTGCGCTGGCGGCAGGATCTGACGTCTGAGCAGCGACGTGAGGCTGCGTTGCTGCGGACCAATGCCGTGCAAGAACGCCAGCGGCTTGAAGCGGAACTGGCCATCAGCCTTACACGTCATGCCGTCTGGCACTCTGAGGGCTGGGTGTTTCTGGAGCGAAGCGGAGTTCGTGAAGAGACGCTGGCGGCGCTGATCCGTCTGGTTTCGGGCGGTTCCTATCGCCCGGCCCGCGACGCCCTGCTGCGACTAATAGAACAGGGTGAGGGTACATTATCGGGCGTGCACGTAAGGCCAGCGGGACGGTTCGGTGACGGGATGATCCTGGTTCGGGAAGAAAAAGCGGTGACGGGACCGATCTCTGCCAGGGTAGGCGTAGTCTGGGATGGGCGCTGGCGCCTGCTGACGCCAGATGTTCCGAGCGCAAGTCTGGTCGGCGCTCTTGGTGATGCGGTCCATGCGCTCGATCTTCGCAGGCTGGGGGTTCCGTCTGCGGCGGCACGGTGTCTTCCGGGCGTGTGGCATGAAGGGCGGCTGATTTTGTGGCCCCGGATCGGAGAAAAGGCCGGCGAAGCCGGGTTTGTCTGGGCGGCCGGGGTACCTGTGACCGGAGAAAATCGTCTGGGAACGTAAAAAGAGCCTCAAAAATGCAAGAAATGCGTTTTCCTGCCTGTGATGGGGTAGGATCGCGGACGCGGAAGCTTATGTTATGAAGTCAACGCAGAATGTGACCGGTCGGCCAGTTGTGACGGGGGACCCCGGACTGCATCTGACGGAACAGTCTGAAGGACGACAGAGAGCGAGATGAACAATTTAGGCCGTAACGTTGCGATCTGGGTGGTCATCATCGTGGTCGGAATGGCAGTGCTGACAGCCTTCCAGCCCGGTGGCGGCCAGCATGCAGCCCAGCAGATCGCCTATTCCGATTTCATTCATGACGTGGACCAGCATCAGGTCCGTTCGGTCATGATCCAGGAGCAGAACATCTCCGGGACGCTGACGAACGGGACGTCTTTCGACACCTATGCGCCGCTTGATCCGAGTCTTCCGTCCCGTCTGACCGCTGCTGGCGTCGAAGTGACGGCCAAGCCGATGGAGAGCGGGGAAAGCCCGATTCTGCGTTACGTCGGGGCCTATCTGCCGGTTCTGATCCTGGTGGGTCTGTGCTTCATGGTTTTCCGCCAGATGCAGGGTGGCGGCGGCCGGGCCATGGGTTTCGGCAAGTCCCGTGCCAAGCTGCTGACGGAGAAGACCGGTCGTGTGACGTTTGAAGACGTCGCCGGTATCGACGAGGCGAAATCCGAACTTCAGGAAATCGTCGAATTCCTTCGTGATCCGCAGAAATTTACCCGTCTGGGCGGCAAGATCCCCAAGGGTGCGCTTCTGGTCGGACCTCCGGGTACCGGTAAGACCCTGCTGGCGCGTGCCATTGCAGGCGAGGCCAATGTGCCATTCTTCACGATTTCCGGTTCGGACTTCGTTGAAATGTTCGTCGGTGTCGGTGCGTCGCGTGTGCGTGACATGTTCGAGCAGGGCAAGAAGTCTGCGCCCTGCATCATCTTCATCGACGAAATCGATGCCGTGGGTCGCCATCGTGGCGCCGGTCTTGGTGGCGGCAATGACGAGCGCGAGCAGACCCTGAACCAGATGCTGGTCGAGATGGACGGGTTTGAAAGCAATGAAGGTGTCATCCTGATTGCCGCGACCAACCGTCCGGACGTTCTGGATCCGGCTCTGCTGCGTCCTGGCCGTTTCGACCGTCAGGTTGTCGTGCCGAACCCGGATGTGGCCGGTCGTGAAAAGATCCTGCGCGTTCACATGCGCAAGGTGCCGCTTTCCTCGGATGTTGATCCGAAGGTTATTGCACGCGGCACGCCGGGCTTCTCGGGTGCGGATCTGTCCAATCTCGTAAACGAGGCTGCACTGATGGCAGCCCGTCAGGGGCGGCGCACTGTTGGCATGGCGCAGTTCGAAGAAGCCAAGGACAAGGTCATGATGGGGGCGGAGCGTCGTTCCATGGTCATGACCGAGGACGAAAAGCGTTCGACGGCCTATCACGAATCCGGTCACGCCATCTGCGCCATCTTCACGCCGGGTAGCGATCCGATCCACAAGGCGACCATCGTGCCGCGTGGCCGCGCTCTTGGCCTGGTCATGACGCTGCCGGAGAAGGACAATATTTCTTACAGCCGCAAATGGTGCCTAGCCCGTCTGGTCATTGCCATGGGTGGTCGCGTTGCCGAGGAAATCATCTTCGGACGTGAGGAAGTCAGTGCCGGTGCTTCGGGTGACATCAAGAGTGCAACTGATCTGGCACGCCGGATGGTTACCGAATGGGGCATGAGCGACAAGCTCGGCATGATCGCTTATGGCGATAACGGGCAGGAAGTGTTCCTTGGTCATTCGGTCACGCAGAGCAAGAACATTTCCGAGGAAACCGCGCGGGAGATCGACAAGGAGGTCAAGGTCCTGATCGATACGGCCTACAAACAGGCCCATGATCTGCTGACGGAACACCTCGATGACCTGCATCGCCTGACAGCGGCACTTCTGGAATATGAGACGCTGACGGGTGACGATGTTGGTCGCATCATGCGCGGTGAGGCCATTGAGCGCACCTCGGACGATGAACAGATGCCGGATAACCGCCGTGCCTCTGTTCCGACCACACGCCCTGGCGCGTTTGATCCGGCGCCTCAGGCAGGTTAATCAGGCAGCAAATCGCACCAGCGGGCGCGTCATTGAGGAGAACATCCTCGGTGTCGCGCCTTTTTCATTTCTGGCAGACAGGCAGGATTTTTCATTATGGTCAGCAAAAGGTCTCTGTTCGGTACTGATGGCATCAGGGGAACGGCTAATACCGCGCCCATGACGGTTGAGGTTGCACAGAGACTGGGGCAGGCGGCCGGGCTGTACTTCATGCGGAGCCAGAACCGTCGCCACAGTGTCGTTCTGGGCAAGGACACGCGTCTTTCGGGCTATATGCTGGAATGTGCGCTGGTTGCAGGGTTCCTGTCTGCCGGAATGGACGTCATTCTGGTCGGACCACTTCCGACCCCGGCAATTGCCATGCTGACGCGGTCCCTGCGGGCCGATCTGGGTGTCATGGTCTCGGCTTCGCACAATCCTTTTACAGACAATGGCATCAAGCTTTTCGGGCCGGATGGTTTCAAGCTCTCCGACGAAGTTGAGGGCGAGATCGAAGACCTGATGGCGCAGGATCTGTCTGGCCGCCTGGCCTCTCCGGCGCAGATTGGCCGGGCGTCGCGTCTGACAGATGCAGCCGGGCGGTATATCGAGAATGCAAAAGCGTCTTTTCCGCGTGGCCTGCGTCTGGATGGCCTGAAAATCGTCATCGACTGCGCCAATGGATCGGCCTATCGCGTGGCACCCACGGCCTTGTGGGAACTGGGGGCGGAAGTCATCAAGATCGGCTGTTCGCCTGATGGTCTGAACATCAATGATGGCGTGGGATCGACGCATCCTGAAACTCTGTGTGCAGCCGTCAGGGAACACGGGGCCGATTTTGGCATTGCGCTGGATGGTGACGCGGACCGTGTCCTGATTGCGGATGAGAATGGCAATCTTGTCGATGGGGACCAGATTATTGGCCTGATCGCGGCTTTCTGGAAGCAGCATGACCGGCTGCGTGGCAACACGGTGGTGACGACGGTCATGTCCAATATGGGACTGGAAAAGGCTCTGGCCGAGAACGGGCTTGAACTTCAGCGCACGGCAGTCGGTGACCGTTATGTTGTCGAGCGGATGCGGGAAATCGGTGCCAATCTTGGAGGCGAGCAGTCCGGACATATGGTTCTGTCAGACTATGCCACCACGGGCGATGGTCTGATTGCTGCTCTGCAGGTTCTGGCCGTGTCTGTTGAGACCAAAAGGCCGGCCAGCGAAATCTGCCGTTTCTTTACGCCTTATCCGCAGCTTCTGAAAAATGTCCGCTATTCAGGCACCAGCCCGATGGGAAGTCCTGACCTTGCCGCAGCCAAGGCTTGGGCGGATGAACGTCTGGCCGGAAGCGGCCGCCTTGTCCTCCGTGCCAGCGGTACGGAGCCTCTGATCCGTGTGATGGCAGAAGCAGAGGATGAGGCTCTGGTGAATGAGGTCGTAGATCATGTCTGTGACGTCATTCGCGCGATCGCTCACGTCTGAATCTGTCTGACGACAGAAAAGGCGAGCGCCCGGCATAAGCAGGGACTTGCCTGATTTCAGAGAAATCAGGCAGTCGCAGCGATGACCGGAGAATTATGCCGGGGGGCGGTCTCCGGAAGAGGTGCCGAGGTCGGGCTGTCGTCTTCACGCAGGATGTAGCCGCGGCCCCAGACCGTGGCGATCAGGTTGCCTGCACCGACATTCTGGAGCTTGCGACGCAGCTTGCAGATGAAGACGTCAATGATCTTCATTTCCGGCTCATCGATGCCACCATAAAGGTGGTTGAGGAATGCGTCCTTGGTCAGCACCGAGCCTTTGCGGATGACCAGAAGCTCAAGGATGGCATATTCCTTGCCCGTCAGATGCAGCGGCGCCCCATCGACGGTGACGTTCTTGCCGTTCAGATCCAGTTCCAGATTTCCGACGCGCAGTTTCGGTTCGGCAAAGCCGCGGGAGCGGCGCATGACGGCCTGAAGACGGGCGATCAGCTCGCCGGCGTCATAGGGCCTGGTCATATAGTCGTCTGCACCCATCGAGAATGCCCGGATCTTGGCCTGGGGGCGCAGCAGGGCAGACAGGACGAGAATAGGGGTCGTGATGCGGGCCGTCCGGACGCGCCGGATGACTTCATACCCTTCAAGGTCGTTCAGCATCAGTTCAAGCACAACCACGTCATAATCATAATGACGGAGCATCTCGATGGCCTCTTCGCCAGACGGTGTGTGGTCCACGGTAAAGGAGGCGGTCCGCAGGATCTGGGACAGGCTGGCGGCGGCGGACTGATCGCTATCGACAAGAAGAATACGCATGTTCTCAACTCCCGGCTTGGTGAACCAATGGTTACTACCCAAGGTTGTATCTGTCGATAGACATGGATCAAAAATCGTAAATTTGTCATTATTTTTCTCGTCATGGGGGAACATTAGGGATGTTTTAACGAGAAGGTTGTAGGTTCTGAGGATGGGATCAAACCGCAGAATACGGCGAGAAACTGGCACTATGAGCAACTATAACAGGCTTCTTGCAGCGCTTTCCGATATGACCTGCACCTGGGTGACGGGAAGTGTGAAAGACGTTGTGGGTCTGTGCGTGACTGTTATCGGACTCGAGGGATTCGTTACGATTGGGGACCGAGTCGCTATAAAGTCACGGAATGGCCGGTCCGTACAATCCGAGGTTGTAGGGTTTCAGGGGGACGTGGCACGCCTCATGTCTTTTGGCTCTCTGGAAGGGATTGGTCCGGGATGTGAGGCGAAGGTGCCGCTGAATCGTCGTGATGGTGGTCTGAATGTGAGTGATGGCTGGCTGGGACGGGTTGTTGATCCGCTGGGACAGCCGATTGACGGGAAGGGGCCGCTGCTGCCGTCATTCAAACGGCAGCCGATCCAGTCTCCTCCACCGAATGCGGCCAGCCGTGCCCGTCTTGGTGAGCGTATCGATCTTGGGGTGCGTGCCCTGGATACATTCACGACCTGCCGTCGTGGCCAGAGGCTCGGGCTTTTTGCCGGATCGGGCGTCGGGAAATCGACTTTGCTGTCCATGCTGGCGAAAGGCGCGGAATGTGACGTTGCGGTGATTTCGCTGGTTGGCGAGCGGGGACGTGAGGTCCGTGAGTTCATCGAGGACGATCTCGGTCCGGACGGGCTGGCCCGCAGTGTGCTGGTGATCGCCACTTCTGACTCCCCGCCGCTGATGCGTCGCGAAGCCGCATTGTCCGCCATGGCGATCGCGGAATATTTTCGGGACAGGGGCAAATCCGTCCTGCTACTGATGGACAGCGTGACCCGCTTTTGCATGGCGCTGCGTGAGATCGGTCTGTCTGCCGGAGAACCGCCAGCGACCCGTGGCTATCCGCCGTCAGTCTTTGCCGAGCTTCCACGACTTCTGGAAAGAGCTGGGCCAGGATATCCCGATCAGGGGATGATTACGGCGCTGTTCACGGTTCTTGTGGAAGGCGACGATCAGAACGAGCCTGTCGCCGATGCTGTGCGAGGCATTCTGGACGGTCACATCATTCTCGACCGCAAAATCGGGGAACAGGGGCGTTATCCTGCCATTGATATCCTACGCTCCCTCTCGCGTGCCGTCCCACGGTGCAATTCGGCGGAAGAAAATGCCCTCACGCGACGGGCGCGTGCCGCCATGGCGACGTATCAGCGCATGGCGGACATGATCCGGCTTGGTGCCTATAAGGCCGGCACGGATCAGGAAGTGGATGAAGCCATCGCACTTATGCCACGGCTGAACGCGTTTCTGTCTCAGGATCGGGATGAACGCTCCACGCGTGCGGAGGCCTTCGAACAACTGGCGCAGATCATGCAGGTTGTTCCGCAGAACGCTCCCTTGAATGCAGCATGAAGGATATCTCACGATGGAACGCTCGCCTCTCGATACACTGATCACCCTGCGGGAGCAGGAACTTGACGTTGTGGAACGAAATTTTGCCGATGCAGTGGCGCGTGAGGCAGCTGCGGAGGAGAAACTGGCTGCGGTTCAGGAAGAAATTCTGAACGAGCAGCGGATCGCCTCCAGCCCCACGGCGGGGGATGGTGCTGTTGAGGCATTCAGCCGCTGGCTTCCACTGGGGCGAAAGGCGGTGGCGGACGCTCAGGCGCGCTGTCGTGAGGCCGCGCTAGACCGCGAGACCGTGCGCTCGGCGCTGATTGCGGCCAGAGCAGCTATGGAGGCCGTCAAGACGCTGCGGGACGAGCAGAAAGAAGAGGAACGACAGGCCGGTCTCAGGAAAGAACAGAATGTTCTGGACGAGCTCGCGGTCCGTCAGTTCGGTCGGTCTTGAGGAGATCCGTGCCCGCGTAAGGCTGCTTCGATCTGGGCTGCCGTGCCGATCAGGGCGCAGGCGACAGGATGCGTATTGTCGCGGACGAAAGCCAGAACGAGGTCCGGATCGCTGGGAAAGAGATCACTCGGTATTGTGAGGACCGGTGTCATTTCGCCATTGCGCGAAGCGGCTTCTGCGGCGTGTGACAGGATGCGTGCAACGGCTTTTTCAAGTGCCGGAAGAAGCACTGCATGGGAGGCATCGTGCTGATCGGCATGTGTCGCCGTCAGTTCATCCCAGCCAGCACGGGTCACGAAAGCCGGGATGCCATTTGGTGGCGTTTCGCGTTCGGCGCGCAGTAGAGCGCCTGACTGTGCCATGCCGAGAATATCCAGGGCAGGCAGGATCGCGGGGTCGAGTTTGATGGACATTCTGATCTTTGGTTCGCGGGTGAAAGAGGCCGGGCCATTCCGCGGAAGGCGCGGCCTCTGTGCCGTTTTCAGTGCGGCGGGTTGCCCATGGCCTGCATCAGGGCCGTGACCTGTCCGGGCTGCGCCTTGAACAGGGCGACATTGGACGGGTTGGGGCTTGGCATTCCCGTCGGGAGCTGACCGTTGCTGGCGGCGAGCGTCATGCCAAAGGCCGTCATGCCCATGACGAAGGTCTCAGGTGTGAAGCCATGGCTTTGCAGGACGGGTGCCAGACCCGGAACCTGACTGATCTGCCGGATCGTGTCCCCAAGGCTCGTGCCGTGGGAGTTGGGGGGCTGGATATTCCGGGCCTGGAGTTCGGCGATCGTCGCTGCGGCCCGGGTCATGAAGTCGGGCGGCAGCGGGTAGTGCATGGCCCGTTCCGTATCGGCGCGGACCTGTGGTGAGACCTGCGGGGCCTGCTGGGCCTGAGCACCCTGAACGGGGGCACTTCCGTCGATCTGGGTCTGGCTCTGGCTCGGGACGCCGCCCTGATAGGCGGGTGGCGGGTAGGTCTGCGCCTGTACCACCAGTGGCAGCATTGCAGCGGAAACGAGAAAGGCCGAGAGCCCTGTCATGCGGGGAAATGTCATGTCTGCACCCATTCGCCAGCGCGCATCAGCGGCACGCGGTTGCCATTCTTGAGACCATCAAGGTCGATCTTGTCCGAACCGATCATCCAGTCAATGTGGATGAGAGAGTCGTTGACGCCTCGCTCCAGCAGTTCTTCCGGTGTCAGGCCTTCGATATCGACCATGCACTTCGTATAGGCCTGACCGAGAGCGATATGGCTGGATGCATTTTCGTCGAACAGCGTGTTGCGATACAGGATCTTGCTGGCCGAGATGGGCGAGGAATGCGGGACGAGCGCTACTTCACCGATCCGGGCGGCGCCTTCATCGGTGCTGAGGATGCGCTTGAGCACGTCTTCGCCATGGCTTGCGGATGCTTCGACAATCTTTCCGTTTTCAAAGCGGACCGAGATGTTGTCGATCAGCGTGCCCTGATGGAAAAGCGGCTTGGTGCTGCTGACCCGGCCATCGACCTTGCCGCGATGGGGGGTCGTGAAGATTTCTTCCGTCGGGATATTCGGGTTGCAGACAATACCGTTGCCCGATTTTTCCGAGCCGCCTGCCCAGAGATGGCCATCCGCAAGGCCGACCGTCAGATCGGTGCCGGGGCCGCTGAAATGCAGGGCCTCGAAGCGGCTGTCATTCATGTATTTCGCCCGGGCGTGCAGGCGTGCGTTATGGGCTTTCCACTCGGCGACCGGGTCGGCCACATCGACGCGGGACGCCTTGAAGATTCCGTCCCACAGGGCGGCGAGAGCTTCGTCGGCGGGAAGTTCCGGGAAGACCTGTGCAGCCCAGACCGGGGTGGCGCAGGCGATAATGTTCCAGTTCACGGCGAACTGCGTGATGATTTCCATTGCCGGGCGGTTGGCCTTGGAATTGGCGCGGTTGGCCCGGGAAATGCGCTCGGGATCCTGACCTTTCAGAAGGGTCGGATTGGCGCCCGTGATGGCCATGCGGGCTGCGCCTTCACGGAAAGCGCGTGCCATGCCGTCAGCCAGCCATGTAGGGGCGACGTCGAAGGCCTCGTCCGGGGCGTGGATGAAGCGGGCCAGCGTGGTCTCGTCATCCGCATACAGCGTCGTCACCAGGGAGGCGCCAGCCTTGTAGGCGTGTTCCGTCACGCGGCGGACCAGCGGGACGGCGGCCAGGGGTGCTGTGATGAGAAGCTGCTGGCCCGGCGCGATGTTCAGGCCAACGCGGACAGCAACCTCGCCCAGGCGATCAAGCAGCTGTTCGTGCGAAAAGGTGGAAGGAGCGGACACGTTGGACTCTTTCGCAGTGATCATTATGTCCGTCATGGTGTGCCCTGTGGCGGCGAAGTGCAAGAGAGCAGCGCGGGCTCAGGCTGTGACGTGACAGGTCTGCGGACGCGCAGTATCGTCGCCGGCATGGAACCCGGACTTCACATTTTCGCCGATGCCGGCGAACCAGACCAGCAAGCATTCGATGTTGCGGTCGTCATGCCGAGCCTGCTGCGACCGAGTATCGTCCGGGCACTTCAGTCCATCTTTGCGCAGCAGGGCGGATTGCGGGTCCAGATCATGATCGGTCTGGATTGCGCTCCGGGAGAGGGTGCTGACGACCTGATGCAGCGCGCTGTCGAAGGACGGCCGGTCGGCTGGGTCGTAGAAGTGCTGTGGCCCGGCTATTCCACGTCCCAGAGGCATGGGGGGTTTGGTCGTGCAAAAGATGGGGGCGTGTTGCGCAGCGTGCTCAGTCAGCTCTCGAATGCACCGCGGATTGCTTATCTTGATGACGACAACTGGTGGGCGCCGGATCACCTGTCTTCCCTGCTGACGGCGATCGAGGGGCAGGACTGGGCCTGGGCCGGGCGCTGGTTCGTACATCCGCGAACACTGATGCCGATCTGCGAGGATCAGTGGGAGTCTGTCGGGATCGGGGGCGGGATTTTCCGGGAAAGCTATGGCGGATTTGTCGATCCGAACTGTCTGATGATCGACCGGACGCGGGTGCCGGAAGCTCTGGAGATGTGGAACCAGCCTCTGGCTGGAGACGGGACGCAGATGACGGCGGACCGGAATGTTTTCAGGCTGTTGAAGGACAGGCCGGGCAGGCCGACCGGCGAATATACGGCGTATTATGTGCTGACCGAGACTGACGGTCTTCATCCGGCACGGCTGCGGCTGATGGGGCCGACGGCGTGGGATGCGGCATCGCGGGAAACGGTCGAGCAGGACGCCTGATGCAAAACGGCCGGTGCAGAGGAAAACTCTACACCGGCCGTTTCAGCTGCCATTACATGGAGCGGATCGTGTTGCGACGCTGCGGGCGGCGCTGGCGGTCGGACTGGACGTCTGGGTTGGCGGCCTTGGCAGCCTTTTCGCGCGCGATGGTGCGCAGTTCGACCTCCAGTTCGCGGATGCGGCGCTGGATGCTCTCCTTCAGTGTCGGAGAGGTGTGGGACTTCATGGACGCGATCGTCTCCTTGAGGTCCCGGAGCTGTTTTTCCTTTTCGGCCTGATTGCGGCGAATAGGCTGATTGTCGGACATCTGTCCCTGGAATGCACGCATGTGTTCTGTCTTTCCGCATGAAACATTCACAGGCCTCCCGCTCATCCGAGGGATTGCGGGATGGAGCATACGAAAGCATGCCCGGCTGGCCCTGTCTGGCTCATGATTATGGGGGACGGAGTATTACCGTCCGGTTAATTCAGGATCGGGGAGAGAGGATGTCCCGCAAAGCGTCTGTCAGGCGTATGCAGGCCTCGTCCGTTCCGATCGAGATGCGCAGCCAGTCCTGGATGCGCGGGGTTGAGAGATGCCGGACCAGGATCGCCCGCTCGCGCAGTGCGGCGGCGATGTCTCCGGCCCTGTGCTCCGTGTGGTGCACGAGAACAAAGTTGGCACAGGATGGCAGGACTTGGAAGCCAAGATTTTCAAGCTCCGGGACCAGCCTGTCACGGCTGGCGATAACGCGCGCCGTGATATCCGCAAGCCAGTCGGTATCCTGGATCGCGGCGATGGCCCCGGCCTGTGCCGGGCGGGAGAGGGGATAGGAATTGAAGCTGTCCTTGACCCGGATGAGACCTTCGATCAGTTCCGAGGAGCCGATCGCAAAACCCACACGCAGCCCTGCCAGGGCATAGGACTTGGACAGCGTCTGCACCACCAGAAGATTGTCATACCGGTGTGTCAGTTCAATGGCGGACTGCGCCCCGAAATCGACATAGGCCTCATCGATGATGACGGTGCGGTCCGGATGACGCTTCAGGAGCGTCTCGATCTGCTCCAGCGGCAGGGCAATGCCCGTGTTTGCGTTGGGGTTGGCGACGATGATGCCGCCGCAGTCGCCGGTATAGGCGTCGATGTCGATCGCAAAATCGTCATTGAGCGGGATATGACGGAACGGCTGTTCGAACAGGCCGCAATAGACCGGATAGAAGCCGTAGGTCACATCCGAGAACAGGACCGGCGCGTCATCGTGGAACAGGGCGCGGAAGGCATGGGCCAGCACTTCGTCCGAGCCGTTGCCGACGAAAACGCGGTCCGACGTTGTGCCAAAGCGCGTGGCGATGGTGTCGCGTAGAACTACCGCCGTCGGGTCCGGATACAGGCGCAGATCGTCGGATGCGGCGTTGCGGATGGCATCGAGCACTTTCGGGCTCGGGCCGTAGGGGGACTCGTTCGTGTTGAGCTTCAGCAGGTCCGCGACTTTGGGCTGCTCGCCCGGGACATACGGGTGCAGGTCGCGGACACGGCGGTTCCAGAAACGGCTCATGCGGGCGTTCCGGTGAACAGGCCGGTCATGAGCTGGCGTTCGGCGAGGTCGCGGGCAGAGACACCGTCCGCGTCCTTCAGATCCGGGTTTGCACCAGCCGCCAGAAGCTTTCTGGCCATGTCTTCACGGTTGAACATGATGGAAAACATCAGCGGCGTGCGGCCGGCATGATTGGCGTGATCCACATGTGCGCCGTGATCGAGCAGAAGTGTTGCGATGTCGGTCAGGCCCTTGAAAGCCACGCCGGACAGAGCCGTAGCGCCCTTGAGATCGGTGGCTTCCGTATCGGCGCCACGGTCCAGCAGCAGGCGCGTGGCGTCCGCATGGCCGTTATAGGTGGCGACGATCAGCGCGGTGTAGCCGCGGCTGTCGGGCGTATCGATGGCCATGCCGGCGTCCAGAAACTGGGTCAGGAGGTCGGTATCGCCTTCACGGGCCGCGTCGATGAACAGGGCGGTGATCTGGTCTGACGTGAAAGTGACGTTCTGGGCGTTCATGACGGTTTCCACATGGCGGTGTCCCCTTGCGGGGTGTTGTCGGAGGAGAGGTTAGCTTTTTGTGTCAGCGGGCGGAAGGGTGAGGCTTTCACCGTTCTCCAGTGCCCGGAAAGGACGTCCGGCTCCACGGCTGGCGAATTCCAGACGGGTTGGGGGCTCCAGAATGGCCTCGTCGGTCAGCTGGAAGGTCCCGAAATGGATGGGCAGCCCCTGTTTTGCCCTGAGTGTATCGAAAGCCATGAGGGCTTCTTCAGGTGACATGTGGACGCGCCGCATCAGGTCGCGCGGGTCATAGGCCCCGATGGGCAGGATGGCGAGATCGATATGTGGCCAGCGGCGGTGGATCGCGTCAAAATGTTTGCCCCAGGCCGTATCGCCCGCGAAAAACACCGTGTGGCCATCCGCCTCGATCGTAAAGCCGCCCCAGAGCGCACGGTTGGCATCAAACGGCGTGCGGGCGCTGCCATGCAGGGCCGGGGTGGCCGTGATGCGGGCGCCGTCATCGCTCGTGCTTTCCCACCAGTCCAGCTCGGCAATGCGCGGCAGACCGGCCTTTTCCAGATGGCGGCGGTTGCCGGGCAGGGACAGACAGAGCGGGTCGTCCCGTTCGGCCAGGGCGCGCAGGCTCGGCAGGTCCATGTGATCGTAATGGCAGTGCGAGACGAGGATGATGTCGATGCGGGGTAGGGCATCGAAGGTGATGCCGGGCGGACGGGCGCGACGGGGACCGAAACTGCGGAAGGGGGAGCAGCGTTCGGAGAAGACCGGGTCAGTGATGATCCGCAGGGGCGCGCGTCCTGTGCGGCCAAACTGGAGCAGAACGGTCGCATGACCGATGAACGTAACGCAGCATTCCCCCGGAGCGGGCGTAACCTGCGGGTAGGCTTTCTGGGGTGGCAGGGCATCCGGCCAGCGGGGACGCAGCCCCATCTGCCATCTGAAGATGTTTCCGATCCGCTGGGATGTCTTGCGGGCCATGCGTGTCTCGTCGGGACGCCAGGCCTCTGGGTTTCGGTAATGACGCCCGTCGAAATGTGGCAGGTTGTCATCAAGCACAAGAGCGTGTTTCACAATATGGTTTACCAATCAGCCATTGCGTCCGGCGCGACTTCGCGTCATGCCGTGGCAGCAGAATGTACGGGAGATATCGTTGCGTTTCTTCCCGTCAGTCACAAGCCGGAGACCCCATTCCGATGAGTACGCTTCCCCAACTCGCCATCAATACGATCCGTACCCTTTCGATGGAAGGTGTCGAACGTGCCAATTCCGGCCATCCCGGCACAGCCATGGCGCTTGCACCGGCAATGTATGCGGTGTGGCAGCATGACCTGAAATATGATCCGGCCGATCCGTGCTGGCCGGCGCGTGACCGTTTCGTCCTCTCGGTCGGTCATGCCTCCATGCTGCTGTACTCCACCCTGTTCCTGACGGGCGTGAAGGACATCCAGGACGGCAAGGTTGTCGACGCCCCCTCCCTGACGGTGGAAGACCTCTCCCAGTTCCGCCAGCTGAACTCCAAGACGCCGGGACATCCGGAATACCGCTTTACCGCTGGAGTCGAGACCACGACCGGTCCGCTCGGGCAGGGCTGCGGCAATTCCGTTGGTATGGCCATCGCGCAGAAATGGATGTCCGCACGGTATGACCGTCCCGGCTTCAAGCTGTTCGACTACCATGTGACGGTGTTCTGTGGTGACGGCGACATGATGGAAGGCGTGGCCTCCGAAGCCGCTTCCACGGCCGGGCATCTGGCACTGGGCAACCTGACCTGGATCTATGATTCCAATCAGATTTCCATCGAAGGTTCGACGGATCTGGCCTTCACGGAAAATGTCGGCAAGCGCTTCGAGGCCTATGGCTGGCATGTGCAGACCCTGACGGACGGCAATGACGTCGATGCCATCATCGCTGCGCTGAAGGCCGCCCGCGCGGTGACGGACCGTCCGAGCATGATCGTTCTCAAGACGGTCATCGGCTATGGTGCGCCCAAGAAGGCCGGTACGGCGTCTGCGCATGGCGAGCCGCTGGGTGCGGAAGAGCTCAAGGGCGCGAAGAAGGCCTATGGCTGGCCGGAAGATGCTCCGGACTTCTATGTGCCGGACGGCGTGAAGGAGCACTTCGCCGAGGGCCTCGGCAAGCGTGGTGCGGAAGCCCATGCGGAATGGCGCGAGCTGTTCTCGTCCTATCGCGAGGCGCATCCGGAGCTTGCGGCTGAAATCGACTGCATCATCGAGCATCGTCTGCCGGAAGGCTGGGACAAGGACATCCCGACCTTCGATGCGGATGCGAAGGGCATTGCCTCACGTGCAAGCTCGGGTCAGGTGCTGAACGCGGTTGCGAAGAACCTGCCCTGGATGATCGGTGGTTCTGCTGACCTGACGCCGTCCACCAAGACGGACATCAAGGGTGGCGGCTCCTTCCAGCCGGAAAAATGGAATGGCAACTATGGCGGCCGCAACATCCATTTCGGTGTGCGCGAACATGCGATGGGCTCCATCTGCAACGGCATCGCGCTGTCGGGTATCCGCGCTTATGGCTCGGGCTTCCTGATCTTCTCCGATTACATGAAGGCCCCGATCCGTCTGTCGGCCATCATGGAACTGCCGGTTCTGTACATCTTCACGCATGACTCCATCGGTGTGGGTGAAGACGGACCGACGCATCAGCCGATCGAGCAGCTTGCCCAGCTGCGCGCGACGCCGGGCATCATGACGATCCGTCCGTCCGACGCCAATGAAGTGGCCGAAGCCTGGCGCACCCTGATCCCGATGACGCACAAGCCGGCCGTGCTGGCCCTGAGCCGTCAGAACCTGCCGACGATCGACCGCACGAAATATGCGTCCGCCGCCGGTCTGGCGAAGGGTGGCTATGTGCTGGCGAGCTGTGACGGCAAGCCGGATGTGATCCTGATTGCTTCGGGTTCGGAAGTCGGTCTCGTGGTTGCGGCTTACGAGAAGCTCACGGAAGAGGGCGTCAGGGCCCGCGTCGTGTCCCTGCCGAGCTTTGACCTGTTCGAAGAGCAGAGCCAGGAATACCGCGATTCCGTGCTGCCGCCGGATGTGATCGGTCGCGTGGCGGTCGAGCAGGCCGCGGCCTTCGGCTGGGATCGTTATGTCGGTCTCGGTGGCGCGATCATCGCCATGAACACGTTCGGTGCGTCGGCTCCGGCCTCTGCACTTCTTACGAAATTCGGTTTCACGCCTGAGGCAGTCTATGACGCGGCAAAGCGTCAGGCTCTGCGCGGCAAGTAAGGGAGAGATCCTGTGGCAGACACAATCTCCAATACCGGTCTGAACGAAGTCGGCAGCGTGCTGCGCGACCTTGAGAAATACGGGCAGTCTCCCTGGCTGGACTTCATCCAGCGCAGCTTCACGGAGAATGGCAGCCTCCGTAAGCTGGTGGACGAGGACGGCCTGCGTGGCGTGACGTCCAACCCGGCCATCTTCGAAAAGGCCATCGGTCACGGCACGGAATACGATCCGCAGATCCGCAAGCTGCTCGAAGGTGAGGGGCTCTCTCCGGGCGAACTGTACGAACATCTGGCGATTGACGACATCCGTGCAGCCTGCGCGGTGCTCGATCCGGTGTTCGAAAAGACCAAGGGGATGGACGGCTATGTCAGCCTTGAAGTCTCGCCCTATCTGGCTTTCGACGCTCACGGCACCATCACCGAAGCGCGCCGTCTGTGGAAAGCGGTCGGGCGCCAGAACCTGATGATCAAGATCCCGGGCACGGCAGAAGGCACGGGTGCCATCCGCGAGGCCATTGCGGACGGCATCAATGTCAACGTGACGCTGCTGTTCTCGCTTGAGGCCTACAAGGCGGTTCTGGAAGCCTATATTTCCGGCCTTGAAGCCCGTGTGGCCCGTGGCGAGGACGTCTCGCGCATCTCCAGCGTGGCCTCGTTCTTTGTCAGCCGTATCGACGGCAAGATCGACGCGGAAATTGACCGTCGCGTTGCAGCGGGTGATCCGGAAGCCGAAGCCCTGAAGGCCATTCGCGGCAAGGTTGCGATCGCCAATGCGAAGATGGCGTATCAGTACTATCTGGAAATCCGCAACAGCCCGCGCTGGAAGGCATTGGCCGAGAAGAACGCCAATCCGCAGCGCCTGCTGTGGGCCAGCACCGGCACCAAGGACAAGGCCTATTCCGACGTCCTGTATGTCGAGGAGCTGATCGGTCCCGAGACGGTCAACACCATTCCGCCAGCAACGTTCGACGCCTATCGCGATCACGGCAAGTCCCGTGCAAGCCTGACGGAGAACGTCGATCAGGCGCGGCATGTGATGGCTGAAGCCGAGCGTCTTGGACTGGGTCTGGACGGGATCACGGCCAAGCTGGTCAAGGATGGTTGTGCGGCATTCAGCGTTTCGTTCGATACGCTGCTGACGGCCGTTGCCACCAAGCGCGAGGCCGTGCTGGGTGATCGTCTCCTGCGGGTCAGCGCCGACCTTCCGCCCGATCTGCGCGATGACGTCGCAGCGGCCGAAAAGGACTGGAGCCATAGTGGCGGTCTGCGTCGCATCTGGAAGAAGGACCCGTCCGTCTGGACGAACGGTCCGGAAGCCGGGTGGCTGAACTGGCTGACGGTCGTGCAGGATCGTCTGTGGCATATCGAGGAGCTGGAAGTTCTGGCCCGCGATGTCCGCAGTCGCGGCTTCAAGGACATCCTGCTTCTGGGCATGGGTGGTTCGAGTCTTGGTCCCGAGGTGCTGGCTGAGACGTTCGGAAAGCGCGAAGGCTGGCCGAAGCTGCATGTGCTCGACAGCACGGACCCGCAGCAGGTTACGGCATTCGAAAAAGCCATTGATCCGAAGAACACGCTGTTCATCGTGGCCAGCAAGTCCGGCGGCACGCTGGAGCCGAACATCCTGTTCGCCCATTTCTGGCAGGTCGCGGGGCAGGCTCTGGGCAAGAAGCCGGGTGACAGCTTCATCGCCATCACCGATCCGGGCTCGCACATGCAGAAGGTCGCCGAGGAAAACGGCTTCTGGCGCATTTTCTACGGCGATCCGAAAATCGGCGGCCGCTATTCGGTTCTGTCCAACTTCGGTCTGGTCCCGGCAGCTGCGAGCGGCATCGATGTCCGCAAGCTGCTGACGGTCACGCGCCTGATGGTGGAGTCCTGTGACGGAAGCGCACCGCCTTCCGCCAATCCGGGTGCGGTTCTGGGTCTGATCCTGGGACATGCCGCGCACTGCTTTAATCGTGACAAGGTCACGATCCTGGCGTCCGAAGGCATTGCCTCACTTGGGGCTTGGCTGGAACAGCTGATCGCCGAGAGCACGGGCAAAAAAGGTCTGGGCCTCATCCCCATTGATGAGGAAGAACTCGGCACGCCGGAGATGTATGGCACTGACCGTGTCTTCGTGGACCTGCTGCTGGGTGATGATGTGCCCGACAGCCGCCTTGGCGCCCTGCGTGCCGCCGGTGCGCCGGTGGTCACCATCCGTCTGGCCGACAAGGCCCAGATCGGGCAGGCCTTCTTCCTGTTCGAGTTTGCCACAGCTGTGGCAGGCGCCGTTCTGGGGATCGACCCGTTCGATCAGCCGGATGTGGAATTCAGCAAGCTCGAAACGCGCAAGCTGACCTCGGCTTATGCTGAAACAGGTTCGCTGCCGCCGGAAACACCATTCGCCAAGGACGGTCCGCTGTCCTTCTATGCGGATGAAAAGAACACGGAAGCCTTTGCAAACAAGAGCGATGCGGTTTCCATCCTCAAGGCGCTGTTCGATCGCGTGAAGGCTGGTGACTATGTCGGGTTGCTCGCCTATATCAGGCGCGACCAGCAGACACGGGACTGGGCACAGTCCGTTCGCATGGAGCTTCGGGACGCGCTGAAGGTGGCGACAGCTGCCGAATTCGGACCCCGGTTCCTGCACTCGACGGGCCAGGCCTACAAGGGCGGACCCGATAGTGGCGTGTTCCTGCAGGTCACGGCGACGGATGCGGCAGATGTGCCGGTTCCGGGCCATGGCTTCAGCTTCAGTGTCGTGAAAGCGGCACAGGCGCGAGGCGATTTCGAGGTGCTCGCGGCCCGTGGTCGTCGTGCCCTCCGCGTTCATATCGATGGACCGCTGGAGGACGGGCTGAAGGCTCTGGAAACGGCGATCCACAAAGCACTGGCAGGAGCATAAGTCATGCGGATCGGAATCATCGGACTGGGACGGATGGGCGGCAATATTGCCGTCCGTCTGACCCGGCATGGACATGATGTCGTCGTGCATGACCGCACGCCGGAAGTGACCACCTCGGTCGTCGGACGGTGTGAAGCCGGGCGTGCAACGCCTGCCGACACGCTGGCCGACATGGCGAAGCTCCTTGAAGGCGACGAGCACCGTGTGGTGTGGGTCATGCTGCCGGCCGGCGCCATCACCGAGGACTGCGTCCAGCAGCTCGGTGGCCTTCTGGGTCGTGGCGACATCATCATCGATGGCGGCAACACCTACTACAAGGACGATGTCCGCCGTTCGGCCGAACTGGCTGAAAAGGGTATTTCCTATGTCGATGTCGGGACTTCAGGCGGTGTCTGGGGTCTGGAACGCGGCTACTGCATGATGTTCGGCGGCACGAAAGAGACCGCCGAATACATCGATCCGATCCTCAGCGCGCTGGCGCCGGGCATCGGGGATGTGACGCGTACGCCTGGCCGTGATGAGGCGGGCCATGATCCGCGGGCCGAGCAGGGCTATCTGCATTGTGGTCCCGCCGGTTCGGGCCATTTTGTGAAGATGGTCCATAACGGCATCGAATACGGTATGATGCAGGCCTTCGCCGAAGGCTTCGACATCATGAAGAGCAAGAACTCTCCGATCCTTGCGGAAAAGGACCGGTTCGAGCTCAACATGGGCGACATTGCGGAAGTCTGGCGTCGCGGCAGTGTCGTGTCGTCCTGGCTGCTCGACCTGACGGCCGAGGCCCTGACCCGTTCGGAGACGCTCAACGAGTTCTCCGGTGAAGTCGCGGATTCCGGTGAAGGTCGCTGGACGATCGAAGCCGCTATCGAGGAAGACGTGCCGGCCCCGGTCATGACGGCTGCGCTGTTCACACGCTTCCGTTCGCGGTCGGGTAATAATTTTGCCGAGAAAATTCTCTCGGCACAGCGTTTCGGTTTCGGCGGACACGTCGAGAAGAAATAAGCCTGCGCCCCTCATGGGCAATGACTGGCTGGCAGGGTATGGTTTTGCCATTGATGACCAGCCAGCCCCCGCAAAGACTCTGACGGGGGTTTTTACAGGGGCTCCTATGTCCGTTGACCTCGACGCCATCCATGCGGCTCTCCCGCCACTGCCACAGACCATCAAGATGGTCGTGTCCGACATGGATGGAACTCTCCTGACGCCAGACAAGACCATCGCACCTTCGACGGTGGCCATGGTCAAAGTGCTTCAGGAGCGCGGGATTCCCCTTTGCCTGGCCAGCGCACGGCCACCCGCTGCCATGATTCCCTATATCGGGCAGCTCGGCCTGACCGGGCAGAATGCCGGCTTCAATGGTGGCATCATTTTCAAACCCGACGGCACCACCTCCGTCAGCCGTGTTCTGTCCCCGGATGTGCTGTCGATCGTGCATGACATGCTGCACCTGCACGGGATCGAGACCTGGTTCCTGCGCCAGTCCTACTGGATGGTGAAGGACGCCTATACGCCCTTCGTGCAGCACGAACAGGGCATTACCGGCCTGACGCCGCATCAGGTTCCCGATCTTCGCAAGGAGTTCGAAGGGATCGGCAAGGTGATGGGCGTGAGCAGCGATACCAGCCTGCTTCAGGACGTCGAGACCGAGCTTGGTGCCATGCTTCAGGGCGATGCGAGCGTGCGGCGCTCTTCCGATATTCTTCTCGACGTGACACCGGCCCTGGCCAACAAGGGCGAGGCTATTCGCGAACTGGCGCTTGCCCATGGCATTGCGCCACATGAGGTTGCCTGTCTTGGCGATGCCCATAACGACCTGCCGATGTTTTCGGTCGCGGGACTGGGCATTGCGATGGGACAGGCCGAAGACGATGTGAAAGCCGCCGCGCAGGTTCTCACAGACACCAACGAGCGCGATGGCTGGGCCAAGGCCGTCGAGCGCTACATCCTGCCGAGAGTTCCCAATCCATGACCACCGACATCCGTGCCGCCACGCTGGAAACCCTCCCTGATTCAGAAGCCGTTGCCCTGCGGATGGCCGATCTTCTCGTCGAAGGGATCCAGGCCAAGACGGATGGCCCGTTCCGGGTCGCCCTGTCCGGCGGTTCCACGCCCAAGCGTCTGTTCGAGATCCTGGCCACGCCGTCCCGCGCAAAGCTGATCCCGTGGGAGCGTGTCGAGATTTTCTACGGCGACGAGCGACACGTGCCGGAAGGTCATGCTGACAGCAACCACACGGTCGGTCAGTCCGTACTGCTGTCCCGCGTTCCGGTGCCGGCGCAGAATGTCCACGCCATACCGACTGGTGGTACGGCGGAAGAGGACGCGAAGGCCTACGAAAAGACCCTTCAGATGGCTTATGGCGCAACGACGCTCGATCCGGAGCGCCCGCTGTTTGATCTGGTTATGCTTGGGCTGGGCACCGATGGTCACACGGCCTCGCTGTTTCCGGGGCAGCCGGTTCTGAAGGAGCGGACGGCCTGGGTCGGAACGGCTGCACCGTCCACAGCACCTTATGAACGTATCACGCTGACCTATCCCGCCATCCAGTCCAGCGCGTTAGTCGTGTTCCTCGTGACGGGAGCCTCCAAGGTCGAGATGCTGGAGCGTCTGGTCGAGGGCGACAGTTCCATCCCGTCTGCGCGGGTGACGAGCGAAGGACGGATCGTCATTCTTGCAGACCGCGCTGCGGTGGGAGAGGGCGCATGAGCGGAACGGATATGAACGTTCACAAGCGCACGGCAGCGCGTGAAGCTGCGGACATGGTCAAGAGCGGCATGGTCGTGGGTCTCGGCACGGGTAGCACAGCGGCTTACATGATTGAGCGTCTGGGCGAGCGTGTTAAGGAGGGTCTGGAGATCTTCGGCATCCCCACCTCCGATGACAGCGAGGACAAGGCGCTCAAGGCCGGGATTCCGCTGACCGATTTCGGGGCGCATCGCCGGATTGATATTGCCATTGATGGTGCGGACGAGGTCCAGCGCGGTTCGCTCAACCTCATCAAGGGGCTGGGCGGGGCATTGCTACGCGAGAAGATCGTGGCGCAGGCGGCCAAGCGGTTCGTGGTGATCGTGGACGGCACCAAGCCCGTGGATCTGCTGGGTGAACGGGCGCCGGTGCCGGTGGAAGTCATTTCCTTCGGCTGGGAATGCACGGCAGAACGTCTGGCAGCCTGTGGAGCACGTGGCGTGAAGCCGAGGACGGACCGGGCCGGATCGCTGTTTGTGACCGATACCGGCAACATGATTCTGGACTGCCATTTCGGTCCGATCGAGGAGCCTGAGAAGCTGGCCGAGAAAATCGACCGGATTGTGGGTGTCGTGGAACACGGCATGTTTCTCAACATGGCGTCCGAAGTTCTGGTGGCGACACCAGACGGCGTGGAGCACTGGGAGCCATGAAGATGACGGAACACGAAACACAGATGGGACTGAAACCACGTTTTCTCGTGGTCATGGGCGTGTCGGGGACAGGCAAGACAACGGTTGCAACCGGGCTGGCCACGCGGCTCGGCTGGCATTTTCAGGAAGGCGATGCACTGCATCCGCCGGCGAACGTCAAGAAAATGAGCACCGGCCAGCCGCTGACCGATGCGGATCGTGCCCCCTGGCTTGCGCTCTGTCATGACTGGCTGCGCGAACAGGTGAAGGCCGGACATGGAGCGGTGTTGACCTGTTCCGCGCTCAAGCGCTCCTATCGTGAGCAGCTTCGCGGTGACGATCTGCCGATCGAGTTCGTGCATATCGACACGTCGGCCGAGGAACTTGCGGACCGGTTGCAGCGCCGGGAAGGGCATTTCATGCCGGCGAGCCTGCTGCCCAGCCAGCTTGCGACACTTGAAGTTCCTGGCGACGACGAGCCGGTGATCCGGGTTTCGGGCGAGAAGCACCCCGATGTGGTGCTGGAGGAGCTGATCCGGCATTTTCAGGCGGAGGACTGATCCATGGCCGAGACCACCCAGCTTCTGGTGGATGCCGATGCGTGCCCGGTCAAGGATGAGATCTACCGGGTCGGGGCACGCTACGGCCTTAAGACGATCATTGTCGCCAATAGCTGGATGAACATTCCGCAATCGCCGCTGATCGAGCGCATCGTGGTGCCGGAAGGGCCGGACGTGGCGGATGACTGGATTGCGGAACAGGTAACGCCTGCGGATATCGTCATCACCAATGACATTCCGCTCGCTGTGCGCTGTCTGGCGAAGCAGGCTTCCGTCCTGCGCCCTAATGGCGAGGAAATCGACGAACGCTCTGTCGGCATGGTCTCGGCCATGCGCGATCTGATGCAGGATCTGCGCGAGACGGGGACGGTCACGACCTATAATCCGTCCTTTGGGAAAGCCGATCGGAGCCGGTTTTTATCCGCACTCGATACACTCATCGTGCGACTCCGCAGGAAAGCTGCCCTGGCCAGAACGGTCCCCAGTTCTTCCCAAACAATCCACAGGCCCTTCCCCGGAGATGTTCCCTGATTCTGGGGATATGTTTTTCCGGCGGATGACTTTTCCCCGCTGAGGACTCCCCATGAATCCGCTCCGTCTTGCCCAGATTGAAATGTTCTGTGCCGTCGTGGAGGAGGGGACGGTCATCGCGGCCTCCCGCCGGCTGAACTGCGTGGCGTCCAATGTGACGGCACGGCTCAAGGAACTGGAACTTCTGGTCGGGCAGGAATTGTTCCTGCGCGAAAAGGGGCGTCTGATCCTCACGCCGGAGGGGCGGCTCTTTTACCGGCAGGCTCTGCCGGTCGTCTCCGGGGCGCAGTCCCTGACAGATCTGTTCGCCGAGGGCAGTCCCCGCGGGATCCTGAATATTGGCGCGCTGGATGTGGCGCTTGAAGGCTATCTGCCGAAGATCGTACCGGATTTTCTGACGGCCTGTCCCGGCGTGGAACTGAAGATGTTCCTGCGCCCGACCTACACGCTGGAGCGGATGCTGGCGGATGGGGAGATTGATCTTGCGCTGACGGACGGGCCGATCGTTCATCCCCTGATGGAAAGCCGCTTTGCCTTTCGCGAGAAACTGGCTCTTGCCATGCCGGAAGGACAGAAGGGCGCGCGGGACGGGCAGCACGTTTTCCTGTTCAACACCGACTGCTTTTACCGGCGCTATTTCGAGACCTGGCTTGAGCGGCATGGCGTCTCGAATGCGATTATCCACACGGTCGAATCCTATGACGTCATCCTTGCCTGCGTTCAGGCGGGACTGGGCATTTCCTGCGTTCCGCACAGTATCCTCTCGCAGGTGAAAAGACGGCGCCGTGAAGGGATCGTGTTTGCGTACCCGGAAGATCTGAAGGGCAGCGAGGTCTATTTCATCTGGCGTGAGCCGGGAATGAATGATCTGGGGCGGAGATTTCTGGACCATGCGCCAACACATCCGGACACTCACAAAAAGTGAGTCCTGAGCTTACGAATCATCACTTTTTATTATGGAAGAATACCTGCACCTTACGGTCATCGAATGAACTGCTGGTTGGCTGATGCGTCTGTTTCATCACGGAGCGCATGGTCGCCACACAGAAAATGCAGGAACCTTCATGACTGAGAAAAACAATCTCTTCATCAATGGAAGCTGGGTCGCACCGAAGGGCGGAGAGTGGATCAAGGTTGAAAACCCGGCCACCAAAGCCGTCGTCGCCGAAGTCGCCAAGGGCGGTCAGGCTGATGTGGATGCGGCTGTTTCCGCTGCAAAATCGGCTTTCATTGGCTGGAGCCGCCGTACGGCAACCGAGCGTGCCGATTACATCCACGCGCTCAAGGATCTAGTGAAGCGCGACAAGGAAAAGCTGGCCGCCATTATAACGTCCGAAATGGGTAAGCCGCTGAAGGAAGCCCGGATCGAGGTGGATTTTGCGATTGGTCTGCTGCGTTTCTCAGCCGAGAACGTGCTGCGGCTTCAGGGTGAGATCATCCCCGGCAGCTCTCCGGAAGAAAAGATCCTGATCGACCGTGTGCCGCTGGGCGTTATTGGCGCGATCACGGCCTGGAACTTCCCGCTGGCCCTGTGTGCCCGCAAAATCGGCCCGGCTGTGGCCGCGGGTAATACGATTGTCGTCAAGCCGCATGAACTGACGCCGCTGGCCTGCTTGCATTTGGCGAAGCTGGTCGAGGAAGCCAAGATTCCGCATGGCGTCATCAATGTCGTGACGGGTGATGGCAAGGATGTCGGTGTGCCGCTGGTCGCGCATAAGGACATCAAGCTCATCACGATGACGGGCTCGACCCCGGCCGGTAAGAAGATCATGGCCGCTGCGTCCGAGACGCTGAAGGAAGTCCGGCTTGAACTGGGCGGCAAGGCACCGTTCATGGTCATGGAAGATGCCGATATCGACCGTGCAGCCGATGCCGCAGTCACGGCGCGCTTCAACAATGCCGGTCAGGTCTGCACCTGCAACGAGCGCACCTATATCCACGAGGCCGTTTACGACAAGTTCGTCCAGAAGGTCCGCGAGAAGATCGAGGCTCTGAAGGTCGGCCTGCCGACGGATCCGTCCACGGATATGGGCCCGAAGGTGAGCGAGGATGAGCTCAACAAGGTGCATGAAATGGTTGAGCATGCTGTCCGTCAGGGCGCACGTCTTGCCATTGGTGGCAAGCGTCTGACGGGCGGCGTGTATGACAAGGGCTATTTCTATGCCCCGACGCTGCTGACGGATGTCACGCAGGACATGGACATCGTTCATAACGAGGTGTTCGGTCCGGTCATGTCGCTGATCCGTGTGAAGGATTTCGATCAGGCGATCGCCTGGGCCAATGACTGCCGCTACGGCCTGTCGGCCTATCTCTTCACCAATGATCTGAGCCGGATCCTGCGTATGACCCGCGATCTGGAATTCGGTGAGGTCTATGTGAACCGTCCGGGTGGTGAGGCGCCGCAGGGCTTCCACCACGGCTACAAGGAAAGTGGCCTGGGCGGCGAGGACGGACAGCACGGTATGGAAGCCTATGTCCAGACCAAGACCATCTATCTCAACGCATAACTCTTTGACGGGCGGCGGCCTTTCCGTCGCCCGCATTCTCTGAAAGGACCGCAATCATGGTAAAAGTCGCTGCACTGGCCACTGACGGCCTCGAAGAAATCGAACTGACGGGCCCGCAGGAAGCGCTGGAAAAAGCCGGTGCGACCGTCACGGTCATTTCCCTTAAGGCAGGGGAATTCCAGGCCGTGAACAAGGACATCTATCCGTCCAACAAGATCCGCGCCGATCTGGCAATTGCCGATGCAAAGGCCGAGGATTATGACGCGCTTCTGCTTCCGGGTGGTCTGGCCTCTCCGGATGCGCTACGGATGAACAAGGATGTCGTGGCATTCGCCCGTGCTTTCGTGAAAGCGAACAAGCCGATCGCCGCTATCTGCCACGGCGCGCAGACGCTGATTGAAGTGAATGAACTGAAAGGTCGGACCGTTACGTCCTGGCCGGCTATCCGGACGGATCTGGAAAATGCCGGCGCATCCTGGGTGGATAATGAGGTCGTTGTTGATGGACCTTATGTTTTCTCACGCTGCCCGGATGATATTCCGGCTTTCAACAAGGCGATCATCAAGCATTTCAAGATCGCCTGAGATTTCTGTCAGGTCACGAAAAAGGAGGCTCTCCCGGTCAGAGAGGCCTCCTTTTTTTTGTGGGGCAACAGCTTTCAGATCGTGCCCTTCACGGCAATGCGTCCCAGTGCGGGATCATCCGTAAAGAAGCCGTCGATCCCCATATCCAGATAGCGGCGGACTTCCGCGATCATGCCTCTGGGGTTGCGGGCTGCGTCTCCGGCATCGCTGCGAAGCTGGGCCGGGAGGAAGTGGTTTTCCGGCCGTGCCGTATAGGAATGGACCAGCAGTCCGGCCTTATGGGCATCCGTTACGAGCGTGGAAGGCTCAAGCCAGGCTCCCTTGCTGTCACGCGGGATCAGGTCCGTGTTGGAGGGACCAATCACGTCGGCATAGCGGCGGATTTCCTTGAGGCCTTCCGGCGTCATGAGATCCCCGAATGTCGTGCTCTTGCCGGCTGCCAGAAGATCCGGCGGGACGTCCTTGCGCTCGCCCATAAGCAGCATCAGACGCGCCTGCGGGTTGATGGACAGGACGTCCGCCCGGATGCGGCCCAGATTGCCGGTCTCAAAAGACTGGAGCTCCAGCGGGGCCTGCCGGGTGTAATCATGGGCGGCGATGGTCCGCAGGAATGCGGCTTCGGGGTTCAGGCCGAGGCTGTTGAAATGCGTGGAATGCTTGATTTCCGGCACGAGGCCAAAGACCTTGCCCGTCGCAGCTGACTGAGCGGCGACCTGCTCGATGACTTCCTCGAAGGTCGGGATTTCGAAATGGTCGTCATAGCGGGTGTTGTGGACCCGGATCGTGGAAAGACGCTCGCGGGCACGAAGGGTCTTGAGTTCGGCCAGTGTGAAGTCTGTGGTGAACCAGCCGGTTTCATTTTTTCCGTCGATCTTCAGCGTCCGATGACGGGACGCGAATTCCGGATGGTCCGCCACGTCCGTTGTGTCGGCGATGTTGCTCTCATGGCGGACGACCAGGTGGCCGTCCTTTGTCATGACAAGATCAGGCTCGATGAAATCCGCACCATCCATCATGGCTCGGGCATAGGAGGCCAGGGTGTGCTCCGGACGCAGGGCCGAGGCCCCGCGATGGGCGAACACGAGGGGCTTGGGCGCCAGTGACGGCGCCGCCTTCGCCCGCAGGTGGAGAGCGGGAACTCCGGCAGTCAGCAGGCCCAGTGCGCGGCGGCGTGACAGCATGACGGAACTCCTTACAGGGCGGCGCTGATGCTCAGGAAGAACATGCGCGGCGCGATGGGATAGGCCGAGAACTGACCCGAAGTCTGGGTCGCGTTGATCGTGGACCATCCCTTGGTGTTTGTCAGGTTGGTAATGTTGCCCTGCACTTTCAGGGATGCCAGATGCGGGATGTTTCGGAAGGTGTAACCCGCATTCAGGTTGAACTGGGCGTAAGGCGCGGCCCACATGTCGTTGGTGTAGGTCGCATAGCGCTTGCCGATGACATCACCGATGAACTGGCCATAGGCGTTGCCCCAATTGGTGGTGAAGACGAACTTCTCCGACCAGTCCGGCATTCCGACGACGTTCTTGCCAGCCGTATGGATGATGCTGGAGCCCGTGCTGTAGTTATCGTTGTAAACGGACTTGTTGTAGGACAGCGCGTTATACAGCGAGAAATGCGGACCGAAATGGGTGGTGAAGGAGAAGTCCATACCATCCGTCGTGACCGAGCCCACATTTGCAAGTGTGGTGGCCGAGCCGATGATGGACGACAGCGTCTGCGTCGTCGCAACAGCCAGAAGACGGTTCGAGAAGTGGACGTGATAGTACTCGACCTGACCTTCGATCGCCGTCAGCGGGCCGAGATGGATCTGGCGGTGCTCACGCAGGCCGGTCTCATACGTCCATGAGGTTTCGGGCTTGCCGTTCTTCTTGAATTCTTCGAAAGCGGCCTGGCTGGTGGCGCCCCATGGGGTCGCGTTGCCGTAACCTGCGTCCTGGAAGGAACGCATGTTTTCCTGGATGTTGGCGAACCACTGTTCATGCTTCGTGATGTCCCAGACCGCGCCGAAAGCGGGCAGGAACGGCTTGGCGGCGTCGATCTCGCCACCCGGTGCCGTCACGGCATAGGACGGGGAGAGCGAGCCCGGCTTTGCAGCGACCGGCAGGGTGCCGTTCGTATAGACCAGCTCGGACTTGAAGCCCGCCATCAGGGAGAAGTTTTTCGAAATCTGCCAGTTGTCCTGCAGATGTGTGACGAATGTGTTGGTGTAGAAATTGTTGGTGTACTGGTCGATCAGGGCCTTCTGCTGGCGCTCGTAAGGTGTGGTCGGGTTGTTGGCGTCCAGCGGATACCAGCGACGGGCCTGCGTGTTGTTGTTGCGCTCATACCAGCCACCCAGTTCGATGGAGTGCTTGCCGAGATGGTAGCGCAGCGTGGACATCAGGCCACCGCGGTTGTCCCAGTATTCCGTGGTCCGTGTGGCGTATCCCGAACCACCGAAGACGGTGTTCAGATCCTGACCCGGATAATAGGCAGCGAACAGCGTCG
This sequence comes from Gluconobacter vitians, assembly GCF_015244565.1. Lineage (GTDB taxonomy): Bacteria > Pseudomonadota > Alphaproteobacteria > Acetobacterales > Acetobacteraceae > Gluconobacter > Gluconobacter vitians. The sequence goes on along the minus strand of NZ_JABCQG010000004.1, from coordinate 23,790 downwards.
GCAGACCGGCGGCAGAAATCGGACCGGCCACGACACCTTCACCCAGATCATGGTGATAATAGATGCTGTTATCCCAGTGCAGGTTTTCGCTGAAATCATGCGTCCACTTGGAATAGGCGAGGAAATCCTCGCGCTGGGCCGCTGAATAGTAATTGCGATAGTTCAGGCCGACCGCATTGGCGTTGGCCTTGGCATAGTTGAAATTCGGATAGGTGAACGGACGGACATAGATGCCGTAACCCTGCGGCAGCGTAACGCTGTCTTCATTGGGTTCGACCTTCTGGGACCAGTCGAAGAAGGTCGAGAAGTGATCGTGCTCGCTGTTGTGCACGAACTTCGCATTGACCTGATAGCCACCCTGATGACCGGCAAAGTCCCAGGCGCGGGCATCCTGACGGGAGAACGAGACATAGGCCGAGTTGCCGTGGCCGAACTCACCCGTATCGAGGCGGGCGAAGGTCCGGAACGTGGACCAGCTGCCGAAAACCTGTTCTATCTGCGCGCCACGCTTTCTCAGCGGGTCCTGCGTCGTGAACTGGAGCGTACCACCAAGGTTGGACGTGGACGCCGTGCCAAGCGCACCGGCACCCGAAGAGACCGACGCCGAACCGATGTTCTCGCTGATGGCCGCGCGCTGCGGGGACAGGCCGTTATAGTTGCCATAGGCCTGATCGCCGAGGGGAATGCCGTCGAGCGTGTAGCCAAGCTGGTTCTGGTTGAAGCCGTGGACGTAGAGCGAGGAGTTCTGCTCGTTGTTGCCCCAGGGATCGGCGTTGTTGAACACGACGCCCGGCAGGATTTCGAGCGCCTTGACCGGGTTCACGCCCGGCAGGATCCGCTGGAGCTGCACACGGCCCAGAGCCTGTTCGGAACGGGTGCGGCGTGCAGTGATGACGAGCTGTTCGCTGCCACCGGCGACGGCTTCAGCCTTGGCCCTGTGTTTGGCATCATGCCGGGCAGCTGTGGTTTTCTTTGCGGCTGCCGTTGCTGCATCGGCAGAGGGGGAAAAAGCTGCAGCCAGCGCAAATGGCGAGCAGAAAACGGTCAGAAGCAGGCGGGAACGCAGCAGGTTGCGTGGCATTGAAAGTCTTTCCGGAAGGAGAAGAGATCGAACGCGGCGAAAACTAATCTTTCCTTAAAGAACTGCGTGTGAAGCTCCTGTGAACGTGGCGTGACAGAATGATGACAGTCAGGCTGTCTGCCATCCCAGCCCGACGATCGCCACGCGACGGCCCAACGGCGTATCCTGAAGGACGATGACTTCGCGCTCCTCCAGATAGTTCAGTTGCCGGCGGGCGCGGCCCAGCGAGTGCGTGCCATAGGCGCGGGCCAGAGCCTCGTCGCCCGGGCAGGTTTCGCCGTCCAGCGCCGTGCGGGCGAGGAGCAGGAAGACGCCTTGCACGTCTTCAGGCAGGGTCGCAGCGATGGTTTGAGCCTGCTTCCAGTCATCGCTCTCGGAACGCTCGCGGTTCAGCCCGGCGCGGATGGTGGCCAGCATCCGGTGAAAAGGGCCCAGTTCCAGCACATTGCGCGACAGACCCTGAATTCGTGCCCGGAGCTGGAAGTCCTGATACAGCGTGGCCAGCGGCTTGTAGTCCGAGCCTTCACCGCCCACGACCTCGGCGACCAGTTCCCAAAGCTGATCGGGATCAGCCTCTACTGCAGCTGCTGCGGGAGCGGGTTCTTCGGCCTCGCGCTCGGCCCCATAAGCATCGAGCTGTGCCAGAAGGTCCGGCGGGGGCGGGCGGGAGTCTCGGCGGGGACGGGGCGTGAATTCCTGAACCGGTTCGAGAATGATGTCCCGCAGGTCTTCGGCCGAGACCGGTTCGAGCGGTACGAGAACCGGGCCGGTGGCATGGCTGGCTGTCGTGACGGGACCGATGGTCACGAGCTTCGGACGGCGGCTCAGGGCCGGTCCGAGTGCCATGAACTGACCGCGCGCCAGATCCCGGAAGGACTCCGCCGCCCGGCGCTCCATGCCCAGAAGATCGGCCGCACGCGCCATGTCGATATCAAGGAAGGTCCGGCCCATCAGGAAGTTGGATGCCTCGGCCGCGACGTTCTTGGCCAGCTTGGCCAGACGCTGCGTTGCGATCACACCGGCCAGCCCACGCTTTCGGCCACGGCACATGAGGTTCGTCATGGCCCCGAGGGACAGGCGTCGGGCTTCGTCGGACGTGTCGCCGCCCGCGACAGGCGCAAAAAGCTGGGCTTCATCGACCACGACGAGAACCGGATACCAGTGCGCGCGCGGGGCCTCGAACATGCCGTTAAGGAACGCGCCGGCTGCCCGAAGCTGCATTTCCGCTTCGACCTGCTCAAGGTTCAGCACCACGGACGCGCGATGGGCGCGCACGCGTTCGCCGGCAGCGCGCAGACTGGCTTCGGACTGGTCTTCAACATCGATCACCAAATGGCCGTAATGGTCGGCCAGGGTAACGAAATCGCCTTCCGGATCGATCATGACCTGCTGGACGAGGGTGGCCGTCTGCTCCAGCAGGCGCCGCAGGAGATGCGATTTTCCCGAGCCGGAATTGCCCTGGACCAGCAGGCGCGTGGCCAGGAGTTCCGGCAGATCAATGCAGGTGTCGGAGCCGTCGCGGCCCTGTCCGAGAACGATGGATGTCATGGCGTCAGGCGATAGCGGAATTGGACGATTCTAGCCACCCAAGGACGCCATTTGCCGCAGCATGGGTCGTGGAAAAACACCCCTGAAGCAGATAGCCGCCCGTGGGCGCCTCCCAGTCCAGCATTTCGCCTGCCACGAAAACACCGGGGCGGGATTTCAGCATGAACCGCTCGTCCACGGCATCCTGACGCACGCCGCCGGCTGTGGAGATGGCGCGATCAAGCGCGTCCATACCGATCAGTGGCAGGGGAAGGACCTTGATTGTCTGAGCAAGCTGGAGCGGGGTAGCGTCTTTCGGGGTGGCGGACTTCAGAAGGTCGCGGGAGGGGGCATCCAGCGACAGGGCCTTGCGTAGCCGGTTGCTCTGGCTCTCGCGCTCCCGCTGGGCCAACAGGCGTTTCAGAATGTCGTCCACTGAAAGCGTGGGGCGCAGGTCGAGCGTAAGAACTGCGCGTTTTTCGATCGTGATTTTGTCCCGTAGATCCGCCGAGAGCACGTAGAGCGCCGAGCCTTCCAGCCCGCGGGATGTGATGGTCAGGTCGCCACGGGTCTGGCGCGTGCCGAAGTTTAAACCCACGGAATGAAGCACGCTGCCTTCGTGCCGCGCCGCGAAATCGGAGGGCCAGTCGGGCAGGAAACCACAATTCGCGGGAGCGAAAGGCGCTGTCTCACCCGTCATGAAATCCGCCCAGCGTCCATCCGAACCCAGCCGGGACCAGCTTGCGCCTCCCATTGTCAGAATGGTCGCATCCGCTCTGACGGATATCTGACCGTCCGCCGTCTCGAACAGCAAACTTACGCCATCCCAGCCCCTAAAGCGATGTCGGGTGTGGATCTGGACGCCCTGTTCCGTCAGCCGCTGGAGCCAAGCGCGCAGCAGGGGAGTGGCTTTCATGGCCGTAGGGAAGACACGTCCTGAGGAGCCGGAAAAGCAGGGCTGTCCCAGTCCTTCGGCCCATTTTGTCAAAGCGGATGGCGGAAACGCGCGGATGGCAGGTTCGAGCCAGTTCCGTGCTTTGCCGTAGCGGCTCAGAAAGCGGTCCAAGGGCTCCGAATGCGTCAGGTTCAGGCCGCTGCGTCCTGCCATGAGGAGCTTGCGTCCTACGCTCGGCATCCGGTCGAAAACCTGCACCCTGCATCCCCGCGCGGACAGGATTTCTGCCGCGAACAGTCCGGCGGGACCGGCTCCGATAATAGCAACGGATGGGGAAGGGGGAGCAGCATTCATAAGCGCCTGATTGCCATGTGGAACAGGGTTTGTCAGGCTCCGCGCCCGCAGTTCTGGCGGGAAAGGGACATGATATGCAGGTTTTTGAGACAATCGGGGCATTTCGTGCAGCGCGGACGGCTTATCCGACCTTGGGTTTCGTTCCGACCATGGGATTTCTGCATGAAGGCCATCTCGGGCTGGTCCGGCGGGCGAAGGCGGAAAATGGCGCGGTGGCTGTCAGTATTTTCGTCAATCCCACGCAGTTCGGCCCGAATGAGGATTATGCGTCCTATCCCCGTGATCCCGAGCGTGATCTGACCCTTCTGAAAGAAGCCGGGGCTGATCTGGTGTTTCTGCCGACGCCCGATGTGCTCTATCCGCCCGGTTCTGTCACCCGGATTGAAGTCGGCGGCGTTGCGGATGAACTCGAAGGCCAGTCCCGCCCCGGACATTTTTCCGGTGTGGCGACGGTGGTGACCAAACTGTTTAACATCGTCCAGCCGCAGCGGGCCTATTTCGGGCAGAAGGATGCCCAGCAATGCGCGGTTGTGCGCCGCTTTGTGGCGGATCTGGATATTCCGGTTGAAATCGTGGTCTGCGATATCGCGCGTGAAGCGGATGGGCTTGCGCGTTCCAGCCGTAATGTACGCCTGACAACTGAAAACCGCCAGAAAGCGCCAGCCCTGTTTCAGGCTTTGCAGAAAGCCGCGCGCCTGTTCCGCAATGGCGAGCGTGATGTGGACATTCTGGAAAATGCCATGCGCGCGGTCCTGACCGAAGCCGGACTTCCGGATATCGACTATGCGACGGTTGTGAACGCAGACACGTTCCGCCGCGAACAGCCCTGTTCCGATAACGCGCTGGCGCTTCTGGCTGTGCAGGCCGGGGAGGTCCGGCTGATCGACAACATGCCGCTTTGAGTTGCTCACCCTTCGTGCGGTATAAGCATGCACTGCTGACGTACGGAGGATTTCAGGCATGCAGAAAACCATCATGCGTCGCGTGGCCCAGGGGCAGGGCCACGAACCCGCCGATCTGGTCATCCGGAACGTCCGGCTGTTCGATCTGGTCACGGGCGATCTCATCCCGACCGATATCGCCATCTGTGGTGACAGGATTGTCGGGACTTACGGTGAATACGAAGGCGTGCAGACGATTGACGGCGCAGGCCGGATTGCCGTTCCGGGCTTCATCGATACCCATCTGCACGTGGAATCCTCGCTCGTCACACCCTTCGAGTTTGATCGCTGCGTCCTGCCGCATGGCGTGACGACAGCCATCTGTGATCCGCATGAAATGGCCAATGTGCTGGGACGTGCGGCGTTCGATTATTTTCTGGCCGCTGCCGAGCGGACCATCATGGATCTGCGCGTCAATCTCTCAAGCTGCGTGCCGGCTACGTCCATGGAAACATCGGGCGCGGTTCTGAACGTGGATGATTTGCTGGCTTATCGGGACCATCCGAAAGTGATCGGTCTCGCCGAGTTCATGAACATTCCAGGTGTTCTGAATGGTGATCCGGGTTGCGTGGAAAAGCTGGCCGCTTTTGCGAACGGGCATATCGACGGTCACGCACCGCTCATGCGCGGCAAGGCCCTGAACGGCTATCTGGCAGCCGGTATTTCAACTGATCACGAAGCCACGGCTGCAGACGAAGCGCTGGAAAAAATCCGTAAGGGCATGGCGGTCCTGATCCGGGAAGGATCGGTCTGCAAGGATCTTGAAGCACTGGTGCCGTTGCTGAATGTCGCGACCTCGCCGTTCTTCGCGTTCTGCACTGATGACCGCAATCCGCTTGAAATCGCCCATGAGGGGCATCTGGATTTTCTTATCCGCCGGGCGATCGAGCTTGGCGTTGAGCCGCTGGCTGCCTATCGGGCTGCGTCACTGTCTGCCGCAACGGCTTTTGGTTTGAAGGACCGGGGACAGATTGCTCCGGGAAAGCGCGCGGATATCGTCCTGCTCGATGATCTGGAGCGCTGTCAGGTGTCGGACGTCATTTCCGCCGGACGTCTCGTGAATGATGCGCTGTTTGCCGGTCGTGAGATCATATCGCCTGTCGGGTTGGAAAGCGTGAAGCTGCCTCACCCTGTCACGGCGCAGGACATGCGTATCGAAGGGAACGGTGCAGATCGCCCGGTTATGGGACTGATTCCGGGGCAAATCATCACGGATTTCCTGCGTCTGGATCTGCCGGAAAAAGATGGATGTGTTCTGGCCGATCCCGCTCAGGATATCGCCAAGGTGTGCGTCGTGGCGCGGCATGGACATAACGACAATATCGGGCGGGGTTTTGTGCGGGGTTTTGGTCTGACAGACGGGGCGTTGGCCTCGTCCGTAGGCCATGACAGCCATAATATCTGCGTCGTTGGAACTAACGATGCCGACATGGCCTGTGCGGTGAACCATCTGGAGAAAACCGGTGGCGGTTTCGTCGCGGTTCGCGATGGTAAGATACTGGCAGAACTGCGTCTTTCGGTGGCCGGCCTGATGAGTGATGCGCCTTACGAACAGGTACGGGACGATCTCATCGTTCTGCGGAAAGCGGCCAGGGACATGGGGGTGGTTCTGGAAGAACCATTCCTGCAACTGGCGTTTCTTCCACTGCCGGTTATTCCTCATCTCAAGATCACGGATTTTGGGATGATCGACGTCCGGACCATGACCATCGTGTAAGAAATGGCTGCCGTCAGGCAGTCATTTCCAAACACAGCAGGCTCTGGTCGCTCAGGCGCTCAGAGCCTGCGTCAACTGGCCTTCTGACGCGAGCAGATACGGGCCACCGTTGACGATCTGAAGACACAGAACACCACTTCCGGTCGGTTCACGATATCCCAGAGGCAGGGTTGCCGAGCCTTTGGTCCATCGCAGGGAGGGATGTTCCTGCGGGTGCCATCCGGGCAGGTCTGCATTCAGATGTGTGTCGATGCCACGGCTTTCCCGTGAATCCCAAAGTTTTACATGCCCGATGAGAACGCCAAGAGTGCGCCGGTCATCACAGAACGGACCGACGACATCGCAGGGCCGGGACGTTCGGGACCGGATCGTGACGGTTTCGATCCCGGGAGGCAGTTCGAACAGGAACTGGTCACCGGTGTGACGCATGCAGCGCAGGCGCTGTCCTGAAAGTGTGAAGACTTCAAGTCCGGGGTCGGTCGTCGTGGCCTGTATGACAGGACGACCCATGCCCAGCCGCTCTGCGCGTTCACACAATCGTTCATAAACAGGCTGAACCTGATCCTGTGCGACTTTCAGAGGGGCGACGGCATCGTTCCAGGATTTTTCGGGCACAAAGAGCGGAGAGACACCGGTCGTGAAACTTTGCCTGTTGCCCGTGTCGAGATAGCTTTCCGAAGGAAGATTTTCCGCCAGAACAATACTATGCCTGTCGGTTTCGAAATGGTGATACCGATAATGTGTAATGGAACGGTCGTAAAAAATGCTGGTCCCGTTCACAAGCATTCGGGCCGGGATAAAGCCGCCATCGATATAGAGACAGTGCTCAGGCGTAACAAAAAGATTACGCGCGGGCTCGTGATTTCCAAAGGCATTGGCCCGGATACACACGGGATAACCCGCTTCTTCATTGTACTCCGACGTGCTTACACTCGTATCGCGATGCCCTGTCCAGATAATGGGACGGAATGCTTTTTCATCGTTAAGCACAGCCACCTGATCGCCGATCTGCAGATCTTCAACCGGCACATCGCCACGGTTGGTACGGATCAGGGTACCGGTCAGAAAACAGGTGTCCTGTCGCGCGGTCGAGATGATCCAGTCTCCATCGGGGAGCTGGGATACATCTGCCGTCGCTGCCGGGGTAAAATCGTTGGCGACCTGAATATCACTGAAAACCAGAGTGCTCCCGTCTGAGCGTGTGATTGTCAGGGTGTAGCTTCCATCGTCATTGAGCGAATAGGCTGCGGAAACCGGAGTATGATTCCAAGGAAGAGTGCTCTCATTGTTAATGATAAAAGATGTTTTGGAGCTGACGTTCTGGAAGGAAGCCGAGATCGTATTTTCGTTTCCGTCAAAAACGACTGTATTTGAGCTATTATCAAAAATAACATTATCTGGAAATGAGCGGGCTTTGAAATAGACAGTGCTGTTCTGCTGGATATTAAGCGTTGAAACAGAAAGCCCGACGGGAATGTTTTCTGATCCAAATGTCGAATTTATGACATCTATGGTGCCTCCGCCGGACAGACCCTGCGTATCAAGGATGACATTTCCCTGATTGTTTTCGATTTTCATTGTACCTTCGATCTGGACGCTTTCGCCCAGTTCCACGCCCGAAGGTGTATCGATGGTCAGGGTGCAGCCGCTATAAATTGACGTGCTTGCAGTGGCAAAGGCGTATCCGGAACCAGAAGTCTTTGCCGAAATCAGGATGTCAGCATTGCCCGAGAGGGTAAAACTGGCAATCTGGACTGAATTGGCCTGGGAAATGACGCCATAGACGACTGCCTTGTCATAGGTGTCAAAATTATCCGAGTTTGCGGGACTTTCCCATGGCGTTGTTTTCAGTTCCCAATTGGAACTGTCTGCGTAATCGGCCCGATTATCCGCAGTAGTGGCTGTTGCCGGCCAGAAGTGATTGGTATTTGGGATGTGGGTGTTATCGTAATTGGCGGCCAGTCCTGCGGGAGCGGTATTGGTCGTATCTGTAAACGGAGCAGCGCTCGCAATGGTACCGGAATCCGAGGCATTGCTCTCGGTGAGGATGTAGTTACCAGCGCTGTCCTGACTGAAGGTGGCGGTTCCGGGTATGAAACCACTGGCTGTATGGACGTCTTTGAGCGTTACGATTGTGCCTGTGGCCGAGTTGATCTGAACCGTCCAGGAAGCGGTGTCGGGATTCTGGTTCCAGACAGTAGAGACAGGAACAACACCGTCCGCAGCACTTATGGCAAAAAGGGATTTATCGGAAACGCCATAGAAAGCCGTGCCGACTGTTCCGCCTCTATCGTCCAGAACCAAGGTGTTTAGGGTGTTCGTGTCGAAAGTGACCGATCCGGTGCTGCCTGCGAGACTGGCATAGAACGTGGCATTATCCTGCAGGACAACCGCAAGGTTTCCGGCCACTGCCACTGGATGACTGACTGTACCCAGCTGAGAGCCGATTAAGTTCAGTGTTCCATTTCCGGAAATGGAATCGTTATCGAGAATTGACTGCGCGTTATCAAGGATCGTCAGTGTGCCATCGACTGTGCAGCTTGCGCCGAGTTCGACCGGTGCCGCAGTATTGATGACAACCGTTCCTTTGGAGGTAATGTCCAGAGAATGCGTTGAGAAGACATATCCGGCGGCGGAGGATGTCGAAGCTGCAAGAATTTCAAGTGTGCCGTAATCGCCGACTGTCAGATCAAGGATCTGCCTGACAGTTGGCTGGCTGGCGACCGCAGTGGCCGGGGATTCTGCAGTCCCGCTAATGACGACAGTCTGTCCCATGGTAGCCTGCGGGATGGAGTTGTCGCTCCAGTTCGACTGGCTTCCATCAGAATTCATACCGTAAAAATCGTCTGATACGGCACCAGTCCAGTAAACGGTCGTCATGCTTCAAGGCCTCTCTGGGAGGGGTTTGGAACTGACAAGCAAGGGCGGCGCGATGTCTGCCGCGATCTTATCGCCAGCTTGCGATGGGCATGACGGATATTTATTTGCGGCAGGTTTATAAAAGGTTAAGCGCAAGTCCCGCAGGGGGCTTCAATGCGGATGCTTTGTCTATCGCATAATATTTCCGGTTACTGTTCCGCAATTGCATAGCAATGGCTACATGCAGGAGCGGGCCATCTGCGTTCTTTGCAGTATGGCGGAGCGGGATACACAATCCGCTGTCGAGTTTTGTGTGATGGTGGACCTGACGCAACTATATAAACCCATGTAAAACAGTGGGTTATCGCGTCAAACCGTCAAATATCTACAACGGAAAGTCAACGCACGAATCGTCGGAGTGTCAAACCTAAATCTTGGCTTCTGGCAGCGGATTGCAGCTGAACTCATCAGCATTTCTTGCAAGTTCAGACATTGAGGATCGCTCGATATTTGACCCTGACCATTTTCGCCATGTCCGGGAAATGGTGTCCGCGAGAGATATAGACCTTTTCAATAAAATCAACCGGTTACAATGTAAAACACTTGATTTGCCACCACCTAGAATCAATGACTTAGGACACTTTTGTAAAACAATTTGATGTCAGATCGCATGATGTAAACCTACGAATGGGCGTTCAGGCGCCGATATGCAGCTGTCATTGTGCCCTGAAATAAGCAGCCCCACATGTGCGGCCAATTCCTTCCGGTCAGCTTCGATGCGCTGCCCCGTCTCAGCCCTGACTGCATCACTCTGGCCAAGTAAGCCCCCAGCATAGCCGACCTGCCGTCCAGCCTCTGCTGCTGGCAGGGCAGATAACGGCATGAACTCAACCGGCACATTCAGGTTCTGGCCTTTTGACCGGCTGGCATCGGCCTGCAATCCAAAAACAGGGGTAAGACTTGAGGCCGAGACGGAGAACTGGCCTGACTGGCTGAAGCTCCCGGACAGATCCATCGTCACCGGACCAGCAATCATCGCCACGACCGGGTCAGACGTATGCTGGGCGCACTGGAGCGCCCGTACGTTGGCATCGAACCGGGCAGCCTGATCAGCTGTCCAGTTTTGGACTCCGGACACACTGACGACGCCAGCTTTCGTAAGGTCCGCCTGTACGCCAGCGATGGCCTGACTGATCGTGACGGGCGCAACGGATCCGGCCGAGCAGGCCGAGAGAGCCAAAAGCCCGCAGAGTGCCAGCGCTCTCATGCCGCCTGCACTTCCGCCAGCAGGGCGTCGAAGTCTTCACCGGTTGGAGCCGTGCCAGGGACGCCCAGCCAGTTCTCCCGCGACAGCAGGCCATAGGCTTCGTCTGCGATCCGCGTGAAGGTCGCCCAGGGCATGAAGGTGCGAGCGCCCCAGGTGTTGAAGAACACGCCGTCCGCGTTATAGCCCACGAGTGCGATGGCATGGCCACCGGCTGGCGTATGGTCTGAGATGGCATCCCAGTCCCATGTCTCTCCCAGACCGAGGTCAAGGAAGCCTCGTGGCACCTGAACCCCTGCCAATACGCCGCCGAGATAGGCGATAGCGCGCTTGATGCCCTGCACATCGGTCGTCATGATCGAGCCATAGGCCGTCAGGTAGTCGAGTGTCTGACCCGGTCGATGCAGACCATTACGGCGCCAGGCGTTCAGTTCGTCCAGAAGAATGGTGCCACCATCATTTGCACCCGTGACCGGATCGAAACCCGTGACCTGCGCATAGTTCTGCAGCACGGTTTCGGTCGAGAGCATGACCAGTCCCTGCGCTGCCTTGGTCCAGGTCGCCACCAGGGCAGCGTGCGCGGCAAAGGCACAACAGCCGAAGCGGTCATTGCCCCACATCTGATAGGGCACGTTCTGCGACCAGTCGCGTTCGGCCGGAACGGCTGGCAGACGCACGGCCAGTACCCGGCCGAGGCGATAGGTGCGCGGGTCATGTTTGGGGGCACGCTTGCCCAGGCGGCGGTCGCCGACAAAAGGTGCACTCATGTGCGGGATCTCCGGAAACAAAAAAAGAGGGGAGCAGCCGAAGCCGCTCCCCTTTTTCGGGACGTAGCGAAAATGGTCAGACGCCCTGATAGATCCGGGCGCGGATCAGTTCCGGAGACTGTGCCGGCGCGGCATACGGAGCGGCCGTGACACCGGCCAGCGCCTCGACCAGCGGGATCATCGCCTGAACGGTGCTCATGTAGGTGGCAGCGGACGGCGAATAGGCCTTCACGATCGGCGTGGCGATCGCCAGCAGGGTTTCGAGATCCGTGCCGAGCGACTTGGCCCAATCCTTGCCGGTCGCCACCGTGATGGATCCATTCGAGTTAGCCGCCACCTGGGCCGTCACGCTCTTGATCTGCGCGACCAGGTTGTCGAACTTGGCCTTGTCCGAGGCCGACAGGTGGCTTTCCAGATCCGGAATGCTCTCGATCGTCTGGACGGCATAGGCGATGGCTGTGGCGTCATTATTGAGCGCGGCCGTGTTGAAGCTGGCCGTGGTCGGGGTCGTGGTACAGGCGGCCGTGGAACCAAGAAGGACGGCGCCGAGGCCGAGTGCAAGGAAGCGATTGCGCATGATGTCTCCAGACATAAAAAAACCGCCTCAGGGGCGGCATGAAAAAAAACGGTCTGACAGGCGGGGCCTGTCTCCTTCGGATCAGGCGGCCTTGGGAGGATCACCTGCTTTCGGATGGGTGGAGGCTGGATCGAGGCCAAGCCTGACGGCTGCCGCCGTACGATCAGCATCGGCCGAGATCATCAGGGCCTTGGCATCGGGCTGGTAGGCGTTGGTGTTCCAGCCCTTGGACTGGGCCAGCTCTGCAACGGCCTTGTAGAGCAGCGCGAGCTTGCTGCCGGCTGCAGGCGGCTTCCAGAACCGCATCGCCAGAGCGGCTGCGGCGATCAGGAAGGTCAGAAGCGAGACGAGATCACCCGCATACTGCGCAGGCAGATACGGCAGGACCGTCTGGAACAGGGAAGTCCAGTCCATTTCAGTTCTCCAGATATGAGAAAACCGCCTCGAGGGCGGCATCATAAGTCAGGCAGGCAAGAGATCAGCCGTGAGCACAGATTGCCTGCCCAGGAACACGTCCCGCTCACAGGCGCGACGTTTGGTAAGCCCTGCCAGCTCGACCAGATGGCCGTTGACGGTTGCCTTGTCCCAGCGCAGCAGCTCGTCAGCTGCGCCGGCATAGTCGCCCGCGTTCAGCTTCCGCAGCAGCGTGGAGCTTTCCACGGCCGGGGCACCGACGTTGTATTGCCAGGACAGCAGGGCAGCCCGCTGGACGTCTGACAGCGGAACATGGACCAGGCGCGACAAGCTGACATCACAGGCCATGACCGCATGCAGTAGCAGGCTTGCCGCATCAGCCTCGCTGATGGGCGACGTCCTGGCTGTGACGGGCTGCCCTGATTTCAGCCACCGGCTGCCATAGCCAATGGTCCAACATCCGGCCGGACAGATATAGGGCTTTGACCGGAAGCCCTCGAAGCCAGGGCGCTTGAGGAGTGCTGTGGCCAGCACGACAGCAGTTTCGTGCATAGCGCCTTACTTCCCGATCGAGACGACCATATGCACGACCCCAGAGCCGAGGATCGAGGTCAGCAGCGTAATGGCGGCCGTCACCACGGCCCGCGCGCCAAACAGGCGATCAAGCTTGCCGTTGATCTGGCGGTTGCTGTTTTCCATGGACTTCGACAAAGCCTCGATCTCACTCCGCAGCGAGGCGATTTCATGCCGCATCTCTGTCCGCAGGTCGGACTGGTTGCTGTCGACGCTGGAGAGCCTGGTCTCCAAAGTGAGGCATCGGTCTTCGAGAACCCGGATCCGCTCTGCAGGCGGGAGAGATGCAGGCAAGCTTGCGACCGGAGCGGCCGTTTGTGTGTCAGGCATGGTTTTTCCATAAAAAAAGCCGCCCGAAGGCAGCTGTCAGAAAGGTCAAAAGCGGAGCAGGAAATGATCAGACCATGATTACATCAGGCCGCGCCGGCAGAGCCGTGCTTGTCGTATCGGATCCGTTTGCGATTGCCTGGATGGCTTTGACGTAGGATCTCATGGCATCGGTGAAGGTCTCTCCCATGGACGATGCCAGGGACGCCTGCTGGTTGATCCAGGACATCTCCTCCTTGGCCTGCGTTGCCAGAGGAACAACATAGGTCATGGCGACAATCGCACCATTCTTCACACCGACGCCAAGGGCGGCATGCACGGTCGGATCGTTCCACTGGTCTTCAGTGACGGCCAGCAGCGATGCCGCAGGAGGGACGCTCTCGATATTTCCCATATCCCAGGTATCGTACCAGTGCGTGATGTATCCTGTACTGTCGCTCTGGACATAATATCGGGCCGGGTAATCTGTTTTTACGTCCGCCATTATTTGTCGCCGATCGCAAAGTAAGTGATGTCAGTTGAACCGCCATTGTTGATGTGCAGGGTAAATCCCCCAGTATCCGTTGTGGCCGTGTGGCAGTTGGCATCACCCGTTCCGAAGTTCTGTGCAATGACTTTGGGAGGCGAAGAAAACGAGGATGGAAAGTTGACCCGCCCGCCCGCAGCAACCCCCGCGACCTGGTCGAAGATGATCTTCTTGCTGCCGTCCATGGGCAGCGAGTCCAGAAAGGCAAAACTCTGTCCGTTCCAGTTGATGGCGCTGCTGCTGACACTGAAAACAGGCGTGTCCCCGGAATACAGAACAAAGGTCCCATCGTCCTGGAACTGCGCTTTCATCGTCCCGTAGCTGATTGCCATGCGGGTCGCTGTCCCATCCGTAGCATTCAGCTTGGTATTGAGTGCGCTTTGAGCCCCCGAAAGGGCTGCATTGGCAGTCCCTTGGGCGCCGCCAGCTGCTGAAAGCGCTGATGATGCCGTGTCGGAGACGGTTTTGAGGGCGCCGTTCGTCGCATAGTCGCCGCTTGGCTGAAAGGTGAACCACGTCTCATTCGCCAGAGCCGCCAGGACACCGCCACTGCGCACGGTCATCTGATCGATATAGGCAGCCTGCGGATCAGCGTATCGGCGAATGTATCGTCCATCCGCATCAGCAGCGCCGACAGCTTTCTGCGCGGTCCAGTCATCCACGGGCGGGACGATCATCTTGGCCGTGACGGTCATGGTACCGAGCGTCAGGCTGCCATCATTGTCCAGAACCGGGGTGAGCTTTGCCGGCAGGAAGGAATAGACCCGGATCGTGCCCGTGAAATTCAGGGCCTGTGTCGTGTTCTGGGTCGTGCCAATCACCGTCTGGCGGGAGAGCGTATTCGGGCTCCCAGGTGTCAGGACGCCAATACCCCATTCAGCCTGCGTGCCATCATCCGCATAATAGCAGACCTGACCGCCAGCAGGAGCGGCTGCTGCAAAAGAGCGACGATCGGCAACGGCACCATTGAGCACGAAGGAAGACGTTCCCGGATTGGTCACTGTCTCCAGAACCATATCGAGAAGTTGTGGAGCTGCCATGATCATAGCCTCTCTGTCAGTGTGAAGGTCTGGGCGTGTCGGTCAGTCGGGCCGTAAGGGTTGGACAGATCCCCGCCCGCGAGGCGGCCGAAAACTGCCTGACTGGCCAGATCTGCCGGTGCCTGGGACGGGTCGGGCAGAAACAGGATGTTCTGCCCGCTGGCTGCCGCCTGCTGGATCTGCCGCAGGACAGTAACGTCAGCGTCACCATAGGACTCGTGGACGATCGAGAGACCACGTTGGACGTAACGGGCATCGACGAATTCGGCGCCGTTCAGCATGGTCGTGCTCTGCTGACCGAGCGTCAGACTTTCCGTGCTGCTGGAGGCATAGTTGCGCTGCGGCTGCCAGAGCGGGCCAACATAGGCCAGAGGCAAGGAAATAAAGCCATCCGGGTTGCTGACGTTCCAGACCGTGATTTCCACGGTATTTCCTGCGACTTCAGCTGGAAGGACAAACAGGCACTGCCCGTTGCTTACATGGCAGGGCATGTTCTGATCAAAAACGACGGTCGTGTCGTTATGAACCTGGATCCGCCATAGCGCTTTAGACGACAGGTTTGTTCGGTGCAGGCTGATCACCCTGATCGGCAGAACAGACGGAAATCTAGCCGTGAAATCCGCGCTCCAGCCCGATCCTTCCCCCGTGATGCGCCATGCCAGACTTGCTGCGCCCTGCTGGTTTTGCAGGTTGCTGACGGGCAGGCTGGACACGCCATTGCCGGTCAGCGTGGCGGACAGAAGATAATTCTGCCAGCCGAAACCACAGTTTTCCATTGATCAGACCAGTATTGTGAGGGTGGTGGTGTTTGCCGAAGACGTCACATGCTCGCTGACGACAATGCCTGGAACGCCCGTTGCAGCTCCCGGTACAGGTGCCAGAAGCTGGACCGGCTGGCCCAGATCGACCTGCAGGGCAATGGCTTGCGGGACATCCACTGCCCAGAGATGGCGGCGCTTTCCCCAGAGCGCTCCATGCAGGTCTGCGACAGCCTGGCCGTCAGCCTGGTTGGCCAGCGCCGTGGTGATCAGGGCCGGGTCATTTGGAACCCGCCATGATCCTTTGACCGCTGTATCAAACCAGATCGAAGCCCGGTCGCTTTCTGCAATCAGGGACTGTCGATCAGCCGAGACCTGCGGGTGGAGATTGGAGCCCGAGGTCTGGACTGTGAAGTTGTGCTGCCATCCAATCCGCCAGCGCCATGTCGGGGGATCAAGGCTGCTGTCCAGCGCTACCGAAGAGATCGACGAGATCACGTCAGCAGTGAGGGTGAGGACCGCGTCGCCCGCACTGGCCGGATCTGACATGCGGATCGGCAGGAGAGTGCCTGTCCGCGTCGGAACCATTGATATCCCGAGCCCGGACAGCATGGTGGTGATCGCCTGCCGTCCCGTCACGCTGTCTGATCCGTCCCAGTACCAGCCGGCCGGGTAAGGCAGTTTCTGCGAAACAGCCGACCAGCCGTCGTCCACATAGGCCGCAGGCAGGGTCAGATCCTCGATCAGCATTTGATAGAGGACATCCAGGACATTGATGGGTGTTGCCCCTGACCGGAAATGCCCTTCTGCATCGACCGTGATGCCGTAAACCGGTTTTGTACCAAGCCGGACCCATGTGCCCGTCCCGGACGACTGCACGACATAGGTGCCGGGATCCGGAGAGGCCGCATAGAGGTCATCGACCGCGCCGGCATAGACGATGCCGCCAGAGAAACCGCCTTCATACAGGGCACTGATTACGGCTGGCGCATCAGAGACCTGATAAACGTAGTTCGTGCTGTCGATCAGAAGCGGCGTGATGTTGCACGCCCTGCCGCGCAGACGAGGCGTATCCCGGCCCGCGACGTTGCTGTCTCCATCGAGCCCGCCCGTCCCACCATAGACCTGGGTGGGCATGGTGACATCGAGCCAGTAGGTGGCATCGAGCAATGTCACGGAGACGCTGTTCAGCCCTGGCTGCCAGTTCTTCCCCAGGCCGGCAAACACCGGCCGCATCACGCTGGAGGCAGGATCAAGCCAGATCTGCCGGTCTGCATCCCAGGTCTTCACACCCTCACGGATACGGACCGGCAGATGATCGTTCACACGGGTCTGGAGAAGCCCGTCCAGCACGCCGTTTGGATTGGTCAGGGTCAGGATCCCGATCGAGTAGGATCCGCCCATGGCATCGGCTGACAGGGTCAGGGACCGTGTCAGATCGAGCGCCTGGGTCACATAGGGCGGATAGGCGACATGTGTTTCATCCACATAACCACCATCCGAGAACCGCAGGGTCTCCTTTGATTCCGGATAATCAGGAAGCTGGGTCAGCGCACCCCATGGAACGCTGCCCCAGCCCGGAACCGTGCCAGGCTGAACGACAGCCGGCAGCACGATGTCCATTTCGACAGCCCGGAACCTCATGCAGCCCTCGGTCGGGTTGCATCGGTGACAGCCTTCAGCTGCATCTGTTTCTGCATCGTTGCCACCGTTTTTGCGAGATCTCCAAGCTGGTCCGACATGCCCTTCATGACGTCCATGCTCTGCTGGGACAGCTTCGTGACCAGGGAAGCCGTCAGCTTGTCCGTGTCGGCCTTGCCCAGAGCGCTCAGGATGTTCGAAACCTGCGAAAAGTCATTCGCGTATCCGACGCCAGATCCCTGATAGGTTTTCGACTCAGTCAGGAAGGTGCTGGAATCAGACTGGATCCGTGACAGGGCATCATAATCCCCACCCATAGCCGCCTGATAATCGCTCATCAGGTTGTCATTGGAGGCCTGATACTGCGCCTGGGCAGACAGCGGCGATGCGTCAGACGTGTTCAGTCCACGGGCATAATCTGTCAGGCTGGAGAAAACCGACGTGAGGGATTGTTCTGCCTGGTCCTGGTACTGTTTCATCTGGGCAATCGAGGTGCCGTTATACTGCGCCTGGATCTGCAGACGTTCAGCCGCGAGGGTCTTTTCCAGATCGGCCGACTGGTTGATGTATTCCTGCTGGGACGCATAGGAATCCCCGAGAAAGCTTTTCCAGTTGTCGGCCAGCTGCTGACGCTGCTGGTCGGCACTGAGGTCGAAACTTGTCAGTGCCGAGCCTTCATCGTCACCCGTTGCAGTCTGATAGCGCGCCTGGACGGACAGATCGCTCTGCCGGAGCGTGGTCAGCTGGTCATTGAAGCCCTCCTGATACAGGCTGTTGAACTTCGCGTTGATGGCAGAACCATCGAGCCCGTAGCTGGCCGCCTGTGAGCCTGCCGCGTCATAGGTTGCCCGAAGCGCCGTCATCTGCTCGACCCAGGACTGCTGTCCCGAGACCGTAGCACTCAGAAGCCCAGGCATGGTCGTGTTGACGAAGGTGGTGATGGTGGAGATCTGGGTCTGGAGATCTGAAGTCGACAGCGTCTTGCCATCGAGCGCGGTATCCAGTGCCGTTTTGAGATCTCCGGTCGCCTGGGTGAAATTGCTGACCGTGACCGTGCCGTCCGAATTGAACTTCGAGACGGCCACGCCCAGTTGATCGACCGTGTCAGCCATGGTCTTCAGATTCTGGATCGCGGTTGTGTAATCCGACACCGAGGTCGCATCACTCGGCAGTCCCTGCTGCAGGGCCTGCTGGAACGTGGCGTCCGACGTGCTGTAGGTCGCCTGTTTCAGCAGATCCGTGAGCGAGACGGACTGAAGGGACTTGTCCTTGTTGTTCTTGTCATCGCGGACCGTTCCCAGCAGCCCGCCATCGCCGCCGCCGATGCTTACTCCCTCGGCAGACAGAACCTTGTTGAAGGACGAGATGTCCGACTTGAGCTGTTCCGTGATCTGATCGGTCTGGGCCTGATTCCAGGTCTTTCCGAGCGAGAGCGAACCACCCGTCGTCATGACCTGGTCGATCGTGTACGGGTTTTTGGCGTGGCCACCGAACAGGCTACCAGCACCGCCGCCAATAAGTCCCCCGATCAGACCTCCAATGACTGTTCCGACACCGGGAATGATACTTCCAATCGCGGCACCCGCAGCTGATCCAACGGCACTTCCAACAGTCGATCCCGTTTTATGATTGCTGTTGATCATCGAGCCGACAGAAGATCCCAGCGCCATACCCCCGCCAATCCCAGCAATCGAGTTGCCCACCGTGGCAGTCCCGAACAGGTTGGTCTTGAGCCCCGAAGACAGCCAGGACGTCGAACCGCCAAGGCTGCTGGCAGAACTGGTCGAGGATCCGGCCGAGCTGACCGGATTCCAGCCCCAGCCTCCGGAATAGGCGCTGATCGCATTCGAGCTGGTGACACCCGAAGCGGATCCACCCGAGAGAATGGACGAGACATCGCCCAGTGTCGTCCGGCTTTTGCCATCGATTGCCGTCAGCAGTGGATTGATCAGCGCCAGCTTGGCGACCAGGGAAATGATCTGGCTTTCCACGCCCTGCATGGCGGACTTGAACGTCACCCCGCCATTCGAGGCGTTGACCAGGGCCTGCGTGAAGCTGCTCGACAGCGTATCGGCCGCCGAAGAGATATCGCTGGTCAGTTCGTTAAGCGTGTCCTGCTGCTTCTGGTAGGCGTTCGTGGCCGTCTGGATCGCCGCGACGTTCTCTAGATCGGTCTGCGAGGCCTTGGACGTGAGATCCGCGCCGTTCTCCAGAAGCGAGTTACGCTCTTTCAGGACGGCCATCTGCACCGAGACGGCATCGGAATCCTGTCCGATCGCATCCGTCTCAGCCTTGATATAGCTGAGATCGAGGCTCTGGCTGTAGGCCTTGCGGGCGGTCGTGATGTCCACCTGCGCTGCGGCTTGCCGCTTGAGTGCGTCCGTGAGAACGGCCGTCTGACGGGCCTGTTCCTTTGTACCCGCGATCGAAGTTGCCTGGACCGTCTCGGAGGCTTCAACGGAGCGCAGATAGTCGTCCAGGCTGCCCTTGCTGGCATCATAGGACGACAGCAGCGTGTTCTGGGCCGCCGTTTTGCGATCCATGGCATCGATGCCGCTATTGAACTCGCCCGTCAGGACCTGCTGTTCGTTGGACTCCGCTTCCAGCATCTGCGTTGCCGTGGCATGGGCCTGACCCATCTTGCGGGCGGCTTCCTCGACCTGCTGGTCGACCTGGACCATGGCTTTCTGTGCAGCCGTGCCAGCCCAGGCGGCATCGGTCGCCTGCTGCTGCTGGTGCGCCAGCTCCTGCATCGGATCCCGGAGCTCGTTCAGCGCGCCCTTGTGTGCCATCAGGCGCTGCGTCAGATCCTGCGTTCTCGCCGCATAATCGGTATCCGACACGGCGCCGGCCTTGTGCAGCGTATCGAGCGCTTCCTGGGCAGACGTCAGCTGCTTGATGGCATTGGTCTGATCCGTCACCTGGGACGCCGTCGAACTGTCCGAGGTCTTCAGAGCATCATCGACCTTGCCCTGCATGGCCGCCGTCGTGGTCGCGCCATAGGTCTGACCGCCCGTCACCTTCTGGGCATAGTCCTGCACGGACTGCGGCACCGTGGCCTGCCCTTGCAGGTATTTGTCGACGTTCCCTTCGCCCCAGTTATAGGCCATGGCGACCAGCTGCTCATTGCCGCTGTATTTGGAATACAGGCGGACCAGCAGACGTTCGGCTGCCGTGACGTTTCCGGTCGGATCCGTCAGGTCATTGCCGGCCGCGTTGGACGGCATGACCTGCATGCCACCGATCGCCCCGGCCGAGGACGTCACGACCGCGCCATTGCGATCATACTGCCCCGTCGAGCTCTCGACTGGCTGGATCCGATGCGCCAGGGAGATGACGTCCGAAGGCGCGCCAATCTGCTGGCCGACCGTATCGATCAGGCCAGACATGCCCGAGCTGCTGCCCTGCTGGATCTGCTGCTGATGGGCCTCATAGGCGACATGGTCCGGCTGGAAGCTATCCATCCATTTTTTGACGGATTGCAGACTGGAGCCCATGGACGCCAGGGCATTGATGCCCTTGGTGGCAGCCGCGACAATCCCGTCACCGATGGCGGATGTCAGTTGCTTGGCCCCCTGGATCGGACCGTCCCAGGAATCCTTCAGGTTGCGCAGCGCCTGCTGGAACGGCGTCAGGCCCTGATCGGTCGCACCCTGCGTTGCGGATCCGAGCTGCTGCATCAGCAGCTGCCAGGCCTGCATCCGGTTGCCACTGTCCTGGAGATCCTTGACCTGCGTGACCAGACCTTGATGCACGCCCAGCAGACCCTTGTCGGCAAAGTCCTGCGCAGCCTTGGCAGGATCAGCATAGGCATCCGCCATTTCCTTGGCAGCTTCCGGTACGGTCTCGCCCATGACTTCCGCGAGATCCCGCGCCTGCTGCGACAGGGTGGTGAGGCTGGAGCTATCGATCGTCGGCACGGCCGCAAAGGTCGTGGTGACGCTGCGGCTGTCATCGAGCGACAGGCCGCTGCCGGCAGAGAGCTGGCGCGCCGCCACCTCGGCTGCGTTCGCCATGGCTGTGTAATCGTCGCGGGCGGCCCGCAGGTGCTGTGACAGCGTCGCCAGTTGTTCCTGCTCGGCCTCGGCCGAGGATCCGACCTTATAGACGGCAGCGGCGGCTGCCGCGCCCGCCAGCGCCAGACCAGCTGGCCCGACCAGGAAGCCCGTGACCATCTCGACCGCGCTGCCAAACCCGCCCATGACCTGGACCATGTTCGGCACCTGGTAGAAGGCTGCCTGGAACGCTGATCCGCCTGCCATGATCTGGTCGAAGAACTTATGCGCTTCGTCTGCCAGGATGCCCATCTGCTGGCTGGACATGCGGGCCGTTTCTGTCGTCTCGGCCACGGCCGCCGTAGCACCTTTGGAAGACTGGACCGCCGCCTCATGGGCCTGCGTCAGCTTCTGGACCTTGGCAGCCTGCGCATCGATCGTGCGTGTCGCTTCTGCCTGTGTAATCTCACCGCGGCGCACACCGTCGGACACGGCCTGCTGGACCTCGACCAGCTTGTTCTGGGCATTCTGCAGAGCATTGGCAGATTTCGTGACCGTATCAAGGCTGTTACGAAATCCGACAGCACTCTTGGTGCTGCGCTGGATCCTCTCGTCCGTCACCTCGGCACTGTCGGCCACCTTGTCCAGGCCATCCGCCACCGCATCGAGCGCTGCGGCATCAGCCTGGGCTGGCGAGGCGATCTGGCTACGGTAGGAAACCTCGATCTCTTCAACCGTTGCCATGGTCGCGTTCCTTCAGATTCGTTTTGTCAGGATCATGGCCGGATAGGTCATGGATGTGCCGGCTGCCCGGCTCTTGCTGCGCCCCGCACTGCGCCGCAGGACATAGGGCGCGTTTTCCATCAGGCCGGAGGGGATGGTCACAAAGGCGCGGGCCGCGTTCACGGTCGGGAACTTGCGCTGGACCAGCTTGCGGACCGCATCGACAATGCCTGGAGGCACCGACATGTTTTTCATCGCACCCGTATCGATCTTGCGCGCATAGGGCTGCGGATTGACGATCATGACGGACACGCCTTCCGGGATGTCCGCCACGTCCTGCGTCAAGGGCCTGCCATCAACCACTACCGTCCAGCTGTCGCGGTAGCGCCCCGATCGCACCGGAGAGCGGTCCTTGCACAACTGGAGCGCCGCTTGGGCCGCCAGCCCCATAACGTTGAACTTGTAGAGAATGAAGCCATCCGGCTGGACAGACGTCTCCGGCGCACCCTGCCGGCCATCCACAATCGTCACCCAGTGCGGCGGTGCGTCGCCGCTCCGGACAGCCTGATCCCGCGCCTTGATGGCAACGGCCGCCAGTCGTGCGGACTGTGCGGCCGGAGACAGCGCCTGATCCCGGAACAGGCGGATATTGCGGGCCACACTGCGCGGAGACGCCATGTCACTTCCTCATGAGAGTCTGCATGTCCTGGGTGATCGCCTGATTGCGATGTCTCAGGAACACGGCATCCAGCGCACGGATCAGGTCATGGACGTAAACCCGGTCTTCGTCCGACACGCCGTTGGCTTCACACCAGCGATCGATTGCCAGCCAGGAGATGGGCCCTGGCCGGGAGACGACACGGATCATGCCCATCGATGCGCCGAGCCCATCGATGGTCCAGGCGCGGTCATGCTGGAGCTCATGCCACGCCCGCCAGGGAACTTCATTCCACGGATCAGGAAGGACCCGGTATTGCAGGGCCGTTTCCCTAATATCCGGATGCTCGTTTTCGCCGGCGAAGGCGCTCCACTCCAGTTCCCACTGGAGCGCCGCGATCAGTTTCCCGCTGCAGCCTGGGCCTGTTTGGCGCGATCGCTGCCGACGCGGCCAGCCGCCATGATGGCGAGCGTGGTCAGGGCCGGGTAGTTGCCACTTTCCAGCATGTCGCGGAAATCATCGACGTTCACCGGCTGGTCATCCGCGCCATCGAGTCCGCGCACACCCAGAACGCACTGGCGGGCGATTGCCTTGCCCTGGCAGACGTCATCCGTGGTCGGTGGTAGGGCATCCGGCGTGTAGAAACCGGCACCAGCACGCTGCGAGCGGTTCAGGTCGCGGGCAGCTTCCAGGCGCAGCGCATAGAGCGTGTCGCGGTATGCCGGCGTGAAGCCGCGTGTGGTGATGAAGAAGGTGTTGTCTTCCGGACCGACTTCGATTTCCTCGCCTTCGGAAACCTTGGCGAGATCGCGCGAAAAGGCTGACAGCTTGGCCATGTTAATTTTTCCAGTATTTTTTGAGAGAGTTTTGGCAGGATGTAGTCCCGCCGAAGATCAGCTTGTCGGCAGTCAGAGAGACTTGCCGTATTTCTTGCCCCAGGACTGCAGCAGAGACTGGACGGATGACAATTCCGTATCCGGCAGGGCGTAGTCCCAGATCCCCGTAAAGGCATGCTGCACTGTGCCAGTCTGGGCAGCGGTCTTGCCTGCCTGGGCCCCCGTGTTACAATTTGGCTGGCCACCGATCCAAAGAGGAACGGTTCCCATCCCGGCATTGATTCCAGTTCCGGAACTGACCGCGGAGGTGCCCAGAG
>NZ_JABCQG010000003.1 GCF_015244565.1 Gluconobacter vitians | reverse complement strand
CATATCCCTTCCAATTCCATATTCAGTTTTCAAAGACCATCTGCCCCGCCGCTCCAGAACCCCTCGAAGTGAGCCCCGCCGCGTCGGTGAACGGGCTTATACGGGGAGCTCAGCACAGTGTCAAACAGAATTCACAAGGCACTTATCAACAGCGAAAGTGCCGGTTTTCTGCGACAAAAAAGACTAACCCCCGTTATTCATTGCGAATCGCACTCGAAAAAAGGCGGATTTTTCTCAATTTTTCTGCTTTTCTCAGAAATCCGGCCAGTTGGGCGCCAGATGTCCGCCCATCCGCAGCGGAGCGACCTTTCGGGCCAGTCCTGTCGCATCATCGGTCTCGACCATAAGACCACAGACGGTCGCCTCCCCTTCTGCAGGCTGAGGACGATCTCCGGGAATCTTGCGGACCAGTCGATGCAGCGATGCCGGCTTTCCCATTCCAATCACACTATCGTAGTCCCCGCACATTCCAGCATCCGTCTGATACGCCGTGCCCGCAGGCAGAATGCGATGGTCAGCGGTCGGAACATGCGTATGCGTTCCCACCACGACGGACACCTTGCCGTCGAAATAAGCTCCAAAGCCCATTTTTTCGCTGGTGGCTTCCGCATGAACGTCAATCAGGATTGCATGAACTGTCACACCCAGCCGATGCCGGGACAGGATTTCACTGACGACGCGGAAAGGATCGTCCAGCGGGTCCATGAAGATGCGCCCCATGACGTTGATGACCAGAGCACGGCGTCCACGGCTGATTTCAACGATATGGCTCCCTTGCCCTGGTGTTCCGGCAGGATAATTGGCTGGTCTGACGATATGAGGAGCCTGATTGATGTAGCCGATCATGTCGCGGCGATCCCATGCATGATTGCCCAGCGTGATCACATCGACCCCCGCATTGTGCAAATTCTTGGCAATATCGGGAGACAGGCCATATCCGTGTGAGGCGTTTTCCCCATTGGCCACCACCAGATCCAGCGAGAGTTTCTGTCGCCAGTCTGCCAGGTTCCGGATTATGGCTTCACGCCCGCTACGTCCGATAATGTCGCCAAGAAACAGCAGTCTCAACAGTCAGTCTTTCATTGTGATTTTGGAGGATTGGTCCTGATGACGCCACGCTCGGTTACGATCGTTTCCAGCGGAATATCGTAAGGACCTTTGGGAAGCGTGCTGACCCGCTGGCCAGACAGACCAAATCCGATCGCCGGAACGTTCAGTTCAGCCAGGGTGCGATCATAGTAGCCGCCGCCATATCCAAGCCGATACCCGAAGCGGTCAAATGCCAGAAACGGCACCAGAACAAGGTCCGGGATGTCTATTTCACCGTCAGGATGCAATGTGCCGAAGCGGCCGGCATTCATTTCACTGGCCGGAAACCATTGTCTGAAAATCAGGGGAGAGCCTTTTGGTGTGGTCTCGGGCAGCAGAACATCGCGCCCGGCAGCATATAGATCATGACATAAAGGCCGGAGATCAACTTCTCCTGCCAGCGGCCAGACCGCTGCTACTTTACGGGCAGGGCGCAAAAGTATTTCCTGAAGCAGGAATGTGCGCAGAGCCTCTTCATCAGCATAAGAGAGCGTCTGGCGAAGCTGAGCCATTTTCAGGCGCAGTTCTTTTTTCAACAGGTCGAGGTCGGAAATCTGTGGAGCCGCCAAAGCCGTTGGTCTTTTCAGCCCTCCTAGACCTGCAAGTGCAGGTGGGCACCGGTTAACGTGACCAGGGCCACGACAGAGCCAGTTCCCTAAGGAATGCTTATCGGCCCGGGGGATGATTTGCCTGACGCACCAGGCAGCTCCATCACCTATATTAGACTGTCCGGCCCGATGTTCAATGCAAACGTTTTAAATCAGGATGCGCGCTCGAGTTCGGTAGCCAGAAGCTCCGCCTGCCCTGCCAGCCGGGCCAGACGATCCTGCCGGGCCTTCTCAAGCTGAAGCAGTTGCTCGGCCTGCTGGATCTGCGTTTCGGCCTGAGGTGAAATCTGCCGCTGCTTCAGTTCGAAAATCTCATCGGCCATGAGCAGAGCCGCCATCATGAGCGTCTTGGATTCGCTTGCAGCTCCACCGAGGGTCCGTGCGCGCTGAAGCCAGCCTTCGACATGACGTGCCATATCGTAGAGATGGGCTTCTTCGCCATCCTGACAGCCGACATTATAGACATAACCATTAAGACGGATGGATACCTGTCCCATCGATCAGCCCTCCTTCCTGTCCAGCACACCCTGAATGCGGGCACACAGCGCGTCGATATTGGCTGCAACTTCCGACAGGTCCGGGATGGAGCGAAGGGCGCGCTCGCTGGCTTCCTTTGCCAGAACCTGACGCTCGGACGCAGCGGCAATCCGCATCATTGCTTCCTCAAGACGTTCAACCGCCTTATCGTCCTGCCGGATACCTGTCTCGTTTACCGCCACGATCTTCCCGTTCATGCAATCACTACGTCAGCAGAATGCTCAATACAGACCCGCTCCGGCCCGTTCATCAGGAAAGACCCGATCCCGGTACGGGGTCAAGGACATCCCTGCCCGTTCACTATCCTGTTTTCGTGATTTCGTCTCGCCATGAGATGGAGCAGGTTATCCTGTCTCAGGGAAACCGGTTTCTTGCCCTCTCGATGGAAAGTGCAGGAAACAGCTTTGGCATTCCCTGGTGGCTGGAGATCACAGAAACGCAAAAACATCAGTCCATTCTGGATTGTGGCGGCTCACCTGCCATTGCCCGACAGGCGCTGGATGCCGGGATTGGCTGGGCCGTCTGCCGTATTGGCGCTGCACAGTTCCGGGCGCTGGAAACATATGACCGTTATCGCGGACGTATCCTGACCACCAGACCGCCTAGCTCCCCGCGACACAATCTGCGAGAACATGCCCATGACAGCCTGTGATCTCTACCCCGTTCTTCCCGCTGGTTTCAGCATGGATGCCGCCCTCGAAGTGCTCCGCGACATTCTCACTCTGCCTGAAATAACAGCACTTCGGCTTCCGTCCGGCTGGACACCGGAAAAAGCGCAGCTTTCACAACTCGTGGATCTGCTGCACGCCAATGGTGTCGCCATGATCCTTGAGGTCTCCGGATCGCTTTCAGACGTTCCGAAGTCACTTCTGGGAATCTGCGACGGACTGCATGCGGGAAATGTCGAAGAACTCGTAAACCTGCGCGCCAAGGTGGGAAGCGACATGCCAATCGGCTGTCTCTGCACCAATCGTGATGACGCCATGAAAGCGGGCGAGTCGGGCGCCGATTACGTCGCTTTTCCGGCCGGAGAACTTGATCTGGTGAAGTGGTGGAGTTCCGTCATGGAACTGCCCGGGGTGGCCGAAGGCATCATGAGCACGGAAGATGCCTCGGCTGGCATTGCGGCCACTGCCGATTTCCTTGCCATCCCCCTTCAGTTAGATGGCAAGGATGCAGAGCGGTTTTCAGCGATGGCCGTGCTTGCGGCCGGCTGAAACAGGCGCGGGCGTCGGCAGAAGCGTGTCCTGCGTGAAGTAAAGGACGCCGTTGGACTGGGCAAAAGACTTACCCCACAGACGGTTGGTCTCGCCTGCCGTGTTCTCAAGAACAAGTTCGCCCGTCCGGGAAGAAACCTGAACACCCAGCAGGTCGCCATACAGGGTTTTCAGGCCGATAGCATGACCATGATTGCGGGCGATGGCCTTGCGCAATGCGGCTTCGTCCCATTTTCCGTAAGCAATCGTATAGCCCAGAATATGCACAAGCTGCCCGCGGTTTTCAGGGGCAAGCAGCCCGCCGTGCCACCGGGTATTCAGACGCTCCATGGCGGCATTGGGAATGGCAAAGAGCGTGTAAGGCCCCGGACCGCTGATCCAGGGATCGAGTTTCGCAACGCGGATTGCCTTGACGTAATCGGCGAGTTCCAGCGAGCCCGTAATATTCTCATCGAGCGGCCGGTCTTCATAGGACAGCATGGGCGGCGAATGATAGGCCACCGAACTGTTGGGCACGCCGTCCGCGCTTGGCTGATACGCCTTGTCCGTATTTCCGGGCATGAAGGATGCACGGCTGCTGATCTGCGTTTCGAAGCTGTCCTGGTAGTTCTTCGTCCAGTCCGTGCCCTGCCAGTCAGGATCGCCACAGGCGGAGAGCGAGGCTCCAAGAAGAAGCCCCACGCCGAGTTTCAGCCCCTTCTCCCAGCCCGGAAACCGTCCTGAAGAGAAAACATCGAGTCGCACATCCATGCCTGATCGTACCATCCTGTGAGCGGGAAAACCGACCATAGAGCAGGCTGGCCGATTCAGCACCCATCCCCGCGCATGGTCCATCCGACGACCTTGCCGCTGACCAGCTCGAATGTCGTCTGACAGCTGGTGTTGTAATAGGTTGCCGGAAAACCGCCACCCCATCCGCCCATGCCGCCCCAGCCACCCATGCCGCCCCAGCCGCCACCCCAGCCTCCCATGCCCATGCCGCCCCAGCCGCCGCCCCAGCCATCCCAGCCCCAGCCACCGCCGCCGGAATACTGGGTCTGGTTATCGATATAGGCGAGGAACGTATGGCCCTGCGCGTCGTAATTGCGGGTCGGGACACCAAACTGGCGCAGCACGTCCACTTCGGACTTGCCAACCATGGAATCCAGAACCTTGCGTTGCTGAAGGGTCGGAACGTCACAGGCGGAAAGGCCCAGCAGCACCAGGACAGACAGCAGTCCAACTTTTTTCATCATTATCTTCCCCGACTGTGCCGCGGCAACGCGGTCATGTTCCTCTTTCGACACGTTCTAGCCCTTCTGACGCAAAAGAAGGATTAAAACTCCTGCAAGTTCCGAAAAGATCAGGCCAACCACAAAATGTCACTGATCCGTGGCGCTCCGGTCGCCAGCATGACCAGCCGGTCAAACCCAAGCGCGATGCCTGAACAGGGCGGCAGCTCCGGCAAGGCCGCCAGAAAATCTTCATCCACGGCCCAGTCCTGATCCGGCGACAGCTCCATACGACGCTTACGATCCGTTGCAAAACGCTCCCGCTGCTCCACCGGATCGGTGAGTTCCTCAAAGGCGTTGGCGAGTTCCAGACCGCCGATATACAGCTCGAACCGCAGAGCGGCCCGATCATCAGCAGGGTCCCGTCGGGCGAGTGCTGCCTGCTCGGCCGGCCAGTGCGTCAGGAACGTAGGACGCTCGCGCCCGATCATGGGTTCGACACGCTCCAGCAACAGCCGGAAAAACAGGTCTTCCCAATTTTCTCCGTTCCGCAGCCCGACATGGGCCTGTGCCGCCAGCGCCTCCGCATCCCCAGCCGTGCCCAACAGGTCCGCCCCCACATAGCGTGCAAATGCAGCCTGCATCGTCAGCCGCTCGAAAGGGATTGAAAGATCAATGACATCCGTCCCCCGATGGACCACGGCCGGCAGCAGAGCCCGCACGAAAGCCTCGGTTTCGTCCATGAGAGACGAAAGATCCGCGCCCGGACGATACCATTCGAGCATGGTGAACTCGGGAGCATGCGTATTACTGGCCTCACCATTGCGCCAGACACGCGCCATCTGGAAAACGGATTTCCCCGTTGCCGCAACAATCCGCTTCATCGCGAATTCCGGACTCGTATGCAGGAAACGTGCCTCACGAGAGCCATCCGGCCGCTCAAGTTCCGTTCTGAAACAGCGCAGATGGACTTCTTCACCCGGCACAGGAACCGCGAAGGGCGTTTCGACTTCCAGATAGCCACGCTCTTCAAAGAAGGTACGGACGGCTTTCACCATCTGCGAGCGACGCTCAAGCAGGGGCAGGCGTTCCGCAATCCGGGCCGGATCAGCAGACAATACGGTCATGGCGTCTATTGCTCCTGTTGCAAAACGGGGACCCGCACCGCTAGAGGCATCACATGCATGATATGGTCAAGACAGCCCCGCAACATTCCGCGGAACGTTCTGCAAAACGTCACACGCTTCGCACACCGTCCGACCTGATCGACGCAGGGCTGGCCCCTGAAGCCGACCGGACCACGCTCGAAGCTGTCGGCGAACGCTTCACGATGGCCATTCCCCCGGCTTTTCAGGATCTGATCACGCATCCGGACGATCCTATCGCCCGACAGGTTATCCCCGACGCCCGTGAACTCGTCACCCTGCCCCACGAAGACGCAGACCCGATCGGCGACGATGCCCTGTCCCCCGTCCCCGGCATCGTACACCGCTACGCCGACCGTGCGCTGCTCAAGCCTCTGCTGGTTTGCCCGCTCTATTGCCGGTTCTGCTTCCGGCGCGAACATGTCGGGCCCGGCGGCGGCCTCCTAAGCGATGCGCAGCTTGAAACCGCGCTCGACTGGGTGCGGCAGCATTCGGATATCCGCGAAATCATCCTGACAGGCGGCGATCCGCTCATGCTGGCCCCGCGCCGCCTGAAGCATATCGTGCAGTCCCTGTCCGACATCCCGCATATCGAGACCATCCGCATCCATTCCCGCGTCCCGGTCGCCGACCCGACCCGCATGACGGAAGAACTTCTGGATGCGATGGAAACGGATCGCGCCATGTGGCTGGTCGTTCACGCCAACCATGCCAGCGAACTGACCCCGCAGGCCACAAAGGCCATCCGGGCCGTCCTGTCCCGCGCCATTCCGGTGCTTTCGCAATCCGTTCTACTACGCGGCGTCAATGATACGGTTGAAAGTCTGGAAGCCCTGCTCCGGGCGTTCCTGAAAGCGCGGGTTAAACCCTATTATCTGCACCATCTCGATGCAGCTGCCGGAACAGGGCATTTCCACGTCCCGGTTGCGGAAGGCCAGGCGCTGCTGAGACAGCTTCGCGGACGCGTGACTGGTCTGGCCTGGCCGACCTATGTTCTCGATATTCCCGGTGGACGCGGCAAAGTCCCGATTGGACCGGAATATCTGGATCCTGCGTCTCCGGGCATGGTTTCCACACCCGATGGAGAGGCGTGCCGCTTCACCTGACACGCCCCAACTCGCCCAGGCCTTATTTTGCTTCAAACATATGGGTCGCATGCGTGATCGCCCCACCCGCGCGGATGGCAGCAGCGACAAGAGCGATTTCGGAAAGCTGGGCGTCCGTCGCACCGGCTTCGCGCGCGGCCTTCACATGCAGTTCGATACAATACGGGCACTGGGTCGTGAGTGCGACGGCCACGGCGGCGAGTTGCTTGGTCAGGGCGCTGACCTCGCCTTCCTCGAATGCGGCACGGTCGAACTGCCAGAAGGCATCCATACCCTTGGAGGCATTGGCTTCAAGATGGGAAATGCGCGAGAGGTTCTTCATATCGTACATGCGGCTTCTCCTTGCGGTTCGCCCTGATCCTCAGGACAGACACACAGTCTGACATGAACTGTCTGACGCCGTGTCCCAAGCCCCCTGCCCTTCACACTTTCCTGAAGCGGCGAACCGCCATGCGCCCCTTGTGCCTTGCTTAGAGCCCCCGTGCGGCGCTAGAAGCCCACAAGACGTGACAGAAAATCCCTATCCAAGGGTCATCAGGACACAAGCATGAAACAGCAAGCCAACCTTATCCGGGCCGGCCAGGTCATCGAGCATGACGGCCGCCGCTGGACGGTTCTCAAGCAGCAGATCATCACCCCGGGCAAGGGTGGCGCCTTCATCCAGGTCGAAATGCGCGACCTCAAGACAGGCAACAAGACCAACGAGCGCTGGAGAACAGCGGATTCCGTCGAGCGTCTGATGACGGAAGACAAGGACTACACCTATTCCTACATGGACGGTGACAATGTCGTTCTGATGGATCCGGAAACGTTCGAGCAGCTCGTTCTTGCCAAAGACATCTTCGGCGACCAGTTCGCCTTCCTGCAGGACAACATGCCGCTGAACGTCAAGCTGGTCGAAGGCGACCCGGTGGGCGTGGAACTGCCGCCGCACGTGACGCTGGAAGTCACGGAAGCCGACCCGGTGGTCAAGGGCCAGACGGCCAGCTCCTCCTACAAGCCCGCCATGCTGTCCAATGGCGTGAAGACGCTGGTCCCGCCGTTCATTGAAGCCGGTGAGCGCATCGTTGTCCGCACGGAAGACGGATCCTACGTCGAACGCGCGAAGGACTGATCCAGCATGCGTCTTTCCCCGCACATGGCCGTCATGCAGGGCGCGGCACAGAAGGCCTCGCGCCGTCTGCTCCGTGACTTTGCAGAGGTCGAACAGCTTCAGGTCAGCATCAAGGGACCCGGAGATTTCGTTTCCCAGGCAGACCTGCGCGCCGAGACCATCCTCCGCGAGGAACTGAGCCGCGCCCGTCCCGGCTACGCCTTCCTGATGGAAGAAAGCGGCGCTTCGGGCGGGGACAACTGGACCTGGCGCTGGATCGTCGATCCGCTCGACGGTACGACGAACTTCCTGCACGGCATTCCGCACTGGGCCATTTCCATTGGCCTGCAGCGCAAGCTTCAGGACGGAACGGTCGAGCTGGCCGCCGCGGTTGTCTACAATCCGGCCGCCAACGAGATGTTCTGGGCCGAAAAGGGCGTAGGCGCGTTCCTCAATGAACGTCGCCTGCGCGTCTCCGGTCGCCGCAACATGCACGAAGCCCTGTTCGCAACCGGCATTCCGTTTGCGAAGGTTCCGAGCAGCAGCCGTCTGCCCTTTGCCCGCGTCCTCGGCGCCCTGATGCCGCAGGTTGCAGGGATTCGCCGCTTCGGCGCCGCTGCCCTGGATCTCGCATGGGTCGCAGCAGGCCGTTACGACGGATACTGGGAATTCGGCATCAAGCCCTGGGACTGCGCAGCCGGTCTGCTTCTGGTCCGCGAGGCCGGTGGCTATGCGACCGATCCGGACGGAAACGAGCTTCATGACGTTCCCGATGACGTCAATGTTGTTGCCGGAAACACCAACCTTCACGGCCCCCTGCGCGCCCTGGTGCACGAGGCCCTGAACCGGAGCTGACGAAACTGCCCTCACGCCCCATTGCGGGAGTCGTGAGGCGTCGTCTAGGATCGGTCTGACATGTACAGGCCGATCCTCTTCTCCCTTCCTCTGGCGGCCTTTCTGGCCAGCCTTCCGCTGTCCGCCGCACAGGCACAGGTCACCAGCAATCTGGATGATCTGCCTCAGGACAGGTCAGCTTCTCCTGCGAAAAAACCAGCCTCGGCGCCGCATCCGGCAGGACATGCCGCACGAAAATCTGCGGCAAAGAAGCCGGCATCGAAGGCTCCTGCATCCACGGCCACGCCAGCAGCCGCAGCTCCCGCCAGAAGCGCGCCGACACATGCAACGGTGCCCGGCGTTCCCCCAGCCCCGCCGCCGCCAGTCGTCCTGCCGCCACCATTCGTGCCCATCCAGATCCATCCGCCCGTTCCCCCGGCCGAGGTCACACCGGTTGCCGATGCGGCCAGCCACACGGAGACCCTGCCTGATGGCGGAATCCGCGTCCTGTTTCCCTCGGGAAGCGAGGCCCTGAACGCCGACAGCATCAAGGCCCTTCAGGTTTACGGAACCGAACTGGCTCACCATCCGGAACAGCGTGTGCTCCTGATTGCGCATGCAACGCTGCCGGGTGATGACGTCTCCATGCCGCGTCGTATCGCGCTGGCACGGGCACTGGCTGTCCGCTCGATCTTCATTCACGCAGGTGTTGCCACCACGCGCCTCTACCCGCAGGCGCTGGGGCGTCCCGACAAGGGAGACAGCGCGCCTGCTGACAGACTGGATGCTGTCATCGAGACAAATCCTGTCGACCCTCCCCCTTCCGCAAACGGCATGCCATAAAATCAGGAAAGACACGCCGTGACACGTCCTACGACCTATCTGCTGCGAATGGCCGTTTTCCTTGTCGCGGTCGGCCTTCTGGCCGCGACAATGGGCACGACCCTGCTCCACGCATTCAACGCCAACCCGAAACTCGATGCCATTATTCTCGGTGTGCTCCTGCTGGGCATCCTGTGGAATCTTCATGTCGTCCAGCGCCTGATGCCGGAAGTGCAATGGGTTGAACTCCTGCGTCAGCCCCGCGCCGGTCTGGCCGCACCAAAAGCGCCCCGCCTGCTCGCGCCCATGGCCAGCATGCTGGCGGCCCGCAACCGCACGGACCGCCTGACGCTTTCGACCCAGACGACACAGGCCATGCTCGACAGCCTGTCCTCGCGTCTGGATGAAAGCCGGGAAATCTCCCGCTACATGACGCAGCTCCTGATCTTCCTGGGTCTGCTGGGCACGTTTTACGGGCTTCTGCTGACGGTCAGTTCCATCGCATCCGTCATCGGCGGCATGTCCGCAGGCGGCGGGGACATGGACGTCATGTTCAACCAGCTCAAGACCGGACTGGCCGGACCGCTCGCCGGTATGTCCACGGCCTTCTCGGGCTCGATGTTCGGTCTGGCCGGCGCGCTGGTTCTCGGCTTTCTGGATCTGACGGCCGGTCAGGCCCAGACCCGCTTCTTCAACGAACTGGAAGAGTGGCTGGCTGGTGTCACGCGTGTCAGCGGCAGCACGTCCATCGACAGCGACGGTGCACCCGTTCCGGCCTATGTCCAGGCCCTGCTCGAACAGACCGCCGAAAATCTGGAAACGCTCCAGAACGCCGTCTCCCGCAGCGAAGAAAACCGTGTCCGCGAACTGCACATGCTCGACAGCCTGCAGGAACGCCTGCGCGGCATGACGGATCTGCTCGCCGCCAACCAGCAGCTTATGACCCGCACGGCCGAAACCCAGACCGCCCTTCTGCGGCACATGGGCGATGAAGGTCCGGGCTCGCAGGGCACGGCCCTTCTGCGGATTGAAACCCATCTCAGCCGCCTGATCCAAGAACTGCACGAAGGCCGCGCCCAGACGATCGGCGAGCTTCGCAACGACCTCCGCGTTCTGGCCCGCACGATTGCAGCGGCCTCCGGCAATACGACGCCCCCTCCCGGCAGGCAGGGCTGATCCATGGCCCGGCGCAGACGCGGATCCCACAACGCCCTCGATGCCTGGCCCGGCTATGTGGACGCCCTGTCCACCCTGCTGATGGTCGTCACCTTCGTCCTGCTGGTGTTCGTCGTGGGACAGCAGTTCCTCTCGGTGTCGCTGTCGCGGCGCGAGCACACGCTGGATGCCCTGCAAAAACAGCTGGCCGAACTGTCACACATGCTGTCGATGACGGAGGACAAGAATAAAAGCCTCTCCTCTACCGTCGCTACGCTGGCGGACGAAAAGCAGCATAACCAAGCCCAGCTCCAGACCCTTTCGACCCAGATCGCCGCTCTGACGGGGCAGCTTCAGTCAAAAGATCAGGCACTCGCCTCGGCTGATGACACGAGCAAACAGCAGAACAGCAAGATTTCGGATCTTCAGGCCCAGATCGAGGAACTGACGCGCCAGCTTCAGGCGATCAGCAACGCCCTCGACCTCGAAAAGAAAGCCGAACAGGGCAAGGACGCCCAGATTGCGGATCTTGGCAGCAAGCTCAATCTGGCGCTGGCGGACAAGGTCAATCAGCTCAAACGCTATCGTTCGGAGTTCTTTGGACGCCTGCGGGACCTGCTGAAAAACCAGAAAGGCGTCAATGTCGTGGGGGACCGCTTCGTCTTCCAGTCGGAAATCCTGTTCCCTCAGGGAAGTGCTGACCTGACGCCGGAGGGTCGCAAGGAAATCACGACTCTTGCCCACACGTTCAAGCAGGTCGCCTCGACCATTCCGACTGATCTTCCGTGGATCCTGCGCGTGGATGGTCATGCCGACCGCCAGCCGATCCACAGCGCTTTTCCCAGCAACTGGGAACTGTCATCCGAACGTGCCATCACCGTGGTCAAGCTGCTCATTGCCGAAGGTGTGGATCCGCACCATCTGGCCGCGACAGGCTTTGCCGACTACCAGCCTCTGGATGCCGCCAGCACATCGGCGGCCTATGCCAGAAACCGCAGGATCGAGTTCCGTCTGACGGATCGCTGATTCTTCTTCCGCCTGCCTTTTCACAAAGGCAGGCTTTTGCGCAGATCTACTGACATTTCTGCGATAATCCCTTATGTAGCAGCCATGACCGATACCCCGCTCTCCCTTATCCGCAATTTCTCGATCATCGCTCATATCGATCACGGCAAATCGACGCTGGCCGATCGCCTGATCCAGGCCTGTGGCGCGCTGACTGCGCGTGAGATGAAAAACCAGGTCCTCGATTCGATGGAGCTCGAGCAGGAGCGCGGGATCACCATCAAGGCGCAGACCGTGCGCCTGACCTATCCGGCCAAGGACGGCAAAGTTTACACGCTGAACCTGATGGACACGCCGGGCCATGTCGACTTCGCCTATGAGGTCAGCCGCTCGCTCGCCGCCTGTGAAGGCTCGCTGCTGGTCGTGGATGCGTCTCAGGGCGTGGAAGCCCAGACGCTGGCGAACGTTTATCAGGCGCTCGATGCCAATCACGAGATCGTCCCGGTCCTGAACAAGGTCGATCTGCCAGCAGCCGAACCCGAGCGCGTCCGTGCCCAGATCGAGGACGTGGTCGGCATCCCGGCCGATGACGCCGTCGAAATCAGCGCGAAGACCGGCCTGAACATAGAAGGCGTGCTCGAAGCCCTCGTCCAGCGCCTCCCTGCCCCCACGGGCGACGCCGAAGCCCCGCTTCAGGCCCTGCTGGTGGACAGTTGGTACGATGCCTATCTCGGCGTCATCATTCTCGTCCGCATCAAGGATGGCCGCCTCAAGCGCGGTGACCGCATCCGCATGATGCAGACCGGCGCGACCTACCATGTCGATCAGGTTGGCGTATTCCTGCCCAAGATGCAGTCGGTCGAGAGTCTCGGTCCGGGCGAGATGGGCTACATCAACGCCGCCATCAAGACTGTCGCGGACTGCAATGTCGGTGACACCGTCACGCTCGACAAGCGTCCCGCCGAGAAGGCCCTGCCGGGCTTCAAACCATCCATTCCCGTGGTGTGGTGTGGCCTCTTCCCGATCGATGCAGACGATTTCGAAAAGCTGCGTGACAGCCTCGGCAAGCTGCGCCTGAACGACGCCTCGTTCCACTTCGAGGCCGAGACCTCGGCCGCCCTGGGCTTCGGTTTCCGCTGCGGCTTCCTTGGCCTGCTGCATCTGGAAATCATCCAGGAGCGTCTGTCACGCGAGTTCAATCTGGACCTGATCGCGACCGCACCGTCCGTGGTCTACAAGATGCACATGACGGACGGCACGGTCGAGGAACTGCACAACCCGGCCGACATGCCCGAGCTCAGCAAGATCGAGATGATCGAAGAGCCGTGGATCAAGGCCACCATCATGGTGCAGGACGAATATCTCGGTCCGGTCCTGACGCTGTGCTCCGAGCGCCGTGGCGTGCAGGTGGATCTGACGTATGTCGGCAACCGTGCGATGGCCGTCTATCGCCTGCCGCTGAATGAAGTGGTGTTCGATTTCTACGACCGCCTGAAATCCATCAGCCGCGGCTATGCCTCGTTCGACTACCAGATGGACGGCTACGAAGAGAGCGATCTCGTCCGTATCTCCATTCTCGTGAATCACGAGCCGGTCGATGCGCTGTCCTTCATCTCGCACCGCACCGTCGCCGAGCAGCGTGGGCGCTCGATCTGCGCGAAGCTCAAGGATCTGATCCCCAAGCAGCTGTTCAAGATCGCCATTCAGGCGGCCATTGGCTCCAAGGTCATCGCCCGTGAAACGATCGGTGCGCTGTCCAAGGACGTGACGGCCAAGTGTTACGGCGGTGATATTTCCCGCAAGCGCAAGCTTCTGGACAAGCAGAAGGAAGGCAAGAAGCGCATGCGGCAGTTCGGCAAGGTCGAAATCCCCCAGAGCGCCTTCCTCGCTGCCCTGAAGATGGACTGAACCCTGCCTTATGTCGAAAAGCGCCGCCATCCTGTTCGTTCACAACGAAGTCGACACGATCGGATGGTGGCTCGCGCATCATGCGACCATCGGCTTTTCAACGCTGATCGTCTGTGACGACCATTCTACAGACGGAACAGGTGCGGTTCTCTCCAACGCGGCCACGCTTTACGACATCCGCGTCCAGTCCTCCGACACATCACTGCCGGCAAGACTGGACCGGCAGACCCGCTTTCACAAACAGGCTCTGGAACAGGGCAAGAGCGAATTCGACTGGATGATGATCCTGGCGGCAGATGAATATCTGCATTTCGAAAATGCCGGGTCCGTCACCGAATTTACAGCTGCCATCACAGCAGCAACCTTCCCGGTCAACTGGTGTCTGTTCGGCTCCTCGGGACATCAGGTGCCCTCACCATTTTCCCCGGTTGAAACCTTTACCCGGCACGGTCTGCTGGGCCTGCCCGATCACCGTGTCGTCCGGCATTTTGTCCAGCCTCGCCAGACTGGCAGCGCACTGCCGGATCCGTTTTCTGCGCTCGAGCGAAATCCTACATGGGACAAAAGTCGCATTCTCCATTTTGCCGCTGGCGACCATGAGAGCTTTCTCAGACGCAATTCGAGCGCCACACCGGAAAAGGCCTGGCAGAACTTCGACCGCAACGATGCAGAATATACCCGGGCCAGTCGCTGGCTTCCCGAAAGCCGCCGCATTGCCTCGTCCATCGTTCAGGCCTCGCTGACGGATCTTTACTGGCGTCTCAAATCCGCCATGACCCATGCTGACAAAACCGTCCTGCAAGACCTTGGCCTGACCCCGGCCCAGCTTTCCGTTCCATCATCTGACCGGACGCCCCCACAGTTCCGTTTCTGCATGCTGGGTCAGGACAAGCGGCTGATGCTGGACATGCAGACCGGTTCATTTGCATCTGTCGGCCCCGTAGACACGAATTTTGGCCGCTACAATCCGCTTATCATGGCGCTTGAAATGTCCGAGGCCGATGTCTGGCATGCCTGTCTTTTCACGGAAAACCCCCTGCCCGGACGCCATCTTTCCGTACCCGGCTCGCCCACACTTCTGCCATCGGTCCCACTGACGGTCATGATTGCGGAAAACAGGATTCTTTCGCCCGTCAGTGGCGAAGACATCCACATCACGCTCCCCGATCACGCCCTGACTGATATCGAATCG
The DNA here is from genome assembly GCF_015244565.1 of Gluconobacter vitians. Taxonomy (GTDB): domain Bacteria; phylum Pseudomonadota; class Alphaproteobacteria; order Acetobacterales; family Acetobacteraceae; genus Gluconobacter; species Gluconobacter vitians. The sequence goes on along the minus strand of NZ_JABCQG010000003.1, from coordinate 217,552 downwards.
ACCATGGCGCTCTACAGCCGGATGACGCCCTTTATGGTTCTGACGGCAGAGGGCCATACTCTGGCGGGACTGCTGCGCGGGCTCGACCGGCTTCCGGCCCCGGATGCCAGTGCTCTGGGCTGCGCGATCGCCATGCTGCCACCGGCGGAAGCCCAGCGCCTTGTGCAGACCTTTCCGGGCCTCGTGCCGCGCAGTATCCTGCCGGCGCCTCAGTCGCTGAACTGAAACCGCGCGCTGTCACGGAACAGGGCAAACGCCGCGACAGCGCCATCGGTCACGGCCTGTCTTCGCGCTACAGGGCTTTCATCCAGAAACTGCGCAAGCCGCTCCAGAAACGCGGACCATTCGCCCTTCTGATGCACGGCCGACAGATAGGCCCTCGGCAATCCTTCGCCCACACGCCCTGACAGGATCCGCCCGCCAAGGCGCGAGCCTTCGAGAACATACAGAACTCCAAACGCCGTGCCCGAGCAGTCGGACAGCATGTGCCGCTGACTGGCAGGCATCGGAAGTCCCATGTCGCACAGGTCCTTTTTCAGCAGCTCTGCCCGCGGGCGCCACGGTGGCACCGATGCGGAATACCGGCCCAGATAGGCCTCCGCCACGACCAGCGCGCGGGCATGCGCCGTCAGAAAGGCGCCGTAGGATTTCCGGTCCGTAAGTTCAAAACGCGAAAAAGCCTCATCAACAGCGTCATGAGCTTTCCGGCTGACACGCCGCAGCTCTTCCAGACCGGAATTCTTCCGCTCATCCGCACGTCCTGCTGTTTCCATTCCTGCCGATCTTCCCGTGCGTTGTGAAACCGTTGCCGGTTCTGTCCGTAATTAGAGTGACTTGCAACAACCAGATCCCGTCTGTCACGCCCCCGGATTTCGGAGAACACCCCGTTGAGCAGCACCCCACCCCGGCAGCCCTCCCCATCAGACACACGTTCTCCCAGACCGGGCAGACGACATCTGGTCCTGAAAACGGTCGGGGGCGTGCTGGCCGCACTGGCTGCTGCCATCATCATCCTGATCCTGGTGTGGCAATGGGACTGGTTCGTCCCCTATATCGATCGCAAGGCGACCGCAGCCCTGCACCGCCCGGTCAGCATTGCCCATCTGCATGTCCGCCTGGGCTTCAAGACAACGGTGACCGTGGACGACCTGAAAATTGGTCAGCCCGAAGGCTTTGAAAAAGAGAAGGACGATTTTGCGTCTGCCCATGCCATCACGGTCACAGCCGATGTCTGGCGCTATCTGACGGGTGGAGGCCTGTCCCTGCCGCTGATCCGCGCCGATGCCCCCAAGGGTGATATCGTCTCGCTGCTCAACGGGACGAACAACTACACATTCCCGTCATCATCAGACACATCGTCACAGACGTCCTCGTCCTCCACGATGACCCTGCCAAAGCTGGGCAAAATCGAGATCAACGATGGTGACATTCGTCTGGCGCTGGCAAAGCTGAAGACAGACATGCATGTCCTGATTCACACCGAAGAGCCAAAAAACGGTGACGACGGGCATCTCGTGATCGATCTCAAGGGCCGATACGCTCAGGCACCCATCACCGGCCATATTGTCGGCGGTGCCCTTATGAGCCTGACGGACGCCACCCATCCCTATCCCATCGATGGACGCCTCGCCAACGGCCCGACCTATGTCACGCTCCGCGGCACGGTCGATGATCCGATTCATTTCCAGGGCACCAATCTTGCACTGCATTTCGCAGGGCCGGACATGTCGCTCCTGTATCCGCTCACGGGCGTTCCCATTCCCCAGACGCCGCCCTACAGCGTTACGGGCAATCTGGCCTATTCGGACCGTGCGATCCGCTTTCAGAAGTTCGAAGGTCATATGGGATCTTCGGATATCGGCGGGGACATCAATGTTGATCCGCACCAGAAGCCAATCTTCATAGAAGCTGCCCTTCACTCGCATTCGGTGGATCTTGCGGATCTGGGCGGCTTCATTGGCGCACAGCCCGGCCAGACGAAGAAAGCCGAGCCCGCCAGTGCGCGCGTACTCCCTGACAAGAAAATCAATGTTCCCAAGCTCAATGCCGCAAATGTGCATCTGACCTATCACGGTGATCACATCCGCAATAAAAACTGGCCGCTAGACAACATCGACACTGAACTGGACGTCCAGAATGGTGCAATTGATCTCAAGCACCTGACCTTCGCAACGGGCACGGGCAACATCTCTGCCGCCGCGACACTTGAGCCCACGAAAAACGAGCAGTTCCACACGCATTTCCGTCTGGATGTCTCGCGTCTGCCGCTCTCACGCATCATGACGTCAAAGGACATGTTCCAGGGTGAAGGGACTATCGGCGGACACGTGACCCTCACCTCGACCGGCAATTCGGTCGCAACCCTGGTCGAAAACGGCAATGGCGGTACGACCTTGGTTCTGGATCGCGGCGGCGATGTCACAGCCCTTCTTCCCGATCTTCTGGGTCTCAAACTCGGCTCGGCCGTCCTCTCCGCACTGGGCATCCCCGATCGTTCGAAGCTGCAATGTCTCGTGGCGGACCTGCCGCTGAAGGACGGCATCGTGCATACCAACTCGATGCTCCTGCAGACCGGCACCACGCGCACGATGGGCACCGGAACCGTCAATTTTCACAAGGACACACTGGATTACGCGGTCACGACACGCTCGATCGGCCCGCAGATCCTGTCCCTGCCCGGTGCAGTCCACATCTTCGGTTCCATGAAAAGCCCGACAATCCTGCCTGGCGCAGAACTGATCGGTCGCGTTGCTGCATCTGTGGGCCTCGGGATCGTCTTTCCGCCCGCCGCCCTTATCCCGACCATTCAGCTCGGTGTCGGCAAGGGATCAGCCTGCGAAAGAGCCATTCTGGAAGCCAACGAACACCCGGCCGCCGGAATTGCTCCCGGCAAAACCACAGGCACAGGCCCCAGCAGTGTTCCGCACCCTGCACAGGCCCGGAGCAAAAACCATGCTGGTGGGAAGTCCGCGAAAGCCACCCAGCGCCGCATGAGCCTGGCGGAAGTCCGAAAGGCCTGGGAGAAAAAATCGAACCCGAAATGAAAAGATACGGTCCGGACCGTGGCAGGGAAAAGTTTTTTGACTATAGCTGGGCCCAGATACCCCCTGCCCCCGGAGTGCCCGCTTGCTGCTATCCAGACTCGACCGCTGGTTTCATGTCACGGCCCGCGGTTCAACGATCCCGCGTGAGATCATTGCCGGACTAACAGTCTTCGGGGCTATGGCCTATATCGTGGCCGTCAATCCCGCCATCCTCTCGGCTGCGGGTCTGGATCGCCATGACATGGTCATGACCACGATTGCAGGCGCCGTTGCCGGCACATTGCTCATGGCGCTCTGGGCCAGACTGCCCATTGCCCTGGCTCCAGCCATGAGCAGCAATGTCCTGTTCGCGCAGGTCGTCGTCCAGCAGGCGCATGTCAGCCCACGCACAGCCTTCACGGTCGTTCTGTTCAGCGGTCTGTGCTTCACTGCCCTTTCCCTCAGCCAGATCCGTCAGCGCATCATCCGCGGCTTCCCGCCTTCGATCGTCCTCGGCATTCAGATCGCCCTCGGCGCCTTCATCGCCCGGATCGGACTGACAACAGGCGGTATCGCCGTCCCCTCCTCTGAAGGCCTGACCTTCGGCGCCCTGAACAACCCGTCCGTTCTGCTCAGCATGGCGGGCGTCGTCCTGAGTGCCATCTTGGTCGTGCTGCGCGTCCCGGCTGGTCTTCTGATCGCCATCCTAGCCGTGACCCTGGCCGGCCTGTTCATTCAGACGCCATCAGGCCCCGTCACGCATCTGCCCGCGCATCTGCTAGACTGGCCTCACTATCCGACGAACCTGTTTCTGCCATTCGATTTCCACGAATATTTTTCCCATCTCGGGCTGCTTGTCCCGATTACGTTGTATTTCCTCCTGAGCGACTTCTTTGACGCCACCGCGACCATGATGAGCGTCGCCCACCGCGCCGGTCTGGACGGCACGGTCGAGAAACCCGCGCTCGACCATCGCGCTTTCGGTTCCGATGGGGCAGCCAGCATCATCGGCGCGTCACTCGGGACCTGCACCGTCTCCGCCTATGTCGAAAGTCTCGCAGGCGTCGAAGCCGGCGGCCGTACAGGTCTGAGCGCACTGGTCGTCGCCGTCCTGTTCGCCCTGTCCTCGGTGTTCTGGCCGCTCATCACCGCCATTCCGGCTATAGCCACAGCCCCCGTGCTCATTCTCGTGGGACTGAACATGCTCGACAGCCTCAGCCGCGTTGCGGAAACGCCCGCCGAAGCCATCCCGCCTCTGACAATGCTGCTCATTGCCGGCGTGACCGGCAATTTCATGCTGAGCCTTTCCTGTGGCCTGCTGATCTACACGGCGCTCGCCATCGCAACGCGTCAGTTCCAGCGCCTGACGCCAATTGTTCTTGGTCTAGATGCCGCCTTCGTCTTTTACATGGTCCTGCAGGCACATATGGGGGCCTGAAGACTTTTCCCTTCGCAGGTTTTAATCCTTTTTTCATGGCTTCCGGGCAGGATGCCTCACATGACTTCCTGCCCCGCCCAACCGCGCCACGTCTTCATTGCCACCCCCTGTTTCGGTGGTACCGTCACGCTGGATTACATGCAGTCCATCATCGGCTGCATGGCGGCGGCACCGGCCCATGCCCTTCAACTCACGCTTTCCACGATTGGAAGTGATGCCCTCATCACGCGTGCACGCAACACACTGCTGCATCAGTTCGTGACCATGACCGATGCGACCCATCTTCTCTTCATCGACAGCGACATCGGTTTTTCGATCACCGATATCCTTGCCCTTCTGGATGCAGATCGCCCCCTGATCGGCGGTGCCTACCCCCTGAAATCCCATTACTGGGACCAGAATACAGACCGTTTCATCGCAGCCGGAGAATCCGCGTCCACGGCCAGCCTGCGCTATGTCGGAGACTGCGCCGCACTGCACGACGGCAACACACCGGACGAGATTGCGACCGTCTCCTATATTGGCACCGGTTTCATGCTCATGACCCGCCAGATGGTTCTCGACATGATCGCCCATTATCCAGAAACCCGGTACAGTCGTATCGACGCTCAGACCGAAGGCAGAAACCTGAATACCCCGTCCTCAGACGCCTACGCTCTTTTCGACTGCCTGATCGATCCGGAAACCCGAACCTATCTTTCGGAGGACTTCGCTTTCTGCCGACGCTGGATCAGTATGGGCGGGAGCGTATCGCTGCATAAGGGCCTGTCTCTCACCCACACCGGAAGCACGACATTCAAGGGTGATCTGTCCGCACGAAGGCTGCCGCTGTCAGCGCTGCCTGCATGAAGCGATTATTCCGCAGGACGCCACTTGCCACTATTCCGTCATAATAAGACGGTTTAAGCTCCCTTGCGGTGTCGGGAGCGTGATGCATACATTCCCCGACACCGCTCCCCTTTATTCAGACCATGACCGCCTGCCGGAAATACGAGATATTACTCACCGGATCCGCCGCACCCGCAGCCGTGTTGTAATACTGCTTGTGAAAATAGCTGAGAGCAGCCGGATCGCTCGTTGACGGCAGAGGCACCTTGACCCGGTAATACCGGATACGGGCCATCGCGGACGCATATCTCAGGTTTGAAACCAGTTGCGCGCTGCGGGGCAGATCCTGCGAAAGCATTCCCTCCAGAACCCGCTCAAACCGTTTCCCGACCGGGTAACACAGAAAATTGACCCAGCAGTCGTCATGGGTCGCAGGCTCCATCTGCCATAGCCCCAGAGCCGGCCCCCCGCCGATCTGCCTGACATAAGTCCCACGGCTCTCCGCCAGAGCCGTACCCGTCACCAGATTGACCGCCACATCCCCATCCAGTCCCAGCGCCGCCAGCGCCGGAGCAACCACCAGATGCTTGAGCTGGCCCGCATCAATTCCACTCATGCTGCCCCCTCACTTCGTGCTCAGGGACAGGGCAAAATGCACCATGCCCGTTCCAAGAATGGACGTTGCCAGCGTGATGATCCCCGTAATGACCGCCCGCCCCCCGATCAGGCGATCCAGCTTCCCGTTGACGACACGATTCCCCTCATCAACCTTCGTCTCCAGCAGTTTCATCTGATCCCGGAGCGATGAGATTTCCTGCCGCATCTCGGTGCGCAGTTCCTCATATCGATCCGACAGCCCCCCCGCGATGGTCTCCAGCCGCAGCACCCGGTCCTCAAGCATCCGCAGCGTATAAGCGCGTCTCTCATTTCCATCGGTCTGACTGACCGTCAGACCTTCCATCTCCGCCATGCCGTTCCCCCAAATAAAAAAAGCGCTCCCCAAGGGGAACGCTTTTGTGGCATTGAGCCATTAATATAGAAATAAACGCATGTTTTATCAACGAAAACCTGAAACCCGCTGCCCGATGTCGGAAAACCCGGCTTGGCCACCTCTGCAGATGGGCGCATACTGAACACCCATGAGCGCTCCCCCGACAGAAACATTTCTTGATCTGCGTGGACTGGCCTGCCCCATGCCTGTTCTCAAAGCCAATCGTGCGCTTCGGGACATGCCACCAGGTGCGAAGCTGCGCATCCTGGCAACAGACCGCGCTTCCGTGGCGGATTTCCAGTCCTACTGCCGCGAAACCGGCCATGCGCTCATTGCGTTTACGGACACCGCAGGCGTGCTTTCCTTCATGATCCGGCGACGTGCAGAAACGTCACCATCCTGAGGAAACTCCAGCGTTCCCATGCTCGGGGCTGGCAAAACCTGTCTTCTGCCTGTAATCCCCTCGCTACCTTGTTCCAAAGTGTGCCTTGAGGCTTTTCATGCCCGAACCCATTGATGCCATGTCTTTCGAGGATGCCCTCTCCGAACTGGAGCGGATCGTCCGCGGCCTTGAAGGCGGCCAGATGAAGCTCGAGGACGCTATTTCCGCCTATGAACGCGGTGCTGCCCTGCGCAGGCACTGTGATGCGAAGCTGGGAGAGGCCGAGATGCGTGTCCGTGCCATCGTGCAGAACGATGACGGCATGACAGGCGCGGAGCCTCTTGCCGATACCGGAGAGTCCGGCCGATGAATGCCCCTACCACGTCTGTTTCCCTGAAGGACGCGCTCGCCCGCGCCTGTTCCGAGATCGAAAGCACGATCGACACCCTGCTGCCCATGGTGCCGGGAGACGAGTCCGTTCTCATTGAAGCCATGCGCTACGCAGCCCTCGGTGGCGGCAAACGTCTGCGTGGCTTCCTGGCTGTCGAAGTGGCAACGCTGTTCGGCGCAGACCGCAAGGCCGCCCTGCGTGTCGCCGCATCGGTTGAACTGCTACACGCCTATTCGCTGGTGCATGACGATCTGCCGTCCATGGACGATGACGATCTGCGACGTGGCCAGCCGTCCACACACAAGCAATTTGACGAAGCCATTGCGATTCTGGCCGGTGATGCCCTTCAGACCCGTGCTTTTGAAATTCTCGTCGAGCCTGAAACCAGCCCCAACGCGACCGTCCGCGCCAATCTGGCCCTTGCGCTTGCACAGGCTTCCGGATCGGCCGGCATGGTTGGCGGTCAGGTCATCGACATCCGCGGCGAAGGCCGCGCCCTCCCGCTGGACCAGGTCCGTCGTCTGCACGCCCTGAAGACCGGTGCCCTCATCCGCTATGCTGCCGAGTCTGGTGCCATTCTCGCCGATGTGGACGACGCCCGCCGCGCCGCCATCGTCGCCTATGGCCGCGATCTCGGGACCGCCTTCCAGGTTGCGGACGACGTTCTGGACTCCACAGCAACCGCCGAGGAACTCGGCAAAACCGCAGGCAAGGACGAAGCCAGCGGCAAATCAACCTATGTCTCCCTGCTTGGCATTGACGGTGCCCGCGCCGAAGCCCGTCGCCTGAGCGACCGGGCCCGGGAGGCCCTTTCATCTTTCGGTGCACAGGCCGACGCCCTCAGGGCTCTGGCAGATTATGTCGTCGAGCGCAGGAACTGATCCCATGAGCAAGAAGACCTCCACGATTCCCACCTATGGCCGCTATCCGGAGCTGGATCGCGTCCGTTTCCCTGCCGACATGCGGAACCTGTCCGTTGACCAGCTCAAGCAGCTTGCCGACGAACTGCGCTCTGAAACCGTTGATGCTGTCTCCACCACGGGCGGCCATCTCGGCGCCTCCCTCGGCGTGGTCGAACTGACCGTTGCCCTGCACGCAGTCTTCAACACGCCTGATGATCGCATCATCTGGGACGTCGGACACCAGGCCTATCCGCACAAGATCCTGACAGGTCGCCGCGACCGCATCCGCACCCTGCGCCAGCCCGAGGGCCTGTCCGGCTTCACCCGCCGCGCGGAAAGCGAATACGACCCGTTCGGCGCAGCCCATTCCTCCACGTCGATCTCGGCTGGCCTCGGCATGGCCGTCGCGCATCACCTGCGCGCGGAAGAAGACCCGAGCTATCACGAACGCAACGTAATTGCGGTGATCGGCGATGGCTCGATTTCGGCTGGCATGGCCTATGAAGCCATGAACAACGCGGCTGTCGCAGGCCCCGGCGCGAACCGCCTGATCGTGGTGCTGAACGACAACGAGATGTCGATCGCCCCGCCGGTCGGCTCGATGTCGGATTACCTGTCCCGCCTGATGTCCTCGCGCCAGTTCTTCAGCCTGCGCGATCTGGCTGGGAAGGTCGCCAAGCGCCTTCCGGGCAAGATCGAGCGCACCGCCAAGCGCGCCGAGGAATATGCCCGCGGCATGATCACGGGCGGCACGCTGTTCGAAGAACTCGGCTTCTATTATGTCGGTCCGGTCAATGGCCACGACATGAGCCAGCTCGTGCCGATCCTGCGCAACCTGCGCGATGCCGACGATCAGGGCCCGATCCTGCTGCACATCATCACCGAGAAGGGCCGCGGCTACAAACCCGCCGAAGCGGCCGGTGACAAGTACCACGCCGTCAGCAAGTTCAACGTCGTCACGGGTGAGCAGAAGAAGGCCCCGGCCGGTCCGCCGAGCTACACGTCCATCTTCAGCCGCGAACTGATGCGTCGCGCCAAGACCGACGACAAGCTGATCACCATCACGGCCGCCATGCCGTCCGGCACGGGCCTGAACGCTTTTGCCAAAGCCTATCCGGACCGTTTCTTCGACGTCGGCATTGCCGAGCAGCACGCCGTTACCTTTGCTGCTGGTATTGCGTCGGAAGGTCTGCGCCCGTTCTGCGCGATCTATTCGACCTTCCTGCAGCGCGCCTATGATCAGGTCGTCCATGACGTTGCCCTGCAGAACCTGCCGGTCCGCTTCGCCATTGACCGCGCTGGTCTGGTCGGTGCCGATGGCGCCACCCACGCCGGTGCCTTTGACCTGAACTATCTGTGCTGCCTGCCGAACATGGTGGTCATGGCGCCGTCCGACGAAGTCGAACTGCTCCACGCCACGGCAACGGCCTGCGAATACGATGCCGGCCCGATCGCCTTCCGCTACCCGCGCGGCAGCGGCATTGGTCTGGATCTCCCGGAAAAGGGCGAAGTTCTGGAAATCGGCAAGGGCCGCATCGTGCGCGAAGCACGCCGCGCACCGAACGCCCGCGGTGGCGTTGCCATCCTGTCGCTCGGCCCCCGCATGCACGAATCCCTGCGCGCAGCCGATCAGCTTGCCGCACAGGGCGTTCCCGTCACGGTCGCCGATGCCCGCTTCGCCAAGCCGATCGACAAGGCACTCGTCGAGGATCTCGCGCGCCAGCACGAAGTCTTCATCACGATTGAAGAAGGCGCCATTGGCGGCTTCAGCAGCCTTGTTGTCCAGCACCTCGCCGAGACCGGCCTGCTGGACAAGGTGAAGTTCCGCCCGATGGCCCTGCCGGATCGCTACATCGATCACAACACGCAGGACGCCCAGTACGAAGATGCAGGCCTGACCGCACTGCATATCGTACGCACCGCGGCAGACGCCCTTGGCGTCGAAGTCGCCCAGCAGTCCGCCTGAACGACTGATGGCCAAACGCCGCGCCGACCAGCTCCTCGTTGACCGGGGGCTGGTCGAAAGCCGGACACGGGCGCAGGCCCTGATCATGGCGGGCCTCGTCTATACGAGTGACCGCCGGATCGCGAAGGCCGGCGACCAGCTCCCCGAAGACGCGCCCCTCGCCCTCAAGGGGCAGGATCACCCCTGGGTATCGCGTGGCGGCCTCAAGCTGATCCATGCCATCAAGCATTTCGGGCTGGACCCGAAAGGCCGCATCGCAATCGATGTTGGTGCCTCGACAGGCGGCTTCACGGACGTCCTGCTGACCCATGGGGCCGAAAAGGTCTATGCTGTAGACGTCGGACACGGCCAGCTTGCCTGGAAAATCCGCTCGGACGAACGCGTCGTCGTCATGGAAAAGACGAATGCCCGCGCCCTGACCGCCGAACAGATCCCCGAACCCGCCGGAATCGTGGTCTGCGATGCCAGCTTCATCGGCCTGCGCACCGTCCTTCCTGCCGCTCTTGAACTCACAACGCCAGACGCCTGGGCCGTAGCCCTCATTAAACCCCAGTTTGAAGCAGGCCGCGGGGAAGTCGGCGCAAAAGGCGTCGTCCGGGACCCTGCCGTCCACGACCGTGTCTGCGAAGAAATCCGGGAATGGTTCGCAGCCCTCCTTGGCTGGGAAGTCCTCGGGATCGAGGCAAGCCCCATTACCGGCCCTGAAGGCAATCGCGAATTCCTGATTGCCGCGCGCCGGACGCCGGATGCGAAAGCCGGATCCTGAGCGCATGCATGCGTCTGACAAACACGTCAGGCTCCCTGCGGGCCTGAGCCAGAACCAGTGCGCCCTGAATGCCACTGACAGTGTCCTCCGCCAGATCGCGCGCCTCATGCTCTCCCCAGCCTGATCGCTGGAGACACAGTTCCAGTACCTCTTCCCATCGGACAAAATAGGTGCGGATCTGACTGGAAAATGCGTCTTCCGTTTCCAGCGCAAACAAACCCATGAGACAGATCCGCCGTCCCGACTGGAAATAGGTCTCAACGCTGTCAAACATGCGCTGAAGGCCATGGTCCGGACTGACATCCGCTTCCAGAGGCCGAAAAATCTCCTCTTCGAACCAGCGATGGACATGCGACAGCACCTCGTGCGCCATCTGCTCCTTTCCATCCGGAAAAAAATTATAAAGGCTGCCTTTTCCCAGTCCTGTCGCTGCGGTCATCCGCCCCAGAGAAGCCCCTTCGTAGCCATACCGGCGAAAGACCTCGGCAATGTTTCCAAGCACGGAATCCCTGTTCCGACGCACCATTGCACTCAGAGCCCCAGTTCAGTCAGCCCCGGATGATCCACGGGCCTGACAGGGCCCTCCCAGCGGAAAAGACGCTCTTCTTCCTGGATCGACACATCATTGATGCTGGCATGCCGTACAGCCATCAGACCAGCCGCACCGAATTCCCAGTTTTCATTCCCAAAAGACCGCCACCACAGGCCAGTCGCATCCTGCCACTCATAAACGAACCGCACAGCGATACGGTTATCCTCAAACGCCCAGAGTTCCTTGATGAGACGATACGCCCCCTCACGACGCCATTTATCCGTCAGGAACCGAACGATTTCCGCACGCCCCTGGATAAAGGTATCCCGGTTCCGCCAGCGACTGTCTTCCGTATAGGCCAGCGCAACCTGGGCAGGATCCTGCCCATTCCAGGCATCCTCTGCCGCGCGGACCTTCCGGATGGCGGTTTCAGGAGTAAACGGCGGAACGGGGGCACGTATGACCATGACTTCTGCTTTCAGTCAGAGGAGGAATGGGTCCAGTTTGTACCGATCAGTACAAATAAGCCAGCCTCTCCTGGGAATCTCTTTCCAGACCATGCTCCTGTTTCCCACTTTCCCTTGGAAATCCGCCTCCGCTCCGTGCTATGGCTCCGCCGCCATGACAGCCGTAATCCATCCTGATATCCGCCCTCGAATCAATTCCGTCGCCTCTGACGACCTGAACGCTGCCGAGCGCGAGCGCATCCATGCGAAATCCGCCCTGTTCGCGCCGCCCGAGGCACGCCTTGCGGACGGACGTCGCGATCTGGTGGGCCTGTCACGCGAAGAGCTGGCCACACTCATGACGGAAATCGGCGAGAAGCCTTTCCGCGCCAAGCAGCTCTGGCACTGGATCTACCATCAGGGCGCGACCGACTTTTCGGCAATGACGACCATCGCCAAGCCCATGCAGGCCAAACTGGCCGAACATTTCGTCGTCAGCCGCCCCACGACCGCGACCGAACAGACCTCTGTGGACGAGACGCGCAAGTTCCTCTTCCGCTTCCGTGACGGTCAGGAAGCCGAAACCGTCTACATCCCCGATCGCCGGGAAGACCGTGGTGCTGTCTGCATTTCCTCACAGGTCGGCTGCACCCTGTCCTGCACCTTCTGCCACACCGGCACGCAGAAGCTCGTCCGTAACCTCGGTCCGGCCGAGATCGTCGGCCAGTTCATGGCAGCCCGCGACAGCTACGGCGAATGGCCCAGCCCAAGCGCAGACATGCCGCGCTACCTGTCCACCATCGTCCTGATGGGCATGGGCGAGCCACTCTACAATTACGAAAACGTCGCCAAGGCCATGCGGATCATCATGGACGGCGAAGGCATCGCCCTGTCCCGCCGCCGCATCACGCTCTCGACGTCGGGCGTGGTCCCCATGATGGACCGTTGCGGAGATGAACTCGGCATCAACCTTGCGATCTCCCTGCACGCCGTCACCAACGAACTGCGCGACCAGATCGTCCCGCTCAACCGCAAATACCCTATCGAGGAACTGATCGCCGCCTGCCGCCGCTATCCGGCTGCATCCAACTCCCGCCGCATCACCTTCGAATACATCATGCTCCGTGGCGTGAATGACAGCGAAGCCGATGCCCGGGAGCTTGTGCGTCTGATCCGTGACCTGCCGGCCAAGGTGAACCTGATCCCGTTCAACCCCTGGCCGGGCTCGGATTTCCAGCCCTCGACCAGACAGCAGCTCGCGAAATTCGCCAATATCGTGATGGATGCCGGCTTCGCCTCTCCCATCCGCACGCCACGCGGTCAGGACATCCTCGCGGCCTGCGGTCAGCTGAAGACCGAAAGCGAGCGCCAGCGCCGCTCCGCCACTCCGGAAGCCTGACATTCGCCCGGTTTCCCTCTTCCCCCCGAGATGCTAGAAACGCTTCTCAAACGAAACACACCAAGGACCACGCAGTTATGAGCGCCCACCAGGACGTCAAGAAAGTTGTGCTCGCCTATTCTGGCGGCCTGGACACTTCGGTTATCCTCCGCTGGCTCCAGAAGACCTATAACTGCGAGGTCGTCACCTTCACCGCCGATCTCGGCCAGGGCGAAGAACTCGAACCCGCCCGCAAAAAGGCCGAGATGTTCGGCGTCAAGGAAATCTTCGTCGAAGATCTGCGCGAAACCTTCGTCAAGGATTTCGTGTTCCCGATGTTCCGGGCCAACACGCTTTATGAAGGCCAGTACCTGTTGGGCACGTCCATCGCCCGCCCGCTGATCGCACAGCGCCAGATCGAGATCGCCGAGGCCGTCGGTGCCGATGCCGTGGCGCATGGCGCAACCGGCAAGGGCAACGATCAGGTCCGCTTCGAACTCGGTTATTACTCCCTCAAGCCGGACGTGAAGGTCATCGCACCGTGGCGCGAGTGGGATCTGACGTCCCGCACGAAGCTGCTCGCCTTCGCTGAAGAGAACCAGATCCCGGTCACGAAGGACAAGCGCGGCGAAGCCCCGTTCTCCGTGGACGCGAACCTTCTGCACTCCTCCTCCGAGGGCAAACTGCTTGAGGATCCGTCGATCGGCGCCGAGGAAATCGTCTTCCAGCGCACGATCTCGCCGGAAGCCGCTCCGGATGTCGCAACCGAAATCACCATTGATTTCGTCAGCGGTGACCCGGTGGCCATCAACGGCGTCGAGATGACCCCGGCAACCCTGCTGACCCGTCTGAACGAACTGGGCCGTGACAACGGCATCGGCCGTCTCGACATCGTGGAGAACCGCTTCGTGGGCATGAAGTCCCGCGGCATCTACGAAACGCCGGGCGGCACGATCCTGCTGGCCGCGCACCGCTCGATCGAAAGCATCACGCTCGACCGCGAAGCTGCCCATCTCAAGGACAGCATCATGCCGCGCTATGCCGAGATCATCTATAACGGTTTCTGGTTCTCGCCCGAGCGCCGGATGCTTCAGGCCCTTATCGACACCAGCCAGCATTCCGTGACCGGCCGTGTCCGCATGCGCCTGTACAAGGGCAATGTGACCTGCGTGGGTCGTGAAAGCCCGCACAGCCTGTATGATACCCGCGTCGTGACTTTCGAGGACGACGAAGGCGCCTATAATCAGCAGGATGCCCAGGGCTTCATCAAGCTCAACGCCCTGCGTCTGCGGCTCGGCGGCCAGATCGGCCGTCGCGGCGGCACGCTCTGATTTCTCAACAGACTCCCCGGGGGACCATGACCAGTCTGATCCGTCTTACATCCGCTTTCGCCCTGTGTGGCGCCCTCGCCCTGACAGGGTGCGCCGGTGGCCACAAGCAGGTGGATGATTCCGACCTGACGCCCGAGCAGTACATGGCGAAAATCCATGCGACTCCGGGCATCAAAACCCTGCCGGACGGCCTGTCCTACAAGGTTCTCCAGTCGGGCCCCAAGAATGGTGACAGCCCGCGTCACGGTTCCACCATCATGGTCATCTACGAAGGCCGCCTCCCCGATGGCGGCATCTTCGACAGCTCTGACCAGCATGGCAGCGGCGCCTATATGGAAATGCCGCTCGACGGCCTCGTGCAGGGATGGCTCGAAGCCCTTCCCATGATGCATGTGGGCGACGAATGGATGCTCTACCTTCCGCCGAACCTCGGCTACGGCAAGCGCTCCATGGGCATCATTCCACCCAACAGCCCGCTGATCTTCAAGATCCGTCTTCTGGGCGTCAATAATGGTGGTGGCGGCGGCCAGTAAAAGCCGCCTGTCCTTCCGGTTCAGACCTCAGGGTCTGTCCGGAAGCGTCCAGTGCGCATCACAGCGCGCCTCATAAAGCTCCTGATCGCCCGTCTCGAGCAGATGACCGGTTTCGTGGGTCTTTGCGGTCCAGGCCGCAGGCGCTCCACAGACGTGACAGCGCGCTTTCAGGGCAATGACTTCATCCGCTTCATCCATCAGCCGCGTCATGACGTCGAACGGTACACGACGGTAGTCGGTATCCAGCCCTCCGACCGTCACATGTGCGCCGCGTAAACGCGCCTGCAGGATGTCCTGAACAATATCGCCCCTGTAATGCGGCGAAACCCAGAACTGTCCCTCATCAAGCACAATGTGATCGTAACGGTCGGCATCCGCGGGCCAGACATTTGCAGACACAGCAGCCAGATGCGATCCGTCGCGACTCACAAGCTCGGAACCGTCGCGCGTGTCAAAATCAGGCTTGAGCGCCAGAACGTCTGTTTCCCTTTTCGCCGCGGCAATCAGATGCGCAGATTTGCCGGCAAACATGGGCCCGACATACACTACAAGACGTCCTTTGACGGTCATGGGATCTCCTTCCGATAGCGCCATGAGCCCTATTCCGAGTGTTTTGCCAAGCCCGGCCTTGCTGAAACGCCTCTGAAAATGCCACAACGTCAGTGTGATCAGAATTGACCCCGCTGTCCGGCTTCCCCTGTTTCTCGCCATTTCCATGGTGATAGTCTTCGTGATCGGCCATGCCTGGGAAAATCGCATTCAGGCCCCGCGCGAATACTCCAATGAATGCAGTATCTGCCATCACGGCGGTCACGGTCAGGTCTCTGAAATCGCCCCAATTTTCGGACGTGTCGGCCCGATTGCGCAAACGCCTGCCGGTCATCACTATCTCGTCGATGTCCTGCTTTACGGGCTGGACGGCTCCATCACGGCCGGTGGCGGCCATTACAATGGCGCCATGCCGTCTTTCCAGCGGCTGCCTGACGATGAGATTGCCCGTATCCTGACCTTTGTTGCGAGTCAGGAAATGTCCGGCAGCACTCCAACCTTCACCGCTGCGGACATTGCCGCCGCACGCACGCATCCGATGTCTGCATCCGAGGTTCTGCAGGAACGCCAGAAGCTGGACCTGCAGACGCCCGTTCGATGAAACGCATCATCCCTTCCCTGATTTTTTCAGAAACTGAAGACTGAATTCATGCAGCGCGTATTTTCCGGCATCCAGCCAACCGGCATCCCCCATCTGGGCAACTATCTCGGAGCAATCCGAAACTGGGTCACGCTGCAGGCAGATCATGACTGCGTCTTCTGTCTGGTGGACCTGCATTCCATCACCATGCCCTGGAACCCGCAGGCCCTGCGCGAGCAGACGCTGGGCTCGACAGCCTGCCTCCTTGCAGCCGGTATCGAGCCCACGCGCCTGTACAACCAGTCTGCCGTCAGTGCCCATGCCCGCCTCGGCTGGATCTTCAACTGCGTCTCCCGCCTCGGCTGGTTGAACCGCATGACGCAGTTCAAGGACAAGGCTGGCAAGAACCGCGAGAACCACTCGGCTGGCCTGTATGTCTATCCGAACCTGATGGCAGCCGACATTCTCGCTTTCCACGCGACCCGCGTGCCCGTGGGCGAAGACCAGCGCCAGCATATCGAACTCACCAACGACATCGCCCAGAAATTCAATCACGACATGGGCGTGGAGTTCTTCCCGCAGGTCGAGGCATTCATCCCGCCTGCTGCAGCCCGCGTCATGAGCCTGCGCGACGGCAGCAAGAAGATGTCCAAATCCGATCCGTCAGAACAGAGCCGCATCGTCCTGACCGACACGGCCGACGACATCGCCCTGAAGATCCGCCGCGCCAAGACCGACTCCGAGCCGCTTCCCAGCGAAATGGACGGCCTGAACGAACGTCCGGAAGCCCGCAACCTCGTCTCCATCTATGCCTCGATGGCGGATGAAACACCGGCTGCCGTGCTCAGCCGTTTCAGCGGTCAGGGCTTTGGCCCGTTCAAGAACGCTCTGGCGGAACTTCTGGTCGAGCGTCTGGCCCCGGTTGCCAGCGAAACACAGCGTCTATTGCAAGACGAAGCGCATCTTCTGTCCGTCCTGCGCGCAGGTGCGGAACGTGCCAACAGCATTTCCGAGCCGATCGTTCAGGAAGCCGAACGCCTGGTCGGCTTCCTGCGCTAAAATCTCAGCTTCTGGACGACCGGGAAACCGGTTCGTTCAGAAGATCCATGATCTCGGCCGCCGCCGCATCCGCAGGCGTTCCCACAGGCGGCGAGAGCATGTCGAGTACGTCGGCAAACGCCATACGCTGCTTTTCCACCATCTGCGGATCGCTCAGTAGCTTCGAGACGGTCTCGGCCAGTTTCTTTGGCGTGCAGTTTTCCTGAAGTAGTTCAGGCACCACTTCCCGCCCTGCCAGCAGATTGACCATCGCCACATGCGGCACCTTGATCAGACGCCGTGCAATCGTTGCCGTCACCGGATTGACGCGATACGTCACCGCCATCGGCACATTGCCCATCGCCAGTTCCAGCGTGGACGTCCCTGACTTGGTCAGCGCACATTGTGCCGCGGCAAAGGCATCATGCTTGTCGTGAATATCGGTGACGATATGCGGCTGGATCGGCCATTTTCGGATCAACTGACGGATCGTCGGCGCAATCACGGGCGCGACCGGAATAACCGGGCAGATATCCGGATACTGCACACGCAGAATATCCAGCATTTTGCGAAACACAGGCAGAAGCCGGGGCGCTTCTGAACGCCGGCTTCCCGGCATCAGGATTACGACCGGCGCATGAGCCGGAATATTATGCCGCAGCCGGAACCGCTGACCGTCTCCGTTCCGGACACCTGACTGGAGGACTGGATGACCGACAAAGCGTCCTTCCAGCCCGCGCTGCGCGAACCATTCCGGCTCGAACGGCAGCAGACACAGAAGCCGGTCCCACAGTCCGGGAAATTCCTTGACCCGCTTTTCCCGCCAGGCCCAGACCTGCGGCGCAACGTAATGAACGCGCTTGATCCCGGAACGCTCGATTTTCTGCAACAGCCGCAGGGCAAAGCCCGGACTGTCAATCGTCACGACCAGATCGGGCTTGCGCAGTTCGATATCCTGCACGGCTTCCAGCAGACGCTGCGACAGCTGCCGCAGACGGGGCACGACCTCAACCAGTCCCATGACCGCCAGATCACTCATGGGGAAGAGACTGTGCAGTCCGAGCGCTTCCATACGCCCACCCCCGACGCCGGCGAAAACCAGCGAAGGGTCCTGCGCATGAAGCGCCTGCATGAGACGCGCACCAATCACGTCCCCGCTGGCCTCACCCGCCAGAATCCAGATCACCCGCCCGTAACGGGGCATGGGCGTGGTCTTTTGGGAAGGATCCCCTGAAGACTGTCCGTCAGATCCGGATTCTGGAAGAGAGTTCATCGACGCAGCACAGCCCCTGTTGCCTTGAGAACCGCAGCTTCCACTGATTTGGAAACCGCTTCAAGCTGCGTATCCGTAAGACTCTCGGTCTGTGGCTGCAAGACCACTTCCACACCGAGCGAACGATGCCCTTCCGGCAGGCTGCCACCCTCGAACACGTCAAACAGACGCACATCCTGCACCAGATTGCGATCCGCCATCCGAACCGCTTTCAGAACAGCCTGGATTTCCACATCCGGTCCCGCCACGAAAGCAAAGTCCCGACGAACGGGCTGCAACGGCGACAGGACAGGCGCGGATCTGCGCTTCGCTTTCGGCTGCGGCACCTGATCCAGATAGACCTCGAAGGCCACTACGGTCCCGCTCAGCCCCAGCGCCCGCGCAACACGCGGATGCAGTTCACCGAACGTCCCCAGGACCATCTTCGGTCCCTGCCGCACCTGACCCGACCGACCCGGATGATAGAATCCTGGCGCATCAGCCGTAACTGACAGCGCCGCTTCCGGCACACCCAGCGCAACAAGAGCCGCCGTCAGGTCAGCCTTCGCCTCCCAGAGCGTCGCTTCATGCGCCGCAACACCCGGTTCACGTGCCGTCAGACCAGCCCGCAAACCTGCCAGACGCAGATGCTGCCCGGTCGCATCAAAGCTCGGTCCGACCTCGAACAGCGCACCTTCGCCAGACAGACCCAGACCACGGGCCAGATTGCGTGACAGGGCCCGCGCCAGATTGATCAGCGGCGTCGGACGCAGCTGATCCAGATCGGTGGCGATCGGGTTCAGCAGATGCTGCGTTTCCGGCACATCCCCGAACAGCGCTGCATCATCCTGCGCCACGAACGAGAACCCGACCGTCTCCGTCAACCCGCGTGCCGCACAAACACGACGTAGCAGAGCCGCACGGGCCTGAAGGGGTGTCACGGCCGGGGACGGCACAACCGTCGCCTGCGGCAGTGCCACCGCCGGAACATTGTCCAGTCCGTAAAGCCGCAGCACTTCCTCAAGCAGATCGCATTCCGCTTCCATCGCCTGAATACGGTTGGCAGCCTTGACCGCCACATCTTCAGCCAGCGTCGGGGCCTGCGCCAGAACCTGACCAGAGGCAACGTCATTCCGCCAGGACGGGACAAGGAACGTTGCCGCCTCGCCCGAGCGCTCCGTCACTTCGAAACCAAGATGCTCCAGCGAACGCACGGCATCATCCGCTGCAATATCCACGCCACCAAGTGTCTTGAGACGCTCAAAACGCAGCGTCGCCGTCCGCTTCCAGTCCGGCAGGGCACCGGCTTCGGTGATCTCGCTCACCTCACCGCCACACAGGTCCCGGATCATGGTCGTTGCGGCTTCAAGTCCGTTGAGAACCTGCGCCGGGTCGATCCCACGCTCGAAACGCTGCCGCGCATCGGTATGGATAGCCAGACGACGCCCTGTCAGCGCAATCCGCACAGGATCGAACAACGCAGATTCCACGAACACATCGGTCGTGTTCTCGTCGACACCGCTGTGCTCGCCACCGATCAGACCGGCAAGCGACTGTACACCAGCCTCGTCAACGATGACCATGTCCTCGGTGCCGAGCACATATTCCCGGCCATCAAGACCCGTGAAGGTCTCGCGGGCCGCGTGCGTCACCGTCAGCGTATCGCCTTTAAGTTTCGCAACATCAAAGACATGCAGCGGACGACCAAGATCGTATGTGAGGTAGTTCGTCACATCGACGAGCGCCGAGGTCGGCTTGACCCCGACTGATTCCAGACGGCGCTGCAGCCAGTCCGGGCTCGGCCCGTTCTTCACACCCCGGATGACACGCCCGACAATATACGGACAGGCCGGATGCTCGGTCTTCCATGTCAGCGCAGACGGGAAATCACCCTCCACCGCTTCTGTCAGCCAGGGCTTGAGGCGCCCAATGCCAGCCGCGGCCAGATCCCGCGCGATACCACGGATGCTTAAAGCATCGCCACGATTGGGCGTAATCGCGATCTCAATGACAGGATCATCCAACTCGGCATAAGCGGCGTAGGACTCTCCAATCGGCGCCGTTTCGGAAAGCTCGGCAATGCCATTGCTTTCCTCGCCGATCCCCAGTTCACGCAGGGAGCACAGCATGCCGCCGCTCTCCTGCCCCCGGATCTTGCCCTTCTTGATGGTGATGTCGAGCCCCGGAATATATGTCCCCGGAGCTGCAAAAATCACATGCAGACCTGCGCGCGCATTCGGCGCACCGCAGACGACCTGCACATCCTCAAAACCGCCACCGGCAGCAACCCGACAGACCTGAAGCCGGTCCGCATCCGGATGGCGGTGCGCCTCCACGATCTTGGCGGTCCGGAAACCCACCAGACGGTCAGCAGAGTTCTCAACGCTCTCGACCTCAAGCCCGATGACATTCAGCCGGGCACAGATGTCTTCGACAGAAGCCGTAAAATCAAGATGTTCGCGCAGCCAGGAAAGAGAGAACTTCATGTCACACGCCCTCCGTCAGCGTGGCAGGCGAAAATGCCGAAAATCCGTAATGACGCAGCCAGCGCAGATCGCTTTCGTAGAAAGACCGCAGATCGGGGATGCCGTTCTTCAGCATCGCCAGACGCTCGATCCCCATCCCGAATGCAAAGCCCTGCCATTCGGACGGATCCAGGCCACAGTTCGCCAGAACCCGCGGATGGATCATTCCTGATCCCAGAACTTCCAGCCAGTCAGACCCGCCACCGATTTCACCGGTCGCCTTCGACCAGCCGATATCAACTTCCATGGAAGGCTCTGTGAACGGGAAGTAAGACGCCCGGAACCGCACAGGAAGGTTCGGCTTGTCGAAATAGACCCGCAGGAACTCGATCAGGCAGCCCTTGAGATGGCCAAGCGTGATGTTGCGATCGACCACAAGACCTTCGCACTGATGGAACATCGGCGAATGGGTAGCGTCATGATCGGCACGATAGGTGCGGCCAGGTGCAATGATCCGGATCGGCGGCTTCGACCCCAGCATCGTCCGGATCTGCACACCCGAGGTCTGCGTGCGCAGAACCCGCGGCTCCCCGCCCTCGGCCTTTGGCGGCAGGTAGAACGTATCATGCTCGGTGCGCGCAGGATGATGATCCGGCGTGTTGAGCGCCGAGAAATTGTGCCACTGGCTTTCGATATCCGGCCCTTCGGCAACGGAGAAACCCATCGCGCCGAAAATGGCCGTCATTTCCTCAATGGTGCGGCTGATGGGATGGATGGTGCCCGTGACAATCGCAGGCGCCGGCATCGTCACATCCACGCGCTCGGAGCGCAGACGGGCCTGAAGCGCCTCTTCCTCGATATCGCGACCACGGGCCTCGACGGCAGCCGTCAGTTCGTCGCGCAGACGGTTGAGCGCCTGACCGCGCTCCTTGCGCTCCTGCGGCTCCAGCTTGCCCAGCTGTTTGAGCAGACCGGTCAGTGCACCGGACTTGCCCAGCGTTCCGACGCGGATCGCGTCCCACTGCGCGCGATCCTGCGCTCCGGCCAGCGCAGCCAGCGTATCATTCCTGAGTGTATCGAGATCGTCAGCCATACCGCCCATCCCCTGCAGCACAAAACAAAACGGGCCGTCCTGATAACAGGACGGCCCGCCAGTCACCAGACCCCCAAAGGGATCAAGCCGGAAAAGCTCAGCCGAGAGCGGCCTGGGCCTTCTTCACGATTTCACCGAAAGCGGCGCTATCGTCAAAAGCAATGGCGGCGAGGACCTTACGGTCGATCTCGATGCCAGCCTTGTCCAGACCATTGATGAAGCGGCTGTACGTCAGACCATGCTCGCGGACGGCAGCGTTGATACGCTGGATCCACAGGGCGCGGAAATCACGCTTCTTGTTGCGACGGTCACGATACGCATAACGCAGCGCCTTCTCGACGCGCTCCAGAGCAATGCGGTAGTTCGTGGATGAACGGCCGCGATAGCCCTTGGCGAGCTCGAGAACCTTCTTGTGACGGGCGTGCGACGTTACGCCCCGCTTGACACGTGCCATTTACCTTATCTCCTTACGAAAGCCCGTAGGGCGCCCACTGCTTGACTGTCTTCGCATCCATGTCCGTCATGGTCTGGGGACCACGGTTGGTGCGCTTCATCTTCTGCGGACGGTTGATAAGGCCATGGCGCTTGTTGCCCGGGCCGCACATCACTTTGCCGGTCGCGGTGATCTTGAACCGCTTCTTGACCGACGACTTGGTCTTCATCTTGGGCATTTCGGTCTCCCTCGCCGTAAACGATTGGTCCTGCATGCAGCGGGACTCTGCACGGCCGGGCATGCCACTCGTGGCCCGGACGCGTGCGCGGAGCGGTGTCCTTATCTCAAGGCAAAGTGCTCTGCAAGCGCATTATTTTCTTGAACGCTCAATCATAAGTACTTCCTTTCCTCAAGTCACGACGTCGTGAGAGGCCTCACAGTGACGTGAGCAATATGAACCTTCTGACATCTTGACCCTTGTCGTCCTTCCATGTGCTTTTCCCGAAGTCACCGTGCTTCATCAGAACAACAGCTCCAGGAACATCATGAGCACAACATCCCGGCCAGGGCTCTGGGCCCTGATTACGGCCGCGGTATTCGCGCTTTGCGGCGCGATCCTTACCGTTGGCGGCGCATGGGTCGCTGCCATCGGCGGCCCTCTCTACTATGTCCTCCTTGGCCTGGCACTTCTCGCCACGGCTTTCCTCTCATTCCGGCGCAATCCAGCTGCCCTCTACCTTTTTGCACTTGTTGTCTTCGCAACGGTCATCTGGGAACTTACGGTTGTCGGTCTCGACATCTGGGCCCTGATCCCGCGTTCGGACATCGTCATCATCCTCGGCATCTGGCTGCTGCTGCCGTTCGTCTCCCGCCAGATCGGCGGCACGCGGACGACCGTCCTGCCGCTCGCTGGCGCCGTTGGCGTTGCGGTTCTAGCCCTGTTCGCCAGCCTCTTCACCGACCCGCATGACATCGGCGGCGAACTGCCGACGCAAATCGCAAATGCGTCTCCTGCCGACCCGGACAACGTCCCGGCCAGCGAGTGGCATTCCTATGGCCGTACGCAGGCTGGTGACCGCTGGTCGCCGCTGAACCAGATCAATGCGTCCAACGTCAGCAACCTCAAGGTCGCATGGCATATCCACACCAAGGATATGATGAACTCCAACGACCCGGGCGAAGCGACGAACGAAGCGACCCCGATCGAGTTTAACAACACGCTTTACATGTGCTCGCTGCACCAGAAGCTGTTTGCGGTTGATGGTGCCACCGGCAACATCAAGTGGGTCTACGATCCGAAGCTTCAGATCAACCCGGGCTTCCAGCATCTGACCTGCCGTGGCGTCAGCTTCCACGAAACGCCGGCCAGTGCGACGGATTCCGATGGCAATCCCGCCCCGACGGACTGCGCCAAGCGCATCATCCTGCCGGTCAATGATGGCCGTCTGGTTGAAGTCGATGCCGACACGGGCAAGACCTGCTCCGGCTTTGGCAATAACGGCGAGATCGATCTGCGCGTTCCGAACCAGCCATACACGACGCCCGGCCAGTATGAGCCGACGTCCCCGCCGGTCGTTACGGACAAGCTGATCATCGCCAACAGCGCCATTACCGATAACGGTTCGATCAAGCAGGCTTCCGGCGCCACGCAGGCTTTCGACGTCTATACCGGCAAGCGTGTCTGGGTGTTCGATGCGTCCAACCCGGATCCGAACCAGCTTCCGGATGAAAGCCACCCTGTCTTCCACCCGAACTCCCCGAACTCCTGGATCGTGTCGTCCTACGACAAGAACCTGAACTTCGTGTACATCCCGATGGGCGTGGGAACTCCCGACCAGTGGGGCGGTGACCGCACGAAGGATTCCGAGCGTTTCGCTCCGGGTATCGTTGCCCTGAACGCAGACACGGGCAAGCTCGCCTGGTTCTACCAGACCGTTCATCACGATCTGTGGGACATGGACGTTCCGTCCCAGCCGAGCCTCGTGGACGTAACGCAGAAGGACGGCACGCTTGTTCCGGCCATCTACGCTCCGACCAAGACCGGCGACATCTTCGTCCTCGACCGTCGTACCGGCAAGGAAATCGTCCCGGCTCCGGAAACCCCGGTTCCCCAGGGCGCCGCTCCGGGCGATCACACCAGCCCGACCCAGCCGATGTCGCAGCTGACCCTGCGTCCGAAGAACCCGCTGAACGACTCCGATATCTGGGGCGGCACGATCTTCGACCAGATGTTCTGCAGCATCTATTTCCACAGACTGCGCTACGAAGGCCCCTTCACGCCGCCGTCGCTCAATGGTTCGCTCATCTTCCCGGGCGATCTGGGAATGTTCGAATGGGGCGGTCTGGCCGTCGATCCGCAGCGTCAGGTGGCTTTTGCCAACCCGATCTCCCTGCCGTTCGTCTCCCAGCTCGTTCCCCGCAGCCCAAGCAACCCGCTCTGGCCTGAAAAGGACGCCAAGGGCACGGGTGGTGAAACCGGCCTGCAGCACAACTATGGCATTCCGTATGCCGTCAACCTGCATCCGTTCCTGGATCCGGTGCTGCTGCCGTTCGGCATCAAGATGCCCTGCCGTACGCCGCCCTGGGGCTATGTCGCCGGTATTGACCTGAAGACCAACAAGGTCGTCTGGCAGCACCGCAACGGCACCCTGCGTGATTCGATGTATGGCAGCTCCCTGCCGATCCCGCTGCCGCCGATCAAGATCGGTGTCCCGAGCCTGGGTGGCCCGCTCTCCACGGCTGGCAACCTCGGCTTCCTGACGGCGTCCATGGATTACTACATCCGTGCGTACAACCTGACGACGGGCAAGGTGCTGTGGCAGGACCGTCTGCCGGCTGGTGCACAGGCCACGCCGATCACCTATGCCATCAACGGCAAGCAGTACATCGTGACCTATGCAGGCGGACACAACTCGTTCCCGACCCGCATGGGCGACGACATCATCGCCTACGCCCTGCCGGATCAGAAATGATCTGACAGGACCGTTGAGGTCATGAAAAAGGGGAAGTGCTTTCGGGCACTTCCCCTTTTTTCGTTCTGGCAGGCTGGCAAAAATGGCAACCGTTACATAAAGTAACACAAGCATCGCAGGACGAGAGACATATCATGAGGCTGCCCATCACCCGCCCCGCCCTTGTCATGGTCACCCTTGTGGCTGGCAGTACGATGGCTGCACAGGCCGAGGATCACCCTCTCGGCGCCATGCTGGATCCCCATCATCACGGGCAGCTCATCTACCCGCCTGCCGAACTTGAACAGCGCAGAAACGGAACGGCTCATATCCGCTGCACCATCAGCCCCGCCGGTTTTCCCACCGAATGCCAGACCACGGCCTCGCAACCGGACTTTGCTCTGGCCGCCGAAAATCTGGCCTACACGTCAAATTTCCTGCCGGCTTATGAAGGCAGCGATCCCGTCCAGAGCACATGGGAAAAGACCTATACGTTCCATGCCTTCTCTGACCTGACGAAGCCCCTCCTCGACAAGACTCATCTGATGAGATTACCCCATTACCCCGAGGCTGCTGATGTGGCTGGCATTGGCGGCCATATCTCCGTCACCTGCCAGATCGATCAGATCGGCGTAGCTCATGACTGCACGGCAAGTGATGGTCCTGCCATCCTGCAGCGCGCCTCGCTCGCCTATTTCGGCCTGGCACGTTACTACCCGGCCCTTAAGGACGGACAGCCCGTTCCAGGACAGTATCATGGCAACATCAACTGGGATCCAACACACCCGGTGGATCAGAAGGGTTTCCGTTAATCGCGGGAAATCGAAGCAACCCGGACCTTGTTCGAAACGTATTGCATTCTTCTCGGAACGCCGGGACATGGGCCGCAGTCTCATGGCCTGGCTCTGCTCTGGAGACCAAAGCCCATGTCTTTCCGTCGCCTTTCCGTCGCCACCCTCGCCGTTCTGGCACTCGGCGCCCAGATGGCCCATGCCAAGCCCCCCTGTCGTGACGACAAAGGCAAGTTCGTTAAATGCGAAGCACCGCAGAAACCCCAACCCTGCCGTGACAGACAGGGCAAGTTCACGAAGTGCCCGCCGCCTGTCAGCGGAACGCCGCCCGCAAATGGTCCTGCTCCGTCAGCAGCTCCGCCATACAGCATGACAGGTGGCAAGATTCCTTCCGCATCGGAAAATCACCCGCAGTAAGCTCTCGCAAAAACCCCCGCTGGTTCAGACCAGCGGGGGTTTTTCATGCCTAGTGGGATGCGCGCTTCTGAATGGCCTGCGCCATGGCCTCAACCCCGTTGCCCCGGTTCGTCGAGAGCGCCTTGACCAGTCCCATATCGTGCAGAAATACCGGGCTTGTCGCCAGGATCTCTGATTTCGGACGGCCGGAATAAACCCTCAGCAGAAGTGCTACGAGCCCCTGAACGATCGCGGCATCTGACGCTCCGGCAAAAAACAGCTTCCCGTCCCGCTCAACAGCTTCCAGCCAGACCTGGCTCTGACAGCCCGGCACCCGGTGGGCGTCGTCCTGCCATTCTTCCGGAAAGGGCGGCAGCTTGCGCCCCATCTCGATGATATATTGATACCGCTCCATCCAGTCATCAAACAGACCCAGCTCCGCCTCGATCTCTTCGATGGCAGCAGCAGCCGTGTCCTCCTGGGGCACAAGATAGACATCACTCACGCGTCTCAATCTCCATTCAGTCTTGATGCCGTCATACAGTCCTGAACAAGCCGGCTATGAAGCATCAGGGCTTACAGACTGCATGGTCTCGGCAACCGCCTTGCGCAGGCTGTCCTGCGTAAAGGGCTTCGGCAAAAGCAGCCCGTTTTCCGGTGCCGGCATATCATCCGTATGACCGCTGATAAACAGCACCTTCAGGTCCGGAAGAACGTCCAGCAAGGCTCGTGCACAGGCCAGGCCGTCATGATCGGGCATCCGCATGTCAATAATCGCCAGTTCGAACGGCGCTGCCGGATCCACCTGCTTCAACGCATCGCCCAGCGATGCAACAGCGGTCACCTCATGCCCGTCCTGAGACAGAAAACCTGCAGTAACCATCCGGACCGGCGCCTCATCGTCCAGCACCAGAATCTTCAAAGAACGACCGATTTTACCCGTGCCACCTTCAGGAAGCGCTACCCGCTCCTGCGAGACACGGGCGACCGGCAACACCAGTGTCATGCGTGTCCCTTCATCCACCACACTATCGACAATGATCTCGCCATAACTCCGGCTCAGAAAACCATAAACGCTCGACAGACCCAGCCCCGTCCCGCGCCCGACATCCTTGGTCGTAAAGAAAGGGTCAAAGATCCTCGCCGCAACTTCCGGCGGCATGCCTGCTCCTTCATCGATGACCTCCAGTGCCACCGCTCGATCCGGGCAGCACTCAGCCGGTAGATCAGTCCGCTTCTGCTCGATAACACGCGCGCTGATCCGCACGGTCCCACCCTCTGCCATTGCGTCCCGCGCATTCACACAGAGATTCAGAAGCGCCATTTCCAGCTGATCCGCATCCGACCAGACCGGCGGCAGATCCAGCGGAAACTCCTCGATACACAGCGCACAGGGCGCCGAGGACGTTGGAACACCGCGTTTCTTGAGGCTCTGACGCAACAGATCCGCCAGCCCTGGCAGAAGCTGTTCCAGAGACACCGCCGAAAGACGTGCCTCGCGTGGGCGTCCGAACTGAAGCAGCCGACGCGTCAGAACTGCCCCACGCTGAGCGGAGTCCGCAGCATTACGAAGCAGCGCCAGAGAAGCCTCATCCAGATCGGCAATATCTTCCAGCAGTTCGAGAGACCCCGAGATCGCAGCCAAAAGATTATTGAAATCATGCGCAATCCCCCCCGCAAGCGTCCCCAGCGACTGGAGTTTCTCTGCCTGCCGGAGCCGTGACTCCATCACGACGCGTGATGTCACGTCCCGATCCATGCTGACCTGCCAGGCGTCCGCAGGAGACGCCCCTTCCGGCCAGGCCAGCGCCAGCCGCGTCAGCTCATGCCAGCGCGTGGATGTCTTGCCGTCACCTTCCGTCAGGATCTCCCCGATCAGGCGCTCTTCCTGCCCCGATCTGCGAACATCCTCGCGCATGGCATCGATGTCCGGCCGCAGACTTTCAGGAAAATGGGCCTGCTCGATCTCGGCGCCACTCTCGGCTTCATCCCGCACATTACTGCGGATGCAGCGGCCATCCCTGTCCGAAAAAACAAGCCCGATCGGCAGCGCTTCCATCAGCCCACGCAGAAGCGCCTGCTCCGTTCTCAGGGCCCGCTGCGCCAGACAATGCTGCGTGACTTCGCCAACCAGAGAACGCAGCGCATCTGAGTCCCAGGGTTTGTGCACATAAGCCTGCACCTGCCCCTGGTTCAGGGCCGACACAACGGCTTCAAGATCGGCATATCCTGTCAGAAGAATACTGCGGGCGTCCGAAAAGGCCCGGGCCTGCATGAGCAACTGATCGCCGGTCAGCCCCGGCATCCGCTGATCGGAAATGATGGTCGCAACGTCCCGGTGCTCGCGCAACAGATCCAGCGCCTGCAGCGGGTCCGTTGTGGACAGGATTTCATACTGGTCTTCCAGCAGATCCGTCAGGGCGACAAGGATTTCCTCCTCATCATCAACAAGCAGGATCAAAGGCCGTGTCGGCCCATTGGCGCTCCAGAAAGTCATGCTGCGCGACCAGTCGCCACCGGCCCCTCCTCGGTCATGCGAACGGGAAGACTCAACCGGAAACACGCTCCGATGCCATGCCCGCCCGGCAGATTGGCGTCCGTTACCTCAATCGCACCGTCATGCGCCTCCATGACGCTATAGGCAATGGCCAGACCCAGACCCGTTCCGGTTCCCACAGGCTTCGTCGTGAAAAACGGGTCGAAAATCCGCGTCCGAAGCTCATGCGGCAAGCCAGGCCCGTCATCGCTGATGCTCATTTCATAACGTCCGTTTTCAAGACGCGATGCAATGACGATCCGACCCCGCACCACGTCCCCATCCGCAGACATGTCCGCCAGCGCATCGGCCGCATTGGAGATGATGTTCATGACAACCTGATTAAGGAATGCCGGCTGACAGACCAGTTCAGCCGGCGCCTGAAGATCCTTCTCCACCACGATCCCCGGCCCCAGCTTGTGCGCCAGAAGGGCAAGTGCTGTGTCCAGAGCGGCCGGAACGTCCACCTTCTGGAACGAACTTTCATCCAGGCGCGAAAATCTTCGCAGGCTCAGCACCAGATTCTGGATGCGCTGCAATCCCAGCTTCATGGATTCCAGCCGGGACATGCCCTTCTTCGTCAGGGCCATCGCTTCGTCAGACGCATTCACGCCCTGCAACCGCTTGAGCGTCCGCGTCACGGTGTCGGCATGCGCGATCGTGAAGGCGAGCGGATTGTTGATCTCATGCGCTATCCCCGCCACCAGTTCACCCAGCGACGCCATTTTCGCCGTCTGAACGAGCTTGGACTGAGCCTGAAGAAGCTGCTCGTTCGTTCGCGCCAGTTCCATATTGGCCTGCGCCAATGCTTCGGCCATTTCCGCCTTTGCTCTAGCCGCCTCCAGCGTCAGGGCGTTCTGCTGACGCTCGATTTCCTGCTGACGGAACTCGTCCTGCGCCATCCTGCGCTGCGCCAGCGTGCGGATCCGCATGGCCAGCGCTTCGAGCGCAATATCGCTGGGCACAAGATCATCAATCCCGGCCTCAAAGAACTCACCGGAAGACTGCCGCCGAAAACGCGACGCCTCCACGATGCCCAGCGTCCGGAACGGAATCCCGCCCGCTTCCAGCACCGCCTGCCGACGCGCATCCAGAAGACGGCAGAACTTCAGGTCCTCCTCTCCGCTGCCCAGTTCAAGCACCAGACAGTCCGGACTATCCGCCCCCCGCAGCCAGCCGCCCTCGATCAGATCATCGGACCGCTCGATGGATGTCACGGTATGCCCGTCACGCCAGAGCAGTTCGCCGAGCGTGGTCTCGGGCACATCTTCGACCACATCTTCCTCGTCCTCATCCTCGCGCGGAGAATTGACGATGACGATCCGCGACCGCCGCAACCGCGAGGCCTCATCAACCTGCAGGAGTTCCGGTCCTTCGCGCAGAAGAGCGCGCATCCGCAGAACCATCAGATCCGGATGAGCCGATTTGGAGATATAGGCGTCCGCACCACTCTCCAGCCCCTCGCGCTCCACGCCCGGCGAGGCATCCTCGGTCAGCATCAGGATCGGGATATTGCGGGTCAGCGCATCCAGACGCAGCCGCCGCGCCAGCTGGCCTCCGCTCATGCCAGGCAGCTCGGTGCAGGCGACTACCAGATCCGGCATGGTCTCCTCGATCGTACCAAGCCCCTCTTCGCCGCTCCTGGCACAGGTTAGGGCAAAGCCTTCCTTGACCAGAACGCGGGCAATCTTGCGGGCATGATCACAGTCAGGCTCGACCAGAACGACGCGGGGCATGTTCGGCGTCACCGGAGGCATCTCAAACTCAGGAAAAGGCATGACAGCACGGGAAAGTTTGCATTGGCGTTCTCTTGCAGCTAGTCCGAAGTGAACCATTCGTCCGATTTCAGGGGCGAAGACTAACTCCCGTTGCCGGACCACTGGAAGCCATATCTATGGACATGCAGCCCCCACCCCATATCACGGACCGCCTGCTCGGCAGCAGAAGCCGAAGTGATTCGTCGATGACAACCTCATCCATGATCCGGATGGGCGTGTGGTCCGTCTGCTATTTCGCGTTCTATCTGGCCCAGCAGGTTGCGGAACTCATGGCGCCCCTGCTGCTCATTCTGGGACTTGGCTGGTACATCCTTCCGCATATCGTCAATGCCATTACGACAAGCGCGGCCAGCGCAGATCCCCAGGCCCGCGACATCATGAACCATGTCGCCGGAACGCTTCCGAACCATCTGCAGATCGGCAGTCACCTGATCACGCCGGGTTCCCTCATTTTCGATGGCATCCTGCTTATGGCCATCGCCGCCATTGGCGCCACGGTCTCGGCTCTCGCCGCCCGCAACATGTAAGCGGCGCCGGGGTCAGGAAAGATGGCCGGCCCCGGGCAGAAAACCGAAAATACCTGCGCCCTTGCAGTACCACAGCGCGGCAACACCCGATCCCGCCACAACCAGACTGGCGCCCCAGGCTGCAATCCAGGCGCCCGTGGACCCGATCATCGACGGACCGGCATTATCTGTATGCGTCCGGATATCGCCAGCAGACCGCGAGTGAAGCACGGCAGAACGACGGGCACTGTTCCGGCTGGCCATGCTCCCGATTGCCGGCCCCGGTGTCCCGTTTCTGGACACCGGCGCTTCGGCCACGGCAGGAGCCTGAGCTTCTGGTTCTTCCGGAACTTCGAAGACGGCAGGTTCCGCCGCTCCGGCGTCCGGTGCCGATTCAGCTGCGACAGCCGGCGATGCGATATCCCAACTGTCGCCGCAGTTCGCGCAGCGCAGCCGCTTGACCCCTTTTGCCCGCGCCTCCGGAACCTCAAAGACTGCATGACAGTGGGGGCATTCAATGCGCATTCAATCAATCCCTTCGACAGCCGGCTCTGATCCGGCATAGCCTGATCTTTGTGCCTCGCTGTTATGACGAAAAGATCGTTATTAAATGGTTAATAGATTGCCTGTATTTTCAATGAAAGCGCTATGATCCGCCTTCTGAATGTCTCGATGATGCCTCCCGGCGTAGGACAGCCCGTTCTGCGGAATCTGACGCTCACCGTACCAAAGGGTGAGTTCCGCTGGCTGCTCGGCCCATCGGGCGCCGGCAAGTCGAGTCTCCTTCGCCTCCTGACGCTCGAAACGCGCCCCTCAGCCGGTCAGATGGACCTGCTTGGCGTTTCCGTCAGCCAGGCCAGCCGATCCACCCTGCGCAATCTGCGCCGTCGCATCGGATTTGTGCCCCAGGACTATCGCCTGATCGGGGAATGGACGGTGTTCGACAATGTGGCCCTTCCGCTGAGACTGCGCGGCGCCTCCGAACGCGACACACGGCGAGAGGCCTTCGCCGTGCTGGAATGGCTGGATGTCGTACATCTTGCGGACAAGCGGCCCGGCACGCTGTCCGGCGGCGAACAGCAGCGCGCCGCCATCGCCCGCGCCCTGATCGGCCGGCCGGAACTGCTCCTCGCCGACGAACCTACCAACGCCCTGGAAGACGCACAGGCACGCCGCCTCCTGAGCACGTTTCAGGAACTGGTAGATATGGGAACGACCGTCATCGTCGCCACGCATAATGAGGCCTTGGTCCGCGAAGCCCCAGCCAGATCCATCGTCCTTCGCGATGGCACACTCGCAGACCCAGCCCCGCAGGACGAGCCCGCACTCCACAGGAGCGGAACCCTGTGAGCGCGCCTGTCTCACCCGGCCTGCGTTCCGGCAGCCTGCCCCTTCTTGTGGCCCTGATGACCCTGTTGGCCGGTCTCTCCCTCGCCGGACTGACGGGAGTGCAGATTCTTGCCGAAGGCTGGTCGAGTGCTGCCCGTAACGCCACCACGATCGAGATCCCGTCCGATACGCCTCAACTCGAAGACCGCACCCACACCCTGATCCAGACCCTGCACAGGACAGCGGAAGTCACTAACGTCCGGGAACTCTCCCCGCAGCAGGTCCAGACCCTTCTGGCGCCATGGCTGGGGCAGGTTTCCAGCAGCGGACACCTGCCGGGGCTTTCCCTGCCCGTCGTCCTGATCGTCGCGCATACGGGAACACCTGATCTCGGCGCCGTCGTTCATGAAGCCCTTCCCGAAGCCGTTGTGGAAGAGGATCGCCGCTGGGGCGAACGCCTGAACGGTCTGGGAAGCAGTCTGGTCGCCTGCGCCTGGCTGGCCGTGAGCCTCATTGCAGCCATCGCAGTCCTGTCAGTCGGCATGACCGTACGGCGCTCCGTCATGGCCCAGCGCAAGGCCGTCGAGATCGTCCATTTCCTCGGCGCAGGAGACCTGACGATCTCCAGCAGGATCGCAGGGCGCGCAGCACTGCTCAGCCTCGCCGGAGGTCTCACGGGCCTGCTGTTCCTCAGCCCGGTCATCACCATGCTGGCCCGGAAACTGGCGCCTTTTTCACACGAAACAGGCCCGGCCCTTCCCACGAACACATGGACGGACATATTCGCAAGCTGGTGGGCAACCCTGCACGTCCTGCCGCGCATGTTACTTGAAGAGCTCGGAGCCCTGCCCCTGATTGCCGCCTGTCTGGGCTGGATGACCGCCCAGACCGTTGTTCTCGTCTGGCTCCGGCGTCTGCCATGAAGCGCCTGCTCTCGGCATGTCTGGCGCTGGGAGGCCTCTGGCTGGCGGGATTCGGCTGGTTCATTCAGGACGCCGGCAAGACGTCCGTAACCGCTTCCATGTGCGATGGCATCGTGGCGCTGACGGGAGGCGAGCAGCGCGTTGACACCGCCATCTCGCTTCTCAGGGGCGGTTACGGGCATCTGCTCCTGATTTCGGGAGTCGGGCCTCATGTCACGCTCCAGCATATCCTGCATCTTCAGCAGGACCCCCTGTCCTCACCGCTGGCAAACCGGATCACACTCGGCCGCCGCGCCACCAGTACGATCGGCAATGCCCATGAAACCGCACAATGGGCCCGCGACAACCATCTCCGGCGGCTCCTGATCGTCACGGCCGGTTACCATATTCGCCGCGCAATGCTCGAAATTCATCGCATGGCCCCCGATCTGGATCTCGTGGCCTACCCGGTTGTCCCCCTCGCTCTTCAGGGACCGATGTCCCGACGAACCCTGTTTCTGATGTTCCGCGAATACAACAAGCTTCTCGGTGCGGAAATCGGAGCCCTCACCGGCCTTCCTGACGGGCGTGAAGGGCTGGATGGTGCCTGAAAATCCTTGTGTCCAATCCGCTTTTCTGGTGTGCAGACGGTCATGATGAGCATTCTGCGCGGCGTCCTGTTCAATCTCTATCTGTTCTGGATCACTCTGTTCATGGGCCTCGGAACCATTCCGATCCGCCTGATGAAACGGCAGGATCTGGCGCTGTCCTACGCAAAACTCTGGGCGCGGGCGGTTCTCGCCGGCTTCACCCGGATCTGCTCGGTCCGCATCGAGATCACGGGACAGGAAAACCTGCCTTCCGGCCCGCTGCTGATTGCCTCGCAGCACCAGTCCTTCTTCGATGGTTTCATCTGGATGAACCTCGTTGACCGGCCCGATTATATCATCAAGTCCGAGCTGACCCGCATCCCCGTCGTGGGTCCGATGCTGCTCCTGACCGGCATGATCGCTGTCGACCGAAAAGCCGGTTCAAAAGCCCTTCGCGACATGATGCAGGCGTCCAAGGCGGCCCACGCTGACAATCGCCAGATCATCATTTTCCCCGAGGGCACGCGCACCCTGCCCGGAGAGCGCCATCCAATCCAGCCGGGCATCATCGCCCTGGCACGACAGGCAGACGTTCCTGTTGTACCCGTCGCGACTGATTCAGGCCTGTTCTGGGACCGCAGTCCATGGCTCAAAAACCCGGGCGTTCTGCATGTCGTCATCGGCCAGCCTCTTGCACCGCAGCAGGAACGCAAGGCTTTCACACAGGCACTGGAAAGCGCATGGGACGAACTGTGCACAACCCATGTCCTGCCCCGCGATCCTGTGGATAACTCTGTGGACCTGAAAAATGCATGACCGGTCTGCAAAAAACTGAAATCTTTCAACGCTCTTTCGTCTCCGACGCGATCCTGACACCCGATCACTTACAGAACATCCACATCCCTTGATCTTCCGCGGTTTCCATGATCCGCCGGTTACAGGGATTTCGGCGACAATCACGCCTTCGTGAGCATTTTCCCGCGTTCCGGAAGCGCTCTGAATGGCTGGGGATAAAACAGGTGGGACTTGACCAATCCCCAAGCTCCACCGGAAAAGACATGCCCAATGGATCGACCGTTTTTTACTGTCCGTTACAGCAGAGCTGTTCTGGTATTGATTGCGCTTCTCGCAATATCAGCCGTTCTTGATACAGTTTTCTGGCATCGTACGACCCAGAGGCTGGAAGCCTCGGCCCGGACGGCTCTGGCCAGCACCCACAAAAATGGCTGGGTCATTGAGACGACTCCATTGCGGAGAGGCGGCTGGCCTTTTGGCGCCTGGGTCGAACTGGACCGCCTGAACGCGATACATCACGCCTCCACAGGCGCGCCCTATGATGCAGGCTGGGCCGGGGAACACATTCGTCTTGGCGGCTCGTGGATCACATTGCTGCGTTCGGGCATGACGCTCTCAATGACGGGACATCAGGCCGCGCGTCTTGTGCAGAATGGAAATATCCTGACCGCTCTTACTCCGGCCTTCCAGATCCGCGTCGCAAATCCGGGCAGCCTGTCTTTTTCGACCACGAGACTGGATCTGACATTTTCCGGTCTCTGGCCTGAGAAGCAGGTCTTCCTCAACGCTCTTTCAGGACGTATCATCCGGTTTCCCGAAGCCCCGGCAGATGCAACCCGGTTGGGCCTCGCTGCGCAGGCCGCAGGCGTAACCGGCTTCCCCCTGCCTTATGGTCTTTCAGGTGATCTGAAGACTGTCCGCCTTGCGATCGCCCTGACGGCATCGCGCGTCTCCAGCGATCTCTCGCTTCTCGACCCCGCCTCTTATGGTCGCCTTCTGCTGCAGGAGGCCTCCGCTTCTCCGGCCTCCCTCTCTCCGGACAGTCGCATTGGACTGTCTGGCGGTCTGGACCTGCCCGATGCGAACGGGACACTCACCCTCACCCTCACCGGATGGCATGACCTCGCCATCCGCCTGCTTGAGCGCCCGGACATAGAGTCGCATCTCGCACCGGACCTTCAGACAGCACTACAGACGATGGTGAAAAAAATATCTGTCGCACCGGGTCTCAGGGAACGACCGCTCGCTCTGTCCGTTCCAGTCATTAATGGCCGGATGCTCCCGGACACACAGGCCTTTTCGGCACTTCTCAACAGTAAGTTCCAGACGCCATAAGCAGTTGAAAAAATTGACGCGAACGCATTGATTTCTGTTAAAATCATGGCCGGGGTAACAAACTTTTTCTGGATAAATGCGTTAAGAAGGTTCACAAGACAGCAACACGCGAAGTGATCACAACTCCGTTATCCTGTTGTGCGTGCGGAGGTCCCCCGGGGGTCCGACACTCCTCCTGACGGTTCCTTCGTCTCGCCATCTACCCAGAAGGCAATCGACATGTTTGGCTTGTCGGCTCTATTCCTGGCGCGATTTCAATTCGCGTTTACCGTCGGGTTTCACATCGTGTTCCCGGCATTTTCAATCGGTCTGGCGGCCTATCTCGCCGTTCTCGAAGGGCTCTGGCTCAAGACGGGACGGGACGCCTACCTTGATCTCTTCAAATACTGGCTGAAAGTCTTTTCAGTCGTTTTCGGCATGGGCGTGGTCTCCGGCCTTGTCATGTCTTACGAATTCGGGACCAACTGGTCGGCATTCGCACAGAAAGCTGGTCCAATCCTTGGCCCGATGCTGGCCTATGAGGTCATGACGGCCTTCTTCCTTGAAGCCGGGTTCCTCGGCGTCATGATGTTCGGCCTCAACCGCGTCGGCAAAGGACTGCACTTCGCGGCCACCTGCATGGTCTCGATCGGCACCCTGATCTCCATGAGCTGGATCCTGTCATCCAACTCCTGGATGCAGACACCGCGCGGCTATCGTGTCGACGAGGCGACCGGCCGGTTCCTGCCGGTTGACTGGTGGCAGATCGTCTTCAATCCGTCTTTCCCGTACCGCCTCGTGCATATGGGCCTCGCAGCCTTCCTCTGCGTGGCGTTCATTGTGGCTGGCGTTGCCGGATGGCACCTTCTGAAGGCCCGTCGTGAAGGCCGTCAGGCCTCCGAACAGGTCCGCCTGATGTTCTCGATGGCCATGTGGATGGCCGCCATCGTCGCTCCGATCCAGGTTCTGGCCGGTGATACGCAGGGCCTGAATACGCTGGAATACCAGCCGGCCAAGATCGCAGCCCTCGAAGGCGACTGGGATTCTGAAAGCCGTGCGCCTGAACTTCTGTTCGGCATCCCGGACATGAAGAACGAGACCACGCATTTCAAGATCGCCATCCCCTACATGGGCTCGCTGATCCTGACGCATAGTCTCAACGGCAAGGTGCCGGGTCTTAAGGACTATCCGAAGGAAGATCGTCCTTACTCACCGCTGCTGTTCTTCTCTTTCCGCATCATGATCGCCCTTGGCATGCTGATGGTGCTGGTCGGCCTGTGGTCGCTGTATCTGCGCTGGAAAGGCAAGCTGTACGACACGCCGCTTCTGCACCGGATCGCGCTGTTCATGTCGCCCGCAGGCTTCCTGGCCCTGCTCTGCGGCTGGGTCACGACTGAAGTCGGCCGTCAGCCTTTCACGGTCTATGGCCTGCTTAGAACGACCGACAGCGTCTCGCCGATCGCACTTCCGAACATCGCAACGTCGATGATCGCCTTTGTGGTCGTCTATTTCATCGTGTTCGCTGGCGGCATCACCATCCTGCTGCGGACTTTCGCTGAAGAACCCCATCCCGATCAGCACGGCCCGGCTGAAGATCAGCCCCAGCGTGCTGCTGGAACAACACAGGTCTCCCATCAGCCCCAGCCCGACGCTGGCATGGCGGAGTAAGAACCATGACAGAAACAGCCGGCTTCTGGCTCCCCGTTGTCTGGGCGCTGCTCGCAGCAACCTCCATCTTCCTCTATATCTGCCTTGACGGTTTCGACCTCGGGATCGGCATCCTTTTCCTCAAGGAAAAGGACCACGATCACCGTAACCTCATGGTCAACACCGTCGCTCCCGTCTGGGACGGCAACGAGACCTGGATGATCTTCGGAGGCGCCGCACTCTACGGTGTCTTCCCCGTTGCCTACGGCACGATCCTCCCGGCGCTTTACCTGCCGGTCCTGTTCATGCTGCTGTCCCTGATCCTGCGCGGCGTGTCCTTCGAGTTCCGCTTCAAGGCGGAATCCCCGATGAGCCAGTTCTTCTGGGACACGGCATTCTGCGCGGGCTCCTTCGTGGCGGCCTTCATGCAGGGCGTTATCCTCGGAACCCTCATTCAGGGGATCAAGGTCGAGAACAATGTGTTCGTGGGCTCCAGCTTCGACTGGGTCTCCCCTTTCGCACTGTTCTGCGGACTGGCCGTGGTTATCGGCTACGGTCTTCTGGGTGCAACGTGGCTGCTCTGGCGCTGCGAAGGTGAACTGCACGATACGATGCGCAGGGTCTCCTTCGGTCTCGGTGCGCTGATGCTGATCACAATCGCGCTGGTCTCCGCTTGGACCCCGATGCTGCACACCACGTACATGCAGCACTGGCTTGCCATGCCGCAGCTCGCACTGGTCGCTCCGGTTCCGGTGGCCGTCGTGGTGCTGGCAGGTGTCCTGTTCTTCGGCCTGCGCAACCCGCGCTCGCACCTGCTGCCCTTCGTCGCAACACTGGGCCTGTTCTTCCTGTGCTTCAGCGGTCTGGGCATCAATGTGTGGCCGTATATCGTGCCGCCGACCATCACCATCTGGCAGGCTTCCTCTCCGCCGGAGAGCCAGACCTTCCTGCTGGTCGGTACGATGTTCCTGCTGCCGCTGATCCTCTCCTACACGGCCTACTCGTACTACGTGTTCCGCGGGAAAATGTCCGCTGGACACCATTACCATTAAGAACAGGGAACCCGGCCCATGCGCATCGAATACGGACAGCCCGATCAGAAGACGGGGTTCCTGAACTGGATGAAACGTGTGGGCTGGTTCGTGGCCATCTGGGCTGGCGGCGTTGTCGTCGTCGGCCTTGGAGCCGAACTGCTCAAGAAGGTCATCTTCGGCTGGTAACAGCCTGAAGCTGCTTCATAAAAAAGCCCCGCTCAAAAGAGACGGGGCTTTTTTCGTATCCTCAGAAGCTGTCCTTTTCCTTTCGCAGCCGTGCGAAGGTCGCGACATCCGGTGCGCGCAGGAAAGGATTGGTCTTTCGTTCCATCCCCAATGTTACCGGCAGCGTCGGCCGCCCCGCTTCCAGCAGACGCTCGATTTCTCCGGCACGCGCCTTCAACGCCTCGTTATCGGGATCAACATGCAGCGCAAAAGCCAGATTGGAGCGGGTATATTCATGCCCCGCACAGACAAGCGTCCGGTCCGGCAGACTGTCATAGCGGTGCAGACTGTCGAACAGTTCCTGCACCGTCCCTTCCAGCAGACGTCCACAGCCCAGACTGAACAGCACATCGCCGCAGAACAGCGCAGGCACATCGGGCACGACATAGGACACATGACCGACCGCATGACCCGGTGTTGAGAGAACGCGGATCTGCGTGTTCCCCAGCGGGAAGCTCTCTCCGTCCTCAACGTCATGATCCAGCCGGGGCAGCCATTCCCTGTTCTGGCGCGGCCCATAGACTTTCGCGCCATAACGCTCCCGCAGCGCATCCGTCCCGCCCGTATGATCGGCATGGTGATGGGTCAGCAGGATCATATCCAGCCGCCCCTCTCCGATCTCGTCCATGATCGGCCCCGCCTCGCCGGGGTCCACAATGGCGCGCGGCCCCTCGGTCGAAGTCAGCAGCCAGGCATAATTGTCTGAGAGAACCGGAATCGGCTTGATATCGAGTGGCATGACTGTTCCCCTTGGACTGTCTTGCTGATTAGGTAACTGCATGCTGACGTCTCTGGCCCGCACCCGTTCCGATGATGCCACCACTTTCTATGAAAGTCGGCAGGGTCAGCGCACGGCCCTGCTCCTCAATGACCGTTTGCAAAGCCTCATGCCCCCCATGCGGGGCCGCCGCATCCTGGGGATCGGCTACACGGCGCCCTA
The DNA here is from genome assembly GCF_015244565.1 of Gluconobacter vitians. Lineage (GTDB taxonomy): Bacteria > Pseudomonadota > Alphaproteobacteria > Acetobacterales > Acetobacteraceae > Gluconobacter > Gluconobacter vitians. The sequence continues at coordinate 177,501 of NZ_JABCQG010000003.1, read as the reverse complement.
CCTTCCAGACAGTGCCGACTGCGCGGTGTCCGCCCGCCTTCTCCACCCGCAGACGCAGAAAATCATTCGCCCCTCCCGCAGGGATTGCATCGTCGACAGCGGCCGCCTGCCCTTCGATGACCTGTCGATGGACGGTGTCCTCGTGGTCCACGGGCTCGAATTCACCCGCTTTGCTCCGGATTTCCTGCGGGCCATCTGGCGCACGCTTACTGATGACGGCGTCCTGACGCTGGTGGTCCCCAACCGCTCGGGCTACTGGGCCCATACCGACGCCACACCGTTCGGTCACGGCATCCCTTACAGCAGCGGCCAGCTGACCCGCTTGCTCGACCAGACCCTGTTCCGGATCGAACACCATTCCTCCGCGCTGATGACTCCACCCGCCGCACTGTCAGTCACGCAGGGTCGCCTGATGGAACGGGCAGGCCGCGCACTGCGCCTGCCCTGCGGCGGAGTGCATGTCGTCACGGCCCGCAAGAACGTCTATGCAGGCACGCCCCTGATCGACGAAAAACTGTGCGCCCCGCTCCCCCGACAGGTGGCCGAGCCCGCCTGAAGGCGGCGGAAGCAGAAAACCTGCCTGAAAAACGCCTTCTTTGTGGCGAATTCTTGACCCTCCCGCCGTGTGCCGTAAGAGTGCGTTCCATGTCGCTGATCCAGTCCTTCAAGCTTGTCCTGTCGCCGCCGCATCGCGCCGCGACTCCCTTCCTCCTCGCGGGTTCGCTCGTCGGGCTGCTCGGACGGGCCACGCCCTGGCGTCCCACGCGCCTGCTGGGCAATGCCGGCATCGCCTTTACGGCGTTCTGCCTCTACTTCTTCCGCGACCCCAAGCGCGTCCCGCCACCGCGCGCCGATCTGGTGCTGGCCTCCGCTGATGGCCGCGTCACATCCGTGGCGCTCGTCACCCCGCCCGCCGCTCTGGAAATGGGCCACACCCCGGTCTGGCGTGTCTCGACGTTCCTCTCCGTGCTGAACGTCCACATCAACCGCATGCCAGCGGCCGGTGAAGTGACGAAGATTGCCTATCACGCCGGCAAGTTCCTCAATGCCAGCCTCGACAAGGCGTCTGAACACAACGAGCGCAACGAACTGCGCCTGACCCTGCCGGACGGTCGCAATATCGGTGTTGTCCAGATCGCCGGACTGATCGCCCGCCGCATCCTGTGCTTCGTTGAAGAAGGCGACCGCGTGGAAGCCGGCGAGCGTTTCGGCCTGATCCGCTTCGGCTCCCGCACCGATGTCTACCTGCCGCCCGGCGTTGAACCCCTGGTTGTGGAAGGGCAGACCATGGTTGGTGGCGAAACTGTCCTGGCGAAGCTCTGAGCCAGACGCCTTTCATGACCACACCGCCAACGGTTGAACCCATCCGCCCCGCTAAAAGACGCCGCATCCGACGCAGGCTCCGACGCATGGGGCGCAATCCCCGCACCCGCGTGCGGGGGCCGTCGTTCAACCGCCTCATCCCCAACATCATGACGATGCTCGGCCTCTGCGCCGGGCTCAGCGGCATGCGGTTTGCGCTCGAACACCAGTTCGAACCCGCGGCCGTGGCCCTGCTGATCGCGGCCTGTATCGACGGACTGGACGGGCGCATTGCGCGCCTGCTCAAGGGCGCCACCCGCTTTGGCGCCGAGTTCGACAGCCTGTCGGACTTCGTCTGCTTCGGCGTGGCACCGTCCTTCGTGCTGCTGATGTGGTCGCTCGAACATGCCGGACGCTACGCGTTCGTCCCCTGCATCCTGTTCACGGTCTGCATGGCACTGCGGCTCGCCCGCTTCAATGCAAGCCTCGATGACGAAGACAAGCCGGAATACTCCTACAGCTTCTTTACGGGTGTCCCGGCCCCGGCCGGAGCCGGACTGGTGCTGTTCCCGGTCTTCCTCGGCCTCGAAGCCGATCGCCTGCATGCCGAAGGTCTGGCAGCCTTTGCCCGGCTGCCGCTTGTCTCGGCCGTCTGCCTGATCGTCACAGGCCTGCTGCTGGTCTCGACGCTGCCGGTCTGGTCCTTCAAGAACTTCAAGGTCCCGGCGCGCTATGTCCTGCCCCTGATGCTCGGAACCGGCCTCTATGCCGCCCTTCTGGTCGCAGACCCCTGGGGCGCGCTTGCCGGTGCAGGACTGCTCTATATCGCGATCCTGCCCTTCTCCCGCCGCTCCTATCACCGCCTGAAACAGGCGGCAGAGGAGATGTCGGAAACGGTGGAAGAAGAGCCCGCCTGAACGAAAACAAGCCAACAAAAAAGGCCGCCCGGATGATCGGGCGGCCTTTTTCATATCCAGCGAGGAACTGGCTTACTCCGTCACATCCCACAGCCATGCCGCGCCACGCACGCCCGAGCTGTCGCCATGCTTGTTGCGCACGATCGGCGTCGTGCAGACCGGCGTGATCACATGCTTGGCCAGAAGCGGCGGCACGCGCTCATACAGCGTATGCAGGTTGGACACGCCGCCACCGAGCACGATCACATCCGGATCAAGGAAGTTGATGACCATCGCGCAGGCCCGGGCAAAACGCTCGGTATAACGGCCCAGAGCGGCAATCGCGGCCTGATCGCCATTGGCCGCCGCATCCTCGATCCCGGCCGTGTTACGGTGACCCGGACCTTTCCAGTCTGCCGCCAGAGCCGGACCGCACAGATAGCGCTCCATGCAGCCCTTGTTCCCACAGAAACAGTCACGCGCAGGCATGTCTTCTTCCGTCGGCCAGGGCAGAGGCAGATGACCCCATTCGCCCGCAATGTGGTGACGTCCTTCAAGAACGCGACCGTTATTGACGATACCCGCACCCATGCCCGTGCCGATGATGACACCGAACACCGTCAGCATACCCTTGGCCGCGCCATCGGCCGCTTCGGACAGCGCAAAGCAGTTCGCGTCATTTTCCGTCCGGACCGGACGCGCAAGCGCGGATTCCAGATCATGACCGAAAGGCTGGTTGTTCAGCCAGGTCGCATTGGCGTTTTTGATCAGACCGGTCTCGGGCGAGATGGAGCCCGGAATTCCGATACCCAGCGTGGAGGTATGCTGCCCTGCCGAGACGCGATGGCTCGGCACCGCACCCAGACGGTGGTCCACATCCGTGACCAGATCACGAATGGCCAGCACGGCTTCATTATAGATGCCGGGGTTGGGAATGCGTTCACGCAGGACGAGATCGCCCGAACGATTCAGAACCGCGATTTCGATCTTCGTGCCACCAAGATCAATTCCAAGGCGATAATCAGCCATCTCTAGCCCTGTGCTCTATACGGTGACCTGAGTATCAGGCGACCGAACCTCATGGAAAACGCACCCAGTGCGTCCGTCTGCTTTAACGCGAAACCGTGTTACGGCAAGTCGTCCGGGGACAAAACTTCGTTGTTTCAGGAAAATTCCGGCCTGCAGACAGGAACTTCAGCCCCGCGCAAGCTCCTGCAAGGCCCGCAGCAGGTCTTCCGGCGATGGCGGACACCCCGCAATCGAACGCCGCACCGGCGTCAGGGCCTGCAATCCGCCCAGCGTCGCATAACCGGCCGGAAAAGGGCCGCCATCCACCGCGCAGGCCCCTACCGCAATCAGGCATCTTCCCGGTGGCATCGCCCGCCACACCCGGTCCACCATTTCAGCACAGACCCGTGTCACGGCCCCCGTCAGCAGCAGCCAGTCCGCATCCGCCGGATCTGTCACACAGACAAACCCGGCCTGCTCCAGCGCAAAGGCACTCCCGTTCAGAGACTCGATTTCCATGAAGCAGCCCTCGCACCCTCCGGTCTCGAGCACATACAGCCCGATGGGACGCTCCCGGCGCGGAGCCGTTTCCTGCATGGACGGACGCCAGCGTGTCGCATCCATGAACGCATAAAGCAGGCTCAAAGGCCCTGCGCGTCTCACACCGCTCATAACGCAATCCCCGCCGGTGACAGCCCGATCGAGCCCAGCGCCGCCGGAACGCGATCGACAGCGTAACCCCGCAGCATCGCTCCCAGAACGGGCAGCAGGGAAACGCCGGGATCGCGGACATGCAGGCTTTCGATCCGCCCGTCCTTCAGACGTACCCAGTACCAGACGTCTCCGCGCGCGCCTTCAGCCACACCGATCCCTTCTTCCGTCCGGTCCGGCGCAGGCTCATCATCCTCCAGACCGATACTTCCCAGAATACGCTCCATCAGCGCCAGCGAATCCCGGATTTCCGCAAGCCGAAGCCCTTCGCGCGCCCGGGCATCTCCCCGGCTCGAACCCGTCGCCCGCAATGCCTCCAGCCGCATCCCGGCTTCCCGCCGCCGCATGTCCATGCTGCGAGCACTCGCACGCCCGGTCACGCCCCCCACGGCAAAACACTCCGCCAGTCGCGCATCCAGCGTCGCGACCCCGTCCAGACGCGGCGCAAAAACCCGGTGAAGCTCTTCCAGCGCCGCAAGACGCGGCTGCATGGCCGCATGGACAGCCTGCGCCAGTGGCACGATTTCCAGCCCGTCGCGAAACCCGTCACAGGTCACCATATCCATCAGCCGACGCGAAACACCCTGCTCCGAACAGGCCCTCGCAATCGCCTCCCGCGCATGATCGCAATGGGTCGCCAGAAGCTCCGCATCCACGCCGCGTGCCGTCCGCGCCATGTCGAACAGATGGATCGAGATCCGCTCGATCTCCAGCAGGATCATCCAGACATCCCGGATCCCCGGTCCCGGAACCAGCCCGCGCGCCTGTGCGACGGCCCGGGCAAAAGCCAGCGGATGCGCCACAAACCCGCCCGCCGTCACACGCGACACCAGCGGCATCGCCTCTTCCGGCGTCTTTCCTACCAGCCGGGCTACCAGACCGCGATGCGCGGCCCCGGCGCAGACCTCCACGTCCCGGATTTTCCCCTTCAGAACCTCAAAGGACAATTCCAGCGGGCCACTCAGTCCGGTCTGCTCGGGACGCAGCAAATGACTCCCAGCCAGCGGCCGCAACCCACCTGCCGCAGGTCCGGGACGGGAGGACAGCGGCCAGGTCGAGGTCCAGCCCCCTTCATCCAGCGCGGGAGCCCCGTTCCCACGGGCATCCATCGCTTCCACGCCGTAAAGATCATATGACACCCGCTCGCCCCATTCCGCGCCGGCAAAGCGCGAGGACGGGGCAAGATAGCGCCGGTCTTCCACGATTGTACTCGCCAGAAGCGGACAGTCCCCCTCCAACAGAAGCACGTAAGCGCGGGCATCATCCGCCCAGCAGGAAATCAGCGGCAGCGTCGTTCCCGGCGCCGTCAGCATCTCGCTCCACTGCGCGGGATCAAGATGATAATGCGACAGCGCGACCCGCTCGCCACTGCGAATGATCCGTCCCATGCTTCTCATGGCCGCCATCCCGTCATCGGATGCCAGGCAAGAAACAGCGGCCCGCACAGCCCTCCCAGCAGCAGAACCGCCTGCATCACGGCCACCATGCCGCGCTCTCCACGCCCGAACGCCGGCAGAAGCGTCGCAGGACGCACCAACCACAGAACCGGGAGCAGGCATACGATCAGCAGAATCAGTTGCCCCGTCTCAAGCGAGCGTCCGATGCCAACAAGCGCACAGAACACCGGCCAGGGTGCAGCCCCCGCCGCAATCGCATCAGTCCCCTCGGCACCGCGCAGATCCAGAACGGCCAGCCCCAGTGCTGCCAGCAGCAGCAGAACGATTTCCGTCCCTTCCCCGGTCGCCGCGGCCAGCGCACCGAACGCAGACAACATCGGCAGTGAGACGACCCGGCCGGAGGAGCGCGCTGTCACCAGCATGAGGATCGTTCCGAACCCCGCGATCAGCATCAGCAGATGAACCAGCGGATACGCACTCAGACGAAACATCAGCATCAGCGCCGAAAACCGCAGCCCTGTATCCAGCAGAGCCGCCTCGGGTGCAGGCGCAGGCGATGGCCCGAGTCCCGCCACCATGCACAGCCCGACCGTCAGTAATACCGCCCCCAGCGAGGACTGCGGCATTGGCAGAAGCGACGCCCCCAGAAGCCCCAGCACGACGCCACCCAGCCTGCTGCGCGCGATGTCCCACACGACCAGAGCCTTCCGCCGCCCCCGACCTTCCCGCCAGGCCAGAAGAACCGTGCCCGCACCACACAATACAGTCACGGCAAAGGCCGAATGGATGTTCAGCGCCAGAAGCGCACAGCCCGTGACAAGAAATGGCAGAACCCGGCCGGTCCGGTCCTGTGCTGGCGGGAGTAAAAGCGGAATGGCCGTCACGATGCACGAACAGGCTGCCGCCAGTGCGTCCGTTCCCGGCATCAGCCAGACAGCCAGCGGTGTGATAACCAGTCCAGCCACGGCAAAAGTCAGACTGCTGGCGGCCTGACGGTTTTCAGGCGTCAGAAGCAGCAGAAACGCCGCCAGAAGCGGCCAGACGGTCACGGCAAACAGCGTTCCGATCGGGGCAAGCGGATGCATCAGACCTCCTCCACCCGACGCCAGGCCAGACGCGGCAGAAGCGTGACGCCAAGGGCCGCCAGCACGCCCCAAAGGCTCAGAGCCGCCATGAAAAGCGGCCAGGAATGCAGAACGCAGGACACGACAATAAGCCCGTCCGCAGCCCGCAGCAGACCGGTGAACTGCACCAGCGGCGCGCCCCATGCCGCACCACACAGCCCGGCCAGAACCGCGCCCGCGCCCAGAACCGGCGCCAGTCCAAGTCCCGCACCGGACAGCCCAAGTGCCAGCAGGAGCACAAGCGTCCCCACAACCGGCAGGACAGCCGCCCGGTCCGGCGCTTCCGCCGCAAACCGCCGCAGCCATGCCCAGGCCAGACCATTCAGCCCGATCAGCGCCACAGACGTCAGAAGCGCCATCAGCCCCGAACAGACTGTCGCCCCTGCAAAAGCGCAGACCGCCCCATAGAGCGGCAAACCCCGCCCATCCTTGCCCAGCCCCGCAAGCGCCAGAAGCAGCAGCAATCCAAACCCGACGATCATGTGCCGAACCTCCCCGCCAGAGCCAGCAGAAGCGCAACACCTGCAAACAGGGCCGTCAGACGTGCACTCCGCTCCTGCGCCATGAGCCGCAGCCCAACCGCCACCGCAACCGTCAGCGCCAGACGCCCGACCAGAGCCACCAGCCCCATCCACCAGCCCTGTACACCGCCCTGCGCCAGCCCAACACTCACCGGCAGTGCCAGATCGGACAGTAGAAGCAGCCAGCTACAGTTCAGCACATCGGCAATGCTCCGGGCGGCCTCACGCTCCTGTCGGTCCCGGATGCCGGACAGCATTCCCGTGACATCCTGCGCCCGCAGGGGAGGACACGCGATCCCCAGCGCCAGGGCACAGGCGGCAAGCGCGCCTTCCAGACCAGGCTCCGGTTCGATATGCAGCATTGCACACAAGCCTCCCAGCCCATCCGTTCCCGGAGCTGCCAGCGCAATCAGCGCCTCGGTCAGGCACAGCAGCAGAACGGCAGGGATGAACCGCCCCGCCTCACCCGGCAACAGACTCTGCCCCACAAATCCGCGTCCCAGCAAAACCACCAGCCCGATGACCAGCGGGTCCGCCAGAGACGAAAAGACCGATCCTGTCGTGACCGCAGGCAGGCACAGAAGCGTCAGAATGCCAGCCGTCAACGCCAGCGCTGGTCGCCCACCCAGCGGAGCGCGGAACAATGTTTTCCAGAAGCGCCCGGCCTGTAGAAGACGAAACCGCACCGGCCCGACCGTTCGTCCAGTCAGCAGGAACGGCAGATCATCCAGACACCATCCGATAACAGGCGCCAGCACAAGAAGCAGGCCCAGCTGAAAGAGCGCCTCCAGCATCGCCAGCAGGACCATCCCGATCTCATGCGCCATCACGCCATCACTCCCAGCACCGCCAGGACGAGACCGAGCAGCACAAGCCAGAGTCCGACAGCACCCTGACGCAGATCAGGAAGCACGGGCGCCCTCATATTCCGCAAACCTCGGAGACGCAGCCGCCCACCCGCGATGACACGACGCAGCATCCAGTTCAGGGAAGGCGCCTCGTCAAACAGCCCATCCCCGATCGTCAGCAGTTTCCCGAGCGCTGGCACAAGCAGGGATGCCGCCTGCACCACACCACCCATAACCCGCCAGGGTCGCACAAGAACAATCCAGATCCCCGCACCAGTCAGAATGAACGCTGGCAGCAGCAGATGCGCCCCATCCCCCGCACCGATGCTCCAGACGGGCCAGACCCACTCTCCCCCCATGGCGTGCAGCACAGGGCTCGTCAGTCCAAACACAAGAGCGGGCATGAGAAGACTTCCCGCACCCAGCAGCAGAACAGATGTGCCTGAAACGACTTCACGTCGCGCAAGGAACAGGCTTCCCACTTCCAGAATGTTCGAGAGGCTCAAAAGCCCAAGCAGCAGAGCGACAACCATGCCAAGGACGCTCCAGCCCTCCACGCCCGCCGCCATGCCAAGAGCCGCATGAATCCCGAGCCACAGCACAACCAGTCCGGGCAAGAGCGGGAACGGCAGACGCAGCACGGCAAGCACAGGGAATTTTTGTCCCAATGCAGCCGTAAGCACCAGCAGCGCCAGATCAAGAAGCAGCGCCTCCAGCGCGATCCGCGCGCAAACCGCAAGGCTTTCGGCCTGCGCCGCCACGACCAAAACCATCAGAAGAACTGGCCGCAAAAGCCCCAGATTTCCGGGGCGGGACGCCCCAAGAACGGACCAGCCAACCAGCCCGCACACCGCAGCCCCCAGACCGGCCACAAGTTCTGCCGGAACTGCCGAAGGCGCATGCCAGATCAGCGAGACGCCGAGAATACTCATGCCGGCAGGACAGATCCCGTCCCGCCGTCGCACAAGCGAAGACCAGAACAGAACCGGTAGCAGGGCTAGTAAAACGAAGGTGTGTGCAGGGAAAAGGACGCTCAACAGCAGGGCCGGAACCGTCCAGACTGCCGGACACGCATCCCGGTCCTGTGCAACGATCACGCCAAGCGCAACAGCCAGAACAGCCGGAGACAGCGCCAGTATCGCAGCCAGTGCCGCAATACAGATAACCACCGATCGTGTCCCGCGTCCGGCTTCCATCGCCTGCAGACAGGCAGGAATGGCCAGAACCGCAAGGCAGAGAGATACCGGATCGGCGTAAAACAGGGTGGAGAAAATATGCAGGGCGCGGTCCGCAGGTTAAGTGAAAACGGACCGCATACCACCACGACCGTCAGATCATGGCGAGAGATACCTTGCGTTTCGGCGGAGGAAAAGCGCTGTCGAGCGTTTTGAGATCCTCATCCGTCAGGCTGATTTCCAGACTGGCAATATTTCCAGCCACATGCTTCGGAGAGCCGGCCTTCGGGATCGCCATGATATTCGGTCGCCGCAGCACCCAGGCCAGAGCGATCTGGGCCGTATCCGCCGGGCCAAGCGACGTCTCATGCCGCGATGCCACTTCCTTGAGCGCCAGATGATCCAGAAGCTCGCCTCCCTGCCCCAATGGCGAGTAGGCCATCGTCACGGTTTCGGACTTCAAATCGTGTTCCAGAAGATCGAATTCGGTTCCGCGATGCTCCAGATTATAGAGCACCTGATTGACCAGACAGTTGCCCGACAGGTTCTCGATTTCCTCCATGTCATCGACATCGAAATTCGAGACACCCCATCCACGGATCAGCCCGTCATCCTTCAGATCTTCGAACGCCCGGATCGTCTCTTCCAGCGGCGTACCCCCGCGCCAGTGCAGCAGATAAAGATCCAGCCAGTCCGTATCGAGATGCTTCAGCGAACGCCGGCACGCCTTGTGTACACCGTCATAGGACGCATTTGACGGCACGACCTTGCTGACGAGATAGACGTCATCACGCACATCCGCGATGGCCTCACCCACCAGCTTTTCCGACCGGCCATTGCCATACATCTCGGCTGTATCAATAACCCGCAGACCAGCCTCAAGCCCCTTGCGCAGGCTCTCGACCTCATCCGTATGCCGGGCCGCACTGTCGCCGACATTCCAGGTTCCCATTCCAAGCGCGGGAACCGTAACACCATTCCTGAGTGTGACTGTCTTCATGACTGTTTCCTGTCTGTGTCTTTAGACAACGACAGGATCAGCCGGCTGTTCCCTCGAAACTTCAGCCTGTGCCGTCGTATCCGTTCCCGGCGCCACACCATTGGCCGCCAGAAGATCCCGCAATTTCCGCACGATCGGGAAGACCTCAACGTTATGATCGCCGCCCAGTTCACGCCAGGCGTTCTGCTCCAGTTCCATGATTTCGCGGTCTTCTTCAAAGATCCTGTGCGTGAAGATGCCCAGCGCCGGCCAGATCAAATCAATCAGGAACGGCGTCTTCGGCCGCAGTACCGACAGCAGACCGAAAGTCTGCGTGCTCATCCCGTCCGCCGTGTTCGGAACATAAACACTGAACAGCTCCATGATCAGATCGCCATCCTTGTCGTGGATTTTCAGGCTTTGATACGGATAGGTCGTGCGGATGCTGACGATTTCCTCGACCGGCTGCTCCCGGTTCGGATCATCGTGATGCTTGCCGAAAATCAGACGTTCCGCCAGCGGCTGCTGGTTTCCCGTCCGCGCGAAGCTGTACCGTGCCTCAATAAAGTTCTCGCCTGCGTCCTGCCCCAGAAAACGCGCCTTGATCTGCCCCATCTGACGGCGGTGCAGGAACTGATGGTTCATGTCCATCAGGTTCTCATGCAGGAACGTGTAGTGGCATTTCACGACCGGACTGAAATGCCGTGTCTTGAACGCCGGATTGTTCACCTGTGCCAGCGGCGGCAGAGGCACGCTCTCCGCCTTGCTCGCATCACCAGGGAAAACGAAGATCATGCCGCCTGCCTCACGACAGGGATACGTCTTCACACCATTCGGCAGCTTGCCCTTCCCCAGATACGGCACATCAATACACCGCCCGGAGCGGCCATAAGCCCAGCCATGATAACAGCACTGAACCGCCTCACCGCTGACCTTGCCGAGGCTGAGCGGAACCTGACGGTGCGCGCAGCGGTCTTCAAGTGCAAAGACGCTCCCTTCCTCGGGCCGCACCAGTGCAATGGGAAAGCGCCCGAACCGCCGCCCGATCGTCTTGCCGCGCTTGAGATCCTTCGACCAGGCCAGCGGATACCAGAAGTCGGGATTGATATCGACGCGGCGAAGGTCAGTTTTCGGAGATGCGGGGGAAGAAGTCATGGGGTCTGGCACAGTCGGGCGTCCTCTCCAGTGCAATGAACGGCACTCCGGTTACGGAGCGTCTTCCATCAATGGTTTCAGACACAATTTGAAACCTTACCCCGCCTTTTTCCAGCCCCGCTCTTCCTGTTTCCAGTACACGAGATTGTGACCAGAAGATTTCATCGCGACCCAGCGTTCTCTTGCCCGCTGAACGGATTGCGGATTTCCACCGTCAAACAGATCGAAAATCCGCGTAAAGGGCGCGAATTCATCGCTCCCCGCGCCATCTACCCGAAACAGAAACCGTGCCTCGTTCGGTACGTCCTCGCCTTCGGTCAGCCAGATCGGCTGCCGGGCCGCATGGCCGCTCTTTGCCGTGCCATGCGGCAGCCAGACCGGATCCCGGCACGCCCAAAGCGCCGCATCCAGCGCCATGACCGCAGCCGCATCCGGGCATCGCACGACCGCACGCTCCCCCGCATCCAGCGTCCGGCCCAGTAGGGCCGGAAGCGCCTGCTCAAGCGGCGTGCGCGTCAGATGATAGAACCCGACATCCACGGCGTTATCCCGCTCCTCAGGCGCTGGCTTCGTGCGCCTTCACAAACCGGTCCAGCAGACGAACGCCAAAGCCCGTGGCACCCTTCGGCGCAATAGCGGACGCCTTGGTCTTCCAGGCCGTGCCCGCGATATCCAGATGCGCCCAGTCCGTGTCGCCCACGAAGCGCTTGAGGAACTCGGCCGCCAGGATCGCACTGCCCGGACGACCGCCAATGTTCTTCATATCCGCGATATCGGAATCAATCTGGCGATTATAGGCCTCGCCCATCGGCATCCGCCACAGACCTTCCCCAACCTGCGCCCCGGCCTCGGCCAGACCCTTCGCCAGCGTATCGCTGTTGCTGAACAGACCGGCATTCTCGTAGCCAAGGCTGACCACGATCGCACCCGTCAGCGTCGCCAGATTGACCATCAGCTTCGGGTTGAAGCGCGTCCGCGTGTAGGACAGGACATCCGCCAGAACGAGACGTCCCTCCGCGTCGGTATTGAGAACCTCGATCGTCTGGCCGTCATAAGCCCGCACGATATCGCCCGGACGCTGCGCCCCGCCGGACACCATGTTCTCAACCAGGCCGACCACACCGATCGCATTGACCGGCGCCTTGCGACGGGCCAGCGTGCTCATCAGACCGATCACGGTCGCAGCGCCACCCATATCGGTCTTCATTTCGTCCATACCGGCCGCAGGCTTGATGGAAATGCCACCGCTGTCGAAGGTCACGCCCTTGCCGATGAAGGCCAGAGGCGCCTCGCTGCCACCACCATTATGACGGACGATCACCGTGCGCGGCTTGTGCACACTGCCCTGCGCCACACCCAGAAGCGCGCCAAAGCCCAGCTCCGTCATGGCCTTTTCGTCGAGAACTTCAACCGTCAGGCCAAGTTCACGCAGTTCTTCGATACGCTGCGTAAAGGTCTGAGGATAAAGCACATTCGGCGGCTCGCTCACGAGATCCCGCGTCAGGATCACACCATGCGAGACCGCATCCAGAGCCGCCCACCGCGTCTGCACTGCCGCAACATCAGAGACCGCAACATGCAGCCTGTTCAGAACCGGACGGCTGTCGGATTTTTTCGTGCGGTACAGATCAAAATCATAGGACGACAGACGCGCGCCCAGAGCCGCGTCCGGAGCAAATTGCTCCAGCCCTTCGGAAAGCGCCAGAACCGCGCCCTCGACACCATCCAGCAGACGAACGGCCCGACCCGCAGCGTTCTCGATGGCCACGGCATCCACAGCAGCCCCACCCTTGGGTTTTACACCAGCGAGCACGATCTGCGACAGCCCTTCGGCCGGCGCCGGAAGCACCACGCTCTGCCCGGCCTCGCCCCTGAACCCCTTCAGCGCAACAGCGCGCGAAACCGCCCCCGCCGAAGCCTTGTCCAGCGCTGCGAAAATCTCGCCAGCGGCCACGTCACACAACAGAACGACAGCCTTGGGCGCATCCGCAGAAAAGGCTGGAAGGGAATCGAAAATCACTGAAAGCATGATGGTCCTGTCGTCTGGAACATGAAGTCGTTGTCACCGTTATCGGGAACACCAACCGCCCATACAAGCCCTCTGCACGTCCGGCCTGAAGAAAGACCATTCCATGCGTCGCGCTCTTGTGAAGATCCTGCTCTGCTCCGGTCTGGCTTTCGGAACCACACAGGGACGCGCTGCCACGGTCAGTGCAGAGATTACCGACATCCACCCGATCGTGATCAACAACCGTCCTGTCACGCTTCATCCGGCAGGTTTTCCTGACGTGACCATCACGCCGCTATGGCGCGAAAACGGCAATGCATGGAGCTACACGCTATATGCCGTCAGCACCCGCGATACAGAACAACCCGACCGCACAAGCCTCGTGGATACGGAAGACCCGGATAATGGTGGTCAACTTCTCGATGTGTTGCGCGACATTCCGCATACCGGCGAAGATGCCATCCAGACCATTCATTTTGCCTTCGCCCGGGCCAACGGGAAACCAGCCTTCCTGCTGTTCGTAACCACCCGCGACACCGGCGCCCATCCTGTTCCACAGCCCAGTCCGGCGCATGTCCGGATCTATCAGTTGACGCGCGGAGACGGGGAACCCGGCACCACGCCATTCTATTTCGCACTCAGGACCACGCTCGCATCCCCGGTTACAACCTGCCACGCGGACATCGCGCTGAGTGCCGCAACAAAGATCCCGTTTGCAAAATGGAATGGCCATGATGCGCCCATACCGACCTGCCCGTGGTGACACCCGCCTTCATCAGCACATGACGCAAAAAGCATCTTGGAGTAGTCTGGGGAAATGACATCTGCCCCCCCCATCACCGTCGGCGCGGACGATGACCGCGCCCTTCTGGCCCTGGCCTTCCGGCTCGCATCCGAAGCCTCGGACATCATCAATGCCATCCGCGCCCGAGGGTTCAAAACGGACATCAAGACCGATGCCTCCCCCGTCACGGAAGCGGACCATGCTTCCGAGCGGCACATCCTGTCCGGCCTGCGCGCAGCCTGCCCGTCCATTCCCGCCATTGGCGAGGAAGAAATGTCGGCTGGAATCCGGGTCAATGCAGAAGACGCCTACTGGCTGGTCGATCCGCTCGACGGCACCCGCGGCTTTGCCACAGGGGGGAAAGATTTCACTGTCAATATTGGCCTTGTCCGACACGACCGCCCGGTTCTGGGCGTCGTGGCCCTTCCCGGCTACGGCCTGATCTATAGCGGCGGACAGGGCCTTGGTGCTCACCGCTCGGACGGGACCCACAGCACACCGATCCGGACCGCCACACCCTCGGCCGAGGGTCTGCGCGTTCTGGCATCCAGCCACCATGGCAATCCGGAACTGCTGGAGCGCTGGCTCGCAGGACGGAAAGTTGCCTCCGTGGAAAAGCTGTCCTCCTCGGTCAAGTTCATGCGGGTCGCCGAAGGCGCTGCCGATTTCTATCCCCGTTTCGGACCCACCATGGAATGGGATACGGCCGCCCCCCAGGCTATTCTGGAAGCCGCAGGCGGCGCCCTTCTGGACGAGCACGGAAAACCCCTGCGCTACGGCAAGCCGGACCGGCTGAACTCATCTTTCTACTGCACCGGAGGCGCATCTTGAGCGACACGCCGCATACCGAACGTCTGACAGCCACACCCGAAGGGATCCGTCGCGCGGCTGAACTTCTGAAAGCCGGCAAGCTCGTCGCGTTCGGAACCGAAACCGTCTATGGCCTGGGTGCCATTGCCTCGTCCGATACGGCTGTCGCAAAAATCTTCGCCGCCAAGGGACGCCCGCGCTTCAACCCGCTCATCAGCCACCTTCCCGACGCTGAAAGCGCTTTCGCACAGGCTTCACTCAGCGGCAGAATGCAAGACATCGCACATGCCCTGGCCGACCGTTTCTGGCCCGGCCCGCTGACGATGGTGCTTCCCCGCTCCCCGGACTCGACCGTCTCCGATCTCGCCGCCGCCGGCCTGTCCACGCTGGCGCTGCGTGTTCCGCGCGGCAAGACGGCTCTGGCCCTGCTCCGTGAAGTTGGCGCTCCTGTGGCCGCACCATCCGCAAACGTCTCGGGCACTGTCAGTCCGTCCGATGCGTTCCACGTCCTGCGCTCGCTCGATGGCCGGATCGACGTGGTTCTGGATTCCGGCCCCTGCTCCATCGGCGTGGAAAGCACGGTTCTCGACCTGACCCGCGAGGTGCCCGTCCTCCTGCGCCCGGGGGGCGTGACACTCGAAGAATTGACCGCGCTTTGCGGCCCGATCCGCCATCCGGACGATTTTTCCGAAATTGCTCCGGCCTCTCCCGGCCGCCTGGCCTCGCATTATGCGCCCGGCCTACCCGTCAGACTGGATGCAACCTCCGTCGCCTCCGATGAAGCCCAGCTTGCTTTCGGCGCACCGCTGCCCGGCGCCGGACTGACCTGGAACCTGAGTGAGAGCGGCGATCTTGAGGAAGCCGCGGCCCGTCTCTTCGCCGGACTGCGCTTTCTGGATGCGGAAGGAACCCGCCGCGGTCTGAAAACCATCGCCGCCCAGCCGATCCCGCGTCACGGGCTTGGCCTCGCCATCCGTGACCGCCTTCGCCGTGCCGCAGAACCGCGCACGGATGCTGCGACGCTCTCCTGAACATGGCCCGCGCTCCAGACCCCAGGGAAATCAAGATCCTGTCCGATATCCTGGCCCTGGTGCTGGACGAACAGCCCGGTCATGCCGCCACGGCGCTGGAACGGATCCGTCAGATGGCCCGGCGCGATGGCGTCACGGGTGGCGCGCTGAAAAACCTGTTCATGACCCGCATCGGAACGGCGCCGCCCAAGGACACGTCTGACCGCGAACAGGGACTGCGGGAGCGGATTTCCACGCTGGAGCGCCGCCTCAGACAAAGCGAAGCGGACACCCGCACCGCCCAGTTACGTCTAGGCCGATGCCAGATGGATGTGGGAATGCTTCAGATGGAGATGGCCACCGTGCGAACACAGAAACCCTGGCGTTATCTTGCGCTCGTCTTTGCGGTTGGTGCGGGACTTCTGGTCGGTATTGCCGCGACAGAACTCTATCACAGCCTGACACCCACAAGGCCGCCCATCGACCGGGCCTCCTATCTGCGATAGAAACTGTTTCGTTTTTTCGCCTTCCTCCCGCCACGCGCTAGGGATAGATGAAGGGCCATGGCCTCATCCTCCGGTACTTCCGGGCGGCAGATCCTGCCTTTGCTCGACCGCTATATTCTCCGTCAGCTCCTCATCGCCCTGCTGGCGCTGACAGGAGGCGCGACGGCACTGATCTGGCTGACCCAGTCGCTGCATTTCGTCTCGATGGTGGTCCAGCACGGCCTGTCTCTGCGGGTTTTCATCCAGCTCACCTCGCTGATGCTGCCATCCTTCATCGCCGTCATCCTGCCCATCACGACCTTTCTGGTCGTGCTCTTCACCTATCAGCGGATGGTCGGCGACCGGGAACTCACGGTCATGCGCGCGGCCGGCCGCTCACCGCTGGAGCTTGCCCGTCCCGGCCTGCTCTGCGCGGGCTTCTCCGTGATCCTGTGCTATATCCTGACCCTGTGGCTCGCGCCGGTCTCCTATCATGCGTTCCACCGTTACGAGTTTCAGATCCGCAACCGCATGGCCGCCTTCCTGCTTCAGGACGGGGTTTTCACCAGCCTGTCCAGCGACATGACGGTCTATGTGCGGGGCCGGACCAGTGACGGCCAGTTGCATGGCGTGCTGGTCGAGGATGACCGCGATCCCGATTCCCACACGACGGTCCTGGCAGAGCGCGGCACCATGGTCGTGGTGAATGACCAGCCCCGCGTCGTCCTGTATGACGGATCGCGTGAGGAAATCGATCGTCACACCGGCCGACTGAACGTCCTGACTTTCGGACGCAACACGATCGACCTCACCTCCTCGCGCCGGAACAACCATGAAGACCGGGACCCGGACGAGATGTCGCTCCACGAACTGTTCCATCCCGATCCTCATGAAGTCTCCGAACGGGACCGTGGCAAGAACATCGTCGTGGCATGGCGTCGGCTCACCTCACCACTGACAGCCCTGTCCTTTGCGATGATCGGACTTGTGACCGTGCTGCGGGGGGCTTTTTCGCGACATGGCAACATCACCCGTCCCCTGACGGCCATCCTGACGGTCGTGGGCCTGCTGGCCATTTCGCTCATGCTCCAGAATCTCGCCGGACGACATCTCATTCTGGTCCCGCTGATCTGGATTGAAGCCATCCTGCCCGCCGTGGTCTGCGCGGTGCTCCTGTTTCTCGAACAGTGGACCGGGAACGTGCGTGAACCTGCCTCTGCCCCGAATTCCGCGGAGGCCGCCCGATGAGGGCTGCATCCACCTTCCGCCCGGGCCCGTGGCTGACCTCCCTGTTTCAGGTCTTCAGGACCCGCGACGATCACGCAGGATTCTCCACGACACTCGCGATTTACATCGCACGCCAGTTCATGCTCAGCACGCTCTCCATGGTGCTTGCCCTGACCGGGCTGGTGTCGCTGTTCGACTTCATCGATCTGCTGCGCCGTGCGGCCACCCGCCCGAATGTTCCGGCCAGCCTCGTCGTCAAGATCGCGGCCCTGCATGTCCCGTATTACGTCATCTACGTCCTGCCTTTCGGCATCCTGTTGGGCGGAATCGTCTGTTTCTCGCGCCTGACACGCTCGTCCGAACTGATCGTGGCACGCGCCGCCGGCATCTCAGCATGGCAGTTCCTTGCCAGCCCGCTGGCTTGCGCCCTGCTGACCGGCCTGCTGACGACAACCGGCATTTCCGCTCTGTCCTCGGACATGTTCCGCAGCGCCGAAATGCTGGATCAGACCTATCTACGCACCGGTGGTGGCCCCCTGACACTGAATGGCGGCGCGCTCTGGCTCAGGCAGGCCGATGACGGTCTGGTGCCCCATGGCGTTGCCATCCTGCATGCCCAGGACGTCCATCTTGTCAGCGGCGAACTGAAGGTTTCAGGTGTCTCGATCTTCCGTCTCGACGACCATGACCGCCTGATCGTCCGCGTGGAAGCGCCCAGCGGTGCCCTTGGCAATCATCAGTGGATCCTTCATGGAACGTCCCTGCTGCATCCGGATCACCTGCCCCAGCAGATCGGCGACATGACCCTGCCATCCGACCTTACCGTCGGCCGCGTGCAGGAAAGTTTCGCATCGCCGGATACCCTCTCCGTCTTCGCGCTTCCGGGGTTCATCAACCTGCTGGAACGCTCCGGTTTTCCTTCAATCCGGCACAGACTTCATTTCCAGTCACTACTGGCCCTTCCCATTCTGGCCGGGACCATGGCATTGGTATCCGCAGGCTTCTCGATGCGTCCGACACGGCGCGGCGGTGTGGCCCGGATGCTGGGATCGGGAATCGCCGCAGGCTTTGCGCTGTTCACCATCTCGAAAGTGGCCGAACAGTTTGGTGAATCCGGCGCCCTGCCGCCGGTTCTTGCCGCATGGGCGCCGACAGGTGCGGGGCTCTGCCTCGCGGTGGCCCTTTTGCTGCACATGGAGGATGGTTGATGACGGTGCCCCTGTGGCTCCCAACACGCGCCCGCAGACGCGCTTCGTTCGTCGGGGCCACGCTGATGGCTGGAACCGCGCTCGTGGCGCCGCAGAAGATGTCTGCCAATACGATGCAGCGCGACAACTCCCATGTCATCGTCATCGGCAAGCCAACGTCCCAGACTGATCCCCTGACCTATCTTGCGGATAGCGAAAGCTACGCCAAGAACGGCCTGATCACATGGGATGGCAATGTCCGGGTCTGGCAGGGCGATCACGCCATGCGCGCCGACCGCGTGACCTATGACCGCAGCACCGGCATCCTGTCGGCCAAGGGCCATGTCGCCGTCGTGGAACCCGATGGCAGCACGACCTATGCCGATTACGTCGAGTTCAGCCATGGCATGCATGACGGCATCGGCAGCGGCATCTACATCCGCATGGAAGACAACGCCAAGCTCGCCGGCAACGGCATGCGCCGCACGAACGGGATGCTCAACGACCTGACGCACGCCGTCTACACGGCCTGCAAGATCTGCGAGAAAAACCCCGACCTGCCCCCCTTCTGGCAGTTCCAGGCGTTCGATGCGACGCAGGACGTGCAGCACAAGCGTCTCGAATTCGATCATGCCTGGCTGAAAATGCTCGGCCTGCCGGTTTTCTACTTCCCGTTCTTCTCCATGACCGATCCATCCGTCAAACGGCAGAGCGGCTTCCTGATGCCGGGCATCAGCCCGCATGACCGCTATCTCGGCACCTATTTCACGCTCCCCTATTTCTGGGCCATTGACGAACAGCAGGACCTGACCGTCCGCGGCCTCGTCTCCACCAAGACCGGCCCCGAACTGACGGCGCAGTACCGCAACCGCCTCAATTTCGGATCAGTCGATGTGACGGGCGGTATTGCCTACGATACGCATGACGAAAGCCGTTACACGAACACGTTCGGCAACAATGTCGGCGCTTCCAGCGAATACGGCGTGCAGGGATATGTGTTCGGCCGGGCCAACTTCGTCATCGACCGCAACTGGCAGGCCGGCGCCAACATCAACGTCGCCAGTTCCGCCAACTACATGCGTGACTACCGTGTTCCGGGCTACGGTCAGGAAATGCTGAATTCCAACGTCTTCCTCGAAGGATACGGCATCGGCTCCTATCTGCGCTTTGACGGACAGGCCTATCAGGGCCTGAACCAGGGTACCATCCGTAACGCGGATCTTCCCTGGGCCCTTCCGCGACTGACTTATGCCTACCAGGGGCAGCCCGACATGTTCGGCGGCCGCCTCAGCGTCCAGACGACAAACTTCAACCTGTACCGAAAGAACGGCATTAACGATCAGCGCGGCGAAGTGGCCGCCCAGTGGGACCGCCCGTTCCACAACAAGCTCGGCCAGCAGTTCCTGCTGACGGCACGGCTTGATTCGATGATCTATCACGCCACCCAGGCCTATCAGCAGCCAACCTATTACACGGGTGCGGGTGGCAACCATGTTGTCGGACAGGTCCAGCCAACCATCGCCCTGCGCATGAACTGGCCGTTCCTGCGCAGCTTCGCCAAGGGACATGGTTCGCAGATCCTTGAACCGATCGCCCAGATCATCGCTTCTCCCAATACCGGCAATTCGCAGAACCGCCACCTGCCCAACGAAGACAGCCTGTCCTACGAATTCACGGATACGACGCTGTTTTCCCTCAACCGCTATCTCGGCACTGACCGTCTCGATGGCGGCATCCGCGCGAATGTGGGCATCCACCAGAACTGGTCCTGGAACGGCCACGCCATCGACATGCTCGTTGGCGAAAGCTTCCAGGAACATATCGATCACAACCGCCTGCCCTATTCCGGCCTCGACCATCACCTGTCGGATCCGGTGGGCCGTGTGCGCGTCAGTCCGAACCAGTATGTCGATGTCACGGCCCGCGGCCGTTTCAATCCCTGGACGCACCAGTTCGATTACGGTGAAGGCCTCATCAGCACGGGCGTTCCGATGTTCCGCCTGACAGGCGGCTATGTCTACGCGCCCGTGACACCCTATTATTATTACGCAACGAACTTCCGCCAGTACGGTCCAAACGCGCCCTACATGGTCAAGACCAGCGAAGTGACAGGCGGTTTCTCAACGCACTGGCGCAATTACCATGCGTCGGGTTTCTTCCGTCGCAGCCTGTCGCGGAAACAGTTCGTCGCAAATGGCGGGACGATCGGCTATTCCAATGACTGTTTCGGGCTGGATATCATGTATATCAAGCAATACACCCGTATTGGCGGCGAACAGCGTAACGAGACCATCCTGTTCAACTTTACGTTCAAGACGATCGGCACATTCGGAATCAACGGTTGAGCATGTCCAAGACCCATTGCACCGCATCAACGGCCCTGGCTGCCCTGCTCGCCTTCTCGGCAGTCCTGCCGGCCATGGCCGCCCCCCATCATCACAAAACAGAGGCGAAGCCTGCAGCGGCCAAACCAGCAGCTGCTCCGGTCAAGCCGCCTGAGGACCAGATCCTGGCCGTCATCAACGGCCAGGTCCTGACTCAGCGTGACGTGGACAACCGCGCAAAGCTCTTCGTGCTCTCCACCGGCCTGCCCATCAGCCCGGAGATCATGAACCGCATGCGCGGCCAGATCATCCATCAGCTGATCGACGAGCGCCTGAAGACACAGGAAATCCTCAAGCGCCACATCAACGTGGAGCCTGACCAGATCGCCGGCGCCATCTCCAACATTGAACAGCGCAATGGCATGCCCAAACATGCCCTGCGTGACCGTCTCGCAACGGATGGCGTGTCCCTGACGACGCTGATCGACCAGATCCGCGTGCAGATCGGCTGGATGCAGGTTCTTCGTGAAAAGCTGGGCGAAGAAGGCCGGATCACCGCCACCCAGATCAGCCAGCGCGAGCAGGCCCTTCAGGCCGAGCAGGGTCGTGCCCAGTACTTCATGAGCGAGATTTTCGTTCCCGTGGCCGATCCGCGCCATGACGAGAACGAACTCGCCTTCACCAAGACCATCATTTCCCAGCTCCGCGAAGGTGCGCCTTTCCCGATCGTGGCGGCGCAGTTCTCGCAGGCCCAGTCAGCCCTCGATGGTGGCTCCATGGGCTGGGTGCAGGAAGACAGCCTCGATCCGCAGGTCGTCAGCATCGTCCGCCAGATGCCGATCGGCGCCATTTCCAACCCGATCCAGGTTGCGGGCGGCTTCGTGATCGCCACGGTTCAGGCCAAGCGCGTGGTTGGCAAGCAGATGGGAACCCTTCTCGACCTGCGACAGGCCTTTTTCCCGTTCGATGCGCCGCTTAATCCGCAGAACCCGACCGACCAGCAGAAAATGGCACTGCAACATGCCACAGCCGCTATCCAGAACACCCATAGCTGCCCGGAAATGGAAGCGCTCAACAAGTCTCTGGGTGAAAAGCGCCCCAGCAATCCAGGTGCACAGGTTCTCGAACGCCTGATGCCCCAGATGAAGGCCATCCTTGAGACGCTTCCGCCCAACAAGGTCAGCCGCCCGCTCGTCTCGATGGACGGCATTGCCCTGCTGATGATCTGCGACCGCCAGCAGAAGAACCTGGCCCAGCAGAGCCCGAGCGAAATTGCCGATCAGCTTATGAACGAACGCGTCGAACAGGCCTCCCGCCAGCTTCAGCGTGACCTTCAGCGCCGTGCAATCATCGAGATGCGCCCCGCCGCCAAGGCCACCAACTGACGTGTCCCTTCCCTCACTGCGTGACACCATCCAAGCCCATGGTCTGGATGCAAAGAAATCCCTTGGCCAGCACTTCCTTCTCGATCCGGGCATCTGCGCCCGCATCGCGGCTCTGGGTGGAGACCTGACCGGTCGCAGCGTCGTCGAAATCGGCCCCGGCCCCGGCGGCCTGACCCGAGCCCTGCTGGACACCCCCGCCAGCCGCGTCGATGTCGTGGAAATCGACGAACGCGCCTGGCCCCTGCTGGATGAACTGGCAACCTATTACCCGGACCGCCTGCACGTCGTCCGTCAGGACGCCCTGAAGCTGGACGCGGCCACTCTGGCCCCTGCCCCGCGCCAGATCATTGCGAACCTGCCCTATAACGTCGCCACGCCCCTGCTCGTAGGCTGGCTGCGTCAGGCCTCGCAGTGGGAACGCCTGTCGCTGATGTTCCAGCTGGAAGTCGCCGAGCGCATCTGTGCCGCGCCGGGAAGCTCGGCTTACGGTCGTCTTGCCGTGCTGGCCCAGTGGTGCGCCTCATGCTCGGTCGCCCTGCGCATTCCCCCGGCCGCCTTCTCACCGCCACCCAAGGTCCATTCCGCAGTGGCCGTCATCATCCCGCATGCCGAGCAGCCGTCTCCACAATTGTTCCGCGCCATGGAACAGGTCACAGCCGCCGCTTTCGGACAGCGCCGCAAGATGCTGCGTTCTTCGCTAAAATCCATTGGTGGCGAACGCCTGCTGGAACAGGCCGAAATTGAACCGACCCGCCGGGCCGAAACACTGTCAGTCGCCGAATTCGCGCGGCTGGCGGAACTGAATCTCGCCAGCCGCTGAAGCTTCTTACGACTTCGCGCTTTCGCGTTCGCGCTCGAACATATAATCCCGCGTAAACGGCACGGCGTCGATCGACCGGGTCAGCTGAAGCTGGAAGTTCATGTGCCCCTGCACGCGGAACGCCAGTTCGGCCCCCACGAGATAGAACTCGAACATCCGGACAAACCGCTCGTCATAAAGCGCCAGGATCTTGTCACGATTGGCATCAAAACGCTTGCGCCATTCCGCCAGCGTGCGCGCATAATGCAGACGCAGCACCTCGCAGTCCGTCATCCACAGTCCCGAGCGTTCAATCGCCGCCAGCGTCTCGCTCAGCGCCGGCGAATAGCCACCCGGGAAAATGTATTTCTGAATCCAGGGATTGGTCGTTCCCGGCCCGTCCATACGCCCGATGGAATGGATCAGCGCCACCCCATCCGGCTTCAGACAGGCCTTCAGCTGTTTGAAAAACGCTTCAAACTGCGGCGGACCAACATGCTCGAACATGCCCACCGAAACAATCCGGTCAAACTGCTGGCGCAGATTGCGGTAATCAATCAGCTCGAACCGCACCTGTCCTTCAAGCCCTTCATCCTTCGCCCGCTGACGTGCCACCTCAAGCTGCTCGCGTGACAGCGTAATGCCCAGAACCTTTGCGCCATAATCTTTCGCTAGCGTCAGGGCCATGCCACCCCAGCCACAGCCGATATCCAGCACCTCAAGCCCCGGACGATCCAGATTGAGCTTGGAGGCGATATGCCGCTTCTTGGCGACCTGCGCCTCCTCCAGCGTCATGTCCTCACGCGCGAAATAGGCGCAGGAATACTGCCGGTCCTTGTCCAGGAACAGATCGTACAGCTTGCCGTTCAGATCATAGTGATGCGCGACATTGCTGCGGGATTTCTTGAGCGAATTGAGAGTCTTCCACGCGCGCGTCACATAACGCAGACGGTCCTCGATCTCTTCGAAGACGTGCCCATGTCCGTTGATGTTTTCCATCAGGACCGTCAGCAGCGTCTCGAGCGTACAGCCATCGGGCACGATACTGCCCGCCATGTATTCCTCGCCGAATGCCAGACCCGAATTGATGATCAGGGCGCGCTCTGCCTGCTTGTTCAGCAGATGAAGTCCGGCTTCCAGCCCCGGTTTGCGTCCGCGATAGGTACGGACAACGCCATCGCTGAAGGTTACCCGCAGGCTTCCTGTCTGGATGAATTTCTTCAGGACAAAATCCAGAATTTGCTTCATGCCGATCTCCTGTATCCAATATCGGGAAAAAGCCCGAGCAGTGCTGGAGTTGTATCCTGCCAGTCAAACAGGCACAAAAAAACCCGGCTCGGGATTACTCCCGGCCGGGTTTTCCTGGACAAGGTCAGCGGTATCAGCCTTCGGCTTCTTCCGATGCCTCGGCAGCTTCGGCAGCAGCCTCTTCGGCGGCGTTCTCAGCCTGCAGTTCGCCAAGGATGTTCTCATCCTCGTCCTGCACGCCGATGGCTTCGCCACGAGCCTGACGCTCTGCTTCTTCAGCGGAACGGGCAACGTTGACCGTCAGCGGGATGGACACTTCCGGATGCAGCACGATGCGTGCTTCCGTCAGGCCAAGCTGCTTGATCGGGTGTGCCAGGACAACCTGCTGACGCGAGATCGTCAGACCGGCTTCCGTGGCGGCAGCCGCGATGTCGCGGGTGCTGACGGAACCGTACAGGCTTCCGCTGTCACCAGCCTGACGGATGATGACGACGGACAGCTCGTGCATACGTTCGGCAAGACGCTCGGCCTCTTCACGCTTCTTGAGGTTCTGGGCCTCAAGCTGGGCGCGCTCGGTCTCGAAACGCTTCTTGTTGGCAGCCGTGGCGCGCATGGCCTTGGCCTGGGGCAGCAGGAAGTTACGGGCATAACCCGGCTTCACGTGCACCAGGTCGCCCATCTGGCCGAGATGCTCGACCCGCTGCAGCAGGATCAGTGCGGTCTGGGACATGATGCTCTCCTCAGTTCACGACGTAGGGGAGCAGGGCGAGGAAACGGGCGCGCTTGATCGCCTGTGCCAGCTCACGCTGCTTCTTGGCCGAAACGGCCGTGATGCGGCTCGGCACGATCTTGCCACGCTCCGAAAGGAAGCGGCTCAGCAGACGCACGTCCTTGTAGTCGATCTTCGGCGCATTCGGGCCGGAGAACGGGCAGGACTTGCGACGACGGTAGAACGGACGACGTGCGCCAACTGCCGTACGACGGGCAGCGGGGTTCACTTCGTTGACGTCGGGAGTGTTGGTCTCGGACATGTTTCTTACTCCGCTCCGGCCGTCTCACGAGCATCGTCCTGCTCGCCACGTGCACGATATTCTTCACGGTCTTCGCTGCTGCGACGGGGACCGCCACGGCCGCTCTCGAAACGACCGGCCGGCTTGGAGCCGCCACGGAAGTTGCCGCGATCGCCACGATCATCGCTCTTGCGCGCCAGAACCGGAGACGGGTTCTCGTCGATCTCGTCAACGCGCAGCGTGAGGACGCGCAGCACGTCTTCGTTCAGGCCCAGCTGACGCTCCAGCTCGCGCAGCGTGTCGGGGGTGCAGTCAAGGCCCAGCAGGACGTAATGGCCCTTGCGGTTCTTCTTGATGCGGTATGCGAGGGAACGCAGGCCCCAGAATTCGCGCTTCTGGATAGAACCGCCGTTGTCCTTGAGCAGGGTTTCGATGGTCTCGACCAGGGTTTCCACCTGAGCCTGCGACACATCGTTACGTGCGATGAGCACGCTTTCATACAATGGCATGAATACTCCCTTCGGATGAGGTCAACCCGAAACTGGCTCCGGCCCATGCCGGAGACAGGGCCCATGTTTCAGGGCACGGGTATAGCCGGTGCGATGCCACATCGCCCGGCAGGGAAAGGCGGCATTAATCACACCATGCGTCTCAAGGCAAGTCCTGCCTTAGAGTCGCCTCAGTCTTTCCGGGACATATTCGTCCGGAACGTCCCAGGTTTCGGACACCACGTTCCGGATCACAAAACCTGCCCGCTGGTAATTCGGCAGAGCATGGGAATGGTCCAGCGTGCAGGTATTGACCCGCAACCGCCAGCTTCCGGCATCAAAGGCCCGCGCCACCGCATGATCCAGCAGCATGCGCCCCAGGCCACGCCCCATCGCCTGCGACAGCAGACCGAAATAAGCCAGATTGGCGTCCCCGCCCCGCCTCAGATCAAGTTCGTAGAACCCGACAGGACTGCTCGAACTGTCGCGTAGAACCATGAAATGAACGGCGGGATCATGAAGGATATCTGCGAGATCCTGATCCGGCATCGAACGCCGCATCCACCAGCAATACTCCTGCCCCACCCCTGCATACAGGGCACGATAGAGCGGCACGGCATCGCTGCCAGTCATACGGGTCAGGAAAAACCCGTCCGGCAGGACGGGCGAAGGACACGCAGTACGCGTCTCCAGAAAGGTGACATCCACCGCAAGACGGGTGGATGCCCCTTTGGGTCGGAGCCAGCCGGGCAGCACCGCCTGACGATCAGTTGTCGTCGAGGAAGGACCGCAGCTTGCGCGAGCGGCTCGGGTGCTTGAGCTTGCGCAGGGCCTTCGCCTCGATCTGACGGATACGCTCACGGGTGACGTTGAACTGCTGGCCCACTTCCTCAAGGGTGTGGTCCGTGTTCATGCCAATACCAAAGCGCATCCGCAGCACGCGCTCTTCACGCGGCGTGAGCGACGCCAGAACGCGCGTCGTGGCTTCACGCAGGTTCGTCTGGATCGCAGCATCCAGCGGAATGACGGCCGTCTTGTCCTCGATAAAGTCACCGAGATGGCTGTCTTCCTCGTCACCTATTGGCGTTTCGAGAGAGATCGGCTCCTTGGCGATTTTCAGGACCTTGCGGACCTTCTCCAGCGGCATGCCGAGCTTCTCAGCCAGCTCTTCCGGAGCCGGCTCACGCCCGATCTCATGCAGCATCTGGCGCGATGTCCGGACAAGCTTGTTGATCGTCTCGATCATGTGGACCGGAATACGGATCGTCTTGGCCTGATCCGCGATGGAACGCGTGATCGCCTGACGGATCCACCAGGTCGCATAGGTCGAGAACTTGTAGCCACGACGGTACTCGAACTTGTCCACGGCCTTCATGAGACCGATGTTGCCTTCCTGAATCAGATCCAGGAACTGCAGGCCACGGTTCGTGTATTTCTTGGCAATCGAGATCACCAGACGCAGGTTCGCCTCGATCATTTCCTTCTTGGCACGTGTGGAATCACGCTCGCCACGGGAAATGGTGGCATAGACCCGGCGGAACTCACCGACCGGCAGACCCGTCTCATGCGACAGGGCCGCAATCTCGCCACGCAGGTTGCGCAGCTGGTCCATGTGCTTGGTCGTCAGGTTCTTCCAGCCCTTGCCCGGCAGCGCGGAAATGCTGTCCAGCCAAGTCGGGTCAAGTTCGCGGCTGCGATACTTGATGAGGAAGTCATCACGCGAGATCTTGCAGTTCTCAGCCAGACGCATCATCCGGCCTTCGACATTGTTCAGCTTCTGAACCTGCATCTTGATCTGCGCAACCAGCTCTTCGATCCGGTTGTTGTGCAGATGCACCTGTTCAACGAGACTGACCAGTTCATGGCGCAGCTTCTCGTAGGTCTGCTCGGACTTGTCCGAATGATCCTCGCCACCCGTCAGGGCTTCGATGCGCTTGATCTGGAGCTTGCGCAGCTTGTGATAAAGCGGCTCGATGGCTTCGAAGCGTGCCAGGATTTCCGGCTTCAGCTTCTCTTCCAGAGCGGACAGGGACAGGCCGCTGCCTTCCTGCTGATCGCCTTCACCCTCTTCGTTCTCGTCCTCGGTGGAGTCTTCCTCTTCAGAAGCCTCGTCACCTTCCTCGCCCTCGACCGCCTCGGGGTCCGGACCGCCGCCCTGACTGGCCTCAAGATCCACGATGTCACGCAGGAGCATCTCACCGTCCTTGAGGCGCTCATGCCAGGAGATGATGGCGCGAATCGTCAGCGGGCTTTCGCAGAGACCGCCGATCATCTCGTCGCGGCCGGCCTCGATCCGCTTGGCGATCGCAATTTCGCCCTCACGCGACAGCAGCTCGACCGAGCCCATCTCGCGTAGATACATCCGGACCGGATCATCCGTGCGGCTGGCGGCCTCGGCATCGACGTTACCGCCCTGCGGCCCTTCGGCCTCTTCGGACTCGCCTTCGGCTTCCTTCTCAGCAGGAGCCTCGGCGTCATCCTGCTCTTCATTCTCGATGACCTGAATGCCCATTTCGGACAGCGCCGCCATGACGTCCTCGATCTGCTCCGAAGACATCTGGTCCTGCGGCAGGACAGCATTCAGTTCGTCAAAGGTGATATGCCCGCGTTCACGCCCTTTGGCGATCAGCCGCTTGACGGCAGCGGACTGCGTATCGAGGAGAGTGGTATCCCCCTCCTGTTCCTGCGCGTTCCGATCCGTTCCAGAGGCTGTTTTCGTCGCCATTCGTCTCTCCGTCAACTCCGCCGCGAGTTAGCAATCCGGCAGCGTGCAGGTGGTCGATCCTTCGCCCGAAGTCAAGATTGGCACTCCAAAGAATGCAACCTTTCGGGAATAAAAAACATTACGTTGCCGTTTGCAGCCGCTCGTTTCCTAGACGACCTCGCCCCGGCGCAGCGCCTCCAGCGCCCGCATCCGAGCCAGCAGTCCTTCCGGAAAAGTCGGCCCCGCATCCGCACCATCCGCAGCCGGCGCATCCTGCGAATAGAGCTGCATGATGGTGTTCTGGATGTCCGCCGTCACCTCACGCTCGAAGGTCTGGAAATTGACGAGACCGTAAAAATGCCACCAGCTTTCAATGACATCCACCTTCAGGATCTCGTCGCGGACTTTCTCGTCTCCCACGCCCCGGGGCAGCGGCCCGCTTTTCACCGCAACCGCCAGATCCGCAAGCCCATGATCTTCCAGCCAGGTCATGCATCCGTCTTCAGACAGTCCGTCCTGCCCCTCTTCCTGACATGACCAGTCCAGCAGCGCTGACCGCAACCGGTCCAGTTCAGGCGGCAGAGGCAGACCGCTGTAAGCCTGTTCCACTTCCGGAAGGATATCCGGATGATGGAGCAGCATCGCCGTCATGATGTTCAGCCGCTCCAGATTTCCCGACTCCACATCGCGCATTGCTCCGGGCGCCTGCGTGGAAAGCGGCAGGCTCTCGCCCCCCTTGCGCTGAAAATTCTTTTTCCGCCGGAAGCGGGCAAAGAACATGTCGAGCAGCGTACTGCGATATTCCGATGCCAGTGCCTTGTCCGGAATAAGCCGCGACAGCGCCACCAGCTTTTCACGCAGCGCCGCCCGCTGGTCCGGCCCCGGATCCACCAGCCCCACCGTCAGCAGCCCGAACAGTTCCTCCGCCATGGACGTCGCGCCCGAAAGAACCTCCTGCATGGCTCTCGGTCCGCGGCTTCGGATCAGACTGTCCGGATCGTCTTTCGGGTCCAGCCGGCAGAACCGGATCGTCCGCTCCGGCGACAGGAGCGGCAGCGAAACCTCACAGACCCGCAGCGCCGCCCGCGCGCCCGCCGCATCGCCATCCAGACACAGGATCGGTGACGGCGACATGCGCCACAGCAGCTCAAGCTGCTCCTCGCCCATCGCAGTGCCCAGAGGAGCAACGCCCCCGCCAAACCCCGCCTGATCCAGGGCAATGACGTCCATGTACCCCTCGACCACCACGAGTTCCGCCCCGCGATGCACGGCCTCGCGCGCAAGATCGAGATTGAACAGCGTGCGTCGTTTGGAGAACAGGGCCGTCTCGGGACCGTTCAGATACTTAGGCTGCCCGTCCCCCAGCGTCCGTGCACCGAAGGACATGATGCGCCCCCGCCGGTCCCGGATCGGGAATGTTACGCGATTGAAGAACAGTTCCCCCTTCGGAGCCCCCTGCTCATCCACGCGCATGACACCAGCCCGGATCAGCATCTCGACCGTCACCCCATGCGGCCGCAACTCGTCCAGAAGCTGCCGCCCGTCACCGGACCAGCCCAGACCGAACCGTTCGATCGTCTGATCCGTCAGCCCGCGCCCTTTGAGATAGGCCAGCCCCTCGCGCCCTTCAGGCCGATAAAGCCGCCGCCGATAGCTCTCCTGCACGAGATTGAGCACATCCCCGAGCGACTGCGCTTCCCGAGCCCGGGCTTCCGTCCGGGGGTCCGCTTTCGGAACCTCGAGTCCCGCTTCTGACGCAAGCTGTTCGACCGCTTCCGGAAAGCTGCGACCCTCGCTCTGCATCACATAGCTGATGGCATCACCATGCACGCCACAGCCGAAGCAGTGGAAATGATCGTCGTAAATATAGAAGGACGGCGTCTTCTCGCCATGAAACGGGCAGCAGGTTTTCCAGTTACGTCCGGACCTCACCAGCTTGTTACGCCGCCCGATCAGCGACGGAAGCGGAGTCCGGTTACGCAGTTCATCCAGAAAAGCAGCATCAATTGCCATGGGCAGGAAGAGCCTTTCATGCGGGTTGGAAAGAAGGTCCACGAGCGAATACAGCGCCAGTCCTTCTGTTTAAAGGAAACTTTTTTCCGAAATCCACCGCGCGTACCCTCCCGATGGGTCACAGGAAACTGACCGATCGGTCAGTCCTGTCATAAAATCATAATGACCGATCGGTCATTTCGAACAGTTTTCAAGCAGATATAATTTCTTCCTTTTGATATCCATCAATGGTTTCCACCCTGAAGAAGCGTCATGGTGGCGCTGAACCGGGGCACGGGCCCTCCTGCTCCGCCTTTCCTTCGGCGACAGCCCGCGCCCGACGACAGACACAGGATCACAGCCAATGACTGTCAAAATCTCAGTCCTGAAAGAACGCGACGAAGGCGGGGAACGCCGCGTCGCCCTCATCCCGCAGGTTGTCGAAAGACTGACCCCGCTCGGGATCAGCTTTTCCATGGAGACGAGTGCAGGCGTCGCATCGTCTTATCCCGACAGCACCTACAAGGACGTTACCTTCTCGTCGGACCGCAACGCCCTTGCCGCGGATGCCGACATCCTCCTCGCCGTCCAGCCCCCGACGTTGGAAACGGTGAAGGCCATGAAGCCCGGCGCCATCCTCATTTCCTTCATCTATGGCCGCAACAATCCGGATCTGGTGAAGGCCCTGCGGGACGGGAAGATCACCTGTTTCGCCATGGAACTGGTGCCCCGTATTTCCCGCGCACAGGCCATGGACGCCCTGTCCAGTCAGGCCACGCTGGCCGGCTATTACGCCGTTCTGATGGGCGCGGTGCACATGCCCAAGATCCTGCCCATGATGACCACAGCCGTCGGCTCCCTGCGCGCCGCACAGGTTCTGGTCATGGGCCTTGGTGTGGCCGGGCTCCAGTCCCTGGCAACCGCCAAGCGCCTTGGCGCCATCACCGAAGGCTATGACGTTCGCCCCGAAACCAAGGAAGAAGCGCAGTCTCTGGGCGCGAAATTCGTCGATACCGGCGTCGATGCCACCGGTCAGGGCGGCTATGCCCGCGAACTGACGGATGACGAAAAACAGAAGGTCCGCAAGGCGCTGAGCGACCATATCGCCCGCTCGGACCTGATCGTCACAACGGCCGCTGTCCCCGGCAAACGCGCACCCCGCCTGATCGACGCCGAACAGATCAAGGCCATGAAGCCCGGCGCGGTCATCATCGACCTTGGCGCCGAAAGCGGCGGCAACTGCGAAGGCACACAGGCCGGACAGACCGTTCAGGTCGGCCCCACGACCATCGTAGGGCCAATTAACGTCCCGTCCATGCTCGCCGAACAGGCCAGCGAACTCTACTCCAAGAACATCATGCATCTGCTCCAGCAGATCATCACCAAGGACAAAGGCCTGGCGCTGGACTTCACGGACGAAGTCATCTCCGGCACCGCGCTCACGCATGACGGCACCATCACGAATGACGGCATCCGCAAAGCCGTGGATCCGAATTCGCCAGCTCCGCCCGCACCTGCCCCCACGCCTGCTGCCACTCCCGCGCCGACAGCTCCCGCCGCAAACGATACAGGCAAGGAGACCGCAAAATGATTACCGCAATGACATTCGTCATCGCCCTGTACATCTTCATGCTCGCGGCTTTCACGGGCTATGAGGTCATCAGCCGCGTCCCCTCCATTCTGCACACGCCGCTCATGTCTGGCTCGAACTTCGTGCACGGCATCGTGGTCGTCGGCGCCCTCGGCGCGTTGTTCAACGCGTCCTCCGTTCTGGAACAGGTCGTCGGCTTTCTGGGCGTCATGCTCGGCGCCGGTAACGTAGTCGGCGGCTATGTCGTGACCGACCGGATGCTGGCCATGTTCAAGCCCAGCACAAAACCCGCAGCATCAGCTCCGGCATCAGGAGCCAAGTCATGATCCTGCTCGCCTATATCGTGGCCCTCAGCGGCCTGGTCGCTTCCGGCCTGCTGGTCTACGGCCTCAAACGCATGTCCTCTCCCGTCACGGCCGTTTCCGGCATCGTGACCGCAGGCTGGGGTATGCTGTTCGTCGTCGCGGCCAGCTTTCTGCAGATCTTCAGCGTTTCCGACGCGGCCCAGCCCCATATCGTCGTGAACGTCATCCTGGCCCTGCTCGCACTGCTCATCGGTGGCGGCTGGGCCGGCTGGAAAGGCCGCAGCGTCGCCATGACCGCGATGCCACAGATGGTCGCCCTCTTTAACGGCATGGGCGGCGGCGCTGCCGCGGCCGTGTCCGTCATCGCCCTAACCGGCCCGAAAGACACCGGCGTGGGCCAGCTCCTCGTCACCGTCGCCGGTGGCCTGATCGGCAGCATGTCGCTCTCTGGCTCGCTGATCGCCTGGGCCAAGCTCGATGGCCGCATGAACAAGCCGATCCGCTTCGGCGGACAGCGCATCGTCAACGCCGCCGTCTTCATGCTGACGGTCCTGCTCGGTGTCATGGCTGTCGCCCTGTATCATCAGCCCGGCGGCGGGCTGCTTGCCCTGCTGTTCTTCATCGGCGCCCTGCTCTGCGGCATCTGCATGACCGTCCCCATCGGCGGTGCGGACATGCCGGTCGTGATCTCGCTGTACAACGCCTTCACGGGTCTTGCCGTCGGGCTTGAAGGCTATGTCATGGCCGATC
The DNA here is from genome assembly GCF_015244565.1 of Gluconobacter vitians. Classification (GTDB taxonomy): domain Bacteria; phylum Pseudomonadota; class Alphaproteobacteria; order Acetobacterales; family Acetobacteraceae; genus Gluconobacter; species Gluconobacter vitians. Next base: position 144,278 of record NZ_JABCQG010000003.1, on the reverse strand, counting down.
CGGCCCTGATGATCGCCGGTATGGTCGTGGGTTCGGCCGGTACGCTGCTGACCGTCATGATGGCCAAAGGCATGAACCGCTCCATCACCAATGTCCTGTTCAGCAATTTCGGCGAAGCCACCAAAGCCACTGCCAGTGGCCCGCAGAAGGAAGCCAAATCCGTCAGCCCCAGCGATGCCGCGACCACGATGCGCTATGCCTCCACGGTCATCATCGTGCCGGGCTATGGTCTTGCCGTCGCACAGGCCCAGGGCAAGCTCTACGAGTTCGTCAAACTGCTCCAGGCCGCAGGCGTGGACGTGAAATTCGCGATCCACCCTGTCGCCGGACGCATGCCGGGCCACATGAACGTGCTGCTCGCCGAAGCGGGCGTGCCGTACGACATGATCTACGACATGGACGACATCAACGACAGCTTCGCCGATACCGACGTCGCCCTCGTCATCGGCGCGAACGACGTGGTGAACCCCTCCGCCCGGACGGACAAGTCCTCTCCGATCTACGGCATGCCGATCTTGAATGCCGACAAGGCCCGTCAGGTCTTTGTCATCAAGCGCGGCATGGGCATGGGCTACTCCGCCGTCCAGAACCCGCTGTTCTTCCAGGACAACTGCGCCATGGTCTTTGGCGATGCGCAGGCCGTGCTTTCCAAGATGGTGGAGGCCGTCAAGGGCCTCTCCGCCTCGTAACACCCGCCAGAAGGAGCCTTTCCCATGGCTGATACAATGCTCGCCGCCGTCGTCCGTGAATTCGGCAAGCCGCTCTCCATCGAGCGGCTGCCCATCCCGGACATCAAGCCCCACCAGATTCTCGTGAAGGTCGATACCTGCGGCGTCTGCCACACTGACCTGCACGCCGCGCGCGGGGACTGGCCGTCCAAGCCCAACCCGCCGTTCATTCCCGGCCATGAAGGTGTGGGCCACATCGTCGCCGTCGGCAGTCAGGTCGGCGATTTCGTCAAGACCGGCGATGTTGTGGGCGTGCCCTGGCTCTATTCCGCCTGCGGTCACTGCGAACACTGTCTGGGCGGCTGGGAAACACTCTGCGAAAAGCAGGACGACACCGGCTACACCGTCAATGGCTGCTTCGCCGAATATGTCGTGGCAGACCCGAACTACGTCGCACACCTGCCCTCGACCATCGACCCGCTTCAGGCCTCTCCCGTCCTGTGCGCAGGCCTGACGGTCTATAAGGGCCTGAAAATGACCGAGGCCCGACCCGGCCAGTGGGTCGCAGTCTCGGGCGTCGGCGGCCTCGGCCAGATGGCCGTGCAGTATGCCGTCGCCATGGGCATGAATGTCGTCGCCGTGGACATCGATGATGAAAAACTCGCCACGGCCAAGAAGCTCGGCGCGTCCCTGACGGTCAACGCCAAGGATACGGACCCGGCAAAGTTCATCCAGCAGCAGATCGGCGGCGCACATGGCGCCCTCGTCACCGCTGTCGGACGGACGGCGTTTTCGCAGGCCATGGGCTATGCCCGCCGCGGCGGCACCATCGTCCTGAACGGCCTGCCGCCCGGCGATTTCCCGGTCTCGATCTTCGACATGGTCATGAACGGCACCACCATCCGCGGCTCCATCGTCGGCACGCGGCTGGACATGATCGAAGCCATGGATTTCTTCGCCCGCGGCAAGGTCAAATCCGTCGTCACCCCCGGAAAACTTGAAAACATCAATACGATCTTCGACGATCTGCAGAATGGTCGCCTCGAAGGCCGGACAGTGCTCGACTTCCGGTCCTGAACTATAAGCCACAGGAGAACACGCCATGTTCGCCATGCAGCTCAAAGCCCATCACACCCCTCTGGAATGGGTCGAACTCCCCGATCCCGAACCCGGCCCCGATGAAATCCGCATCCGGATCGGCGCCTGCGGCGTGTGCCGGACGGACCTGCATGTTGTGGATGGCGAACTCCCGCACGCCACCCTCCCCATCATCCCCGGCCACGAAATCGTCGGCCGGATCGACAAACTGGGCAGCAATGTCACCGGTCTGTCGGTGGGCGAGAGGGTCGGCGTGCCCTGGCTCGGACATACCTGCGGGCACTGCTATTACTGCACGCACGGGATGGAAAATCTCTGTGACCATCCCCTTTTCACAGGCTTCACCCGCAATGGCGGCTACGCGACCATGACGGTCGCCGATGCCCGTTACGCCTTCCCGATGGGCGACAGGGGTGAGGACAAGGATCTGGCCCCTCTGCTCTGCGCCGGGCTGATCGGCTGGCGCTGCCTGAACAAGGCCGGGGACGGCAAGAAGATCGGGCTCTACGGTTTTGGTGCCGCCGCCCATATCATCACGCAGGTCCTGCGCTGGCAGGGCCGCAAGGTCTATGCCTTCACGTCCCCCGGCGATACACAGAAACAGGATTTCGCCCGCTCCCTCGGTGCCGTCTGGGCGGGAGGCTCGGACGAACTCCCACCCGAACCGCTGGACGCCGTGATCCTATTTGCCCCCGTCGGCGCCCTGCTTCCTGCGGGTCTCAAGGCCATTCGCAAGGGTGGTAAAGTCGTGTGCGGCGGCATCCACATGAGCGAAATCCCGGCCTTTTCCTACGACACGCTTTGGGAAGAGCGCGAAATCGTCTCCGTCGCCAACCTGACCCGTCAGGACGGTCTGGAGTTCCTGAAAATCGCCCCGGAAGTCGGCATCAAGGTGACCAACACACCCTATGCCCTCAAGGACGCCAATCAGGCCCTCGATGACCTCCGCCACGGTCGATTTGACGGTGCCGCAGTCCTTCTGCCCTGACTGGCACCGGAAAACAGGTTTCGGAAAAGCTAACTTTCGGAATACATGCTGCACAGCGCGACGGCACACGTCGCGCATGGATGCACAAACCGTCGCAAACCTGCGCCTTGCCGTCAGAGAGAGATATGGGACAGACACAGACCCTGCCACGAGACGCTTCCTATCTCGCCTTTGACCTGCTTCCAGACCCGATCTGCGTGGATTCTGCCAATAGTGCAGGCTCGCGCCATTTCAACACGGCCTGGAAACGCCACGCCTCCGGCCTGGGCATCCCGGATGATTTTTCGAAATGGATCCCGATCGTCCTTCCGCCCGATCAGGCCGACGTCACCCGCGCCCTTCGCGAAAGCACGGCGCCCGACACGACCCGGAGCGCAACATTCCGCATCCGCTATCCCGACGGGCAGTACCGCTGGTTTCTCCTGCGCATCATCCATCGAGCGGCACCCGGATGCGACACCCCCTCCCGCCTCCTGATCCTGACTGACATCCACGAGCAGAAACGCCGCGAAAAGGCCCTGCTTCAGAAAGCCGATATCCGCGACCGCATGCTCAATGTCAGCGTGGACTGCATCAAGGAAATCGCAACGGACGGCACACTGGTCCACATGAACGCGGTCGGCTGTGACGCCCTTGGCGTCGACAGTACCTCAGGCTTCGGCATGCGCTGGCTCGACCTGCTCCCGCCGGAAGCCCAGGCTCCCGGCAATGCAGCCCTCAGGGACGCCGCTGAAGGACAGAACGTCCGCTTCGTGGGCGCCAGCCAGCTCCCCGATCAGCCCGTCCGGCACTGGGACAACATGCTGACCCCGCTCCTGAACCCCGATCAGGGCGTCGAGGCCATTCTCTGCGTTTCGCGCGACGTGACGATCCAGCGCGAGCATGAACAGCGGATCGCCCTGCTGCTCAACGAGTTGAACCATCGCTCGAAAAACATGCTCGCGATCTTCCAGGCCCTGATCCGGCGCACTGTCCCCGATCCCACGGCCCCCTTCGTCAAGGTTCTGGAACAGCGCATCACGTCCATCGCCAGAAGTCAGGACCTTCTGATCCACGGTGAATGGACGGGTGCTACAGTCCGCGATGTTGTCACATCCCAGACCGTTGTCGCCGGAGACTTCCCCGCCACGCGCCTGCGGATCGAGGGCGATCCGGACCTCCAGTTCGTCCCCGACACCGCCGACCGTATCGGTCTGGCGATCTACGAACTGACCACCAACGCCATCAAATACGGCGCCCTGTCGAACGACACTGGAACCGTGACCGTCAGCTGGGATCTGCGGAACGAAGAAGACGGCCCCGTTTTCCGGATGTGCTGGAAGGAAAGCGGCGGCCCCACCGTCACCCGACCGGAACGCCGTGGCTTCGGATCAATCGTTATCGAACACAATCCCCGCTCCATCCCCGGCGCGAGCGTCTCCTGCTCCCACGAACCGGACGGCACCATCTGGACCTTCAGCGCCCCGGCCGAAAATGTCGTGCGCTGCCCGTCCCGATTGTTCTGAACGCAGGATTGGGGCATGCTCGGCTCTGTCTCTCTGCTACCGGGTGCTCCGGCAGCTTTGGAAAACAGGAAGCGTTCATGAAAAAGTACCTGATGCTTGCCGCCGCAGCCGGTCTGCTGGCGACATCGATCACCACGGCGGAAGCAGAACCGGGCGGCTGCCTCAAATACGGCGCTGCCGGCGCCGTCGGTGGACACGTCGCCAACCATCACGGTGTCCTCGGCGCCATGGGCGGTTGTGCGACCGGCATGTATGTGCGTCACCGCTACCGCAAGGAAGCCCGCGCAAAGGCTGCCCTGTATGACAAGGAACATCCGGGCGCGAAGGGTTCCTACGAGGAAAAGGCTACGGCCTATGACGTGGAACACTCCACATCCCCCGGCCAGATGAACAGCACGACCCAGCCGGGCACTGCCGCTCCGGCTCCGGGAACTCCGGCCGCACAGCCGCAGCAGTAACATCCTGCCAGTCCGTTACGACTGACGGTGTCGGGCTCCCGAAAGGGGGCCCGATCTGCATTCAGAGCTGCTGTATGGCAATATCCGGGGCACTGTCCCGCTTGTCCTGCGCTTCCACATACATCCGCAGCACAGCCGGAAACCGCTCCCGGACCTTCCGCTCCAGCGCAGACACACCCCGCTCCACCTGCCCGGCCGTCAACGTATCTTCCCAGTCCAGCGACAGCAGGACAATCACGCTCCCCGGTCCCCGCGTTTCGGTCACGACCTCGTTGACGCCAACCACGCCCGGCAGCTTCGCCGCCTGCTCCCGCACGAACGCATCGATTTCCGGGCTGCTCTCCCCGACCAGCAGCGAGCGCGTCTCGTTCGTCAGCAGCACCGCGACAATGACCAGAACCACCCCGATCAGCAGCGATGCCACACCATCAAGCACATGCAACCCCGTCACAACGGAGAGCACGGTAAAGACCAGCGCGATCATCAGACTGACCAGCGCCGCCCCGTCCTCGAACAGCACGACAAACAGCCCTGGATCGGTACTGCGGCGGATCAGGGTCCACAGCGACCCCTTGCCCGAAGGCAGGGACTTCATGGCCGCTAGGAAACCATAGCCCTCCATGCTGCCCGAAATCACAAGAATGGCGACATTCAGCCACCAGCCGGGAAAGACATGCCCCAGCACATGGATCGGCTCCATCGCCGCCGGATGCCAGACCTTCTCCCAGCCCTCATGCAGGGACGCAACACCACCGCCAACGAACAGCGCGCCCGCCACAACCAGCGTCCAGAAATAGAGCTCCCGGTGATGGCCAAGCGGATGATCCCGCGTCGCCGGCGCCTCAGCCCGTTTCATGCCAACCAGCAGGAGAAGCTGATTGCCGCAGTCCACGAAGGAATGGACCGTTTCCGCCAGCATGGCCGCCGACCCGGTCAGCAGCGCGGCCGCCCCTTTCACGCAGGCAATCGCAAGATTGACCCCCAGCGCAATGAAAACGACCTTCGTTGAACCACCTGCCGACATTCTGGCCTCATCCGCAAAACAGGATTTCAGAGTGAGGGCCTCGCCGCCGCGCTGTCAAACCCGCCCCACGCTATTGCAGGCTTCCGAGCGCATCATCGCCCTCATGGCCCTCCTGAACACGCGTCAGTTCATCCACCAGACAGAGCCGCCCGTCACGGAACTGATAGAACGCCACCACCCGGATCACACTCCGCGCCCCACAAGGACGGATCGCCGAAGCCAGATGAACCGTCGCCGCCCGATCCGTCTCACAGACCAGATGCAGGATCTCGATTTCCAGAGACGAAAGCCCGTCCCGCAGAGCCAGCGCATGGGCCCGAAAATCCGCAAGATTCATCTCCCGCCCATCCACAAGCTGCCGATAATCGGGCGTCATGAATGCCGTCAACGCATCCAGATCGGACCCGAAATCCGTAAACATGGCGAACATGTCCCGGATGATCCTTTCCGGAGCATGACGGGACGCTTCAATATGTCCTGACATCTATTTCAGCCCGCTATCCTGCCGCACACGCTCCAGCAGCACGACGAAATCCCGCTCGGCATCCCCGGCACTGATCGCGCTCAGCAGCCGGTCCCGCACCACCGAGGCGTAAGGCAGCGGCACAGCATGCTCACCCCCCGCCTTGAGGAACATCTCCATGTCCTTGAGCCCCAGCGTCACCGGCGCGCCCGGATGGTCGTATTCATGATCGACCATCAGCTTTCCGTAATTCTTATGAACCGGCGCGTTGTAGAAACTGCCCGTCATGATCTCGAAAATCTTATGCGGATCCGTCCCGGCCTTTTCATTCAGCGCAAAAACTTCCGCCATCTGCTCGATCGTCGAATAGATCATGAAGTTCAGAGACAGCTTGGCCAGATTGGCCCGAACCGGATCCTGCCCCACTTCGAAAAGCTTTGAGCCAAAACACTCCAGCAAAGGCCGCAGACGCTTCAGCGCCTCATCCGCGCCTGCCGTCACCACGAAGAGTTCACCCGCCTTTGCGGCTGGCGGGCGCCCCAGCACATTGGCACTGACATAGACCTGCCCATGCTCCGCATGACCGTCCCGCAGACGGCGCGCCTGCTCCAGGGACAGCGTACTGCTGCACGCATGAATGCCGCCCGGCGCCAGAGCCGTTGCAATTCCGTGTTCTCCGAAAACAGTCTCTTCCGTGCTCGCATCATCGAACAGCATGGAGAACACGACCTCCACCTGCCGCGCCACATCCGCAGGTGTTTCGGCAAAAACAGCCCCCTGCGCCACCAGATCATCCGCCTTCGCGCGCGTCCTGTTGGTCACGACAAGCTCATGCCCTCCCTTGAGAAGACGCTCCGCCATCGCATGTCCCATGGCCCCAAGGCCCACAAAGCCGACTTTCATGATCCTGATCTCCCGCTGAACACTCCGTTCAGGGTTTCAAACCCGCCCGGACACCACAGTTCTAACGAAAGTCATTTTGGCGTTCTCACGCTCTCAGGCCATAGTTCGACTCATGTGCGCCAATTCCTTCATGACCCCTGCCGCCGCAGACCGTCCAGACGCCGAAACGCCGTGGCTGCTTGGCGGACACATAAAGCAGGACACGCGCCGGATCGCCGAACGCCACGCCCATGCACGCGGCCAGATCTTCGGTATTGAAAGCGGCGTCATGGCCATCCGTACCGAGCACGCCTACTGGCTGATCGGCCCCGGCCAGTGCCTCGGGCTCCCGCCCCATATTCCGCACGAAGCCCGCTCCCACGGCGCCGTCGCAGGCTGGAGCCTGTATGTCAGCGCAGCAAAATGCTCCGGCCTCCCGAAAGACCCCTTTCTCGCAGGCGGCACACGTCTCCTCACCGCTCTGGCGGACCGTCTCTCCCACGACGCCGACGAAACACGATGGGACGCCCAGATCAGCCGCCTCGCGGAATGCTTCTGGCACGAATTCCTGACCGCCCCCCGCGCCTCCGTGTCCCTGCCCTTCCCCCAAAGCGAGAAACTCTGCCGCGTTGCCAACACCCTGAGCGACAACCCGGCAGATTCCCGTGACCAGAAAGACTGGGCCGAACTCGCCGCCATGTCGCTCCGCTCCTTCGTCCGCCATTTCACGCTTGAGACGGGCCTGCCGTTCTCCGTATGGCGGCAACGCCTGCGCATCCTGAACGCACAGGAAAAACTGGCCCGCGGCGAAAGCGTGGCCAGCGTGGCACTGGACGTCGGTTATGAAAGCCTCGGCGCCTTCGCCACGACCTTCTATAAAAACACGGGCTACCGTCCCAGCGATTACGCCAGGCTCTGCCGGACACCCTGAAAACAGAAAAGCCGCCCCCGAAGGAGCGGCTTTTCATCGTGCGACTTGATCGACGGATCAGGCCGAAAGATGCGCCTTCACCAGCGCACTGGCCTTCGCCGGATCCAGATCCGCGCCAAAACGCTCCTTCAGCGCGGCCATGACCTTGCCCATGTCCTTCATGCCGGCCGCTTCCGTCTTCTTCACGGCGTCTTCAATCCCGGCCTTCAGAGTGGCTTCATCCAGCTCCGGCGGCAGGTAGGACTTGATCGTCGCGATCTCGCCCTCTTCCTTTTCCGCCAGCTCCGGACGGCCACCCTCACGATACATCGTGGCGGATTCCGTACGGGACTTGATCATGGAGCGCAGGGCGGAAATGATATCCGTATCCGTCACTTCGCCCGTCTTGGCACGGGCTGCAACGTCCAGATCCTTGATCTTGGCCGTGATCCCGCGGATCTGCGCGACCGTCTCGGACTGACCGGCCTTCATTGCCGTCTTGAGGTCATCCATGATCTGCTTGCGAAGCGACATCGCCGTTCTCCTTCATTGGACGGCCCGCAGGAAACTCCCTCGGCGAGCCATCCCTCTTTCCGTGAATGGCGGCAAAATCGCACAAAAGCCGGATTGCAACAATCCGGCAGCCTCCCAGCACACGAAACGAGCCATTCGGAAAAAACTTCCCACCCGCTCCTGGTATACAGAACGTGCAGTGGGAAAAAACTTCCCATTCCGTTTCCGATCCCGTATTCAGAGGCTCCAGAAGGACATCCGGCAGCCAGCAACGGGGCGACCATGGACATCGACAGAATCATCGAAAAAGCCGGAGGCGCGGACGAAATCGCCGCTCTCGCCGGCGTCGGACTGGAAGCCGTACGCAAATGGCGCCAGTCCCGCATGGTCCCCACCAAACACTGGCCAGCCCTGCTGCGCGTACCGGGAATCGCCCTTCAGGATCTGACAGCAGACCTCACCACGACTGAAACCCCACAAGAACAAGAAAGAGAGACGGACGTGTCCAATCCCTGCCCTCCCGGCGCCAACGCCGCCCTTGTCCTTGCAGACGGGACAGTCCTGTGGGGCCGCGGCTTCGGCGCCCATACAGAAGGCGCCGTCGGTGAGCTCTGCTTCTCCACCGGCATGACCGGCTATCAGGAAACCCTGACCGACCCGTCCTTCGCCGGACAGATCGTGACCTTCACCTTCCCGCATATCGGCAATGTCGGCACGAACGCCGATGACAACGAGGCCCCGAAGATGGCGGCCCTCGGCGCCGTCGTGAAGGAAGACATTACCGCCCCGGCAAGCTGGCGCTCCCACGAGCCCTTCGCCGCATGGCTCCGCGATCACGGTCGTGCCGGCATCAGCGGCATTGACACCCGCGCCATCACACGCACCCTGCGCGACAACGGCCCGCAGACCGCCATCCTCGCCTTCCCGGAAAACGGCCGTATCGACACGGACAGCCTACTGAACCGCGCCCGCCAGTGGCCCGGCCTCGAAGGCATGGACCTCGCCAAAGAGGTGACCCAGCCCAAGCGCGTCTGGACACAGGGCGTGTGGGAAACCACCCGCCCGGCCCGGACCGAAAACCGCCGCCGCGTTGTCGCCATGGATTACGGCGCCAAGGACAACATCCTGCGCTGCCTCGTGACCGCCGGATGTGACGTCACCGTCCTGCCCGCCACGGCCACCGCCGAAGAAATTCTGGAACTCAAGCCCGAAGGCGTGTTCCTCTCTAACGGCCCCGGCGATCCGGCCGCGACCGGCACCTATGCCGTCCCCGCGATCCGCACGGTGCTGGACGCGAACGTCCCCGTCTTCGGCATCTGCCTCGGTCACCAGCTTCTCGCGCAGGCTTTGGGCGGCAAGACCTACAAGCTGGAGCGCGGCCATCGCGGCGCAAACCAGCCGGTCAAGGACATCGAGACCGGCCGCGTGGAAATCACCAGCCAGAACCATGGCTTTGCGGTGGACGAAAAATCCCTTCCGGCTGATGTGAAGGTGACGCATGTGAGCCTGTTCGATGGCTCCAACGAAGGCATCGCCTCCACCACGAAGGACGCCTTCTCCGTCCAGTACCACCCCGAGGCGAGCCCCGGCCCGTCTGACAGTTTCTATCTTTTCGAGCGTTTCGTCGCGGTCATGGACCGTCGCGCTAAAGCAGGAGCCTGAGCCATGCCAAAACGGACAGACATCTCGTCCATCCTGATCATCGGCGCTGGCCCGATCGTCATTGGACAGGCCTGCGAATTCGACTATTCCGGCGCACAGGCCTGCAAGGCCCTGCGTGAGGAAGGCTATCGCGTCATCCTAATCAACTCGAACCCGGCCACCATCATGACCGACCCCGGTCTGGCGGATGCGACCTATATCGAGCCGATCACCCCGGAATTCGTCGAGCGCATCATCCTCAAGGAAAAGCCCGACGCCGTCCTGCCGACGATGGGTGGCCAGACAGCCCTGAACGCCGCCATGGCGCTCGACAAGTCCGGCTTCCTCAAAAAACACAATGTGGAACTGATCGGCGCGGACGCGGAAGTCATCGACCGCGCGGAAGACCGCCAGAAGTTCCGCGAAGCCATGGACGAGATCGGGATCGAAAGCCCCCGCAGCACCATCGCCCATACGCTCGAAGAAGCCCGCGCGGCACTGGCCGATGTCGGCCTGCCCGCCATCATCCGCCCGTCCTTCACCATGGGCGGCGCTGGCGGCGGCATCGCCTATAACCGCGAGGAATTCGACCAGATCGTCACGGGCGGCCTCGATGCCTCCCCCACGACCGAAGTGCTGATCGAAGAGTCCGTTCTCGGCTGGAAAGAATATGAGATGGAAGTGGTTCGCGACACCGCGGATAACTGCATCATCATCTGCTCCATCGAGAACATCGACCCGATGGGCGTGCATACCGGTGACTCCATCACCGTCGCTCCCGCCCTGACGCTGACCGACAAGGAATACCAGCGCATGCGGGACGCCTCGATCGCGTGCTTACGCAAGATCGGCGTCGAAACCGGCGGCTCCAACGTGCAGTTCGGCGTCAACCCTGCCGATGGCCGTCTGGTCGTCATCGAGATGAACCCGCGTGTGTCGCGTTCCTCCGCACTGGCCTCGAAGGCCACCGGCTTCCCGATCGCCAAGATCGCCGCCAAGCTGGCCGTCGGCTACACGCTGGACGAGCTCAAGAACGACATCACCAAAACAACCCCGGCCTCCTTCGAGCCGACGATCGACTACGTCGTCGCCAAGATCCCCCGCTTCACCTTCGAGAAGTTCCCCGGCTCGCCGGCGCTGCTCTCGACATCCATGAAGTCGGTCGGTGAAGCCATGTCGGTGGGCCGCTCCTTCGCCGAAGCCATCCAGAAGGGCCTGCGCTCGATGGAAACGGGCCTCACCGGCCTCGACCCGGTCGAAGCTCCCGGCGACGGCTCGCACAACGCCTATCTCGCCGCTCTGGCCGAGCCGCGTCCCGAGCGCATCCTGATGGCCGCGCAGGCCCTGCGCGCCGGGCTGAGCGTCGAGCAGATCAACGCAGCCTGCAAGTTCGAGCCCTGGTTCCTGCGCCAGCTCGAAGACATCGTGACGTCCGAGCGCGAGATCGAAAAGAACGGCCTGCCGAAGGACGCCTACAACCTGCGCCGCCTCAAGGCCCAGGGCTTCTCCGACGCCCAGCTCGCCCGCCTCTCGGGCCAGAGCATCACGGATGTTGCAGAACTGCGCGAGAAGCTGGCTGTCACGCCGGTCTACCGCCGGATCGACACCTGCGCCGCCGAATTCGCCTCCGACACGCCCTATCTGTACTCGACCTATGAAGGCGGGTTCGGCACCCCGGACTGCGAAAGCCGCCCGACGAACCGCGACAAGATCGTCATCCTCGGCGGTGGCCCGAACCGCATCGGTCAGGGCATCGAGTTCGACTATTGCTGTGTTCACGCCGCCTACGCCCTACGCGAAGCCGGTTTCGAGACGGTCATGGTCAACTGCAACCCCGAGACGGTCTCGACCGATTACGACACCTCGGACCGTCTGTATTTCGAGCCCCTGACCGCCGAGGACGTGATCGCCCTGATCCGTACCGAAGCCAAGGGCGGCAAGGTTCTGGGCTGCATCGTGCAGTATGGCGGCCAGACCCCGCTCAAGCTGTCCCGCGCTCTTGAAGAAGCCGGTATCCCGCTCCTGGGCACCCCGGCCGATGCAATCGACCGTGCCGAAGACCGCGAGCGCTTCCAGGCCATGCTCCGCAAGCTCGGCCTGCGCCAGCCGCGCAACGGCATCGCCCGCAGCCCGGCGGAAGCCGAGAAAATCGCGGAAGAGGTCGGCTACCCGGTCGTCGCCCGTCCGTCCTACGTTCTGGGCGGCCGTGCGATGGAAATCGTCTATGACAAGCCGGGCCTCAAGCGTTACCTCAACGAAGTCCTGCGTGCTGCCGGCCCCGAAGTCTCGACCGGCCCCGTCCTGCTCGACCACTATCTTAACGACGCGATCGAAGCGGACGTGGATTGCATCTGCGACGGTGAGAACGTCTATGTCGCAGGCGTCATGGAGCACATCGAGGAAGCCGGCATCCATTCCGGTGACTCCGCCTGCTCCCTGCCGCCCTACACGCTCTCCCCGGCCCTCGTGACCGAACTGCGCTCGCAGACCGAAGCCATGGCCCGCGAACTGGGCATCCGTGGCCTGATGAACGTCCAGTACGCCATCAAGGATCAGGAAGTCTTCGTGCTCGAAGTGAACCCGCGTGCTTCCCGGACCGTGCCGTTCGTCGCCAAGGCCACCGGTGTTCCGGTTGCCAAGATCGGCGCCCGCGTCATGGCCGGTGCGAAGCTGACGGAGTTCCAGCTTAATGGTGGTGCAGTCTCTCCGCATGTCGCGGTCAAGGAAGCCGTGTTCCCGTTCCACCGCTTCGCCAATGCCGACACCATCCTTGGTCCGGAAATGCGGTCCACGGGTGAAGTCATGGGGCTGGATTCCAGCTTCGAGCGCGCCTTTGCCAAGTCGCAGCTTGCAGCCGGCGTGACGCTGCCACTTTCGGGTACGGTGTTCCTCTCTGTTCGCGACAGTGACAAGGCGCATGTCCAGCCGCTGGCCCGCAAGCTGGTCGCCATGGGCTTCACGATCCTTGCTACGAGCGGCACGGCAGCGCGGCTGGAAGCCGCAGACATTCCCGTAAAGCGTGTGAACAAGGTGATGCAGGGCCGTCCGAACTGCGTGGATTCCATCCGCTCGGGTGACGTGCAGATGGTCATCAACACCTCACAGGGCGGTCAGGCCGCGCAGGACAGCTACGAGATCCGTCGCAGTGCACTGACCATGGGCATCCCGCATTACACGACGATCGCAGGCGCTCGCGCCGCGACCTACGCCATTGCGGTCATGAAGGAAGACAATCTGGGCGTTGCCCCGCTCCAGTCCTACTTCAAGGGTGCATTCTGACCCGTCAGTCCCGGGCCTGAAGCAACAGAAACCTCGGTGGAGATCCTCTCCGCCGGGGTTTTTCAGTCCTGGGCCAGATCAAGAATGTCTCCGGGCTGACAGTCCAGCACGCGACAGATCGCCTCAAGCGTGGAAAAGCGGATTGCTCTGGCTTTACCCGTCTTGAGAATGGACAGATTGGCCATCGTCAGACCGACACGTTCCGACAGTTCCGTCAGGGACATGTTCCGGTTCCTGAGAACATCATCCAGCCTGACACGAACGGGCATCACGCCTCTCCGTGGCACGCTGATTGACGTGGCAGAAGCAAGAGCAGGTTATTGATTTTCGATAAATTCATGCCGGTTATCCAAGACAGGACGATTATCGAATATCAATAATAAAAACCGCCCCATCTTGCAAAAAACCCCCGCAAACCCTAGATTGTCTGGCTTCATCACAGTTTCAGTCACGCTTTTCCGAGGATTTCAGAGTGCAGAAGATCCCCATGACCGCAAAGGGACTACAGCGTCTCGAAGACGAACTGCGGACCCTCAAGAGCGTCGACCGCCCTGCTGTCATCCGTGCCATCGCCGAAGCCCGCGAGCACGGTGACCTGTCCGAAAACGCCGAGTACCACGCCGCCCGTGACCGCCAGTCCTTCATCGAAGGCCGCGTTCTGGAGCTGGAAGGCATCATCTCCAATGCCGAGGTGATCGATCCTTCGACGCTGACCGGAACGCGCGTCCGTTTTGGCGCGCATATCGAACTTATCGACGAAGAAACCGACAAGGAATCCCTGTACCAGATCGTGGGCGTCCATGAGGCCGACATCAAGCAGGGCCTGATCTCGATCTCGTCTCCGCTGGCCAAGGCGCTGATCGGCAAGGATGTCGGTGATACCGTCTCCGTCCCTGCCCCCGGCGGCGACCGGACCTACGAAATCCTCAAGGTCGCATATCGCTGATGTCTGACGTCCTGGCGTCCACCACCCCTGTCGTGAGCATCGCGGATATCGAGAGCGCCCATGAGCGCATCGCGTCCACGGTGGTCCGCACACCGACCATCGCCTGCCCGGCCCTTTCCCGGCTGACAGGCGCGGAGATTACGCTCAAGCTCGAAAACCTTCAGGCGATCGGCTCCTTCAAGGAGCGCGGAGCGGCCAACAAGATGGCCCTTCTGACGCCGGAAGAGCGGGCACGCGGCGTTATTACCGTCTCGGCAGGCAATCACGCACAGGGTGTGGCCCGTCAGGCCAGTCTTCTTGGCATTGACGCCACCATCGTCATGCCGCGCTTCACGCCGGCCACCAAGGTCGCGGCAACGCAGGCCTGGGGCGCGAATGTCGTACTCGCGGGTGACGATTTCGCGCAGGCCAGCGAGACTGCTGCCGAGTTGCAGAAGCAGGATGGCCGCGTCCTCGTCCACCCGTTCAATGACCCGGCCGTCATTGCCGGTCAGGGGACAGCCGCACTTGAACTTCTGCAGGATGCCCCGGATATCGACACGGTCGTCGTCCCTGTAGGCGGCGGCGGACTGATCGGTGGTTTTGCGACCGTCATGGCGGCGCTTCGCCCGGATGTCGAGGTCATTGGCGTCCAGGTCGAGGCTTATGCCTCCCTGTCAAATTATCCGCAGGAAGACGGCCCGACGCAGGGCGGTTCGACCATTGCCGAAGGTATCGCCGTCACAAGGCTTGGCGATCACTGTCTGAACGCCTTTCGCAACAAGATCTCGAAGATCCTTGTCGTCAGCGAGCTTCAGGTCGAAAGCGCCATTACGACACTGGCCGAAAAGGCCAAGCAGGTCTGTGAAGGTGCAGGTGCCACGGGCCTTGCAGCCGTTCTGGCCTATCCGGAGCTGTTCAAGGGACGCCGTGTTGCCCTGCCCCTGTCTGGCGGCAATATCAACGCCCGCATCCTCGCCAACACGATCCTGCGCTCCCTCCTCCGGGACGGACGGATCCTGCGTCTGATCTTCCAGATCCCCGACCGTCCGGGCATGCTGGCGGATATTTCGGCCCGTATCGGCAATTACGGCGGGAACATCATCGAGGTCTCCCATCACCGCCTGTTCGCGTCCCCCTCCGTTCAGACGGCAGAACTGCTGGTGATGGTGGAAGCCCGCGACACCGAACATGCCCACCAGATCGAGACCGATCTGGCGCGGCATTACATCGTCCGGCGCGACTGATTTTCAGAGACCGTCCACGATAACAACGTTATAGGGCCCGGCTTTCCAGCGATGCGCGGCGGCTTTCTGATAGGCCGGGCTTTCATACCAGGCCCGGGCTGAAGCCGCGTCCGGAAACTCAATAATCACGACACCATCAGGCTCAGTGCCTTCGAGTTTTTCCTGCTTGCCATAAGCTGCGAGGATCTTGGCCGGAAAGCCCTTGAAGGTCTCACCGACCAATTCCGAATATTTCTGGAATTCGGCCGGATCGGTCAGTTTTTCACGAATGAATACGGCATAGGCAGGCATGGAATGCTCTCCTCAGGATGAGCCTCCATACCCGCCACAAAACACCGCAACTTTCAGCACACAAGAGCGTGTGCCGACGCCTCAGCGCGTACCGAACAGACGGTCACCCGCATCGCCGAGGCCCGGAACGATATAGCCGTGCTCGTCCAGATGACTGTCGATGGAACAGGTTACGATCTGCACATCAGGATGCAGTCCCTGCACATGCGCGATCCCTTCCGGCACGGCCAGCAGGCAGGCGAAAACCGGATCCTTGGCACCAGCCGCCTTCACGCGGGTGATGGCCGCAGCGGCGGAATGTCCGGTCGCCAGCATTGGATCAAGCACGATGCAGGTTCGGCCCGGAACGTCGCTTGGCATGTTGAAGTAGTACTCGCTGACTTCCAGCGTCTCATGATCGCGGCGCAGACCGATATGTCCGACACGTGCGGACGGCACCAGATCCAGCATACCGTCCAGCAGACCATTGCCGGCGCGCAGGATGGAGACAAAGCAGAGCTTCTTGCCGTCCAGTTCCTCACCTTCCATCGGGCCGCTCGGGGCCTCGATATGACGCGGCACCAGTGACAGGTTGCGTGTGGCTTCATAGGCCAGCAGCAGGCTGAGTTCGCGCGTCAGGCGGCGGAACCCGGCCGTGGATGTATTGCGGTCACGCAGACGGGTCAGCTTGTGGCGCACCAGCGGGTGGTCGAGAACGATAGGCGGCAGCGCCTGACTCATGCTTTTTCTCCTTCGGCCGGGCGGAAATCGAGCGCCAGACCGTTCATGCAGTAACGAAGTCCCGTGGGCGGTGGCCCATCGGGGAAGACATGCCCCAGATGCCCCTTGCAGTTCGCACAGTGAACCTCGGTGCGGACCATGCCATAGCGGCTGTCCTGTGTGGTTTCGACACCATCGGGCAGCGCCTGGAAGAAAGACGGCCAGCCGCTTCCGCTGTCATATTTCGTATCCGAAGAAAACAGCTCCCGTCCGCAGGCCGCGCAGGCATAGATCCCCGTACGCTTCTCGTCATTGAGAGGACTGGAGCCGGGGCGTTCCGTTCCATGTTCATGGAGGATACGCCGCTGCTCCGGTGTCAGGCCAACACCGCAACCGCCACCGGTCTGCCCGTTCGGGCCGCAACTCTGGGTCATGCTGGTTCTCCGGAAAATCTTGAGGACGTCTTCAGGCAGGGCTTCTGTAAAAGGGCTTCTGTGGGGATGTATGTAAGCGCCGCCGTATTTTGTCACGCATCTTAAACTGTCAGGACGCAACCTGCCGCATCGCTGACCGTTATCGTCAACACACCTGAAGACGAAAGGATGCGATCATGAGCTCCATGGAAGACAAAATCAAAGGCGTTGCCAACCAGGCTATCGGCAAGGTCAAGGAAGAAGTCGGTCACGTCACCAACGACAAGAAACTTGAAGGTGAGGGCGTGGCCCAGAACATCAAGGGCAAGGTCCAGCAGACCACCGGCGATGCCAAGGACGCGGTTAAGAGCGGCGTCGACAAGATCTGACGCTGACGCACTGATCACGATGCAGCGCCCGCCTTCATGGCGGGCGTTCGCATTTGTATGGAATGATGGCATGATGGGAAACAGTCCCATCCCTCCTTCCCGGCAGGAGACAGCCCATGTCCACATCCCCGATCCCCCGCCCCGTCATGCTCGTCATTCTCGACGGCTTCGGCTGGCGCGAGGATGAATCCGACAATGCGGTCCGTCTCGCCAATATCCCGACATTCGACCATCTCTGGGCCACCAGTCCCCATGCCTTCCTGAAAACGTCAGGTGAAGACGTTGGCCTGCCCGACGGCCAGATGGGCAATTCCGAAGTCGGCCATCTGAATATCGGCGCCGGTCGTGTTGTCATGCAGGAGCTGCCACGCATTTCCCGCAGCGCCCGTGATGGCTCGCTGGCACAGAACCCGGTCCTTCTGGACTTCATTGCCTCCCTGAAGGCTTCGGGCGGCACCTGCCATCTCATGGGCCTGATCTCGCCCGGCGGCGTCCATGCCCATCAGGACCATGTCGTCGCACTCGCGAAGATCGTCAGCGAAGCCGGCGTTCCGGTTGCCGTGCATATTTTCAGTGACGGCCGCGATACTGCGCCGCGTTCGGGTAAGGAATTCATCGGCAAATTCCTCAAGGATTTGCCTGACAGCGTCAAAATCGCAACTCTGAGCGGCCGCTATTATGCGATGGACCGCGACCGCCGCTGGGAACGCGTGGCTCTTGCGGTCGATGCCATCCGTGATGCGAAAGGCCCTCACGCTCCGGATGCGCTTTCCGCCCTCAGGGCCAGCTACGACGCTGACAAGGGGGATGAATTCGTTCTCCCCACCGTTCTGGGTGACTATGCCGGCATGAAGGATGGCGACGGCATCCTGGCCTGCAATTTCCGCGCAGACCGCATCCGCCAGCTTCTGGACGTCCTCGTCCTGCCCGATTTTGCGGATTACGACAGCGGCCGGAAAGTGAAGTTCGCGTCCGTCTGCGGCATGTCGCGCTATTCCGACCATCTGGCCCCACATATGAGCGTCCTGTTTGCCAAGGTCTCGCTTGACGACCTGCTGGGCGATGTCGTGTCCAAAGCCGGCAAGACACAGCTTCGCATGGCGGAGACGGAAAAATACCCGCACGTCACCTACTTCCTGAATGGCGGTCGCGAAGTGCAGTTCGAAGGCGAAGAGCGCATTCTGGTCCCGTCCCCCAAAGTCGCGACCTATGATCTGCAGCCCGAAATGTCCGCCCCAGAGCTGACGGACAAGGCCGTTGCCGCCATCGAAAGCGGCAAATTCGACATGATCGTGCTGAACTTCGCCAATCCGGACATGGTCGGCCATACCGGCTCCCTGTCCGCCGCCATCAAGGCCTGTGAGACCGTCGATCAGGGGCTGGGCCGCATCAACGACGCCATCGTCAAGGCAGGCGGCAGCCTGCTTGTCACAGCGGATCACGGCAACTGCGAGACCATGCGCGATCCCGTGACGGGCGGTGCACACACGTCTCACACGCTGAACGTCGTGCCTGTCATTCTGGCACATGCGGACGGCCGGACCATCCATGACGGCCGTCTGGCTGATCTGGCTCCCACCATGCTGGCCCTGATGGGCGTGAAACAGCCTGAAGCCATGACGGGTGTTTCCCTGCTTGAAAGCGCCTGATCTACGGCCGTTTCTGCCGCTCGTTCTGGTCCTGTCGCCCGGCTGGGCGGCAGCGCATCACGCGTCCCATCATCACACCCGCCATACAGAAAAACCGGCGGTCGCCGCGCCCAGCGAGGGACAGAAAGCCCTCGCCCGTGCCCAGGCCGCGCGCAGAGCTCTGGAAAAACGGCAGGCGGATGAAGCTGCGGTCCTGAAGGCAAAACAGATCGCCTCGGCACAGGCCGAAGCAAAAGCCCGTCAGGACAACGCACGCACCCTTGCCTTCACGGCCCAGACCCATACGGCACAGTCTGCCGTGGACACGACCCAGAGCCGTATTCTTGCACTCAAGGCCAATATTGCGGAACTGATGGACAAGCGGGCGACTGTTGAAGCAGATATTCGCCACCAGAATGATGCGCTTCAGCCCCTGCTTCCCGTCGCAGCCCGCCTATCCATCGCACCGGATGCGGCACTGCTGGCCTCGCCTGAAACAGCGTCCGAAAGCGTAACGGCACTGTCCGTTCTTGGTGGTTTCTCGCGCCTGACCCAGCAGCGGGCGCAGGCATTGCAGTCCCGCGAAGACGAACTCCATGCCATCGGTGTCGATCTGGACAACCGACAGAAAGAACTCGCAGACCTGCTTGCGCAGCAGACCCGCGAGCGCAATGCAGCCGCAGCCCGGACCAAAGTTGCAGCACGCCAGGAAGCCGTCGCGGATCAGGGCGCCCAGAAAGCCCGCAAGGCCGTTGCCGACGCCATGCAGGCCGCAGCGGATCTGTCCGCCGAAATCGACACGCTTGTCCGGCAGGAAGCCCAGGCCCGCGCCGAACTGGAAAAGGAAGCTGCTGCTCTGGCCCGGCAGCACCAGCTCGAACGCGCCCGCCATGCACGGTCGCAGGCCCAGGCCCTGTCTTCGGCCGGACAGGGCGTCTCAAGCGGCAGTGGCCATGCCCCCGTCTCAGGTCATGTTTCCGTCCGCTGGGGCCAGACGACGGAAGCTGGTCCCGCAACTGGCATCACCTATGCGGCCCTCTCCTCCGCGCCCGTACAGGCCCCTTGCACGGGCCGAGTCGAATTTGCCGGTCCCTTCCGCTCCTTCGGACAGATGCTGATCCTGGACTGCGGGCGGAATTACCGCTTCGTACTTTCCGGACTGGGACAACTGAATGTTTCGGGTGGCCAAAGCATCAGGAAAGCTGCCACACTCGGCCAGATGCCTGCGGCCGACGGGATGCTTTTTGTCCAGCTCCGGCATGGCACGCAGGTCGTCAGTCCTGCTCCGTTCCTATGATCCGGTTTGCCGAGCGCGTCTGACCTTGTAGGATCATTTCTTAGTAATTTGGCAACCTGAACCGGCTAAGCCTGCCTTAACAGGTAATGACAGGTCAGGACGTTCCTTCGTTCCCGAGGATGGAGATCACATGAAGTTTCGCAGTGGCCTGTTGCTGGGCACCGCCTTTCTGGCCGGACTGGCCGTCGGACCGGGCGCCCTGCGTCTTGCTGGCTCCGGCGACTTTCCGGGCGCAGCCCTCGCCCGTGAAATCTCCCATGACAACAGCGCGGAAACCGTCCGTCTGCTGACGCTGCTGGGAACGGTCATGGACGTAGTGAAGGCGGAATATGTCCACCCCGTCTCCGACAAGGATCTGATCAATAACGCGCTCGATGGAATGGTCGGAAATCTCGATCCCCATTCGTCCTACATGACCGCGGCCCAGTTCCACGACATGCAGACCGAGATTTCGGGCAAATTCGGCGGGCTGGGTCTTCAGGTTCAGGGTGAATCGGGCCACGTCCGCGTCGTCTCCCCGATCGACGGCACCCCGGCTGCACGCGCGGGCATCCAGCCCGGCGATTTCATCACGATGGTGGACCACAAGAGCATTGATGACCTGACGCTCGATCAGGCCGTTCGTAAAATGCGTGGTGATCCGGGCACAAAAATCAGCCTGACGATCGTGCGCCCCAAGACCGGCAAGACGCTCACCTTCGACATGACGCGTGAGATCGTGCACGTCCAGATCGTGAAATCTGCGCTGTATGGCAGCACGGGCTATATCCGCCTGACCGAGTTCGATGATGATCTCGAAAGCGCCATGCATGCCGCCTTCGACAAGCTCAAGGCTCAGGCCACCAAGGCGCCAGGCGGCAAGCTGACCGGCATCATCCTTGACCTGCGCTCCAATCCGGGCGGCAAGCTCGATCAGGCCATTGCCGTTTCGGACGACTTCATCAAGGACGGTGAAATCGTCTCGATCCGTGGCCGTCATGCTGAGAACAACCAGCGCTGGGATGCAAAGGGCACGGACATCACTAATGGCCTGCCGATCGTCGTCCTGACGAATGGTGGCTCGGCTTCGGCCAGTGAAATCGTGGCCGGCGCCCTGAAGGATCATCACCGCGCCATCATCCTTGGCGAAAAGACCTTCGGCAAAGGCTCGGTCCAGACTCTCATCCCCATCGGTGATCAGGGAGCAGTGCGTCTGACGACAGCGCGTTATTATACGCCGTCCGGGCGCTCCATCCAGGGCCTGGGCATTACGCCTGATATTCCCGTGGCTGAGACCAAGGATGACGATGCCTATGGTTATCGTGAGGCCGATCTGTCCCATATCCTGACGAATATCGGCGGCAACCGGACGAACGAGACGCCGCGCACCGACATTCCGCCGATCGCGAAGTCCATTCCGAAGATGCCGGATGCCAGCTGGCCCGCATTCGATGCCACAAAACCTGCAACCGATTTCCAGCTTCAGCAGGCGATCAAGGTGATCAATGCCATGGCAGGGCTTTCGAACCCGGCCCCGGCGACTGCGCCTGCGACCGAGGTCAAGGCTTCCACACCTCCCGCCTCCCCCAAGCCGCCTGAAGCGCATCACTAAAAACCAAAAAAGGACATCCCGGATCGTGCAGAACCGTCCCGCCTCCAGCCGACCAGGGCTCTGGCAACGACTTCCTGTTATCGGACGCCTTCTGATCGCGTTCTGGGCTGTCCTCCTGGCGGGAGGGGCAGGCGCAACGGCATTTCTGCTGCATCAGCGCAAACCTGCGGTCGTCGCGAAAGCAACGCCACCAGCCAGGCCTGCCGTTCCCGCTCACACCGAGTCTTCAATTGCTTCCACACCGCTCCCGAATGATGCCGCCCCTGCTGTAAAAACGGTTGAGACTCAGCCGGTACAGGAGGCCTCTCATTCGGCGGGATCTTCTACCGCGGCACCTCCGGCCACGACTGATGTGGTGGAGCCCAAGGCAGATCCAAACGCTGTTGCACAACAATCCCTTCCGCCGGTTACGTCACCTGCCGCACCCAATTCACCGGCAGTTGTCAGCCCGGCTCCGGTTACCCTTCCGACGGACAAAACCGCTATCGCGATCGTGTTGCAGGGGTTCGGATATTCCGACGCTCTGACCTATGACGTGCTGTCGCGTATTCCCGCGCCTGTCGCTGTGGGCGTTTCGCCGTATGTCAGCAATATCAGTGACGTGATTGCGCGGGCACATGCCAGCCATCGGGAAGTCTATGTCACCCTGCCGATGCAGAGTGCGCATCCCGAGCGGGTCGATGAAGGTCCGCATGCGCTTGGATATGGGAACTCGGCTGCTGATGACCAGCGTGAACTGGAATGGTGCCTGTCCCGTGCGGCGGGTGCGGAAGGCCTGACGGATGCGTCCGAAAACGGGGATGACCAGCCCGGCGGTGGCTATGCGACCTCTCCGGATTTTTCACCGATCGCCAATATCATCAGCAGTAAGGGCCTGCTGTATCTGGCAGGTTCAGCACAGGATGGCCGCCGGACACGCGGCATGACGGCAACAGCCTGGATTGATGGGGATACGGACGCGACCACTCTGGACAACAGGCTCGCGGCCCTGCTGCCTCAGGATGGGAAACCTGCAAAAATACTGCTGATGGTTGGACCGGTCACACCTGTCATGATCGATCGTCTGGCGAACTGGCTCAAGGGACCTGCGGCAGCCCGCTTTGTGCTGGTGCCCCCTTCGGCTTTCGCGGATAGCGGTATCAGCAATGATCAGGCGGCCAATCTTTCACCCTCCAGCCAGGGAGCTCCTTTGTGATCGATCCCCAGACCCTGCCCTATCGCCCGAATGTGGGCATTGCCCTCTTCAACCGCGATGGCAAACTGTTCATTGCCCGCCGGACGGATCTTCCAGGCGATGTTTGGCAGTGTCCGCAGGGCGGCATTGATGATGGGGAGACACCCGAAGTCGCTGCATTGCGGGAAATGGAAGAGGAAATCGGAACGCGGAACGCCTGTATTCTGGCAGAGCGTGAAGGCTGGCTTTCCTATGACCTGCCGCAGGCTCTGATGGGAAAGGCTCTTGGTGGCCGCTTTCGGGGGCAGACCCAGAAATGGTTCGTGATGGGTTATGAAGGTCAGGATGCTGATATCCGTCTGGACCTTCATGATCCGGCGGAATTCGACACTTGGGAATGGGTCGAGCCGACAGAGCTGCTGGAGCGCAATCTGGGCTTCAAGAAAGATCTCTATGCCGCGCTGATTCCGGAACTGAAGGCCCTGTTTCAGGCCGCCGCCAGAGACTGGGTCCGCACCAGCCGCGCATAAAGACCGTTCTTTCTGAGCAGTTCCGCATGGGTGCCCGCTTCGGCGACGGCACCATGATCCATCACGACGATAAGGTCGGCTGCCTGCACGGTTGAGAGCCTGTGTGCCACGATCACGGTTGTCCGGCCTGAGCGCAGATTGGCCAGTGCCTTCTGCACGCGGGCCTCACTTTCGGAATCCAGGGCACTGGTTGCCTCATCCAAAAGCAGAATTCGCGGATTGCGCAGCAGGGCACGCGCAAGTGCCACGCGCTGACGCTGTCCGCCCGAAAGGCGGCGACCGCCCGGCCCGACCCGGGTTTCCAGACCCGACGGCAGATTATCGAGGAAATCGACCGCGGCCATGGCGCAGGCCTTTTCGACTTCAATCCGCGACGCAGACGGCCGCCCGATCCAGATATTCTCGATCAGGGACATGTCAAACAGGGTCGTATCCTGACTGACATACGCAATGGCATCGCGCAGGGATGAAAGCGTCAGATCCCGCAGATCCACACCTTCCAAACAGATACTGCCTTCGCTCACATCATGCAGGCGCGGGATCAGGGAGAGTGCTGTGGATTTGCCTGCGCCGCTGGGGCCGACAAGCGCCACTGTTTTTCCCGGCTGAACATCGAAGGTCAGGTTCTTCAGACCAACCCGTCCATCTTCGTAACGGTAACTGACCTGCTGGAAGGCCAGATGGCCTTTTCCTGATGGCAGCGATATCGCGCCGGGCCGTTCCATCACTGCCGGAGGCTCGTCGATCACGGCAAAGACGCGCGACAGGCCGGCCAGTCCTTCCTGAAGGGCGGTATTGAGCGAACCCAAGGCCCGGATCGGCCGCGATGCCGTCAAAAGAGCGGCAATGAAGGCCGTAAAGTCTCCGAGCGTCGCGCCACCCTGCGCCGCCCGCCAGCCTGCGAAACCCAGCACGGCCGCCACAGCCGCTCCGCCCAGAACTTCAAGAACCGGATCAACACGGGCACGTCCTTTTGCAATCCGCAGGAACGCCGAATGCAGCAGGTCCAGAGATTGATCGACCCGTGTGCTTTCCCGGTCTTCCATACGGTAGATACGGACCTGACGGGCCAGGGCAAAGCTCTCGTTCAGCAGGGCGGATGTCTCGCCAATCTGTTCCTGCATGCCGCCCGAAGCCCGGCGTACCTTCTTGCCCAGCTTCTGGATGGGCACCGCCGCAACCGGATAAAGCACGAGCGCAATCAGGCTCAGTTCCCAGTCTGTCACGATCATGGAAATGACCAGACCCACCACCGTCACCGCGTCCCCGAGCGCATTGACGACCCGGATCATGGCTTCACGGATCGAGATGGCATCCGTGGTGAAGCGCGCGGCCCATTTGGCCGGGGCTTCCTTCTCGATCGTCGAGACGTCTGCCTGCAGGGAATGCGCGAACATGCGGGACTGCAGGCCACGGATTACGGCAAGAACCAGCCCTTGCACGGCGATCGTCTGTCCGTACTGTGAGGCGGCTTTCAGCCCCGTGACAATCACGACCAGCGCTGGCACCTGATACAGAATCCGGGAATCATGCGCGGCAAACATGTCCACGGCGCGTTTGATGACCGCGGGATAAAGCGCGGTCAGTCCGGCCATCAGAACCGTCAGGATAACCACGGATATGATCCGTCCAACATGCTGGCGCATTTCCTCGCGCCAGATGCGTTTCATCAGGACGCGGCTGTCCGTATCAAGAGCTGTCGTTTTCGTCATATGCCTGGGTTTAGCAGGCCTTGCGAAAAGGACGAAACCGCAGCCTCACCTGTGTGCGGCCAAATAGGCCAGACAGGCGGCCCGGTCTGGCATGCATCCCTGCGCCATCCACCAGTCCCGGCCGGTTTTCAGCCATGCCCCCATTCCCGGCCCCGGCTGAACGCCTTGGGCAATGGCATCCTTGCCTGACAGGGGGAACTCCGACTGTGGCATGGTCTGAAGTCTCGCCCGGAAGCTGTCCCAGTCAGGGTCAGGCGCGCCGACACGCCGGGCCTGTTCAAACCAGCTTCGTTCCATGAGGCAATCCAGAGGCTGCAGCACACGCAGGCGCCGAAGATCATCATCTGATGCGTCCGGATGCAACGCCGGACTGTCGGAGGCCCAGGCTTCAATCTTTGCACCGTCCGCATTGGAGAGCTTCAGACGTCCAGCCAGTTCGCTGCTTCTCCCGCGGCAAAGTGCAAACAGGCGCAGCAACGGATCGCACGGCGCATCACAGTTCATGAGGCGCAATAGAAAGGCGGTGTCTGGAGACGGCAAAACGGCCTGAAGCAGGCCGACACGCGACATTGCCGTGATCGTCTCCATGAGACGGGGACCGGCCAGAATCCGCAGCAGTTCAGATGCGATCCGTTCGGCCGAGAGTGTGCGGATTAGTTCAAGCTGTTTCGAGACGGCTTCGCAGGCCGCTTCGTCAGGATGACCGTTCCCATATCGCGCATCGAACCGGAAAAAGCGCAGCGCTCTCAGCGCATCTTCTTCGATCCGGCGGGATGCTTCTCCGGCGAACCGGACATGCCGGTTCGCCAGATCCTCCCGGCCGCCAAAATAGTCGTGAAGTCCGTCATGCCGGTCCAGCGACATGGCATTGATCGTGAAATCCCGTCGGGCCGCGTCCTCTGCCCAGTCCTGCGTCCAGGCGACGACCGCATGGCGTCCGTCCGTTTCCTCATCGCGGCGCAGCGTCGTGATTTCGTAGGGCACGCCGTCCAGCACTGCCGTTACCGTTCCGTGGGACAGTCCAGTCGGAATGACGCGGATCCCGGCATCCTCAAGATGGCGCAGCACATCTTCGGGTGGCTCCGGAGTCGCCAAATCCAGATCGTGGACAGTGGCACCGGCTAAGAGATCGCGAACCGAACCGCCTACAAGCCGGGCATCAGGCAGAATATTCCAGATCCGCTCCAGACCGGACCGGTCCGGGAGGCGCTCCAGCAGGCCGGAATGCTGCATCATGCAGGGCGCGAGAGCGGGAAAAAACAGTCCTGACTCCAGACACCCAGACAGGGCTGCCCTTTCACATGTCCGGGAACAGCAAGAGCCGCGAGTTCGTAATGCACCGCACGTGTGACCCGTGCGAGGATGGAAAAGGCCCCCTCGCCGTCACGGACATGAACATAGGGCACGCTGGCGCAGTCATCAGACGGTCGATCCCAGTCACAGGATAGCGGATGCTCGGGTCCGACGCAGATCAGTTCATCCATATTCGTACGGAAGCACAGGTTCTGCTGACGTCCACAGGTTCCGCGGAAATCCAGCTCGACCGCCACAAACGGCGCATCTTCGACCTGAATGATGCCCTGCTCCATCGGCGTTTTCAGCCAGTACGTCCCTTCGGGATCACGGGTCAGCATTGAAGAGAACATGCACAGCATGGCTTTGCGTTTGATCGCAGAGCCCCGGTAGAGCCAAGTGCCGTCGCGCTGAATGAGAAAAGGTAGCAGCCGGGGGCCTGTACCGGGCGTTCCAGGGAAGGAAGACGGGGGCATCAGGGGATCTGGAGACAGGGAGACGTCAGGACAGGCCGCCTGCCGGAACTCATGATCGCTCAATTTTCCCTCCAACTGCATAAAAACTCTCTTCTCACACCAACTTGGGTGCAATCGAGCCTTGATGAAACCCCCACACCTGTCAGACTGGCGTCATGAGCGAGCAGCAATATTCTTCCGGCGTTTCCGCCGGCACCCTGCAGGGCGAGGCGGACGTGGCTGAAGCCGACCGTCTGGCCCCGGTTCTCCGTCATGTCCGCCAGGCCATTGGCGGGATTGTTCTGGGCCAGGACAGCGTCATTGAACAGGTGCTTGTCACGATCCTGTCCGGTGGTCACGCGCTTCTGATGGGCGCACCCGGTCTGGGTAAGACGCTTCTGGTCAATACGGCGTCGCGTGTGCTGGGTCTGGACGCCACACGCATCCAGTTCACGCCTGACCTGATGCCGTCGGATATCACAGGTGCGGAAATCCTCGATCAGGATGCTGACGGGCGTCGCGCCTTCCGCTTCCTGCCCGGTCCAATCTTTGGTCAGCTTGTTCTGGCCGACGAAATCAACCGTGCCAGCCCGCGTACCCAGTCCGCACTGCTTCAGGCCATGGCGGAGCGCCGTGTCACGCAGGGCGGCAAGGATTATGCCCTTCCCCGTCCTTTCCACGTTCTCGCGACCCAGAATCCGATCGAGCAGGAAGGCACCTATCCGCTTCCCGAAGCCCAGCTCGACCGTTTCATGCTTCAGATCAGCCTCGGATTTCCGGGCCGGGACGCGGAACGTCAGATGCTGCTTCAGACCACGGGCGCCACGACGCCGACTGCCACGGCACTGATGAATGCCGAAAGCCTTCTCGCGGCCCAGAACCTTGTTCGCCGTCTACCGGTTGGTGACCAGATCGTGGATGCGATCCTGACCCTGACGCGCTCCCTGCGTCCGGAAGATCCGTCTTCTCCGCAGGACGTACGTGATGCCGTCTCCTACGGTCCCGGCCCCCGTGCGGCACAGGCCCTTATGATCGCGACCCGCGCCCGCGCGCTGCTCGACGGCCGTCTGGCGCCGAGCCTTGATGACGTCGTGGCCCTCGCAAGCCCGGTCCTGTCCCATCGTATCGGGCTGGGCTTTGGCGCGCGCGCTTCAGGGACGGATCGCGAAGCCCTGATCCGCAAGCAGGCACAGGCCCTCCTCTGATCGCCGTGAAAAGTCCGTCCGATACCCTGCGCAGCCTCTTCCGCCGCAACCGGGGCGCCGCTTCCAGCGCTCCGACCGTGCAGGCGGAAAGTCTGGCCCTGCCCGCACTTGTTCTTGAAGCCGAAAAGATTGCTGCGAGCCTGCAAAGCGGTGTTCATGGCCGCAGACGGTCGGGGGCGGGTGAGGATTTCTGGCAATTCCGTCCCTATCACGCCGGCGAGCCCGCAACGTCCATCGACTGGCGGCAGTCTGCCCGCTCTCCGGTCGAAGACACGTTCTGGGTCCGTGAGCGCGAGCGGGAAAACGTCCAGTCGCTGATGCTGTGGTGCGACCCGTCGCCCTCCATGCAGTGGCGCTCGTCCGATGCCCTGCCCACCAAAGCGGAGCGGGCCCAGCTCTGCACGCTGGCTCTGGCGTCCGCGTCTCTTCGGGGTGGCGAACGCGCCGGGCTGCTGACCGGGATCGAGGCAGGACGCGCGCTGGCCGGTCGGCAGGTTCTGCCGCGGCTGGCCGCTTCCCTTCTGCATCCGGATGCGGACGAACCCGAATTTCCGCGCATGGCACTCGTTCCCGCCCGGTCCGATCTGGTCGTGATCAGCGATTTCCTGTGGGACGAAGACCGGATCGACACCTTTCTCAAGACCTGCGCCAGCCGCCCCGTGCGCACGCATCTTCTCTGCGTCCTCGACCCTGCGGAACGGGAACTGAAACGCTCCGGACGAATCCGGTTTGAAGGGCTGGAAGGCGGCGTTCTGACCCTTCCAGCCATGGAAAGCCTTGGCCATGCCTATGAACAGGCCATGAATGCCCATCTTGCAGCCCTGAAGCAGAGTGCGGCCTCGCTCCATGCCGACTGCATCATGCATGACACGTCGCAGAACCCGCTTCCGGCCCTGCTTGCCCTTCACATGGCATTGGGAGGTGGCCGATGATCCTTCTCGCCCCGCTCCTGCTGCTCGGCCTTCTCACGTTGCCCGCCTTGTGGTGGCTGGTCCGCGCCACGCCGCCTGCCCCGCAGGATCAGCGCTTTCCGTCCCTGCTCATCCTGAACCGGCTGACGGCCCGGCGTGAGGATGCGGCCCGCTCTCCGCTCTGGCTCCTGCTTCTGCGCATGGCCGCCGTAGCCCTCGTCATTTTCGGACTGGCCCGGCCTGTCCTGACCCCGCATCAGGCTGAAACCGGCAACGGCCCGCTCACACTCGTTCTGGATGATGGCTGGGCAGCCATTCCGCACTGGAACGAACGTATTTCCGCGGCTCTGGCCCTTGGCGAAACGGCGATCCGCAATGGTCAGGACGTAACGCTCCTGCACGCCGCCCGCGCGCCTGATGGCGCTATGCCCGAAGCGTTCACGACACATGATGCACATGCCCTGTCCGAACATCTCTCCCGCCTGCGGCCTCAGCCCTGGCCCACGGATCGTCAGGCCCTGGCGTCCCTGCTCCAGCACCGGGATCTATCCGGCCAGCGCGTGATGCTCCTTTCGGACGGGCTGGCAGCAAACGGAGACACTGCCTTGCATGATGCGCTCGCCAAGGCCCGTTCCGTTCAGGACATGCGCTGGAATGGCTGCGACATCCTGCGCCTTGCCGCGTCCATCGGTCAGGACGGCGCCCTTCATGCCAGAGTGGACACGCTCTCCTGCCCGACGCGCACCGTGACGCTTCATGCCGCCAATGCCAATGGTGGAACGCTTGCCGCCTATCCCGTCAAAACCGGGCAGGACCAGAGCATTTCGCTCCCGCCTCTCCTGCGGAACCAACTCGATCATCTGACGCTGGAAGGGGCGACTGGCCCGGCTGCCGTGCACCTGATGGGCCAGGCCGATCATCGCCGCCCCGTCGGGATCCTCCAGACGCCAGGCGATGCCACACCACTCGTCGGTTCGGCGTTCTTCCTGAACCGCGCCTTGCAGCCCATTTCAGACTTGCATAGCGGGGATGCGACGGCCCTGCTGGGTGCGCCCCTGTCTGTCCTGATCGCGACTGATGGCGCGCTTTCCGGCGATCAGACGCGCAGCCGTGTCCTGAACTGGGTCCGTCATGGCGGCATGCTCGTCCGCTTTGCCGGTCCCGGCCTTGCCGCCGATCAGGGTGCCGCTTCCGACGCCACGTCAGACGCGCTTCTGCCCGTTCATCTCATGAGCGGGATGCGGCAGCTCGGCGGTCCCATGTCCTGGGGGAAGCCGCAGACACTGGCGTCTTTCCCTGAGACTTCGCCGTTCTCCGATCTGACGATCCCACCTGATGTCACTGTCTCCCGACAGGTTCTGGCCAAGCCCGAAACGGGCCTGACAGATCATGTCTGGGCGGCTCTGAGTGACGGCACGCCTCTCGTGACCGCGCGGGCGGAAGGCAATGGCGAGATCGTGCTGTTCCATGTCACGGCCTCGCCGGACTGGTCCAATGTGCCGCTGTCCGGCCTGTTCCCCGACATGCTGGAGCGCCTGATCGAGCGTTCGGCCGGTGTTGCGGGCGGTGGACCTTCGGAGCTTGCGCCCTGGCGTATTGTTGGAAGTGACGGCGGGCTCATCATGCCGCCACAGGCCGCACGCTCCATCCGCGTCTCGGATCTGGCGCATACGCCTGTCTCCGTCACTTATCCCGCCGGACTTTATGGTCCAGCCCATGGAACGCATGCCCTGAACCTTTCCGATTCTGCGCCCGCAATGAAGGAAGAAGCCCTGCTTGGGTCCCGCATTTCACCGGATGGCGCCCATGCGGACCGTCCGCTTGGCCCGGCACTGATGACGGCCGGTCTGCTGCTTCTGCTGCTGGACCTGATCCTGTCCCTGCGGCGTCGCGGGCTGCTGGGCGCTCTGGGCGTGGCCTGTCTGCTGATCCTACCCGTAGCCCATGCCCAGAGCACGACGCAGATGCCGCCCCTGCCGACAACAGTGCCGCAGGCTGCGCTCGATACAAGGCTGGCCTATGTCATCACCGGCCATGACGATATCGACACCGTCTCCCGAGAGGGGCTTCAGGGCCTTTCCGACTTCACGACGGCGCGCAGTTCCGCGACGCTCGGCCATCCGGATGGCGTCATTCCGGGCAAGGACGATCTGGCGTTCTATCCGCTCCTGTACTGGCCGGTCACACCCGACGCCCAACCCGATCCCGAGCGCACAAAGGCTCTCAATACGTTCATGGATCACGGCGGCATCCTGCTGATCGACGAACAGGGCGCGGGCACCGATACGGATTCCGGAACCAGTTCCGCAGCCCGGGCTGCGCTTCAGCGTGTGACTGACGGCCTCGTCGTGCCGCCGCTCGCCAAGCTGACGGAAAAGCACGTTCTGGCTCACACGTTCTATCTGCTGCACAGCGGCTTCCCCGGCCGCGTTGCCGGGCAGCCGGTCTATGTCGCGCGTAATGGCGATGAGGCGAATGATGATGTCAGCCCGGTCATCATCGGTAATGGCGACTGGGCGCATGCCTGGGCCGTGGATGGTTCGGGCAACCATCCCTTCGCCGTCATTCCCGGTGGCGAGGACCAGCGCACGCAGGCCTATCGTTTTGGCATGAACATGGTGCTGTACGCCCTGACCGGAAACTACAAGAACGATCAGGCCCAGTACCCGGAAATGCTCCGCCGCCTCGGCACACCCGACAATGGGGCCGCCGCAACCAGCCCCGACAGCGTTGATGAGGAGGACGCACCATGATGTTCGACCTTTCTCCCATGCTGCCGGTCTGGCTTCTGGCAACGCTGGCAATTCTGACAGTTGCGGGCGCGATTTACGGTGCGCTGCGTGGCGCACGCGGCATGCTCTGGCGGGCGCTGGCTGTTCTGACTCTTCTGGGCTGGCTGTCCGGACCGCGCTCGCTCCATCCGGTGCTACGGCCCGTTCCGCAGGATGCGCTTCTGGTCGTGGACCGCTCGGCCTCCATGCAGGTCGGGCACCGGACTGCCATCGCGGACCATGCCGCCGAACAGATCATGCAGGACGCGGCCCATCTTCCGGGCCTGACGCTGCACCGCGTCGATGTCCCGGGCGGTACCGGTCACGGAACGCGCCTGTTCGAAGCGCTGGATCACGCCGATCTGCCGCAGGGACGTTTCGCGGGCGCCATCGTCGTGACGGATGGCATGGATCATGACGTTCCACCCCATCTGCACGTTCCACCCCATCTGCCGCCCCGCTTTCATGGCGCAAACGGCCAGACGCTTCCGCTGCATCTTCTGCTGACGGCGCATGGCGAAGAACAGGACCGGCGCCTGCGCATCCTGAGCACGCCGCCCTATGCGATCGTCGGCCAGAACGCCACGATCCGCGTTCAGGTGGACGATCTGGGCGCCCCGAGCGCTTCGGTCGCCATTCTCACGATCCGCTCCGGCGACGCCCCGCCGCAGACACGCCCCATCCAGACCGGCACGCCGCAGGACATCACGCTGCCTGTCCAGCATCCCGGCGAGACGCTGGTCGGCCTGTCCGTCTCTCCTCTGGCCGGGGAAGCGTCCACCGAGAACAACAGTGAAGTCGTCCGTATCCGTGGCGTCCGGGACCGGCTGCGCGTGCTGCTGGTCTCAGGCGTGCCCAATCAGGGCGAGCGCGTCTGGCGCCGGCTGCTGAAGGCCGATCCGTCCGTCGATCTCGTGCACTTCACCATTCTGCGCTCCCCCAATACCGATGACGGCACTCCGCTGTCGGATCTGGCGCTGATCCCGTTCCCGATCCGCGAACTGTTTCAGGAAAAGATCCGCAGCTTTGACCTCATCATTCTGGACGGGTTCCGCAACAGCAATATCCTCCCCGACGAGTACCTGACCAACATCGCCGATTATGTCCGCAATGGTGGCGGGCTGCTGGTGACGGCAGGGCCTGAATTCACGCAGGACGGCACGCTTCAGGACACAAGCCTCGCACAGGTGCTGCCCGCGCATGTTGGCACGGACGGAATCGTCACCCGCGCCTTCCGCCCTTCCCTGACCGATCTCGGCAAGACCCATCCGGTCACCGCTGGCCTGACGGAAGACTGGGGCCCCTGGTACCGCGCACTTCGCCCCGACCAGTCTCACGGCGAAGACCTGATGCACGGTCCTGATGGTGCGCCGCTTCTTCTGCTGGACCGCGTGGATCGCGGACGGGTGGCCATGCTGTTGTCGGACCAGCTCTGGCTCTGGTCGCGCGGTGAGGGTGGCGGCGGACCGCAAGCCGAGCTTCTGCGGCGCCTGTCGCACTGGCTGATGAAAGAGCCGGATCTTGAGGAAAACCGCCTCACCGCCCGGATCGAAAACGGACAGCTCACCGTGGAACGTCATGCGGCCGGGCAGACAGTATCGCCGGAAGCCTTCGTGACCGCACCGGACGGAAAGCGCCAGCCCGTAACACTGACGCAGACCAAAGGCGTCTGGCACGCCAGTGTGCCCGCGACCCTGCCGGGAATCTGGAGTGTCCGGCAGGACGGCCTCGTCGCCTTTGCCAGCCCCGTCTCGCATGATCCGATCGAGCGTCAAGACCTGCGCGCCACCGCGACCATCATGGGCGCCAGTGCCAAAACTTCCGGCGGCACCGTCTCATGGATTGCGGATCAGACGCCCCATCTGCGACAGGTCTCGGCCGGTAACGCCATGAGCGGATCGGACTGGATGGGCCTTCCCGTCACGACCGCCGCCGTCGCGGGTGAGACGCGCACGAAAGATCTCGTTCCGGCCTGGGCGGCGCTGCTCGCAGCCCTGATTTTCCTTGCGATCGGATGGTGGCGGGAAGGTCATTGAAAAAATGTCACAATCCGGCATGCCTGAGAGGCATCTGCAGACTCGCACAGGACGATCGATCACAGTATATTGGCATCATGCGACTGCTCCCCACCCTGCCCCGCCTGCTGCTCATTGCCGCTCTGGCAATGACGCCGACGATTTTCGTACCCTGGCATCATGCCCAGGCTCAGGATGCCGACGACGCCGAGGCTGAACAGGAAGCCGAGGCCAACCAGAAGAAGGCCGAGGCCCGCAAGGCCGCCCAGCGCGCCGCGCCGCCTTCCGCCCTGCCCGGAGCAGAAGCATCCGACGACGATGCCGGTCATGCCCGAGCGGACATGAACCCGACGACCGCGCTTTTCGATGCGATCAATCGTGGTTCACTTAACGCCGCCAAGGAGGCGCTCAACCGTGGTGCCGACATGGGCGGGCACAATGTGCTGGATCAGACGCCGCTGGACATGGCCATCGATCTGAACCGCAAGGACATCATGTTCCTGCTGCTGTCGATGCGGACCTACAACCCGGATGGCAGGATCGAGAACAGCGTCTCCGATCAGGGCGTTGAAATGAAAAACGACAACGGCCATCTGACGATCGGCGGCAAAACCGTCACTCCGAAGCGCTCCCTCGTCGCAGCCACTCCGCATTTCGATACAAGTGGAGGCAAGGCAGACCCCTCGGTCGGCTTCCTCGGCTTCGCGGGGCACTAGATTTTCTGACCCAGACACGAAAAAAGCCGGAGAGCAATCTCCGGCTTTTTTTATAACCGCTGTGCCTTGGCTTCAGCCGACGTTACGCAGCGCCTGACTTTCCTGACGCAGCACATCAATCTGGACGAACTGACCGTCCCGCTCAAAATACCAGAACGTCCAGCCATTGCAGGACGGTGCATTGGTCAGCATCGCACCCAGCTTGTGGATGGAACCGCGCTGGTTGCCCGATACGAGCGTGCCATCGGGCGTCACCGTCGCCTTGAGACGCTTCTGCCGGTCATAGAGCAATGTCCCAGCCGGAAGAGCTCCCGTCTCGACGAAGCTTCCGAACGGAATGCGCGGCATTTCGCGCTTGGCGGGCGTCGTCGCAAGCTGCTCGGATGTCAGGCGCTCTTCACGCGCCACGCGTTCCCGGGCGGCTTTGACGTAGTCCGGGTGGCGTTCGATCGCGATGTAATGACGCCCAAGACGCTTCGCCATCGCCGGGGTCGTGCCGCTTCCGCAGAACGGATCGAGCACCACGTCATTGGCATTGGTCGAGGCCACCAGCACGCGATGCAACAGGCTTTCCGGCTTCTGCGTCGGATGCAGTTTCAGGCCATGTTCATTTTTCAGACGCTCATTGCCCGTGCAGAGCGGCAGGTACCAGTCCGAACGCATCTGAAGATCATCGTTCAGGGCCTTCATGGCTTGATAGTTGAAGCGATATTTGCTCTGCGGACCGCGCGCCGCCCAAATCAGCGTCTCATGCGCATTGGTGAAGCGACGTCCGCGGAAATTCGGCATCGGGTTGGACTTGCGCCAGACGATGTCGTTCAGGATCCAGAAGCCCAGATCCTGCATGATCGCACCAAGCCGGAAGACGTTGTGATATGAGCCAATAACCCAGATCGTGCCGTCCTTGTGCAGGATACGGCGTGCTTCGCTAAGCCATTCGCGCGTAAAATTGTCGTATGTCGCGTAATTCGCGAACTTGTCCCAGTCGTCATCCACCCCGTCCACGACGGTCTCGTCCGGACGACGCAGTTCACCGCGGAGCTGCAGATTGTACGGCGGATCGGCGAAAATGCAGTCCACGCTCCCATCGGGCAGCGTCTTCATCGTTTCGATGCATTCTCCACGCAGGATCTGGTCGACGGGAAATTCACCGCTCATGCTGCGTGTGCCTCTGCTTCAATCATGTTTCGTATCGGCGCGAACCCGCGCCTGTGGTGGGGTGTCACCCCCCGGAGTTTCAGGCCCTGCATGTGCGCAGCCGTGCCGTAACCGGCATTGCGCTCCCATCCATAAGCATCATGGCGCACCGCCAGACGCGCCATCAGGCGATCCCGCGTCACTTTTGCGATGATGGAGGCTGCGGCAATGGACAGGCTGATCCCGTCTCCGCCAATCACCATTTTTATGGGACAGGGCAGCTTCGGAGCATGCTTGCCGTCCACAAGCGCCAGATCAGGCATCCGGCCCAGACGGGACAGGGCGCGACGCATGGCCAGATAACAGGCCTGAGCAATATTGATCTGCTCGATTTCCCCGACAGATGCGGCACCAATGCCGATCAGCGCCTGATCATCGGCCATCAGGACCTCATAGGCGAGCATCCGGCGCCGGGCGGTCAGTTTCTTGGAATCATCGAGAAGGGAAGAGAGGGCTTCTGAGGGCGGTGCCGTAAAGGCTACAGCAGAAGCCACCACCGGCCCCGCCAGAGGACCACGCCCAACTTCGTCGATCCCGACGACCAGCCCCCCATGGGCAGCTTCCAGGGCGTAATCCGGCATTTCTGAGCATTCTCCCCGACAGACACCCCGAAATCAGGTGACCGAATCGGTTTTGAATCATGGCGACTCGAAAGGGAAGCCTAAAAATGCATTGTTCTTCAGTTTAGTATGTCAAGTGTGGTTCGAAAGACTCTTTCCTCAGGGCTCAGAGTTCTTCCTGTTCGTCGTCCTGCCCGGAAGAGGCTGGCGGATTTGATGGCGCAGACTGGTGCATCTGCTCCTGCTGGTGCTGGAGTTCGGCCTTCATCTGCGGCAACTGGTAGATCTTCTCCGTCACATTGGCCGCAAACAGCACCAGACTGACCAGGAGCAGTGACAGACCCCGCCCGACAATCTGCCGCCGCCTCCAGAAATATCCCGGCAGGAACATCCACCACCAGAAGCCCGGCGGCGTCTGCCCGTTTTCACGGATGGAATTGCGGTCCAGCGTGAAGGCCGTGAAAAACAGGACCAGAGACATGATCGCGACAATGGAAGATGGCCCAGCCTGCTCACTGTAAGGCACCTGACGCCAGTCCAGAATCAGCAGCGTCAATCGCTGGATCAGCCATGGGCCGACAAGCACAACCCAGGCCCAGTGCTCCGAGATGCCCGTGGACAGGCGCAGCAGGCCCGTCAGCGGAGAGACAAGCCCGGCAGCACTGGCAGGACGCCAGGCCTCGCCGAACTCCGACGTCCAGACCAGCGTTTCGGGCTTGATGCGCTGCTGCATGATCAGACGCAGGATTTCTTCACGGGAAACGGGACCAACCTGCTGCCCGTTATTCTCGTAAAACCATTCCATGCAAAAAAAGCCTCCCGGATTGCTCCGGAAGGCTTCTAGCACAAAGACCCTGCGATGGTCGAAAGGCCTGTGGCTTCCTCAGGAGCTTTTGCGGCCGAACATCAGTCCGCCGACGATCATGCCCACAACCGTGGCGATCACCAGCGAGATCAGCGGACGGTCCTGAACGAATGCCGTAGCGGCTTCGAGCTTGGTCTCGCCTTCGTCATACAGATCGGCAAAGTCCTGCTGTGCCATGCCGGAAAGCTGGTCGAACTTGCCTTCGGCCTGCATCTTTGCATCGCCGGTCAGGCCGCCCACGCCGTCCTTGACCTTGCCCTTGACGTCATCCAGGAGGCCTTCAGCCTTCGTTTCAGTTGTATCAGCCATGTTGTTCTCCTTTGTCCGGATAAACCTGTGTCCGCATTCCAACGCGCAACAGGAGCATCCGGTTCCTGTCCGATATGATCCTTGAGCGGAAAAGAGACAAGCCCCGCAAATCAGTAACAGAGTGTATCATTTATGCTCATTTTGATTTTCACTATCAAAACTGAACAGGATTTAAGGTCCCGTCATGGCCGACCCGGGTCTCCTGCCTTATAGGTATGGAAACATACAGCATTGCCGCCTGAGAGCCACGCGCTCTGGTATACGGGAAAGACAGAACAACCATGGATCAGCAGACGGCCGGCTCCAGCGACCGCCTTACGAACAGCACCACCCAGTCCGCCCCGCCCCGCGCACGGTCCCGCCGTCGCTGGATCCTGTGGGCCGTTGTTCTTCTGGTCGCTCTTCTGATCCTGTTCGCGATCTTCCGCCCACACGGGACAACGCACAAGCACGGTCGTGGTGCGGCAGCCGATGGCAGCGTCCAGCCCGTCGCCGTCGCCACTGCCCATACCGGCGACATGCCCGTCATTTTCCAGGAAATCGGTACGGTCGTTCCTGTCACCAACGTAACGATCACGCCGCGCGTGAACGGCCATATCGCCGCTGTCTATTATCAGGAAGGCCAGCACGTTCATAAGGGTGACGAGCTCGAACTGATCGATCCGCGGCCTTATGAGGCCACGCTCGCCCAATATCGTGGTACGCTCGCGGCCGATATCGCGCAGCTTGAAAAGGCCCGCGTGGACAATGCCCGTTACCAGCGCCTGATCAAGCAGAACTCCACCTCGGCCATGACCGCGCGTGACCAGGAATTCACGGTGCAGCAGCTTGAAGGTCAGGTCGAGTTCGACCGCGCCAATGTGCGCAATGCCGAACTGAACGTGATGTACTGCCACATCACCGCGCCGGTCGAAGGCCGTGTCGGTATCCGTGCGCTCGACGTTGGCAACTATGTCACTGCTGGCCAGTCCGGTGGTTTGACGGTCCTCACGCAGATGCAGCCGATTTCCGTGATCTTCACGGTCCCGCAGAACCAGCTTGGCGAAGTCGCAACCCATCTGCGTGAAGCCGGCGAACTGACCGTCGAGGCCTGGAACAGCGACAATACCCAGAAACTCGCCACCGGCACCGTCAAGGCGCTGGACAGCCAGATTGATACTTCAACCGGAACGGTCCGGATGCGTGGCATTTTCGCGAACGAGGACGAACACCTCTTCCCGAACCAGTTCGTCAACCCGCATCTTCTGGTCACCACACTGCACAACGCGCTGCTCATTCCCGGCAATGCCCTGCAGACCGGTCCGGACGGACGCTTTGTCTATCGCGTCAAGTCTGACATGACCGTGGAAACCGTGCCCGTCACCGTGGGCACGACCGACAGCACGAATGCCGTAATCCAGAAGGGTCTGAGCGAAGGCGACCGCGTCGTGACTGACGGCGTCAGCCATCTGCGTCCGGGTCAGAAAGTCTCGATCCCCGATACGTCTTCGACCGCGAAACAGAATACGGAAGCCGAACAGCAGACGGCTGGCCAGCACCGCCGTCACCGTAACGGACAGCAGAGCTCCGACGCACCGCAGCAGCAGAACGACCCGTCCTCGCCCGCCGATACCGGCAATCACTGATCGCCGACCAGAACAGTAAAATTAGGGAACAGCAAGACCGTGAATCCGTCCCGCCTGTTCATCGAGCGCCCGGTTGCCACCAGCCTTCTGATGTTCGCCATCCTGCTGAGCGGCCTGCTCGGTTATCACTTCCTGGCCGTGTCAGCCCTGCCGCAGGTCGAATATCCGACGATCACGGTCTCGACCTTCTATCCGGGCGCCGGGCCGGACGTCATGAGCACGTCCGTCACAGCGCCTCTGGAAACCCAGCTTGGCCAGATGGCGGGGCTGGATCAGATGACGTCCCAGTCCTCGGGCGGTGCCTCGGTCGTGACCCTGCGCTTCGGGCTCGACATGTCGATGGACGTGGCCGAGCAGGAAGTCCAGGCGGCGATCAACAACGCCACCTCCCTGCTCCCCAGTGATCTGCCCGCGCCCCCGATCTATGCAAAGGTCAATCCGGCGGACACACCCGTCCTGACGCTCGGCATCACGTCCAAGACGCTGCCGCTTCCGGAAGTCGAGGACTACGTCAACACGCGTCTTGAACAGAAGATCAGCCAGATTTCCGGCGTCGGCCTCGTCACCCTGTCGGGTGGCAACCGCAAAGCCTACCGGATCCAGGTCAACATTCCGAAGCTGACCTCGTACGGCATCGCGATCGACACCCTGCGCACCATCATCAGCACGGTGAACGTCAATTCGCCGACCGGTACATTCGACGGCCCCAAGCGCTCCACCTCCCTGCGCATCGACGGTCAGATCCAGTCCGTCGAACAGCTCATGAACCAGGTGATCGCGTATCAGAACAACGGTCCGATCCGCGTACGCGACATTGCGACCGTCGTCGAAGGCGCAGAAAACGCACAGCTCGCCGCCTGGGCCAACCGCACGCCTGCGCTGATCCTGAACGTGCAGCGCCAGCCCGGCGCGAATGTCATCGGCGTCGTGGACAACGTGCTGCGCGTCCTGCCGCAGCTCAAGCTCGACCTGCCGCCCGGCATTGACGTCACGCCGCTAACCGACCGGACCACAACGATCCGCGCCTCGGTCAATGACGTCGAATACGAACTCGCGCTGGCCATGCTGCTGGTCGTGGGCGTGATCTTCGTGTTCCTGCGGAATGTTCCGGCGACGATCATTCCCAGCCTCTCCGTCCCGCTGTCGCTGATCGGCACGCTGGCGGCGATGTATCTGCTGGGCTTCTCGCTCGACAATCTCTCGCTGATGTCCCTGACCATTGCGACCGGCTTCGTGGTCGATGACGCCATCGTGGTGATCGAGAACATCGCGCGTTATGTCGAGGCCGGCGAGGACCGCTATACCGCAGCACTCAAGGGTGCGGGTGAAATCGGCTTCACCATCATCTCGCTGACGGTCTCGCTGATCGCCGTGCTGATCCCGCTGCTATTCATGAAGGATGTCGTCGGGCGTCTTTTCCATGAATTCGCAATGACGCTCTCCATCACGATCATCATTTCCGCCGTCGTCGCCCTGACGCTGGTGCCGATGATGTGCGCGCGCCTGCTCTCAGATACGCATGCGCCGTCCACAAAGAACACGCTCTGGAGCCGTCTGTCCAACAGCACCGAACGCGGCATCAATGCACTGATCGCAGGCTATGGCCGCTGGCTCGACGTCGTGCTGCGCTTCCGTGTTACCACCCTGCTCGTCACGCTGGGGACGATCGTTCTGACCGGTGTGCTGGCCTGGACCATTCCCAAGGGCTTCTTCCCGACACAGGATACCGGTGTCATCCAGGGCATCTCCGTGATGTCGCAAGCCATTTCGTTTGAAGGCATGAAGGAGCGTCAGGCCGCCCTTGGAGACGTAATCCTCAAGGATCCGGACGTCGCCAGCATCTCGTCCTTTGTTGGGATCGACGGCCAGAACATGACGCTGAATGTCGGCCGCTTCCTGATCAACCTCAAGCCGCGTGAACAGCGGACGAGCGACCTTCAGACGATCCTGCGCCGCCTCTCTTCCGTCGGGCAGCAGGTGATCGGCGCCGAACTCTATGTCCAGCCGATCCAGGATCTATCGCTGGATTCCTCGATTTCCGCCACGCAGTACCAGTTCATGCTGGAAAACCCGGATTACGACACCTTTAAGACCTGGGTGCCGAAATTCGTGGATGCGCTGCGCAAGGAACCGTCCCTGACGGATGTGACGTCCGATCTTCAGGCCGAGGGACTGGTCGCGCAGCTCTCGCTCGACCGTCCGACAGGCGCGCGGTACTCCATCACGCCGCAGACGATCGACAATCTTCTGTATGACAGCTACGGCCAGCGCCAGATCACCACGATTTACACGCAGTCCAACCAGTACCGCGTCATTCTGGAAGCCGATCCGAAGCTCCAGACCGATCTGACCTCCCTGAGTCAGCTTTACCTGCCGGGCATCTCGTCCGAAGCCGGTAGCAGCACATCGGGTCCGACGCGCCAGCCGACATCCGG
This sequence comes from Gluconobacter vitians, assembly GCF_015244565.1. Taxonomy (GTDB): domain Bacteria; phylum Pseudomonadota; class Alphaproteobacteria; order Acetobacterales; family Acetobacteraceae; genus Gluconobacter; species Gluconobacter vitians. The sequence goes on along the minus strand of NZ_JABCQG010000003.1, from coordinate 102,596 downwards.
CCTCGTGCCGCTGTCACAGGTGACGACGATCACCCATGCGCTCTCCCCGCTGCTGATCAGTCATTACGGACAGTTTCCGGCTACGACCGTCTCGTTCAACGTGGCCAATGGCTATTCGCTGGGCACCGCGACCAACGCCATTGAGCGCGTGGAAAAGCAGATCGGCCTGCCGCCCGAGTTCCAGACCGCCTTCCAGGGCACGGCCGCGGCCTTCCGCTCGTCGCTGTCCAACGAAGTCTGGCTGGTCATGGCGGCCGTGATCGCGGTCTATATCGTGCTGGGCATTCTCTATGAGAGCTACGTCCATCCGATCACGATCCTCTCCACCCTGCCTTCGGCTGCCATTGGTGCACTGATCGGGCTCTATCTGTTCGGGATGGATCTCGACATCATGGGCATCATCGGCATCGTGCTGCTGATCGGTATCGTGAAGAAGAACGCCATCATGATGATCGACTTCGCACTCGAAGCCGAACGTCTGGAAGGCCATACGCCCCTTGAATCCATCAAGCGCGCGGCCATGCTCCGTTTCCGTCCGATCCTGATGACCACGCTGGCCGCCCTGTTCGGCGCCCTGCCCCTGCTGCTTGGCACGGGTGTCGGCTCCGAACTGCGTCGTCCGCTGGGTGTGGCCATCGTTTTCGGTCTGATGATGTCGCAGCTTCTGACCCTGTTCACCACGCCGGTCATCTATCTGTTCATGGATGAACTCGGCACGCGGAGCCGTGCCTTCATCAAGCGCCATCGCCGCAGCAGCCCCCCTTCGCCGAACCAGCCCTCCAACCCCCAGACAGGCGCTCCGTGAATCTGGTCCGCCTCTTCGTTCTGAGGCCCGTTGGCACGACGCTGATGGCCGTGGCCCTCGTGATCGGCGGCATCATGGGGTATTTCGCCCTTCCGGTCGCCGATCTGCCGAACGTGGATTTCCCGGTCATCATGGTGACCGCGAACCAGCCCGGCGGCTCCCCGTCCGAAATCGCGAGTACGATTGCCGGACCTCTGGAGCGGCATCTCGGCGCGATTTCCGGCGTGACCGAGATGACGTCGGAATCCACGGTCAACCAGACGCGCATCACACTGCAGTTCGATCTGTCGCGAGACATCAATGGCGCGGCGCGTGACGTGGAAGCGGCGCTGCAAGGCGCGCGGCAGGATCTGCCCACGACCCTGCGCAGCAACCCGACCTATATGAAGGCGAACTCGAACGGCCCGCCCGTTCTTGCGCTGACGCTGACCTCCAGCACCCGGACGCCGCAGGAACTCTACGATTTCGCCAGCAATATCCTCATCCCGCAGCTCAGCCAGATCGAAGGCGTGGGGAATGTGGACATCCGTGGAGCCTCGCTGCCGGCTGTGCGGGTCGAGATCAATCCGCTGCGGCTGTTCCGTTACGGGATCGGGTTCGAGGATCTCCGCGCTGCCCTGGCGTCCGCCAATGCGCATACGCCCAAGGGCTTTGTGGACGCCAATGGCGCGCGCATGATGCTCTCCACCAACGATCAGGCCACGAAAGCGGAGGAATACCGCGACCTGATCATTGCCTATCGCGACAGCCAGCCCGTCCGTCTCACGGATGTTGCGGAGGTCAATGACGGCGTCGAGGATCTGCGTCAGGCTGGCTATCTCAACGGTCAGGCTGCCATTATCTGCACCGTGTTCACGCAGGGCGGCGCCAACGTCATCAAGACGATCGACGGGATCCGCACCCGCCTGCCCGTGCTGCAGTCCGCCCTGCCCGGCAACACGAACATCTCGATCCTGATCGACCGTTCCAAGACGATCCGGGCCTCGCTGGACGACACGAAACAGACGCTCATCATCGCGGTCGTCCTCGTGGTGGCAGTCGTCCTGCTATTCCTGCGCAGCCTGTCGGCGATCATGGTACCGGCGATCGTGGTGCCGGTCTCGATCATCGGCACGTTCGGCGTCATGTCGCTGATGGGATACCAGCTCGACAACATGTCGCTGATGGCCCTGACCATCTCCACGGGCTTCGTGGTCGATGATGCCATCGTGGTGCTGGAAAACATCGCCCGCTACATGGAGATGAGTTACGGGCGGCAGGAAGCCGCCATCAAGGGCACGACCGAGGTCGCTTTCACCGTCATTTCGATCACTGTCTCGCTGATCGTCGTTTTCGCCCCGATCATGCTCATGGGTGGCATTGCCGGTCGTCTGTTCCACGAGTTCGCGATGACCATGGTCATCACGCTCTGCATCTCCCTGGTGCTGTCCCTGACGCTGACGCCCATGATCAGCGCCCAGCTCCTGACCCATTCGGACGATAACGGGCCCGGTTTCTGGAAAAAGGTTGGCCGGTTCTGTGAGCGCATGATCAATGCCACCACGACAGGCTATGGCAGATCGCTGGACTGGGCGCTGGGTCATCAGTTCCTGATTGCATTGTCCCTGCCCGCTACTCTGGTACTCGCGGGCGTGTTGTTCGTGAAAATGCCCAAGGGCTTTTTCCCGTCCGAGGACACCGGGCAGATCATGGGCCGCATAGTCGCTGACCAGTCGATCTCCTTTCAGGCGCTGCAGAAAATCGTGGTCAAGGCCATGAAGGTCATCGCATCCGACCGCGACGTCGTTGGCGTCATGGGTGGCGTGGGCGGGCGTTCGGCAAACTCTGCCAACGTTTTTGTGGCTCTCAAACCCAAATCCGAACGGACGGACGATCTCGCCACCACCATCCAGCGCCTGACCCGCAAGTTCTCCCATACCCCCGGCGCCCAGTTGCGCCTGATGGCACCGGGCAGCGTGCGGACGGGCGCGCGCTCCGGCGATGGCGCCTACCAGTATTCGCTGGAAGGTGCATCCGCCGAAGATCTGTTCGAATGGACGCCCAAGATCGTGGCCGCGCTCTCGAAACTGCCGCAGCTCATGGACGTGACCTCGAACGTGGAACAGGGCGGACAGGGCATCAACATCGCCATCAACCGCGATACGGAAGCGCGCTATTCCGTCACGCCGCAGCTGATCTCCAACACGCTCTATGATGCCTTCGGCCAGCGCGCCGCTTCCATCATCTACGGCAATCTCAACCAGTACCGCGTCGTCATGGAAGCGGCCCCGCGCTACTGGCAGGACCCGTCGATGCTGGAGCAGATGTGGGTCAGCATTTCCGGCGGGACAGCAGCAGGCGGCACAGCCTCCAACAACATCCGTGTCAAAGCGGCGACCACGGCCACCACCCTGTCCCAGAGTGAAATCTCCTACCAGAACTCGGTCGCCAATGCGCTTGCCGGCGGCAAGTCGGCTTCGAGCGGTTCGGCTGTTGCGACAAGCGCGGCCACGATGGTTCCGCTCTCCGTTGTCTCGCGCCAGCGCAACACGAATACGGCGCTGACGGTCAGCCATCAGGGACAGTTCGTCGCTACAACCATTTCCTTCAATCTGGCGCCGGGCGTCTCGCTCGGGCCGGCCGTTGATGCCGTTCAGTCAGCCATGGTCAAGCTTCATGTACCCTCGGACATTCACGGCGGGTTTGCCGGCAATGCGGCCGCCTTCCAGCAATCGGCCAGCAGCGAGATCCTGCTGATCCTAGCTGCTCTGGCCGCGGTCTATATTGTTCTCGGCATTCTGTATGAGAGCCTGATCCATCCCCTGACGATCCTCTCGACCCTACCTTCCGCAGGCGTGGGCGCCATTCTTGCGCTTCAGATCTGCGGGGAAGAGTTTTCGCTGATGGCGATGATCGGTGTCATTCTGCTGATCGGCATCGTCAAGAAAAACGCCATCATGCTGATCGACTTCGCCCTGGTGGCACAGCGCGAGGGGATGTCGGCCATGGATGCCATCCGCCAGGCCAGCCATCTGCGTTTCCGTCCGATTCTCATGACCTCGCTGGCCGCGGCTTTTGGTGCCGTGCCGCTGATCATCGGCAATGGTTACGGCTGTGAGCTGCGGCGTCCGCTCGGCATTGCCATCCTTGGCGGCCTCGTGGTCAGCCAGCTTCTGACGCTCTACAGCACCCCCGTCATTTTCCTGTATCTCGACCGGTTCGGGCGCGCCATGGGCCGTCTGCGGGCCCATCTCGCCTCCTTCTTCCATCTTTCATCCCGGGAAACACAGTCCTGATGACCGCCCTCCGTAAGTCTACCCTGCGCAATTCCCTGCTGGGGGCAGCAACCCTGCCTTTCCTGAGCGGCTGCATCGGCGGCATGGTCGGGCCGAATTATCATCGCCCGAAGGCCATCATCTCTGAGAAATTCAAGGAAGCCCCGCCACCGCCGGGTTGGCAAATGGCCGCGCCGGACCTTGCAAAAATGCCCAAGGGTGACTGGTGGACGGTCTTTAATGACCCCGTTCTGAACGATCTTGAAGAGCGTGTTGCCAAGTCCAACCAGAGCCTGAAGGAATACGAGGCGCAGTACCGCAAGGCTGCCGCGACGATTGATTCGATCCGTGCCCAGCTTTTCCCGACCCTCAGCGGCAAGTTCAGCTTCAACCGGTATGCGCAGGGCAGCAGCGCCCAGAACACGAGTGGCGGCTTCACCTACACCTCCACGCAGTCCTACACCACGAACACCTGGACAACCGGGCCGTCCGCAAGCTGGACCGTGGACGTCTGGGGCATGATCCGTCGTCAGGTCCAGGAACAGGTCGCCGCAACACAGGCGGATGCAGCGCTCGTTGCGAATATGCGCCTGTCCTATCAGCTTCAGCTGGCTCAGGACTATTTTGATCTGCGCTATCAGGACAGTCTGATTGCGCTCTATGCCCGCAATGTGGATCTGTATCGCCACAATCTGGAAATTCTCCAGAACCAGCTTGATGCCGGCGTTGCGGATCCGACAAGCGTTCTGCAGGCCCGTTATCTGCTGCAGTCCACGCAGGCCAATCTGGCAAACGCTCATATCGCGCGGGCGGAATACGAACATGCCATTGCAATGCTGACAGGCCGCGCACCGGCAGAACTTACGCTACCCCCCTCGCCGCTCCCCGCGACGATCCCGGCCGCACCTGTCGCCGTACCCTCCATGCTGCTGGAACGCAGGCCGGATGTGGCGCAGGCCGAACGCAACATGGAAGCCTATAACGCAGAGATCGGTTACGAAATCGGTGCTTTCTTCCCGCAGGTCACCCTCTCCGCATCCTATGGCTATAGCGGCAATCCGCTCCAGCAGCTGATCCAGACGGCAACGCGGACATGGAGCCTCGGTGCTGCGGCAACGGAAACCATTTTCGAAGGGGGCTCACGTTCCGCCGCTGTCCGCAGTGCCGAAGCAGATTACGACAATGCCGTTGCTACCTACCGCCAGACCGTTCTGGCCGCACTTCAGGATACCGAAGACCAGATGTCGGGGCTGCATTATCTCGATCAGCAGCTGGCTCTGCAGAACGCGGCGGTAAAATCTGCAGAGGAAGCGGTTCAGGTCTCGATGAACGAGTATCTTGCCGGAACCCAGATCTACACCACGGTCATCACTGCCGAGCAGAACGCCCTACAGTATCAGGAAACGCAGCTCAGCGTACGCCAGCAGCAGTTCCTGGCCGAGGTCAAACTCATCACGGATCTGGGCGGCGGCTGGACCACCCAGCAGCTTCCCAGCAAAGGCTCGCTCCAGACGGACAACCCTTTCCTCCCCTCCTTCATCCAGAGGGACAAGAACGGGAACTGAACAACAAAAAAGGGCGGGGCCATTGGCACCCGCCCTTTTCACATCAACCCTGCGTCATGCCCTCAGAGAGCGTGCAGCCCCGCAACACCTGCGAGAATGGCAAGCACGGCCAGCACGAGGAAGACGATGAAGAACAGCTTGGCGATGCCTGCGGTCGCGGCTGAAATACCAGAGAAGCCGAAAACACCGGCAATGATGGAAATGATAAAGAAAACAATCGCATAGTGCAGCATGACGCAGGCTCCTCGCCCAAGAGTTCGTGGTCATGTCGTAACGTGAGCAACCTGCAGAAGTTTAATTTCCTCGAAAAAGTCGCTTTCCCAGCAAGAGACCAAGGAAAAACGAAACCAGAAGCCACAGGAGCGGCTGATCCACCATCAGATCGCTGACAAGTGCTCCCGTTTCTCTTGCCGCACCAGAAATTTTTTCTCCAAACTCACATTTCGAAAAACAGCAGGCAGGTTCGTCCTGCACCCGGCCTACACCGGCTTCGAGATAACGCTCCAGATCGGCGTCCATAGGTCTTCTCCTTGATATGACAGGTCCCAAACGCAGGAAGGGGCAGCCCGATGCCGGACTGCCCCTTCCTTTTACATCCTCAGAGCGATGATGCGATGCTCTGGATCAGTGACCGACCACAGGACCGCTTTCGCCCCGTGCTGCAGCTTCTTCGCTGTAGCGACGTGCTTCCGGCGAAATGGTCAGAGCCATCGTCATGCCGGCAGAAGCCAGATAGATCACGGCAAAGGTCCAGATCACATACTGCATGCCCGGACCGAAGACGGCTTCACAACCAGCTACGACTGCCGGACCAACCCAGGTGGATGCACCAGCACCCAGACCCAGAATAGACAGTGCAGCAGCTTTCTCACGCGGGCAGATCTGCGGCATCAGGCCGGACAGCGGAACGAATGCTGCCACGGTCGCGCCATAAAAGATGCCTGCGGCGGCCACGGCCCAGAAGTTTCCGGGGAACCACAGCGGCACATAATAGAACAGCGGAATGGCGATAAAGCCACCGATACCACCAAACACAGCAACGACGAACCGGTGCCCGAGGCTGTCGGCAACCATACCAGAGACAAGGTTGAACAGGATGTTGCTCAGGAAGATGAGCGACAGCAGGTTCAGCCACTGGCCAAGGGAAAACCCGAGATGGTCGACGAAGAATGCCGGCATGATCGCCAGGAACGCATATTCCGAAGACGTGTCGATCACACGGACGATACCGGCAATCAGCGTCTTGGGCTCACGCCACATGATGCTCATGGACCCGAAGAAAATGTCCTTGGTCGGAACATGGTCTGGCAGAAGACGCTTCTTGCCAGTCGGCTCATGCGTGAACAGCAGGGCGACAAGGCCACCGATGATCACCAGTCCAAGCGAGCACCAGAAGGTCCGGAGTTCGCCGATCTGCGGAATGGCAAAACGGGCGAACTGCGAGCCAAGCGTCGGCAGACCTGCGGAAAAGGAGAACCAGAACCAGCCGGCAGCCGAACCCAGCATGGCGGTCGGCGTGGCGGCGGCGATCCAGACAAGGAAGCCATACGCAAAGAGCGGATAGGCAAAACCGCGAAGCGTATAGAAAAGCAGGATCATCGGTCCGCTGTTGGGTCCAAGACCCAGGGACAGGAAGCCTACTTCAAGAATGGACCACAGAATGAGACCAAGCCACATGACTTTCTTCGGTCCCATGAGATCCGACAGGGGACCGGAGAACCAGGCGGCGATCATCACGGTGATACCGTAGAACGTGAACATTTCGTTCACGAAACCCTGCGTGTGGCCGTGATGAAGCATGTAGGTATCGAGATACCCTGCCTCCACACCATCGCCGACCATGAACAGGAGCTGCCCCACAAATGCCCAGAACAGGGCTCTGGGTATCCCAAGGGTTTCCGCAAGCCCGTGCTTGGGGGGGGAAGATTCGGACATTATAACGCTCTCCAAACGCTGGACGCATCACGAACCCATCCAGGCCTCATTGCCGGGATACATATTCGATGCGTCGTGGCAGGCCCTACGAGAGTGCTCGGACCTGTTTCTCAGAATTGTGCAGACCCAACGCGGAGAACGAAGGAACGTTCTCCAAAAGGGTACGAACCGCTCCTGAAGAAAGAGCGGACATTCAGGCTGTCTCCGGATGGAGACAGGAAAGATTCTGCAAAGAGTGATGAGTGCATACCACACAACATCGTGGCAAAGAAACCACGAATCAAAAAAGGCCGGAGCATTCCTGCCCCGGCCTCTTCCGAATTCCTGAAAAACAGGAGCCTCAGGCGGCTTCCTGCTCTTCTGCAACGTTCTGCTTCGGTCCGCTGTCCTGGCCCTTGGCAGAAACATCACGATCGACCAGCTCGATCACGGCCATATCGGCATTGTCGCCATAACGAACGCCAGCCTTCAGGACGCGGGAGTAGCCACCGGCACGTCCCTTGTAGCGCTCGGCAACAGCCGAGAACAGCTTGGTCACGACAGCGTCGTCACGCAGCTGGGCGAAAGCCTGACGACGAGCGTGCAGGTCGCCGCGCTTGCCGAGCGTGATCAGCTTTTCGACGACCGGGCGAAGTTCCTTCGCCTTCGGCAGCGTCGTCGTGATCTGCTCGTGCTTGATGAGAGCCACGGCCATGTTGCGGAACATGGCAGCGCGGTGAGAAGAGGTGACGTTGAGCTTACGCCCGCTCACACCATGACGCATTGCTAGTTTTCCTTACCTTGAAAGTTCTCAGAACGTCTCGTCGAGACGCTTGGCCAGATCCTCGATGTTCTCGGGCGGCCAGGCCGGGACGCTCATGCCGAGCGACAGCCCCATACCGGTGAGAACTTCCTTGATCTCGTTGAGCGACTTGCGCCCGAAATTGGGCGTACGGAGCATTTCCTGTTCGGACTTCTGCACCAGATCGCCGATATAGACAATGTTGTCGTTCTTGAGGCAGTTGGCGCTACGCACCGACAGCTCGAGCTCGTCAACCTTGCGGAGAAGATTGCGGTTGAACGGCAGGTCATCCTGCGGCTCTTCATGCTGGACCGGACGCGGCTCATCGAAGTTGATGAACAGCTGCAGCTGATCCTGAAGAATCCGGGCTGCAAGAGCCAGGCTGTCTTCGGGCGTCACCGCACCATTGGTCTCGACCGTCAGAAGCAGCTTGTCATAGTCAGTGACCTGACCGACACGCGTCTGCTCGATCTTGTAGGACACGCGGCGCACCGGCGAGTAGATCGCATCGATGGGAATCAGGCCAATCGGGGCATCTTCCGGACGGTTTGCTGCTGCTGCAACATAGCCCTTGCCCATATTGACAGTGAATTCCATGCCGAGCTTCACGCCGTCATCGAGCGTGCAGATCACGAGATCGGGATTCATGATCTCGATGTCATGACCCGCCTGGATCTGGCCAGCCGTCACTTCACCCGGGCCCGTGGCCGTCAGGATCATGCGCTTCGGGCCTTCACCATGCATACGCAGGGCGAGCTGCTTGACGTTCAGGACAATGTCCGTGACGTCTTCGCGAACACCCGGCACAGCGGAGAACTCATGCAGCACGCCATCGATCTGGATGGCGGTCACGGCAGCGCCCTGCAGCGACGACAGGAGAATACGACGCAGTGCGTTACCGAGCGTCATGCCGAAGCCGCGTTCCAGAGGCTCGGCCACGACAGTGGCGATGCGCGAGGCAACCGGTCCGGGCTCGACTTCAAGCTTCTCCGGCTTGATGAGGGACTGCCAGTTTTTCTGGAGAACCAAGGTCGTGGCCTTTCAAACAACGAAGCACGCCAAGGGAAATTGGCGGCACCTGGGCCCGCACCAGAGGTGCGGCAAAAGATGCAATCACTTACAGATGCTGCGTATCGCGCACGATACGCAGCAAAGCATCACTCAGACGCGACGACGCTTCCGGGGACGGCAGCCATTGTGCGGCACGGGCGTCATGTCGCGGATGGACGTAATGTTGAACCCTACGGCCTGAAGGGCACGGAGAGCGCTTTCACGCCCCGAACCCGGACCGGAGACCTCGATCTCAAGCGTTTCCATGCCATGCTCGCGTGCCTTGCGGCCGGCATCTTCTGCAGCGACCTGAGCAGCATACGGCGTGGACTTACGGGAGCCTTTGAACCCCTGCGCACCCGACGACGACCAGGCAATCGCGTTGCCCTGTGCGTCAGAAATGGTGATCATGGTGTTGTTGAACGTGGAAAGCACGTGAGCAACACCGGAAATGATATTCTTGCGTTCCTTTTTACGGATACGCGGAGCAGCGGCCTTGGCCATGAGAGAGGTCGTCCTAAAAGTTTAACGAAAAACGTCGATGAAGATGTCAGGCGCGGATTAGCGCGTGACCTTCTTCTTGCCAGCAATCGCCACGGCCTTGCCCTTGCGGGTACGGGCATTCGTGTGCGTGCGCTGACCGCGGACCGGCAGGCCACGACGGTGACGAAGGCCACGGTAGCAACCGAGGTCCATCAGACGCTTGATGTTCATTGCGGTTTCGCGACGGAGGTCGCCTTCAACGCGCAGTTCGGAATCGATCAGCTCGCGGATCTTCACGATTTCATCGTCAGACAGCTCGTTGACGCGCTTGGCATCGGGGATTTCGAGCTTGTTGCAGATGGACTGCGCCGTCGACGGGCCGATGCCGTAGACATAACGCAGGGCAATGACGACCCGCTTGTTGGTCGGAATGTTTACGCCGGCAATACGTGCCACGCCTGTTACTCCCATTGGCGCGGCTCAGGACCGCACCAGACTGTTACATGCCCGGCCGTGGCCAGGTCGATTATGTCGCAGCCGGACCTGTCACCTGCCGATTCCGGCAGGCGCATACACGGTCTGACTGCACCTGTGTCGAGGGCGCGCAATATACTGCCCACCCTACCTGAGTCAAATGATAGAGATCACTTTTTCGTGATTCTATCAGAATACTCAGTGTTTCTTTGCTGCCGCAACGATGGCGTCGATCTCTTTGCCAACGCTCTCAACGTCTTTCATGCCATCGACATGCAGCAGACGTCCGGCCTTCTCATAATAGGGAAGGATCGGCGCGGTCTGCTTGCGATAGACATCCAGACGGGCACGGACCACATCCGGATTATCATCCGGACGACGTGTTCCGTCTTCGCCGCGACGGCTGGCGATCCGTTCAACAAGTTCATCTTCATTGACGTCGAGCAGGATGACAGCATCGATCGTCAGGCCACGCTGGGAGAGCATGGTATCCAGCGCCTCGGCCTGGCTCTCGGTCCGTGGGAAGCCGTCAAGAATGAAGCCCCGCTCGCAGTCCGGCTGTGCAATCCGGTTCTGGATCATGGCGACGATAATTGGATCAGGAACAAACTGCCCCTTCTCCATGATCGCCTTGGCTTCGTTTCCGATATCAGATCCCGCCGCAACCTCTGCACGCAGCATGTCGCCAGTCGAAATCTGCTTGAAGCCATAGAGGTTCTCAAGCCGCTTGGCCTGAGTTCCCTTACCGGCCCCGGGAGGCCCAAGAAGAATGATGTTCATCGACGTTTCATGCCTCCCTGTACGCCGCCACGTGAGCCACGGCTACGCTGCTTGCGGATCAGCCCCGAATACTGGTGAGCAACCAGATGCGACTGGATCTGCGTCACGGTATCAATCGTCACGGAGACGATGATGATCAGGCTTGTGCCACCAAAATAGAACGGCACGTTATATTTGCTGATCAGGATCTGCGGCAGGAGGCAGACCACAACAAGATACAGTGCACCGATTGCTGTCAGGCGGGACAGGATCTTATCGAAATACGTGGCCGTACTCGCACCTGGACGGATACCTGGGATGAAGCCTCCCTGCTTGCGCAGGTTTTCAGCCGTTTCTTCGGGATTGAACGTGATCGCCGCATAGAAATAGGAGAAGAACAGGATCATCGCGGCATAGAACAGCATGTACAGCGGCTGTCCCTGCCCCAGCTGCTGGCCCAGAACCGAAAGCCATCCCGGCATCGAATGCCCGTTCATGAAGCCGGAGATGGTCACCGGAATCAGAAGAACGGAAGATGCAAAGATTGGCGGAATGACACCGGCCGTATTGACCTTCAGCGGCATATGGGTGGAGTCACCGCCAAAAATGCGGTTTCCAACCTGACGCTTGGGATACTGGATCACGACACGGCGCTGCGCCTGCTCCATGAAGACGATGAAGCCAATGACCGCGATTGCCAGCACCAGGAAAATCACAACGAAAATAGGCGACAGCGCCCCTGTCCGTCCGAGTTCGAAAAGACTGGCCATGGCATGCGGCAGGTTTGCAACGATACCCGCGAAAATGATGAGGGAAATCCCGTTCCCTACACCACGGGACGTGATCTGCTCTCCAAGCCACATCAGGAACATCGTTCCCCCCACGAGGGTCACGACGCAGGATGCAATGAAGAACATCCCGGGGGCCACCACAGCGCTCGCACCATGCGCCGTCATGTTCTCAAGCCCGACAGCGATGCCATAGGCCTGAAAAAGAGCAATGAAGACCGTAAGATAGCGCGTATACTGGTTGAGCTTCTTACGACCCGCCTCACCTTCCTTCTTCATGGCTTCCATGGACGGAAGCGCCGTGGAAAGAAGCTGGATGATGATCGAGGCACTGATATACGGCATGATGTTCAGCGCGAACACGGTCATACGCCCTAGCGCACCACCCGTGAACATGTCGAACATCCCCAAGATGCCACCCTGATGCTGGGCCAGAAGCTGTCCCATCACGGTCGCATCCACACCGGGAACCGGAATATACGTGCCAAGCCGGTAGACGATCAGCGCACCAAGGGTGAACCAGATGCGCTTCTTGAGTTCGGTCGCCTTGGAAAACGAACTCATATTGAGATTGGCGGCGAGCTGCTCTGCTGCGGAAGCCATCCACCTGTCCTTTCATGAAAACAGCGTCGCCGCACAAGAGCACGGGACGCTGTTCACTATCTAACCCTATCCCGGGGAAAACCCAGGAAAGAAATCTCAGGCCTCAGCCTGAGCTTCCTTCTTGGCTTCGAGTACCTTCACGGTACCACCGGCTTTCTCGACAGCAGCCAGAGCTGCAGCAGAGGCACCGGCAACTTCGATGGTCACGCCATGCGAAAGTTCACCATGGGCAAGAAGACGGACACCGGCCAGCTTGCTACCGTTGACGAGACCAGCCTTGCGCAGGGACTCTTCATTGACGGTTGCAGCCTTGTCCAGCTTGCCGCTTTCGATCGCCTTGGAGATCGCGCCGAGGTTCACCGGAGCATATTCCTTGCGGAAAATGTTCACGAAGCCACGCTTCGGCATACGACGGTACAGCGGAAGCTGACCACCCTCGAAGCCGTTGAGGGACACGCCCTCACGAGCCTTCTGACCCTTGACGCCACGACCCGACGTCTTGCCCTTGCCGGACCCGATGCCGCGTCCAAGACGCTTCTTGCGATAACGAGAACCCTCGTTGTCACGCAGTTCGTTGAGGTTCATTTCAACCCTCCACCTTGATGAGGTGGGCAACCTTGCGGATCATTCCACGCACGGCCGGAGTATCCTCCAGCGTACGCGTGGAACCAATTCCACGCAGACCAAGACCGGTGATGGTCTCGGCCTGGCCCGGTTTACGACCGATGACCGAAGCGATCTGCGTAACCTGGACGGTCTTGCCGTTCTCAGCCATTTGTCACCTCCGCTTCCGTCTGGCTCTGCTCGCGCTTGCCAAACAGTTCAGCAGCCTTCTTGCCGCGACGGGATGCAACATGACGCGGGCTGCTGGCTTTTTCGAGCGCAGCAAATGTCGCCTTGATCATGTTGTGCGGGTTACGCGTTCCGAGGCTCTTGGCCACAACGTCATTGACGCCGAGGCTTTCGAACACCGCACGCATCGGACCACCGGCGATGATACCCGTACCGGCTTCAGCCGCACGGACAACAACCTTGCCGGCACCGTAGTGACCGAACGTATCGTGATGAAGGGTACGCCCCTCCTTCATCGGTACGCGGATCATCGTGCGCTTGGCGCGCTCGGTTGCCTTGCGGATCGCTTCGGGAACTTCACGGGCCTTGCCCGCACCGTAACCAACACGACCCTTCTGGTCACCAACAACCACGAGGGCGGCGAACGCAAAACGGCGACCACCCTTCACGACCTTGGCAACACGGTTGATGGTTACGAGCTTGTCGACCAGATCATCGCCCTGCTCGCGCTCACGACCACCACGGCCGCCTTCTCTTGGCTCACGTGCCATGTGTGATCCTCCTTAGAACGAGAGTCCGCCCTCACGGGCAGCCTCTGCCAGGGCTTTGACCCGGCCATGATACAGATAAGAGCCGCGGTCGAACACGACGGTCTTGACGCCAGCTGCAACACCGCGCTCGGCAATCAGCTTACCGATAACCGTAGCCGCAGAGACATCGGCGCCGGTCTTGCCAGCGTCACGCAGCGTCTTTTCCAGCGTGGAAGCGCTGGCAAGCGTGCGACCCTGTGCGTCGTCGATGATCTGGGCGTGAATGTGCTTGCTGGAACGGAAGACCGACAAACGCGGCCGGCCGCCGCTCTTGCGACGAAGCTGGAAGCGCAGCCGCTGACGGCGACGTTCCTGCAATCCTTGCTGCGATGCCATTACTTCTTCTTACCTTCCTTACGACGCAGAACCTCGGTGTCGTACCGAACACCCTTGCCCTTGTAAGGCTCAGGCTTGCGGAAGCTGCGAATATCGAGCGCAACCTGACCAACACGCTGCTTGTCGTTACCTTCAACGACAATCGCGGTCGGACGCGGAGTGGTGATCTTGATGCCTTCCGGAATCGGATAGACAACATCATGCGAGAAGCCGAGGTTCATCACCAGGTTGGAACCCTGAACAGCAGCACGGAAACCCGTACCCTGAATTTCAAGACCCTTGGTGAAGCCGTCCGACACGCCCTTGACCGTATTGGCGATCAGAGCGCGGGTAGTTCCCCACATGGTCCAGTTTTCCCGGGAGCGACGACCGACAGGAGCAACGGAAACATTGCTGCCTTCGATCTTGACTTCCACATGACGGGATACCGGAACGCTCAGTTCACCTAGCTTGCCCTTGGCCTTGAATACGCCATCAGCAACGGACACCTGCACGCCAGTCGGAACTTCGACGGGATATTTACCTACGCGAGACATGCGATCCTCCTTAGAAGACGCGGCAGAGGACCTCGCCGCCAACGTTGGCAGCGCGAGCCTCGACGTCCGACAGGACGCCACGCGGGGTGGACAGGATCGACACACCAAGGCCGGCATAAACGCGCGGAAGTTCCTTGATCTTCGAGTAGACGCGACGGCCGGGCTTGGAAACGCGATGGATTTCCTTGATGACCGGCTGGCCTTCTACATACTTCAGCTCGATGCGGAGCTGTGCAACACCCTTGCGGAGTTCCTCAGCTGCGAAGCCACGGATGTAGCCCTCACGCTTCAGAGCTTCCAAAACGCTTGCGCGCAGCTTGGATGCAGGCGCAACGCAGACAGCATGACGGGCACGCTGCGCATTGCGGATCCGGGTCAGCATATCGCCCAGTGGATCAGACAAAGACATTCGATCTACCCTTTACCAGCTCGACTTGACCATGCCAGGAATCTGGCCGGCGGAGGCAAGGTCACGCAGAGCGATACGGCTCAGCTCGAACTTGCGATAGTTGGCACGGGGGCGACCAGAAAGCTTGCAACGCAGGCGGACGCGCGTGGCGGATCCATTGCGCGGCATCTGGGCCAGCTTGAGGGTCGCATCAAAGCGGTCTTCAACCGACAGAGTGCGATCCTTGATGATGTTCTTGAGAGCGGTCCGCTTTTCCTTGTCGCGCTTCACCAGGGCAGCGCGATGGTTATTACGGTTTACCGCTGAGACCTTCGCCATCTCGAATTTTCTCCCGGAACCTGTCAGGCCTATCCCGACGGTTTTCCAATCAGCGTGTCTATAAAGGAAAGCGGCCTTCCAATGGAAGGCCGAATCCTGATTTTAACCGTGATCGGTCTGAAAAATTATGGATCAGCCGTTGAACGGCAGATCAAAGGCCTTCAGCAGGGCCTTTGCTTCAGCATCAGACTTGGCGCTGGTCACGAAAATGATGTCCATGCCGCGGACGGCATCGATCTTGTCATATTCGATCTCAGGAAACACGATCTGTTCCTTGATGCCCATGGCGAAGTTGCCATGTCCATCAAAGCCCTTGTTTGCCGGCAGACCGCGGAAATCGCGGATACGCGGCATGGCGATCGTCACCAGACGGTCAAGAAACTCGTACATGCGGGCACGACGGAGCGTGACCTTGCAGCCGATGGGCAGACCTTCACGGATCTTGAAGCCGGCAATAGCCTTGCGAGCAAGGGTCTTGACGGGCTTCTGACCGGAAATGACGGTCATTTCCGCAACAGCGGCATCAAGCTTCTTCTGGTCGCCGGCGGCTTCACCAACACCCATGTTCAGCACGATCTTCTCGAGCTTCGGAACCTGAAGTTCGTTGGCGTAACCGAACTGCTCGCGCAGCTGCTTCTTCAGAACGTCTTCGTAGCGCTGGTGCAGACGCGGCAAAGCGTTTTTATATTCGCTCATTGTTGCGCTCCTCAGCCTTCGATCACTTCGCCGGTTGCCTTGGCAACGCGAACCTTGCGACCGTCTTCCAGAATACGGAAACCAACGCGCGTCGGCTTGCCGCTCTTCGGATCAACCAGCTTCAGGTTGGACAGGTGGATCGGCATTTCGCGCTCGATGATCCCACCTTCTCCGCCCATGCGGTTGGGCTTCGTGTGACGCTTGGCAACTGCAACGCCACGCACCACAGCCTTCTCGGCCTTCGGCATCACGGCGAGAACTTCGCCACGAACGCCACGGGACTTGCCGGAGAGGACCAGAACCTGGTCACCCTTCTTGATACGAGCAGCCATTACAGCACCTCCGGAGCCAGCGAGATGATCTTCATGAACTTGCGTGCACGCAGCTCACGAACCACCGGGCCAAAGATACGCGTACCAATCGGCTCCTGCTGCTTGTTCAGCAGAACGGCAGCATTCTTGTCGAAGCGGATGGCGGAGCCATCTGCACGACGGACCGGGTAGGAGGTGCGAACGATAACGGCCTGATGGACGTCACCCTTCTTCACCTTGCCGCGGGGAATTGCTTCCTTGACGGACACGACAATGACGTCGCCGACCGAGGCGGTCTTCCGCTTGGAACCGCCCAGCACCTTGATGCACTGCACCCGACGTGCGCCGGAATTGTCGGCGACGTCCAGGTTGGTCTCGGGATGAATCATGTGTCTACCCCCTTAAGCGCTGACGGAAGAGGAGGCAGCAGCCAGATCCTCTCCGTTGCGCGACACGACAGACCACGTCTTGCGCTTGGAGATCGGTGCGCATTCTTCAATGCGGACCAGATCGCCCGTCTGGCAGACGTTCTCTTCGTCATGAGCCGCATACTTCTTGGAGCGGCGAATAAACTTCTTGTAGAGCGGATGCATGATGCGACGATCGACAAGAACGGTAACCGTCTTGTCCATCTTGTCGCTCGTGACCCTACCCGTCAGGACGCGCCTTGGCATCGTCCGTCTCCTCTCAGGACTTAGCGGCGGACGTTTTGGCGCCCGCACGGTTCTTCGATTGATGAGCCAGTGTCTTGATACGTGCTACTGCACGGCGCACGACCTTGACGCGGCTTGTGTTCTCCGACTGCCCGGTGGCAGCCGAAAAACGGTGGTTGATCTGTTCACGCTTGAGATCGAGCAGAAGAGCGTTCAGCTCGTCCTCGCTCTTCGCGCGCAGATCGGCAGGCTTGTACGTGTCGGCCATTACGCGTCTCCGATACGCTGAACGAACTTGGTCTTGATCGGAAGCTTTGCAGCACCTAGGCTCAGGGCCAGCTTGGCAACCTCAGGCGGAACGCCTTCGATCTCGAACAGGATACGACCCGGCTTGACACGTGCTGCCCAGTACTCGGGGTTACCCTTACCGGAGCCCATACGCACTTCTGCAGGCTTTGTCGAGACCGGAGTGTCCGGAAAGATACGAATCCACACACGACCGGCACGCTTCATGGCACGCGTGATCGCACGACGGGAGGCTTCGATCTGGCGAGCGGTAATCCGCTCCGGCTCCAGCGCCTTCAGGCCGAAGGCACCGAAGTTGAGCTGGGTTCCGCTTTTCGCCAGACCGTGAATGCGGCCCTTGTGGGCCTTACGAAACTTTGTCCGCTTCGGGGAAAGCATGTTGTTAAATCCTCAAATCAGCACCAGCAATGGAACTGTGAGCTTTCGCTCACAGTCTTAGCGCTGGGGAGCCTGCTCCGCAGCACGACGATCCTGTGCCAGCGGGTCATGAGCCAGGATCTCACCCTTGAAGATCCATACCTTCACACCGCAGGTGCCATACGTTGTCTTGGCGGTTGCCGTACCGTAATCGATGTCGGCGCGAAGTGTATGCAGGGGAACGCGTCCCTCACGATACTTTTCGGCACGAGCGATTTCAGCACCACCCAGACGACCACCGCAGGTGATCCGGATGCCCTGGGCACCAAGACGCATTGCGGACTGAATTGCGCGCTTCATGGCACGACGGAAAGCAACGCGACGTTCCAGCTGCTGAGCGATGTTCTCGGCAACGAGGGTTGCATCGATTTCCGGCTTACGGATCTCGACGATGTTCAGCGCCACGTCGGTCTTCGCCATACGGCTCAGTTCCTTGCGAAGCGCGTCGATGTCCTGGCCTTTCTTGCCGATCACGACGCCCGGACGGGCGGCGTAGATCGTCACGCGGGGCTTCTTGGCCGGACGCTCGATAACAACGCGGGACACGCCTGCGCCGGACAGCTTGCGACGCAGGAATGCACGAAGCTTCAGGTCTTCATGCAGCAGACGTGCGTAATCTTGACCGGCGTACCAGCGGCTGTCCCAGGTACGGTTGACGCCGAGCCGAAGCCCGATCGGATTGACCTTGTGTCCCATGGATCAGGCTGCCTTCTGCTCTTTGTTGGTTCCGCGAGACGGCTTCGTCTCTTCCGGTGCATCTGCACGCTCGGCAACAACAATCTTCAGGTGGCTGAAGAACTTCTCGACGCGAGCGGAACGGCCACGGCC
This sequence comes from Gluconobacter vitians, assembly GCF_015244565.1. Lineage (GTDB taxonomy): Bacteria > Pseudomonadota > Alphaproteobacteria > Acetobacterales > Acetobacteraceae > Gluconobacter > Gluconobacter vitians. The sequence goes on along the minus strand of NZ_JABCQG010000003.1, from coordinate 83,907 downwards.
ACGAGCGTGGAAACGCTTCATGACGATGGACTTGCCCACTTCTGCCGTCTTGACCACCAGCTGATCGACATCGAGCTGGTGATTGTTCTCAGCGTTGGCCACGGCGCTCTCAAGAGTCTTCTTGACCTGCTGCGCGATACGACGACGCGAGAAGGTCAGAGCGGCGATAGCCTTGTCAGCCGGCTGGTTGCGGATCATTGCCGCGACCAGGTTCAGCTTGCGCGGGCTGACGCGGATGTTGCGGGCGACTGCCTGCGCTTCCGTGTCAGCGAGCGTGCGGATGTGCTTCGGCTTGCTCATTTTCAGCCCCGCTTCGACTTCTTGTCAGAGCCATGACCGGTGTAGGTGCGCGTCGGCGAGAACTCACCGAACTTGTGACCGACCATGTTCTCCGTGACCTGCACAGGCAGGAACTTGTGACCATTATAGACGCCGAACGTAAGCCCGACGAACTGCGGAAGGATCGTCGAACGACGCGACCAGATCTTGATCACTTCATTACGACCCGAAGCGCGTGACGCTTCAGCCTTACCGAACAGATACCCGTCAACGAACGGGCCCTTCCAGACGGAACGTGCCATCTCTGTTTGCCCCCTCTTACTTGCCGGACTTACGGCGACGGATGATCAGGCTATCCGTCTTCTTGTTAACACGCGTCTTGTAACCCTTGGTCGGAACACCCCACGGCGTAACCGGATGACGGCCACCAGAGGTCCGGCCTTCACCACCACCATGCGGATGGTCAACCGGGTTCATGACAACGCCACGGTTATGCGGGCGACGTCCGAGCCAGCGGGAACGGCCGGCCTTACCCATGTGCTGGTTCATGTTGTCCGGGTTGGACACGGCACCAACGGTTGCCATGCATTCACCACGAACAAGACGCAGCTCACCGGACTGCAGCTTGACCTGTGCGTAGCCGGCGTCCTTGCCAACCAGCTGGGCATACGTGCCAGCGGAGCGGGCCAGCTTGCCACCAGCGCCCTGCTTCAGCTCGATGTTATGCACGATCGTTCCGACCGGCATTGCACCCAGCGGCATTGCGTTGCCAGGCTTGACGTCCGTGTGGGCGCCGGAGATAACGCGATCGCCAACCTTCACGCGCTGCGGAGCAAGAATGTAGGCGAGCTCGCCATCTTCATACTTGATCAGCGCAATGAATGCCGTGCGGTTCGGATCGTATTCGAGACGCTCGACCGTCGCGGCCACATCGAACTTGCGACGCTTGAAGTCGACATAACGATAGGACTGCTTGTGCCCGCCGCCACGGAAGCGAACCGTGGTACGACCGTGATTGTTACGGCCGCCCGACTTGTTCTTGCCTTCCGTCAGCTGCTTGACCGGCTTGCCCTTGAAGAGCTCGCTGCGGTCAATCAGCACGGTGCCGCGTGTGCTCGGCGTCGTGGGATTAAAGTGCTTGAGTGCCATGGTATCCTACCCCGCGTCAGCCCAGCTTGGCTGTAAGGTCAATGGACTGACCTTCAGCAAGCTGTACATACGCCTTCTTGATGTCCGAGCGACGGCCGGGACGACCCTTGACGCGCTTGACCTTGCCCTTCTGGACCAGCGTGTTCACGCCGGTAACCTTCACGTTGAAGAGCTTCTCAACCGCAGCCTTGATCTGAGGCTTCGTCGCACCGGGAGCGACCTTGAACACCACCTGGTTACGCTCGGAAAGAAGCGTAGCCTTTTCGGTGATCAGCGGTGCACGGACCACGTCGTACAGGGCTTCCTGCGACATGTTCTGTGCCGTCTTGTGTGCGTTCATGACGGTATTGGTGGTCATGCCAGACGCTCCTTAAGACCCTCAAGACCGGCGCGGGTGATGACCAGCACGTCGTGGTTGAGGATGTCATAGACGTTTGCACCAATAGTCGGCAGAACGTCGATCTTCGGCAGATTGGCGATTGCGCGAGCGAACTGCTCGTCAACAGCGCCATCAACGATCAGCGCGGACGTCCAGCCCAGGGCCTTGATCTTCGCTGCGGCTTCACGGGTCTTGGTGACACCGTTGGCTGCATCGAGAACGATCAGCTTGCCCTCGGCTGCCTTCTGCGACAGGGCGCAGATCAGGCCGAGACGACGGACCTTCTTGGGAAGGTCATAGCCGTGGTCGCGAACGACCGGACCATGGACAACGCCACCCGTACGGAACTGCGGTGCACGCAGGGAGCCCTGACGGGCAGAACCCGTGCCCTTCTGGCGGTAAGGCTTCTTGGTCGTGCCAGAAATCTCACCCATGCCCTTCGTACGGTGCGTACCGGCACGGCGCTTTGCGAGCTGCCAGTGCACAACACGTGCCATGATGTCAGAGCGCGGAGTGACCGCGAAAATCTCTTCAGGAAGCGCGACAGAGCCTGCGCTACCGTTATCGAGGGTCTTGATATCGTATTCCATGCCCCTCGTCCTCAACCGGCGGCCGCCACTGTTGCTGCCGGATACGGCGCATCAGCATGGCGAGCCTTCTTGATTGCATCGCGAATCAGCACAAGGCCGTTCTTCGCACCAGGAATTGCACCCCTGACCATGATCAGGTTGCGCTCTTCATCCACGGCAGCGATCTCAAGGTTCAGCGTGGTAACACGCTCGTCACCCATGTGACCTGCCATCTTCTTTCCCTTGAAGACCTTGCCAGGATCCTGGCGCTGGCCCGTAGAACCATGGGAACGGTGGCTGATGGAGACGCCGTGGGACGCTTCGAGACCTGCGAAGTTATGACGCTTCATAACACCCGCAAAACCCTTACCCTTGCTCTGGCCCGTGACGTCAACTTTCTGTCCCACAACGAAGTGAGCAGCGGACAGCTTGGTTCCAGCTTGCAGCAGGGCGTCTTCAGAGACGCGGAACTCTGCCAGATGCTTCTTTGGCTCGACCTTGGTCCGGGCGAAATGGCCACGGTTTGCCTTGGTGACATTCTTCACCTTGGCATTACCAAGTCCGAGCTGAATGGCGGTATAGCCATCGCGCTCGTTCGTGCGGGCATCCACAACCTCGACATTGTCAAGGTGAAGGACCGTCACAGGCACATGCGTGCCATCTTCCTTAAACAGCCGGGTCATACCCAGCTTCTTTGCAATCAATCCGGTTCGCATCGTCTGGACCTTAGAGTTTGATCTCGACGTCCACGCCAGCGGCGAGGTCGAGCTTCATGAGGGCGTCCACGGTCTGCGGGGTCGGCTCGACAATGTCGAGCAGCCGGCGGTGAGTCCGAATTTCGAACTGTTCGCGGCTTTTCTTATCCACGTGTGGCGAGCGGTTCACCGTGAACCGTTCGATATGCGTCGGCAGCGGGATCGGACCCCGAACCCGCGCACCCGTACGCTTCGCCGTGTTTACGATCTCCTTGGTGCTGTTGTCCAGCACGCGATGATCGTACGCCTTAAGGCGAATGCGGATGTTCTGGTTGTCCATGTTCTTGTTCGTCCAACTCAAAAATTCGGGTGTCGTCCTACTGCCATTGCCCCTGAAAGGGAACCCCGGTCAGAAAAAATCTGACCGGGGCTGTCAAAGCCAACGGCTAAACGCAGGACTTAGGCGGTGATGGAAGAAACCACACCGGCACCCACGGTACGGCCACCTTCGCGGATAGCGAAGCGCAGACCTTCGTCCATGGCGATCGGAGCGATCAGCTCCACGTCCATGGCAACGTTGTCACCCGGCATGACCATTTCCGTGCCTTCCGGCAGCGTCACGACGCCCGTGACGTCGGTCGTACGGAAATAGAACTGCGGGCGGTAGTTCGTGAAGAACGGCGTGTGACGGCCACCCTCTTCCTTCGTGAGGATGTAAGCCTCAGCCTTGAACTTCTTGTGCGGCGTGATGGAGCCGGGCTTTGCCAGAACCTGGCCACGCTCGACGTCTTCACGCTTCGTGCCACGAACCAGCGCACCAATGTTGTCACCGGCTTCACCGCGATCGAGCAGCTTGCGGAACATCTCGACGCCCGTAACGGTCGTCTTGACGGTGTCCTTCAGGCCGACGATTTCGACTTCGTCACCCACGTTGACAACGCCACGCTCGACACGACCCGTGACAACCGTACCACGACCCGAGATCGAGAACACGTCTTCGATCGGCATCAGGAACGGACGGTCAACCGGACGCTCCGGCTGCGGGATGTAGGCGTCAACCTGCGTCATCAGTTCAAGAACGCGGTCTTCACCAATGGACGGGTCGCCATCTTCCAGCGTCACAAGAGCGGAGCCCTTGACGATGGGGATATCGTCGCCCGGGAACTGGTAGGAAGACAGAAGCTCACGAACTTCCATTTCCACGAGCTCGAGCAGCTCCGGATCGTCAACCTGGTCAACCTTGTTCAGGAACACGACCAGTGCCGGCACGCCAACCTGACGGGCAAGCAGGATGTGCTCGCGGGTCTGCGGCATCGGACCATCAGCAGCGGACACGACGAGGATCGCGCCGTCCATCTGAGCTGCACCCGTGATCATGTTCTTCACGTAGTCAGCATGGCCCGGGCAGTCGACGTGAGCATAGTGACGGTCAGCCGTCTCGTACTCAACGTGAGCCGTGGAAATGGTGATACCACGGGCGCGCTCTTCCGGAGCCTTGTCGATCTGGTCGTACGCGCTGTAGGTGGCGCCGCCGGTCTTAGCCAGCGTCTTGGTGATTGCAGCAGTCAGCGAGGTCTTGCCGTGATCGACGTGACCGATGGTGCCGATGTTGCAGTGCGGCTTCGTCCGCTCGAATTTAGCCTTTGCCATCGTCTTTCTCCAAAACCCCGCTCCACCTGGAACGGGAGTAAGACTGAAAGTTCAAACCAGTCAGTGCATGATCCTGAGATCGACACACTGCCGGAAGCCCTTTAACCGGTTCTGATTACCAGCGATAGTGGCTGAATGCCTTGTTGGCTTCAGCCATGCGGTGCGTGTCTTCGCGCTTCTTGACAGCGGAGCCACGGTTGTTGACCGCATCCATCAGTTCGTTGGACAGACGCTCCTGCATCGTGTTCTCGCCACGCTTGCGGGAGGCATCGATCAGCCAGCGGATCGCGAGAGCCTGACGGCGCTCGGCGCGGACTTCAACCGGAACCTGATAGGTTGCGCCACCGACGCGACGCGAGCGGACTTCAACCGCAGGCTTCACGTTGTCCAGAGCCGAGTGGAACATGGCCACCGGATCTGCAGTCGTGCCGCCGCGACGGCGCATGACTTCGAGAGCACCGTAAACGATGCCTTCGGCAGTGGATTTCTTACCATCATACATCAGCGCATTCATGAAGCGCGTGATGACGACGTCTCCGAACTTCGGATCGGGAAGGATCTCGCGCTTTACAGCGCGGTGACGGCGACTCATTCCAAATACCTCTTACTTCGGACGCTTCGCGCCATACAGCGAACGACGCTGACGACGCTTGGCGAGACCCTGTGTATCAAGCACACCACGCAGGATGTGATAACGGACGCCAGGAAGATCCTTCACGCGGCCACCACGGATCAGAACAACACTGTGTTCCTGAAGGTTGTGGCCTTCACCCGGAATGTAGCTCACGACCTCATACCCGTTGGTCAGACGCACCTTGGCGACCTTACGCAGAGCGGAGTTCGGCTTCTTCGGCGTTACGGTATACACACGCGTGCAAACGCCGCGCTTCTGCGGGCAGCCCTGCAGTGCGGGGACCTTGTTCCGCTTTGCGGCCGGCTCACGGCCGTTCGCGATCAACTGGTTGATGGTCGGCATGCGCCCTTCCCAATCCTTGTCCTATTTCAGACAGCAACATTGCTGTTTCTGTCGTGACATTTGTTCCAACCGACATGCGGTAGGACCGCCTGCCATTTCCACATCGTGAAAAGGAAACAGCCTGAACTGTTCCCTTCTCTCTTTAGCGTACGGCCTTGGCATTTTCCCCCGGAAGAGAATAGCGGCACCGCATGCGATTCTTTAAACTTCGTCGGCTTTTTCAGCCTTCCGGGAAGGCAGGAGCCGAGGGCGCGGAACCTACGAAGGGTTCGACGCCAAGTCAAGTGGTTCAGCCGAAATGGCCCGATTCTGCACTGAAAGTTTGCGGAATCGGGCTGAACGGATCCCTGCCCCGTTTAAAAGCAGGGACCCTGTTCCTCATTCCGCGGCATCTTCCACAGCTGCGGGAGATGTTCCGCCAACGCGCTGACGGTCCTGGCTTGCAGCAATGCCCCGTAAGCGGTTCATCACGCTGCCCGTTCCTGCCGGGATCAGACGCCCGACAATCACGTTCTCCTTCAGACCGTTGAGCGTATCCACCTTGCCCGACGTTGCCGCATCCGTGAGGACACGTGTGGTCTCCTGGAAGGAGGCCGCCGAGATGAAGGACTGCGTCTGCAGGGACGCCTTGGTGATGCCCTGCAGAACCGGCATGGCCCTTGCAGGCGTATCCCCGTTCTCCATGAGACGCTGGTTCTCACCTTCGTACTCGATACGATCCACCGTCTCACCGATCAGGTAGGTCGAATCACCCGGCTCAAGGATTTCCACCTTCTGCAGCATCTGACGAACAATGACTTCGATGTGCTTGTCATTGATCTTCACGCCCTGCAGTCGATAGACGTCCTGGATCTCGTTGACGAGATAGTCGGACAGGGCTTCGACACCCATGACCTTGAGAATGTCATGCGGCACGCGCGGACCGTCGACCAGCGGATCGCCCTTCTGGACAAAGTCGCCTTCCTGAACGGAAACGTGCTTGCCCTTCGGGATGAGGTACTGCGTCTCTTCACCCGTATCGTCGTTCTTGACGATAACGCAGCGCTTGGACTTGTAGTCCTTCCCGAATTCGATGCGGCCTTCACCTTCGGCGATGATCGCATGATCCTTCGGACGACGCGCTTCGAACAGTTCTGCCACACGCGGCAGACCACCCGTAATGTCACGCGTCTTTGACCCTTCGCGAGGAATACGGGCCAGCACGTCGCCGGCATTGACCTCTGCTCCGTTCTCCACCGACAGAATACTGTCCGGAGAGAGGAAGTAGCGGGCATCATTGCCATTGGCGAGCTTGACGACGTTGCCGGAAGCATCCTTGAGCTGCAGGCGCGGACGTAGATCCACACCCTTGGCTGCCTGCTTGTAGTCGACGACGACCTTCGAACTCAGACCCGTGACTTCATCCATGCGTTCAACGAGCGTGATGCTGTCGATCAGGTCGAGATACTCGACGGTACCAGCTTGCTCGGTGATGATCGGCAGGGTGTACGGGTCCCACTCGGCCATCTTCTGGGTCCGCGTCACCGCTTCGCCTTCTGAAACCATCAGACGCGCACCGTAAGGCACACGGTAGCGGGCACGTTCCACACCGTTCTCGTCGGTCAGCAGGATCTCGCAGTTACGCGACATCACAACCAGAACCTTCTGCGAATTCTCGACAACGTTCCGGTTCTTGATCGTCACGATACCGTCGCGGGAGGCTTCGACCGTGGACTGCTCAGCGCCACGCGTTGCCGCACCACCAATATGGAAGGTACGCATCGTCAGCTGGGTACCCGGCTCACCGATGGACTGAGCGGCGATAACGCCCACAGCTTCACCAATGTTGACCGGCGTACCACGTGCGAGGTCACGACCATAGCAGTGAGCACAGATGCCCACGCGGCTGTCACAGGTCAGGACCGAACGGATGTCAACGCTTTCCACGCCCGCCTTCTCGATCAGTTCAGCCTCGGCTTCCTCGATCAGCGTATTGCGTGTCAGCAGCACGTCCTGCGTAACCGGATGCATGATGTCCTTGGACAGCGTACGACCCAGGATACGCTCGGACAGAGACGCGACGACTTCGCCGCTATCCATGACCGCACGGACCGTCAGACCGCGTTCCGTGCCGCAATCCGGCTCGACGATGATGCAGTCCTGCGCCACGTCGACAAGACGACGCGTCAGGTAACCCGAGTTCGCGGTCTTCAGCGCCGTATCCGCAAGACCCTTACGGGCACCGTGGCTGGAGGTGAAGTAATCGAGAACCGACAGGCCTTCCTTGAAGTTCGCGATGATCGGCTGCTCGATGATCTCGCCCGAAGGCTTCACCATCAGGCCGCGCATACCGGCGAGCTGCTTCATCTGGGCCGGCGACCCACGGGCACCGGAGTGGCTCATCATCCAGACCGAGTTCGTTGGCTTGCCAATGACCTGCTTGGAGATTTCCTTAAGCATCGCGGCCTGGACTTCATCCGTGCAGCGTGACCAGGCATCAACCACCTTGTTGTAGCGCTCGCCAGCCGTGATCAGACCATCCTGATACTGCTGTTCGAACTCCTTGACCTCTTCCGACGTCTTGCCAACCAGCGTTGCCTTGGCTTCCGGAATGATCATGTCATCCTTGCCGAAGGAAATGCCGGCACGGGCTGCGTGACGGAAACCAAGTCCCATCAGACGGTCACAGAAAATCACCGCTTCTTTCTGACCACAGTGACGATAGACCGTGTCGATTACGTCGGACACGTTCTTCTTCGTCAACTGCTTGTTGATCAGGCTGAAGGGAATGGCCTGATGCTTCGGCAGGATCTGCGCGATCAGGGCACGACCCGGTGTCGTCAGGATCGTCTGACGCACGGGCTTGCCATCCGCATCAACCGTCGGCAGGCGCAGACGGATCTTGTCATGCAGCTTCAGCGAACCCGAAAGCATGGCGCTTTCGATTTCGGCGACATCCGAATAGGCCGGCGGAGCAGCCGTGACGACCTTGCCATCCTTGATGACAGCCTCGTCCGGCGTCTCGCGGTATTCCGGAACCTCAAGGCTCAGATAATACAGGCCAAGAACGATATCCTGGGACGGCACGATGATCGGCTTGCCGTTTGCGGGACTGAGGATGTTGTTCGTGGACATCATCAGCACGCGGGCTTCAAGCTGGGCTTCAAGCGACAGCGGCACGTGAACGGCCATCTGGTCACCGTCGAAGTCGGCATTGAACGCAGTGCAGACCAGCGGATGAAGCTGGATGGCCTTGCCTTCGATCAGCGTCGGCTCGAACGCCTGGATACCCAGACGATGAAGCGTCGGCGCACGGTTCAGCATGACCGGGTGCTCGCGGATCACCTCTTCGAGGATATCCCAGACTTCCGGACGCTCCTTCTCCACCATGCGCTTTGCAGCCTTGATGGTGGTGGCGTGACCGTACTTCTCGAGCTTCGAGTAGATGAACGGCTTGAACAGCTCAAGCGCCATCTTCTTCGGAAGACCGCACTGATGCAGCTTCAGTTCCGGACCGACCACGATGACCGAACGGCCGGAATAGTCGACGCGCTTTCCGAGCAAGTTCTGACGGAAGCGGCCCTGCTTACCCTTCAGCATGTCGGACAGTGACTTCAGCGGACGCTTGTTGGCACCCGTGATGGCACGGCCACGACGGCCGTTGTCGAACAGGGCGTCAACAGCTTCCTGCAGCATGCGCTTTTCGTTGCGGACAATGATGTCCGGCGCACGCAGCTCGATCAGCCGCTTCAGACGGTTGTTACGGTTGATGACGCGACGGTACAGGTCGTTCAGATCGGACGTCGCAAAACGGCCACCATCCAGAGGCACCAGCGGACGCAGTTCCGGCGGAATGACCGGAACGATGTCCATGATCATCCAGTCAGGACGCGAACCGCTTTCCACGAAGGCTTCAACCAGCTTCAGACGCTTGACGAGCTTCTTGCGCGCGGCTTCCGAAGTCGCCTTGCGCAGCTTCTTGCGCATCATGGTCTTCTCGGAATCGCCTTCCATGACGTCTGCGTCATAGTCGAACGGATCCGGCAGGCCCTTTTCCTTTGCCGCGAGGCTCAGGTCACGTTCCTGGTCGTTCGGAATACCCCAGTCATAGCTGGACAGCGCGCGCTTGATGGCTTCCGCGCCAATTCCGACGTCGATGCCCGCATCCGGATATTCATCCAGCAGGTCTTCGCAGCGGATTTCGTCCAGCAGGTACTGGTCGCGCTTCTTGCCGTTCTTGTAGGAATCGATCTGATCGGATTCACAGACGCCCTTGTCGAGCACCAGGAACTTCTCGAAATACAGAACCGGCTCGACGTCCTTGAGCGGCAGATCCAGCATCGTGGCGATGCGGCTCGGCAGGGACTTCAGGAACCAGATATGTGCAACCGGGGAAGCCAGTTCGATATGGCCCATGCGCTCACGGCGCACCTTGGCCAGCGTGACTTCCACACCGCATTTTTCGCAGACAATACCGCGGAATTTCATCCGCTTGTACTTGCCGCAGAGGCACTCGTAATCCTTGATCGGACCAAAGATACGAGCACAGAACAGACCGTCACGCTCAGGCTTGAACGTCCGGTAGTTGATGGTCTCCGGCTTCTTGATTTCGCCGTAAGACCACGACCGCACCTGCTCGCTGGAGGCGAGCTGGATCTTGATCTGGTCGAAGGTCACCGACTGGCCGGTCTGACCCAGGATCTTCATGAGTTCGTTCATGCGCCGAAACCCCAATGTGTACCGCGGCGTCCCGCGGACACCTTAAAAATGAACCGTGGCGAGAAGGAGGGAGCGGGCAATTAAAGCCCGCTCTGCTCGAGTTCGACGTTCAGGCCGAGCGACTTCAGTTCCTTGATCAGAACGTTGAAGCTCTCCGGAATGCCGGCTTCGAAATCGTCCTGCTCGCGAACGATTGCCTCGTAGACCTTGGTACGGCCGGACACGTCATCCGACTTCACCGTCAGCATTTCCTGCAGCGTGTAGGCTGCACCATATGCCTCAAGGGCCCACACTTCCATTTCACCAAAGCGCTGACCACCGAACTGCGCTTTACCACCCAGCGGCTGCTGCGTAACGAGCGAGTAAGGACCGATCGAACGGGCATGGATCTTGTCATCGACAAGGTGATGCAGCTTCAGCATGTAGATGTAGCCAACCGTCGTCTGACGCTCGAACGGCTCACCCGTACGACCATCGATCAGCTGCGACTGGCCCGACTTGTTGACACCGGCCTTCTCGAGCATCTCTTCGATGTCCGGGATGGAGGCGCCGTCGAACACCGGCGTTGCGATCGGCAGACCCTTGCGAAGGTTGTTCGCAAGCTCGATCAGCTGCTCGTTCGGCAGGGTCGCCACATCTTCGTTGAAGATGACATCGCCATAGACTTCGTGCAGGCGATCCAGCAGTTCCTGCTTGCGCTCACCGGTCCGCTGATACTCGTCCACCATATCGCCGATGCTTGCGCCGATATTGGCACAGGCCCAGCCCAGATGGGTCTCGAGGATCTGACCGATGTTCATGCGCGACGGCACACCCAGCGGGTTCAGCACGATGTCGACGGCCTGGCCGTTCTCAAGGAACGGCATGTCCTCGACCGGAACAACGCGGGAGACGACACCCTTGTTACCGTGACGACCGGCCATCTTGTCACCCGGCTGAAGCTTGCGCTTCACGGCAACGAAGACCTTGACCATCTTCATCACGCCAGGCGGCAGCTCGTCACCGCGCTGCAGCTTCTCGACCTTGCTGTCGAAACGCGCATCGATCCGGCGGGTCGCTTCCTTGAACTCACCACGCAGCTTTTCAAGCTCCGCCATGACTTCGTCGGACGTGACCGTGATGCTGGCCCAGGTTGCGCGATGATGCTCGTCCAGAACCTCTTCCGTGATCGGCGTGCCGGAACGGATGCCCTTGAAGCCGGCACCGGCCGTCTGGCCAACCAGACGCTCACGCAGACGGTTGTAGAAGCTGCGCTCCTGAATGCCACGCTCGTCGTCACGGTCCTTGGTAAGACGCTCGATTTCAGCGCGCTCGATGGCCATCGCACGCTCGTCTTTGTCCACGCCACGGCGGGAGAAGACGCGAACGTCGACAATCGTACCCGTCGTGCCAGGCGGCAGCTTCAGGGACGTATCACGGACATCGGAGGCCTTTTCACCGAAGATGGCGCGCAGAAGCTTCTCTTCCGGCGTCATCGGGCTTTCACCCTTCGGCGTCACCTTGCCAACAAGAATGTCACCCGGGTTCACCTCGGCGCCGACATAAACGATACCGGCTTCATCGAGGTTGCGCAGGGCTTCCTCACCGACATTCGGAATATCACGCGTGATTTCTTCCTGACCCAGTTTCGTATCGCGGGCCATGACTTCGAACTCTTCGATATGGATCGAAGTGAAGACGTCATCACGCGCAATACGCTCGGAGATCAGGATGGAATCTTCGAAGTTGTAACCGTTCCAGGGCATGAACGCGACGAGCACGTTACGACCCAGAGCCAGTTCGCCAAGCTCGGTGGACGGACCGTCGGCGATGATGTCGCCAGCGTGAACCGTGTCACCGACCTTCACCAGCGGACGCTGGTTGATGCAGGTGGACTGGTTGGAGCGCATGTACTTGCGCAGACGGTAGATGTCGACACCCTGCGTGGCACCGGCTTCATCTGTTGCACGGACGACGATACGGGCACCATCGATCTGGTCAACCACACCGCGGCGCTTGGCCACGATGGTGGCACCCGAGTCATGCGCAACAGCAGCTTCCATGCCGGTGCCGACCAGCGGGGCATCAGCCTTCACCAGCGGCACAGCCTGACGCTGCATGTTCGCGCCCATCAGTGCACGGTTGGCGTCATCGTTCTCAAGGAACGGAATGAGCGCAGCGGCGACAGAAACAAGCTGCTTCGGCGAAACGTCACAGGCCGTGACCTGCTCCGGCGGAACGACACGGAAGTCACCTGAGCGACGGACGGAAACGAGTTCGTCCGTCAGGCGGCCCTGGTCGTTCTGCTTGGCATCAGCCTGAGCGACGACGAGCTTTTCTTCTTCCATGGCGGAAAGATATTTCCAGCCATCCTGAAGAACACCCTCTTCCACCAGACGATACGGCGTCTCGATGAAGCCATACTTGTTTACCTTGGCATAGGTCGACAGCGAGTTGATCAGACCGATGTTCGGGCCTTCCGGCGTCTCGATCGGGCAGATACGGCCGTAATGCGTCGGATGAACGTCACGAACTTCGAAGCCTGCACGCTCACGGGTCAGACCGCCCGGGCCAAGCGCCGAAAGACGACGCTTATGCGTCACTTCGGAAAGCGGGTTCGTCTGATCCATGAACTGGCTGAGCTGCGAGGATCCGAAGAACTCACGGACCGCAGCGGCAGCCGGCTTCGCGTTGATGAGGTCATGCGGCATGACCGTGTCGATGTCGACGGAACCCATACGCTCGCGGATGGCACGCTCCATACGGAGCAGACCAACACGATACTGGTTTTCCATCAGCTCGCCGACAGAGCGGACACGACGGTTGCCAAGGTTGTCGATATCGTCGATCTGGCCACGCCCGTCCTTCAGGTCGCACATGATCTTGATCGTGCGCAGAATGTCTTCCTTGCGCAGCACGCGCAGGGTATCCGGCGCATCCACATCAAGACGCATATTCATCTTAACACGGCCGACTGCGGAGAGATCGTAGCGGCCCTGATCGAAGAACAGGCCATGGAACATGGCTTCCGCCGTTTCCTTGGTCGGCGGCTCGCCCGGACGCATGATGCGGTAGATGTCGATCAGCGCTTCATCACGGCAGCTGTTCTTGTCGGCAGCCAGCGTGTTGCGGATCCAGGGGCCGTGCGAACCGTCCACGGACAGCAGCGGAAGCTCCGTGATCCCCATTTCCTCAAGCGCGGCCAGACGGTCTTCCGTCAGCTCTTCGCCAGCTTCGCCGTAGATCTCGCCCGTGTTCTCGTTCACGAGATCATAAGCCAAGAAGCGTCCGAGGATATCGAGACGACCGACCTGCACGACGCGGGTCTTTTCCGCAATCTTGCGGACCATACGCGCGGTCAGCTTGGCATCGGCCTCGGCGACCACTTCACCCGTATCAGCATCGACCAGCGGGCTGAGCAGCTTCAGGCCACGGAATGCATCCGGATCGAACGGACGCGCCCATTCGCCACCCAGACGGGTGAACGGCACGGCCTCATAAAAGTAGGACAGGATTTCGTCCTGATCCATGCCGCGGATATCGAGACCCTCGACATCACCACCGTCTGCAATCTTCTGCTCACGCTGCGCGAGGTAGTTTGCACCTTCAAGCGCATAAAGAAGCGTGGTGACCGGCAGCTTGCGCTTGCGGTCGATACGGACATAGATCAGGTCCTTGGCGTCGAACTCGAAATCGAGCCAGGAACCACGATACGGAATGACGCGGGCAGCGAACAGGTATTTGCCCGAAGAATGCGTCTTGCCCTTGTCGTGATCAAAGAACACGCCCGGGCTACGATGCATCTGCGAGACGATGACACGCTCGGTGCCATTGATGATGAAGGTGCCGTTATCGGTCATGAGCGGCATGTCGCCCATGTAAACCGGCTGCTCCTTCATGTCGTGGATCGAGCGCGAGCCCGTATCCTCGTCGATGTCCCATGTCGTCAGACGAAGAATGACCTTCAGCGGCGCTGCATAGGTCAGACCGCGCTGAATGCACTCTTCGACGTCATATTTCGGATCTTCGAATTCGTAGGACATGAAGTCCAGACGACCGCGACCCGCAAAATCGTTGATCGGAAAAACCGAACGGAAGACTTCCTGAAGCCCGGCATCCTGCCGACTGTCAGGGTTCACGTTCATCTGCAGGAATGCCTCATAGGAGGCGCGCTGCACGTCGATCAAATTGGGCATCGGCGCAATTTCGGGAATACGCCCGAAACTTTTGCGGATCCTTTTGCGTCCCGTGAACGATTTGGTGATCGCGTTCATCTCTTCTGCCCTCTGCACCAGACCTTCGAGTCGCCCGTAAACGGCGCTGGGAATCTGGCCCCAGCATTGCGGACGACCGGAACGACCGGTCATTATGAAATTTCAGTACGTGGCGAGCCGCGCACTATACGCCCGTTTTGCTCCAACGGCAAATCGGGCGGGAACCGCATGCGATCCCCGCCCCATCTGTCTGCCAGGCAGAGGCTGCTCCGCGAACGGTACAGCCTGAAGTCAGTGAATTACTTGACTTCAACCTTGGCGCCGGCGTCTTCAAGAGCCTTCTTGATCTTGGCAGCTTCGTCCTTGGACGCGCCTTCCTTGACGGTCTTCGGTGCGCCTTCGACCAGGTCCTTGGCTTCCTTCAGACCCAGACCCGTGATGCCACGGACTTCCTTAATCACGTTGATCTTCTTGTCGCCGGCGTCAGCCAGGACAACCGTGAATTCGGTCTGCTCTTCAGCAGGGGCAGCAGCAGCACCACCGGCAGCAGCAGCAACTGCAACCGGAGCAGCAGCGGAAACGCCCCACTTCTCTTCGAGCATCTTGGAGAGTTCTGCAGCTTCCAGAACGGTCAGAGCGGACAGCTCTTCAACAATCTTTGCCAGATCGGCCATGGTCTTATCCTAATATGATGTACTGTTGATCAGGTTCAAGCCTACGCCGCAGCGCAGACCTTCATTCTCAGGCGGCTTCTGCTTCGCCGGCCTTGGCATAGGCGCCAAAGACGCGAGCAAGCTGGCCAGCCGGCGCCTGGACAACACCTGCGATACGCGTGGCAGGGGTATTGATCATACCCACCAGCTTTGCGCGCAGCTCGTCCAGCGACGGCAGCTCGGCAAGGGCCTTGATTCCATCGACGCCAAGCGTCTGGGAACCGAGGGCACCACCAAGCACCACCAGTTTGTCGTTCGTCTTGGCGAACTCGACGATCACCTTTGCCACTGCTGCCGGGTCTTCGGACCACGCAAGCGCGGTCGGTCCCTTGAGCAGCGGCGCGATGCCGTCGAATTGGGTCCCATCCAGAGCACGGCTGGCCAGCCGGTTCTTCGCAACCTTGTATGTCGCCCCTGCCGCACGAATGCGTCGACGCAGTTCCGTCACATCGGCAACCGTCAGACCCTTGTTCTGGGTGACGACAACCATGGACGTGCTGCCAAACACATCGGCGAGGAACTCAACAAAGGCCCGTTTTTCCGTACGGTCCAAAACCTGTCTCCTCGTCAGCCCGGCTTTCACCGGACCAGGTTACCCATGGGACCGCCTCTTTCGAAGCAGTCCCGCTCGCCTGTCCACAGAAGTGAGCGAACCCAGCACATCGCAGCAGAGCCACAAAAATACTGTCGCCCCGTCTGACGCCCGCGATCCCGAAAGATCCTTAAGGCCCCGAAGGTCCACGTGCGGTCTTGGACAGGTTCGGAAGCAGCCCGCCGAAGCGGGCCACCCCTAAGCCATCACACCCGAAGGCATGACGTCATTTCGTGGAGGTCTTTCCCAGAAGGAAGACCTCCTGTCAATCAGGCTTCGAAGCTCGCAACATCAACGCGAACGCCCGGGCCCATCGTGGAAGACAGGGCTGCCTTCTTCAGATACGTACCCTTGGCACCTGCCGGACGAGCCTTCTGAACGGCATCGACCAGAGCGTTGATGTTCTCAACGAGCTTAGCTTCGTCGAAGGAAGCCTTGCCAACGCCGGCGTGGATGATACCAGCCTTCTCGGCGCGATACTCAACCTGACCGGACTTGGCCGCCGTGATGGCACCCTTGACGTCCATGGTCACCGTGCCGAGACGTGGGTTCGGCATCAGGCCACGCGGGCCGAGGATCTTACCCAGACGACCCACGAGAGCCATCATGTCCGGCGTTGCGATGCAGCGGTCGAAATCGATTTCACCAGCCTGGATCTTTTCAGCCAGATCTTCTGCACCAACGACTTCCGCACCGGCGGCCAGAGCTTCTTCAGCCTTCGGGCCGCGGGCGAAAACGCCAACGCGAAGGGTCTTGCCCGTGCCGTTCGGCAGGGAGAGCAGACCACGGACCATCTGGTCGGCGTGACGCGGGTCAATGCCGAGGTTCAGCGACAGCTCAACGGTCTCGTCGAACTTTGCCTTGGCATTGCTCTTTACCAGAGCAACAGCCTCGGACAGACCATACGGCTTGTTGCGCTCGACGGTTGCGCGAGCAGCGTTCAGACGCTTGTTCTTGGCCATGATATCAGCCCTCCACCACGTTCAGGCCCATCGACTTGGCAGAACCGGCGAGCATGCGCACGGCACCGTCAATGTCGTTGGCGTTCATGTCCTTGAACTTCGTCTCAGCGATCTCGCGAAGCTGAGCCGTCGTCACGGAACCAACCGCAGCGGACTTGCCAACCGTCTGGCTGCCCTTGGAAATCTTGGCAGCCTTCAGCAGGAAGTACGTGTTCGGCGGCGTCTTCGTGATGAAGGAGAACGTGCGATCCGCATAGGCGGTGATGACCACCGGGATCGGCATGCCGGGCTCGAGCTGCTGGGTCTTGGCGTTGAACTCCTTGCAGAACTGCATGATGTTCAGGCCGCGCTGACCCAGAGCCGGACCAACCGGCGGAGAAGGATTGGCTTTACCAGCCGGGATCTGAAGCTTGATGTAGCCAACAACTTTTTTGGCCATATCCGGGACTCCCCTGTTTGTCGTTCCCGAACCGCGGTTCAACGGAGTCGGCCATGCCAGCTCCTCCCGCGTTCGAAGTGAGGCGGACCCCTAGACCAGTCAGGGCCGTCCCGTCAAGCCTTGCTGGACATTCGCTGACACCTGATCACCGCGCAGATCATTGTCCAGCGGCTTGGCATGATTGTCGATGCCATTGACCGGCTTCGGCGTCCGCAGATTGTTATACTGAAGCGGACCGAACGGATCGATCTGCTTGATACCCGGCAGGTCAGCAGTGCTCCAGCCACCACCCAGGGCACGAACCAGACGCACGGAGGACTGGACCTGCGCCGTCTGCACCTCGACCTCGGCGAGACGCGCCTGAAGCGCATCCTGCTGGGCCACGAGGGCATCAAGATAGTTCGACAGACCACCGGTATAGAGCGCCATGGTCATGTTCTGCGTCCGCAGCGCGGCGTCCACCGCTTTCTGCTGCTGGTCCTGTGCGATCTTGAACTGTCTTGTCTGCGTCAGACCGTCCTCGACATCCTGAAACGCCGAAAGGACCACTGAGCGGTAGTTGTCCACCATTTCCCGGTACTGAGACCAGGACCGCTGCAGAGCCGCACGCCGCAGGCCGCCCGTAAAGGCCGGTTCAACCGCCTGAACCGCAATCTTCCAGAACGCCCGGGAAATGCTGGCGAGATCGAACCCGCCGTCTTCGAACCCACCCTCAGCGCTGAAGGTGATATGCGGGTAGAACGCGGCGCGTGACACGCCGATCGCACGGGCTGACGCGGCCATCTGGCGCTCGGCGATTGCGATATCCGGGCGGCGCTCAAGCAGGGAGGCAGGCAGTCCGGCGTCGATCTTCACGACCCCGAAATGCATCTTCACGTCCTTGACGGGCGCAATATGGAAACCTGCGGGAGCCGTGTTCAGCAGAACCGCGATCGCATGTTCCATGACATTACGCCGGGCGATCAGATTGCTCTTTCCGGCCTGTGCCGAATAAAGCTGCGTCTCCGCACGCGAGACATCGAGACCCGCACCGATCGACCCCGCCTGACGCAGTTCGGTGATTTCAACCGCAGCATGGAAGTAGCGGATGGAGTCATCATAGACCGCATTCTGCGCATCCAGTCCGCGCAGCGCGATGTAGTCTGACGCCAGTTCGGCCTCCAGGCTCAGTCGTGCGAGCGCATACTGACCAGCCGAAGCCTGTGCGAGGTTTTTCTGCATCCGCGTGGTGTTGCGGATCGAATCCCAGAAATCCGGCTCCCAGGTCGCAGCGCCGCTGTAAGCCTGATTGGACTCATAGACGAGGCTGCTGCTGCGGGCCGGGTTGTTATACAGCCGACCCACGGAGCCCTTGTTGTCGCTCATGTGAGCCGCACCGGTGACCTGCGGATACAGACGGCTTTCCGTCTCCCGGGCCACGTCACGAGCCTGCGTGAAGGCTTCCGCCTGCGCCTGCAGATCGGGATTGACGGCCAGCATACGCCTTTCGAGCCCGTCAAGGATGGGATCGTTGAACATGGTCCACCAGTCGCTGCGGACAGCACCATCCGCAGGCTGTGCGTTGACCATCAGCCCCTTCCCTTCCCAGCCATCGGGATAGAGGAATTTCTGGGGATGATATTCCGGCGCCAGATCACATGAAGCCAGCCCGATCGAGAGCACGCCAGCCAGCGCCGTCGTGATTCGCCACCTGGAGCGGTTACGTCTGGAAGAGGCCGGGGTGGCTGGAGATGACTGGGAACATTCCGGTTTCATCAGCGAGATCCGGCCTCCTCAGGGTTTGCATCATGCTGACGGACAGGCTGCTGATCGGCATCCTGCTGCGCCTTGCTCGGCGTGTTGTATCCCGGTGTGGTCGGGACGATCTTGACCTCGTCCCCTTCCAGCAGATCAGCCGTAGGGTTGGCAACCACGCGGTCGTCTTTTGTAATACCGCTGAGCACCTGAACTGTCGTCCCGAAATTGATGCCGACTTTCACGTTCACCAGATGGGCATGGTTGTTGATGACCTTGGCCACCTGATTTCCTTCGGCCCGGAAGATGATCGCGCCTTCCGGCAGAATCAGGATGTTCGGATTGCCCGGAGCCGAAATATGGGCCGTCGCATAGGAGTTCGGCCACAGGAGGTTATCGCCGTTATCCAGTGTCAGCTCGGTCGTGACCGTACGGGTCGCGGCATTGAAGGCGTTGGCCGTTGCAAGGAACGTCGCCCTAAAGCGGCTTCCCGGATATTGCGGCACCGTCAGCTCGGCCTCGATCTTCGGTGAGATGACGCTTGCAAAGTCCTGCGGTACGGAGACAAACACACGCATGCGGTGCACATCGGCGACCGAGAACAGCTCGGAGGCCGTACCGCGTGAATTGAGGTTCCCGCCCCCGGCATTCACGTAGTCACCCACGTTCACCAGACGCGACGTCACGATGCCATCGAAGGGCGCGACGATCTTCTTGAAGTCCTCGAGAGCCTGAAAACGGTCCACGTCATGACGTGCGGCTTCGAGTTCGGCTTTCTGGGCAGCAGCATTGGCGGCCTGCACGTCCACTTCCTGACGGGACACGGCCTGCGTTCCCTTCAGTGCCGTCCAGCGCTGGGTCGTGATCACGGCCAGATTGTAGCGCGCCAGAATGACGTTGTAATGCGCCTTGGCGGCTTCGAACTGGGCATCAATGCTTGGCGTGCTGATTTCCGCCAGCACGTCACCGCGCTTCACATGCGCGCCGTAGTCCTTGTACCACATCTTCACATAGCCCGAGACCTGCGCGTAGATCGGCGCCTCGTACCAGGCGGCAAGATTAGCCGGCAGATCCACCTGCCGAGTCTTCGGACCCGGCTGCGGTGTAATCAGGGTGACGGGCGGAATGGCCGCATCTTCCGTCGCACCCGTCAGGGAATGATAATGCGTTCCCCGCTGTACGATGCCCCAGGCGGCCAGCGCGATTGCCAGCAGGACCACCACCAGCAGGATGATCTTGCCCCGCGCTCCGGACCCCGTGCGTGCCGGATGGTTTGTCGGAGGCACGTGCCCCTGATCCGTAGAATGGCTCACGCGTGGTCTCCTTCAGGCTCAGCAGGACGCCTGTAATGAATAAGGGCAAATACGCAGGGGACGAACAGCAGTGTGGCAACGGTCGCAACCAGCAGGCCACCGATTACCGCCTTGCCCAGCGGGGCATTGTCGGAATTGCTGATGGACATCGGAATCATGCCGATCATCATGGCCAGCGCCGTCATCAGAACCGGGCGGATACGTTCGTAACCCGCTTCCAGTGCCGCTGTGATGGCATCGCCATGATGGTCCATTCGTTCACGGGCGAAGGACACCACAAGGATGGCGTTGGCCGTGGCCGTACCCATGCACATGATCGCACCCGTCAGCGCCGGCACTGACATTGAGGTATGCGTCAGGAACAGGCTCCACGAGATGCCACCCAGCGCGCCCGGCAGGGCCGTGATGATGACGAACGGATCAAGCCAGGACTGAAAGTTCACGACGATGATCAGGTAAACCAGCACGATCGACAGCGCGAGCCCGCCGACCAGCTGCACATACGCATCGTTCATCGTCACGGCCTGACCGCGGACCACAAGGCTCGAACCATGCGGCAGAAGCTTGCGCTCCTGATCGACAATCCGGTTCACCGCCCGCGAGACGGTCCCCAGATCCATGTCTTCCGGCGCAGCATAGATGTCGAAGACCGGCATGATGTTGTAATGCGCAACCTCCGCCGGCGTCCCAGTCTGGACCAGCTCACTCAGTCCACCCAGAAGCTGCGGCGTCTGATTGGTCGGATTGCCGTCTCCCTTGTCGATCGGGAGGATTTCCAGATCGTTCATGGTCTGCAGATAGTTCGCCGGTGTCTGCACATCGATCAGCTGTGACGTGCCCTGGGCATTCAGATAATAGGTCTGCCCCACCTGACCACTGCCGGAGAGCGTGACAAGCGCGTTCAGGGCCACGTCACGTTCGGTGATGCCCGTTCCCAGTGCAAAGCTTCGGCGGTTGTTGACCATGATGGTCGGCTGCGTCATCGGCTCCTGAATGGAGACATCGGCAATGCCCGGGATGTGACGGAGCTTCTTGGCCAGCCGTGTGGCAAATTTGAAGTTTCCGCTCAGATCACGCCCGACAACCTGTACGTCGATCGGTGACGGCAGACCGAAGTTCAGGATCTTGGCTGTCAGATCACCCGGCTGGAACGTAAAGACCGTGCCCGGGAAGTCGTTCGTCAGTCCCTTGCGGAGCGTGCGGCGATATTCCGGGATCGGGCTTTCGGAATTGCGCAGCTGGATGGTGATGTCGCAATCCTGCGAGCCGACGGTCGGAGACGGAATCATCGCCTGGTTCAGCTGACTGAACGGCAGGCCGCAGTTATGCACGACATTGACCACCTGCCCCGGCAGCAGACTGCGGATCCGGCGCTCTGCCAGCCCGGCGATCTTGCCGGTTTCTTCCAGCCGGCTGCCGATGGGCGCGCGCATGTGCATCTGCAGCGTCCCCGACTTGATCTCGGGAAAGAAGTCCTGCCCGATGAACAGCAGCAGCGCCATGGATGAGATGGCTGCCAGCAGGAACAGTGTCACGAAGCGCCCGCGGATCGAGATCAGGGTCTCGAGGATCGTCTTGTAATGCTCACGGAAGCTGGTGAAACGTGCCTCGAAGCCCCGCTGGAAACGCCCGAAAATGCTGAGCTTGCGATTGTGCCATTCGGGATCGCGATGCATCCGCACCTGTGCTGCCAGCATCCAGTTCGCCATGGTCGGCACCAGTGTCCGCGACAGGATGAAGGATGCGATCATGGCAAAGATGATGGCTTCGGCCATCGGCATGAACAGCCAGCCGGAAATGCCCGTCAGTTCGAACAGCGGCAGCCACACGATGCAGATACAGGTCGTGGACACAAAGGTTGGAATGACGATCTGGTTCGCTGCATCGATGATGGCGTCTTCGAGTTCCTTGCCGGTCTCGAGATGCGCATCGATGTTCTCGATCATGACGGTCGCGTCATCCACGAGAATACCAACGGCCAGCGCCAGACCGCCCAGCGTCATCACGTTGATGGACTGCCCTGCAATGCTCAGCCCGATGATCGAGCACAACATGGCCAGTGGAATGGACGTCGCCACGATCACGGTCGAGCGCCACGAGCCCAGGAACAGCATGACCGTCAGACTGGTCAGGATGGCGGCGGTGATCATTTCACGCACCACGTCCACGACCGATTCCTTCACGAAGCTCGACGCATCGGTCAGGACATTCATCGTCGTCCCGGCTGGCAGCGTCGTCCCGACCTGCGGCAGGAGCTTCTTGATCCCGCTCACGACAGACAGCGTGGACGCATCGCCACTCTTGAGGATGACGATCAGCACCGCCTGCTGCCCTTTCACAAGCACGGCGTTCATTTGTGGTGGACCACCACGATGCACCCAGGCGACATCCCGGAGATAGATCACGGAATTACCAACCTGCTTGATCGGCATCCTGTTGAAAACCGAGAGATCAAGGGGGGTCGAGTTCGTCTTCACCATCCAGTCCAGCTGACCGATCCGCTGATCGCCCGCAGGAAGCACGATATTCTGACGGTTAAGCGCCGCTGCAACATCTTCCGGCGACAGTCTATGCGCCAGAAGCTTGATCGGATCGATATCCACCATGATGTCCGGAGCCAGACCACCATAGGGGTTAGGGATCGCGGCCCCCGGAACAGAAATCAGTTCCGGCCGGATCAGGTTCGAAGCCATATTATAGATTTCCGACCCTGACATCTTCGGATTATTGACCTGAAGCGTCAGAACTGGAACAGAAGATGCGTCCATGGCCAGAATTAGCGGCGGCGTCGAACCCGTTGGCAACTGCTTGATAACTGTCTGGGAGACGGACGTAATCTGCGTTTGCGCAACGGCGGTATTGGTTCCGGGCTGGAAGAATATCTTCACGATGCCGCGCCCGTAATAGGACGAACTTTCAATGTGCTCGACATTGCTGACAGTCGCTGTCAGAGCACGCTCGTAATAATAGACAATACGCCCGGACATGTCCTCAGGCATCAGGCCCGTATAGGACCAGATGACAGCCACAATCGGAATTTTGATCGAGGGAAAGACGTCCGTCGGCGTAGAAACAATGGCCCTGACCCCGAAGATCAGGATCATGATTGACAGAACAACGAAAGTATAAGGCCGCTTCAGCGCGGTAACGACGATGGCATTCATGCGGTCAGACTACCCCTGCGGGCTCTTCCTGGTCCGGTCATTCTCAACGGGTGTCCCCTTGCAAATTGATCCGAGTCATATCCATCGGGACTCAGACGACAAGGAAAATTCTGTTTAAATATCAAGACACACGGCAAACTTTGACACAGTAAGACACATTGCACCGTCCTCAGACGGACGCAGGCGCCGCGAAATGAATGGTGAAAACTGCTCCAGGTAATGCGTTGCCAGGCCGGGCTGCCACGATATCCACGGACGCCCCGTGCAGTCGCAGAATGGCCGATACCAGGCTCAGTCCCAGCCCGCTTCCCGGAACATGGCGGCTTTTGTCCGAGCGGTAGAACCGCCCCATGACGGCCTTGCGCTCATCCTCCGCAATGCCGATCCCCGTATCCGCGACACGAAGCCAGCATGCGCCACCAGCCCCCTGCCCCGCGCTCAGTTCGACCGTTCCGGGAGCGGGCGTAAACTTGATTGCGTTGTCCACAAGATTGGCGAGA
Organism: Gluconobacter vitians; assembly: GCF_015244565.1. Lineage (GTDB taxonomy): Bacteria > Pseudomonadota > Alphaproteobacteria > Acetobacterales > Acetobacteraceae > Gluconobacter > Gluconobacter vitians. The sequence goes on along the minus strand of NZ_JABCQG010000003.1, from coordinate 59,902 downwards.
ACCTCGTTCAGCAGATCCTTGTCTCCGAACAACGGAACCGATTCCACCGAATCCACCACCCGAAGCGTCACACCTTCGGTCTCGGCGATGGGTTCGTACAGATCCACCACGCCCGCCAGCAGTTCACGCAGATCCAGCATGGCAAATCCCGCCCGGCGGCGACCGTTCTCGATTTCGCCAATCCGCAGCAGGGCCGTAATGACGGAAAAACACTGTTCCAGATCCAAAGCCGCCCGCTCGATCGCACCCTGAAGCGCAGCCGGATCATTCGTGATGGCCGAAACACGCTCCAGCCGGGCCTTCACCCGCGCCAGAGGGGTCCGCAGATCATGGGCGATGTCATTGCCCACATCCCGGATCTCATCAAGCAGATGCTCCAGCCGGTCCAGCATGCGGTTGACCGAAACCGCCAGCCGCTCGATGTCGTCGCGCTCGCGACCGGTCGGCAGACGTTCGTGCAGATCACCATCCATGATGCGGTCGATCGCCTCATGCATGTCCTTGATCCGTCCCAGCGCACGATGGCTCAGGAAAATCCCGGCCATCAGGGCAAATGCCACAACCGGGACGACAGACATCAGCGCTGCACGCTTGGTGATGTAACGCAGTTCGTTCGCCATATGCAGCGAGCGGGCCAGAACGAGAATGCGGTCGCGGTTGCCGTTCGTCCCCTCGACCTCGACGGCCAGATACCGCATTTCGTAGGGCGTATCTCCCGGCGGGGCATCCCACAGACGCTGCGTCCTGGGAGAGACCTCAAGCCCGACCGGCCATTTCTTGATGTCACCCGCAATCCGGTTGCGGCTCATGTCGAACAGGGCCGCCCCGTTGAGGATCACGCGCAGATCGGTCTTGCTGCGCTCGCGGACTTCATATTCAAGCTGGGCCGGTGTTTCGTGAACCAGCAGCGCCGCCTCACGCTGGAGCAGATCGGTCGAGCGCTGTTGCTCGTATCCGCTCATCTGGCCGTAAACGAGCCCGAACTGCAGCGCCATCCCCGCGATGATCGCCACGACAAAGGCCAGTGTCAGCCGGAACGTGGCCGTTCGGAAAAGATCAGCCCGGAAGAGTCCGGAAAGGCGCAGGTCAGCCCGGGACACGCAGACTGAACCCGGCACCGCGAATGCTGTGAATGAGCAGCGGCTCGCCGGGCACGTCGATCTTGCGACGCAGCTTCCCGATATGGACGTCCACCAGGTTCGTTTGCGGAACGAACCGGTAGTTCCACACATCTTCAAGCAGCATGGTACGCGTCAGCACGGTGTCGGGGCGGCGCATCATGTATTCCAGCAGGCGGAACTCACGCGGGAGCAGATCAATCTCCTGCCCGTTGCGGAACACCCGGCGCTCGATCAGATCCATTTCAAGTGGCCCGACCCTAAGCATCGTCACGCGACTGTCCGTCGGACGGCGCAGAAGCGCTTCCAGACGGGCCGCCAGTTCTTCCATGGCAAAGGGCTTGGTCAGATAATCGTCTCCGCCCGCCTTGAGGCCACTCACACGATCATCCACCGCCGAAAGCGCGGAGAGCACAAGAACGGGAATGTTGATCCGCTGGGCCCGGACGCTTTCAATAACGGTCAGCCCGTCCAGCTCCGGCAACATGCGGTCCACGATCATGAGATCGAACTGCCCGGCACAGGCATGGTCCAGCCCCTCAACGCCTGTTGCAGCGCGCGTTACGTCATAGCCGCGCGTCGTCAGTTCCTCCGCGACCTCGGCCGCAATGCTGTCGTCATCCTCGATCAGCAGAAGCCGGGGGGAAGGTTCGGGAAGGCGCTCAGGCGCCCCGGATTCATGTGCGGACGTCATGCTCATGATCTTCACATGGGGCAGCGTCCCATGTCATCCAATTAAAATCGGTCTTAAAGGTGCCGTGCCTCAGGACAGGGACGTCTCGTCCAGCGCCTCTTCCATCTCGTCCGCCGTGCCGTCCAGCGCCCGCAACCTGCGTCCAAGCACACGGGTGCGACGCCGGGCTTCCTCGATCGTATTCCCCATCGTACCCGCATTGCGATGCAGCTTTTCCAGAACCTGATCCATCCGCAGCATTTCCTGCCGCGTCGCCCCGAGAAGCCCGGCAATCGCCTCTGTCCGCTCTTCGAGCGTCAGCGTGACATATCCCAGATGCACGGTCCGCAGCATGGCTGGCAGAAGCGACGGTCCCATCACCATGACCCGGTACAGCCGGCCGATCTCGTCAATCACGCCGGGCATCCGGGCGATTTCGGCATAAAGCCCGTCCGTCGGCAGATACAGCACGGCAAATTCGACCGTCACCGGCGGCAGGATGTATTTGGACGCGATTTTCTTCGCTTCGAACCGGATAACGTTTTCAAGCTCCCGCCGGGCCTGACGTTCGGCCAGCGCGTCTCCCGCTTCCGCGGCATTCAGCAGCCGTTCATAGGCTTCGGTCGGGAACTTGCTGTCGATCGCAAGGCGCGGCGGCGTTTCCGTTCCGCGCACCGGCATCTTCACCGCGAATTCCACATTCTCGCCTGCTGTCCCGAGGCGGAAATTCGTGTCGTAACTGCCTTCGGGGAGAATATCGTCCAGAATGGCCCGGCACTGCGCTTCGCCCCAGCCACCGCGTGTCTTCACATTCGAAAACAGCCGCTTCAGATCGCCAATCTGCGCCGTCACACTCGTGACCTCGCCCAAGGCTTTCTGCATGGCGCTGAACTGTTCGACCACGCGCTGGAAGCTGGTCTGCATCTGCTTTTCGACCGCGCCATGGAGCTGTTCGTTTACGGTCGCGCGGATCCGCTCGATCTGCTCGTTCTGGCTCTGCGCCATCTCCCGCAGCGCATCGGACAGCAGGAGCCGCCCTTCCGCCTGATCCTGCCCCAGATTTCGCGCCAGCGTGCTCAGACGCTCGCTGGTCTCCAGCCGGAACTGATCCAGCCGCCCGGACAGGACACGTTCGACTTCCGACAGATGCGCCCGGTGATATTCGACATCCTGCGCCCGTTCCTGCGCCTCACGCTCAAGCAGACGCTCGAAACGGCCGCTGCCATTGCCGCCCCGCAGGACGGCCACAAGCGCAACCAGCAGCCCCACCGCCGCCACGATCCAGGGAAGAAACTGCGCCATTCCGGAAAAACCCTCCTGCATGGCGCAGTCCTACCCGCTCAGCGCAATACGGCCAATGCCGTACCGCTTACGGCTGATGGATATTGCCGTAAGACGCAGCTCCCAGTCCCGGACAGGAGCACGGTGCCCCCAGCGGAACCTGCGTCGGCATTTTGCAGGTGTAGATCCCGGCCTTGCAGGTATAGCCATACCCCGCGATGGGCGTTCCCGGCGCAACCGGACCGGACGCCGCTGTCCCGACACAGGCCCCCAGCCCCAGCAGGGACAGGCCGGCAGCAGCACGCAGAGCATGACGAAAAACGGAACGAGGCATCTTGGTTGTGTCCTTGTGGGCCAGTTGCAGAAAACCAGGGTTCGGAGAAGCGGAAACGGATCGCCGCCTCACCGGTTGCCACGTGATCGGATGCGAGAATGGCAATCCTGTGGCAAAGAGCGTCTAGCGATGCCCGGCAGCAGCCTGCCCCGCCGCAACGCCACTTGCCCAGGCCCACTGGAAATTGTGCCCGCCCAGCCAGCCCGTTACATCCACGGCTTCCCCGATCGCATAAAGCCCCGGAATATCACGGCCCTCCAGCGTCTGGGACGACAGGTCCCGCGTATCGATGCCACCGCGCATGACTTCCGCCTTGGCGTAACCTTCCGTCCCGGCGGGGCGAAGCTGCCAGTTCGACACGCGCTCGGCCAGTGCCTTGATCGCCCGGTCCGGCTGGTTCGCCAGCATCGTGTCCCCGAGCCCGGCCGCCAGAACACGGGCCAGTCGCTGGGGCAGTGCTTCCAGCAGACTCGGCGGCAGGGCTTTCGGACGGTCTTTCTTGACCTTCAGCAACACATTCAGCGCATTCTGCCCCGGCAGCAGATCAATCTGCGCCGCATCCCCGGCTTCAAGATAGGACGAAATCTGCAGGATCGCCGGGCCGGACACGCCACGATGGGTGAAGACCATTCCGTCTTCAAACCGCGGGCCCTTCTTGCCCACGCGCGCCACGATCGGCAATGACACGCCAGCAAGCTCCGGATCGGCATCCGCCAGAACCAGCGGTACGAGCGACGGGGCCGGCGGCACAATCCGCAGACCGAATTTCCGCGCCAGCCGCAGCGACAGGTCGGACGCTCCGAGCTTGGGAATGGACAGGCCGCCCGTCGCGAGGATCACTGCCCCGGTCCGGATCTCGCCCCCATCCGTGACGACGATGAAGCCGTGCTCCGCCTGCCGTACATCCAGAATGCGGGTCTGCATCCGAAGCTCACATCCGGCGGTCCGGCACTCCGACACCAGCATGTCCACGATCTGCCCGGCCGAGCCATCGCAGAAGAGCTGCCCCCGCGCCTTCTCATGCCAGGCAATGCCGTAACGGTTCACCAGCTTGAGAAAATCCTGCGGCGTGTATCGCGCCAGTGCGGAGCGCGCGAAATGGCGGTTCTGCGAGATGAAGCAGTTGGGGCCGGTCTCGAGATGCGTGAAATTACACCGGCCGCCGCCCGAAATCAGGATCTTGCGCCCCGGCTCCGGCCCGTGATCCAGAACAAGGACCCGCGCCCCGTTCTGACCGGCCGTCGCCGCAGCCATCAGCCCCGCTGCACCAGCTCCGAGCACAATCACATCGGGGTTCATCATGGCGGTTCTCAGAAATCCAGATTGGCGTAATGCGCCGGCGGCGTGATGCCACTGACCTTGTCAGACAGCAGCCCTCGGAAACAGGGCCGCGACTTCACCCGCGCATACCAGTCCTTCGCGGCAGGTGCCTTGGACCAGTTCACGTCTCCAATGAAATCCAGCGCCGAAAGATGGGCCGCAGCCGCGAAATCCGCGAGCGACAGTGCAGGCCCCGCCAGCCAGGACCGCGTTTCTGCCAGCCAGCCGATATAATCGAGGTGAAAGCGCATGTTCGCATAGCCGGCCCGCAGCGCATTGCCGTCAGGGTGACCGCGCCCGAACTGGCGCTTGTCCACCTTTTCGCCGAGCAGGTTGCGAGTGACCTCCTGTGCGAACCGGGTCTCGAACCAGTCCACGAGCCGTCGCGTCTCGACGCGGTCGGCGAAGGTGCGCCCCAGAAGCGGCGTGTCAGGATAGGCGTCTTCGAGATATTCGCAGATGACACGCCCGCCTGGTACGGCCAGACCATTTTCCTCAACCAGAACGGGAACCTCGCCCGCGGGATTGAGATGCAGGAATTCCTCGCGCTGTTCCCAGACCCGCTCGACGACGAGTTCAAACGGGAGTCGCTTCTCGCTGAGGGCGAGCCTCACAAGACGGCATTGCGGAGAAAGTGGAAGGTGATGCAGGATACGCATTGCCACTTTCTAAGTCAGCCGATACCCGCTCACAAGAGCCTCACCGACTGCCCGACACAGGTCCGACGATTTTCACGATGCCCGATCCCGTTTCCACTACCTCTTCGCACACCCCCATGCGCATCCGTGCGCGCGGCCGCTCCTTCCTGGCGCTCGTCCTGTCTCCAGAGGCCCCCCTCCCCCTCTGGCTGGAAGGCCTCGACTATCAGATCGCCCGCTCGGGCGGCCTCTTCACAGGAAAACCAGTCATCCTGGACCTCGGTCTCCTCAACGAAACCACGCCGGGTCTGGCAACGCTGCTGGATGATATCCGCGGCCGTGGTGTCCGGATCATCGGTATTGAGGGCGGGAGCCGTCACTGGCCGGTGGTTGCGCACTGGGACTGGCCGGAAACGCTGGATGGCGGCCGTCCGGCGGGAGAAGTCGAGATTCCGGAAGACCCTGCTGTCAGTGCAGCGGGCCCGGTCTCGGGGGGCGGGACGCTGATCATCGACCAGCATGTCCGTTCCGGTCAGAGCATCCAGCACATGCAGGGCGATGTAATTATTCTTGGATCCGTCTCGTCTGGCGCGGAAATCGTGGCTGCTGGCTCCATCCATGTGTACGGAACGTTACGCGGCCGGGCGATCGCCGGGGTCGGGGGACAATCCCAGAGCCGCATTTTTGCCAGCCGGATGCTGGCCGAACTGCTGGCGCTCGACGGGTATTACGCCGTCACGGAAGACATCGATCCTGCCATCCTGGGTCAGGCCGCACAGGCAGCCCTGGACGAAGACCGGGTCCGTGTCCTGCCCCTGCTGGCATAACGGGAACTGTAAATTGAGTGCCGCTGCCATGAAAGCACCCCTATTCGCCGGTTGCCGCGGGGTATAAAACTTTCATAGAATGAGAAAACCGGTTGCGGTCCTTCGTTACAGGCAACCGCAGACCGCAAAGACGTTATTTTGGAGTATTCATGGCCAAGGTTCTGGTTGTCACTTCCGGCAAGGGTGGCGTCGGCAAGACGACATCGACCGCCGCGCTCGGCGCCGCTCTCGCTCAGAGCGGGCAGAATGTGGTGGTGGTTGATTTCGATGTCGGTCTTCGGAACCTTGACCTGGTCATGGGCGCCGAGCGCCGGGTCGTGTTCGATCTGATCAATGTCGTGCAGGGCGATGCCCGCCTGTCACAGGCCCTGATCCGCGACAAGCGCTGTGAAACGCTGTCCATCCTCCCGGCATCCCAGACCCGCGATAAAGATGCCCTGACATCCGAGGGCGTTGCCCGCGTCATGGACGAGCTTCGCGAGAAGTTCGACTGGGTCATCTGCGACAGCCCGGCTGGCATCGAGCGTGGCGCACAGCTCGCCATGTATCACGCCGACATGGCCGTGATCGTGACCAATCCCGAAGTCAGCTCGGTGCGTGACTCCGACCGGATCATCGGCCTGCTCGACAGCAAGACCCAGAAGGCCGAACGGGGGGAGAAGGTCGACAAGCATCTGCTTCTGACCCGTTACGACCCGGCTCGCGCTGCCCGCAAGGAAATGCTGAGCGTTGAGGACGTCCTTGAGATCCTCTCCATTCCGCTGCTCGGCATCGTTCCGGAAAGCGAGGATGTGCTGAAATCCTCCAATGTCGGCGCTCCCGTGACGCTTGCCGCGCCTACGAGCCTTCCTGCCCGCGCCTATTTCGAAGCCGCCCGTCGCCTGAGCGGCGAGAAGCTCGAGGTCTCGGTTCCAGTCGAGAAACGCGGTTTCTTTGACTGGCTCTTCAAGAGGGACGCATGAGTTCATGAGTTTTCTCTCAAACATCTTCGCCCGGCGACAGCAGTCCAGCAGCGTCGCCAAGGACCGTCTGCAGATCCTGCTTGCGCATGAGCGCGGTGCGGGTGAGGCCGGTGAGTCCGATCTGATCCGCCAGCTTCACAAGGAGATCATGGAAGTGATCGCCCGCCATGTCGCCGTTGATCAGGACAAGGTCCAGATCAAGGTCGACCGTGGCAGCGGCTGCTCCATGCTCGAAATCGACGTCGAGGTTCCACAGGAACTCAGCGGCAAGCGGGGTTCGTGATCCGGAGCCTTCCGGACACAACCCAGTTTTAGAGATACCGGCTGCGGCCCTGATGCCGCATCTGCAAGAGACGGAACAATACGGATGAGCGGCTTTCTCGGAAACCTCATGAACCAGGCTGTCGGCGCCATTGGTGGACAGCTGGGCGAAAAGTTTGGCGGCAGCATTGGCGATTTCCTCAAGGGAGATGGCCTGAACATGCTCATCAGTCAGGCCCAGAGCGCTGGCCTGACGGACAAGATCCATTCCTGGATCGGTAATGGCGAGAACCTGCCCATCACGGCGGATGAACTGCGCAGCCTCCTGACGGATCAGCAGATCCAGATGATCGTCAGCAAGACGGGTCTGCCCGCCAACACGATCCTGCCGGCACTGGCACAGCTTCTTCCCGCCGCCGTGGATAAGCACACGCCGGACGGTCAGGCGCCCTCTACGACGGCCTGAAGCAAAACTTCTACAAAGAAGCTGCAGAAAGCCCCGGTGGATGACTCCATCGGGGCTTTTTCGTATCCGGGGTCAGGTTTTCTGCCCCTGCGGCAGGGCGTTGTAAGGCTGCGGCCGTTCGATCGGAAAGCGGATCAGAAGATAGGGTGTGACCCTGCGATCGGTCCCCTCGTTGAATGATGCGAGGCGGTTCCACTGCCCGAACGTGCAATAGACATGATCCGCTGTCGCAAAGATCCCGTCCGGAGACAGAGCCCGGGGATCACGGAGCATCATTTTGAACGAGCCGTCCTGATCGCGCCGCAGGATGCAGTCATGTTCGTAATTCGTCGTATAAAGCCGGTCCTGATCATCCAGAGCCAGACCGTCCGCGACCCCCTTCTCGCCCTCGTCGCGGATCGCGGGGGCCAGAACCGCATCGTCTGATGCCGGATCCGCCAGAAGATCCACCGGCAGGCTGTAGAGCCGCCGACTGGTCAGGGGTGCGAAATACAGACGCTTTTCGTCTTTTGTCAGGGCAATGCCGTCGACCCCGCCGGATACGAGTTGCGGGTGAGCGGGGATGTAGCGGCGCGGTTCCCCTTCCACGATCGCCAGAAAGCCGGTCTCCGGCAGGATGGCGGGATGCGTTGTCAGAACCCGGCGCGCCTGCTGGGTGGCCACATCGACGATCACAAGCCCGGGTTTCGTCCCGAAGGATGAGTCCGTTACGAAGACCGTTCCCTGCGCGCCATGCGAGAGGGAAACCCGCAGGTCGTTCATGTGACTGTCCGGCAGAAGCACGGGCGCCTTGAGAATGATCTTGTGGGCGACCCGGTTCGTCGCCGGGTCGATACAGACGATTTTCGCCGCGCCCGGCTGCAGAGGATGTCCGGCCCGCTTACCGTCATCAATGACCCAGAGACGGCCCTGACGATCCATCGTCATCCCATGAACAGAGACAAGACAGTCTGCCGGAACGTTTGCAGGCAGGCTCATGGCAGCGGAGGGATAAGGTACGACCTTTCCATCCACGAGCTCCCCAAGCGTGGCCCCCTTGTGATCGACAGCATGACGGGGAAAACCGACAAACGTTCTGCCATCCGGAAGCACCACGATCCCCGAGGGGCCCGGACCGTCGAACTCGGCAACAATGTCGAGGTCTCCCAGAGGGCCTGTTCCATTGTCTTCATTTCCGGCGGCATGCGCCTGAGCGGCTGGCAGGGCTGCCGAAACGGCAAGAGAGGCTGGGGCTGCCGAAGCGGCCCGCAGGAAATGACGTCGCTTCATGCACAAGCTCCCGTAATCCATTTACAAGACAAACCGTTTCCATAACGCCCGATCCGTGTAAGGAACGCCACAGCCCTGACAAAATGTGATCGAAATCTTTCCGGAAGCGGAAAATTGTGTTGACCTTCCGCAAATACGAAACAATTTTGTATTTCGTATAAACTACTAACTTATCGCGTGGTAAAAGTGCTGACCCAGCTTTCTCTTCGTCACCTGACCCTTCTGGGGACTTCTCTCCTTGGCTCTGCGTTTGTCCTGATGACGGACGAAAGCCGGGCTGCGACCACGCAGTCCGTTCCGGTTCAGCACAAACAGGCCCATACAACACCGGTTGCCAAGAAGACGACGAAAGCGGCACCCAGACAGGTCGCAAGGCCCACACTCGAGGTTTCGGGGGGCAGCGAGGCTGTGGTTGTGACGGGAACGCGCGAATTCGGCAAGAAGGCCCGTGATTCGATCGCTCCGGTTGATATCGTCACAAATCGCCAGCTGACAGGGACTGGCCAGCCTACCCTCCGGGATTCTCTGGCACTGCTGCTCCCGTCCCTGACCGTACCGACTGGCGGTTTCGATGCAGGCGCCCTGACCGACAGCATTTCGCTCCGCGGCCTCAATCCCAACGAGACGCTGGTGCTCGTGGATGGCAAGCGCCGTCATACCACGGCCAACATCTATGCCGATGCCGGCCCGTCACAGGGTTCGACGCCTGTCGATATCGACATGATCCCCATGTCCATGATCGACCATATCGAAGTCCTGCGAGATGGCGCTTCGGCCCAGTACGGTTCGGACGCTATTGCGGGCGTGGTCAACATCATCCTGAAAAAACAGAATCATGGTCTGACCATGCGCTCGAACACCGGTATTACGAGCGAAGGCGACGGTTTCCAGCAGGGCGTGTTCATCGACGGTGGCGCGAACCTGAACAATCGTGGCTTCGTGCATATCGGTGGCGATTTCGTGCATCAGGATCACACGGTCCGTTCTGGTGCCGACAACCGGACCAATACTTATGTCAACCAGCTTCTGGGCCAGCCGGAGCAGACGCGTGAGAGTGTTGCCATCAACGCGGGCTATGACATCACCGACAACGTGCAGGCCTATGCCAGCGCGACCTATGCGCATCGGCACGCGGAATCGTACCAGAACTACCGACTGCCCTCCTCGCTCGCGAAATATCCCGGCTATTCAGCAATCTATCCTTATGGCTACGCGCCGATCGAAGAGCTGAACGAGAACGATTACGAGCTGACCGCAGGCTTCAGGGGAACGCTGGCGGGCTGGCACTGGGACGTGTCGTCGGTCTTTGGCCGGGACTACGACGCCGTCAACGCCCAGAGCACGACGAATGTGGGTCTCTATGCGGCTACGGGTCAGACCCCGACATCCTTCGCCGCACAGGCCTATAACGATACGCAGTGGACAAACAGCGTCGACCTCAGCCGCAAGTTCCGCACGTCCTTCTGGCCCTACGCCATCAACGTCGCGGGCGGTGCATCCTATCGCTATGAGGCCTATGCAATCGGCACCGGCTCTCCGGCCAGTTACACCTATTCCAGCTCGGACGGCTTCCCCGGCACCAACCCGGCCAATGCCGGCAAGTGGTCCCGTGATGTTGCGGCAGGCTATCTCGATATTTCCACGAATCTGATGAAGCACTGGCAGCTCGATCTGGCCGGGCGTGTCGAGCATTATACGGATGTCGGCAATACCAAGACCGGCAAGGTCTCGACCCGTTACGATTTCAGCCCACGCTTTGCCATCCGCGGTACGTTCAGCAACGGCTTCCATGCGCCGACGCTGGCGCAGGAACATTATTCTGCCCTGTCCGTCTCTCCGACGGCTGCAAGCGGCATCATCGCTGCAAGCTCTGCTGGCGCTCTCGCCAATGGTGCCTCGGCCCTGAAGCCGGAATCTTCCACGAGTGCTGAAGGCGGCATCATCGTGGAGCCGATCAAGAAACTGCACGTCACCGTCGACGTGTATCAGATCGATCTGCGCGACCGCATCATGCCGGGTGGAACGATCTATGGATCACAGGCTTACCAGGCGCTTCAGGCTGACAATTACAATCTGCCCCCTGGTTCTGGAAACTGGACAGGCAGCCAGCTTGCCACGCACTGGTTTGCCAATGTCGCCAATACCCGGACGCAGGGCCTCGACCTGACGGCGAACTACCCGACCGATTTCGGCCGTTATGGTCATGCGGACTGGGATGTCGCCATCAACCTGAACCGCACGCGCCTGCGCCATCAGACCAACAGCATGACCGGCGCCCCCCTGCTGAATGCCCAGAATATCGCCTACATCACCACGGCCTATCCACGCAGCAAGATCATCTTCGGTGGAACCTGGCGTTCGGCCCATAACAAGTGGGCCGTCTCCGTGCACGAAATCCGTTACGGCGAGACGACGTCCCAGCTGACCTATTATACGGGGCCGTATACCTACTCCACGAGCCACTTTCTCCAGTTCCAGAATGTGCCGAAATGGACCACGAATGCGTCCGTTACGTACAACATCACGCCGAAATGGAGCGCCACGATTGGTGGCAACAACATCTTCGCCAAGTTCCCGTCAGTCGTGCCTGAAGGGAACCGCTATCTTGGCGTTCCCAAGTACTACATGAGCACATCACAGCTCGGCATGAATGGCGGGTATTACTATCTGGACGTCTCGGCACGTTTCTGATCAGCCACAAAAAAGCGGAAGGCTTCGGCCCTCCGCTTTTTTTGTGTTCTCGATGACTGTTAGCCCGGAATGCCGGTTCCGCCGGTGGCTCCGAAGATCTGTCCGGTCAGGTAGCTGCCGTCCGTGCTGGCAAGCTGCACATAGAGCGGTGCGATCTCGGCAGGCTGGCCAGGGCGCTTGAGCGGGACGGTCGAGCCGAACTTCTCGACCGCGGACATGGGCTGGCCACCGCTGACCTGCAGGGCCGTCCAGAACGGTCCGGGTGCGACCGCATTGACGCGGATGCCCTTAGGGACAAGCTGCTTGGCGAGGCTCTTCGTCAGATCTGCAATGCCTGCCTTGGTGATGCTGTAATCCACCAGGATTTCGGAAGGATTATAAGCATTGGTCGAACTCGTATTCACGATCGAACTGCCCGGCGGCATGTGCGGAATGGCTGCCTTGATGATCCAGAAAAGCGCATAGAGATTGGTTTTCAGCGTCCAGTCGAAATCCTCTGTCGTCAGATCGAGGATGCTCTCGTGGTAATGCTGCCGGCCTGCGCAGTTGATCAGACAGTCCAGACCGCCCAGTTCGCGCGCCGCATTGGCCACCAGCTTCTGACAGAATTTCTCCGAGCGGATATCGCCGGGCAATGCCACCGCCTTGCGGCCGGCGCTCCGGATGAGATCCATGACTTCCTTCGCATCCTCTTCCTCGGCCGGAAGATAGGAGATGGCGACATCCGCCCCTTCGCGGGCAATGGCGATGGCCGCGGCACGTCCCAGACCGGAATCGCCCCCGGTCACAAGCGCCTTGCGGCCCGCCATGCGACCGGAGCCCCGGTAGGAGGTTTCACCGTGATCGGGGCGCGGGGACATTCTGGAAGCAAGACCGGGCCATGGCTGCGGCTGGGCCTGAAAGGGGCCGTCGGTGTAGCGCTTGGCAGGATCAGAGAGCGGAGGCGCTCCGTTCTCGGCAGACATGGAGGAATCGGCAGCTCTGGCCCTGCTTCCCGCTGCCACGGCGGCTGCCAGCCCCAGAGCAGCGCCTTTCATAACATTGCGACGGGAATCATCGGAATTCCGTTCAGTCATGGACCTGTCCTTTTCCGTTCTCCGCAAACCGGTCCATCCGGGCCAGCGCTGCGGATCATTGATTTCTGACGGAAAGGAAACAGTCTCGCGGAACAGGAAGTTGCCATAAAAACTCGGCTTCGCAGCCAGGCATCGGTCTGATCAGACTTTCCTGACCGTACAGAGGGACGCGATGTGACGTCTGCACAACGCCATATCCGGCGATGCGCTCTGCTTGCAGGCCAGTTCAAAAGCCTGCGTTTCCTGCGCTGCCATGGCCAGTGCGGCAGGAGACCAGCGGTCTAATGCCTGACCAAAAGCAGCCGTGCGTTTGAAGAACACGGGCGGCTTCAGAGCTTTCATGGCTTCAGCCCGCCCGTGGCCCTCCTGCACGCTCTGCGCGACTTTCTGGAGCCGGACCAGAACGCCCAGAACCGTCCGTGCGACAGCCACGGGATTGGCTCCATCGGCCAAAGCACGTTCAAGCGCCTGATCGGCCATCATGCGATTTCCGCACAGGGCGGAAAAGGCAGCATCTTCCAGGGAATTGCCACCGGCATCTCCCACGCAGTCCTGAACCGCCTGCAGATCAAGACGACCGCCCTCACCCGCATAGAGGACAAGCTTTTCGATTTCGCCCCGCACACCACTGCGATCAGCGCCGAGCACACCCAGCAGCCAGACCAGCGCATCACGATCGATTGTCACACCAGCCTGACCGAGTGCATCCGTCACGGTCTGGGATAATGCCCGCCCCTCTTCGGGATAGCAGGCAATGGATGCGACCTGTTTGTGGGCTTCGGCCAGCGCACGCAGCTTCGAACGCGCCGTAATTCCCGGTGCTTCGATAACGATCAGAGCGTCTGTTGCGGTCTCCAGCACCCGCTTGAACAGTGGCGCTATGCTGTCCTGTCCATCCCGCACCCAGACGACGCGTCGCCCGCCAATCAGGGAGAGCGCCGTAGCTTCCTCTTCAAGCCGGTCCTGCGTTTCCCGGTCAAGTTGTGCGACCTGAAACGGATCATCGAGCGTTCCAGCCACCAGCCTGACGGCTTGTGCGGCCCGTTCACGGATAAGACCGGTGTCATCGCCGTGAAGCACGATTGCCCGCCAGGAACCGGCATCGGCCAGAGTGCGCCCGATACTCCGTGCGTCAATCTTCACGTGGCAGACTTCACTTACTGCGGGGTCGCGCTGGACGTACCCCGGGACAGACGGCCCGTTGCGGAAGCCGGGAAGCCGTCCACACCAGTCCGATCGGTCGCTGCATTCCCGTTATCATCGGGCATGCGATCCGTATTCAGATAACGCGGCAGTTCGTCAGGCGCGGCCTTCTCGGGCATGTTGTGGTTGCGGAACCAGATTGCGACCTGCTGGGTTACCGTCTGGGCCAGGGTATCCGAGACACGCGCCTGAAGGGTTTCATCATTCAGGGTCTGGGCGAAATACTGCTCGAACGTGGTGTTGAAACCATCCAGCGTCGTTGCATCGCCCTGCGCCAGCATGCGGGGATTCTGCTCTACCGTAATAAGAACCCAGTGGGCCGAGCCCGTGCTTCGCGTACGACCGGAGGTGTTATCCTCATGGATATCGACCGCTTCCTCATTCATGCCGGAAGAGACTTTCAGCATGTATTTATGAGGATCCTCCGGCCCGGCGCCTGCCAGATCCTTCTGAAGAGCCAGACGCAGCAGCTGACCATACCGGCCTGGAATGTTGTCCACATAGATCTGGGCCAACTCTTCCGACATGTCGGTTTTCGGCGTCAGCTTCCCGTAGAGGGGGGAAAAACCGCACCCTCCCAGAAAAAGACAGGCCGTGAGAAGAAAGATGCTGCGCCGGTCAGACATCAGCCGGCCACCACGAAATTGACGATCCGGTTCGGAACATGGATTTCCTTTACCAGCCGCTTTCCTTCCAGCAGACGGGCTACGTTTGGCTCGCTCTTCGCTGCGGCCAGCACGTCTTCCTTGGGCGCATTGGGCAGAACCTCGATGGTCCCGCGCAGCTTGCCGAGGATCTGCACACCGATCGTCACACTCTGCACGGCCAGCCATTTTTCTTCGGCTTCCGGCCAAGGACGTTCCACGACCAGCGCACTGCCCGGCTCCAGAACCGCCATCATGTCTTCCGCAAGATGGGGCATCATCGGCGCGGTCAGCAGACACAGCACACGTGCCGCCTCACGACGGGCGGCGGCAATGCCAGCGCCTTCGATGCGTTCAGCCTCAGCCAGTGCCGATGTCAGCTCATGCAGACGTGCCACGGCAACATTCGGTGTGAAAGCTTCAAGCGCTTCGCCGACTGCCACAATGGTCCGGTGCGTCACACGCCGCAGGTCATCCCCGGCAGCTCCATGTACGCTATCGGCCGCATCCCGGGCAGCCACGGCCGAGACAAGGCGGTGCAGGCGCTGACCGAAACGGGCGGCCGCTGCGACCCCTGACGCCGTCCACTCCATGTCCCTCTCAGGCGGGCTGTCGGACAGCACGAACCAGCGGGCCGTATCCGCGCCATAACGCTCGATGATGTCGACCGGAGACACCGTGTTGCGTTTGGACTTGGACATCTTTTCCGAGCGGCCAACCTGAACCGGCGTTCCCGTCTCACGACGTACGACCTGATCGCCCTGACGTTCGACTTCTTCGGGATACAGCCAGCCGCTGTCGTCCCGGTAGCTCTCATGCGTCACCATGCCCTGCGTAAACAGACCGGCGAATGGCTCGTCCACATCCAGATGCCCGGTTTCGTGCATCGCCCGGGTGAAGAAACGCGCATAGAGCAGATGCAGGATCGCGTGCTCAATGCCGCCAATATACTGATCGACCGGGAGCCAGCCATTGGCCGCGGCCGGGACCGTCGGCGTCTCGGCATGGGGGCTGGTGAAGCGGGCGAAATACCAGGAACTGTCAACGAAAGTGTCGAACGTGTCCGTCTCGCGAACGGCAGGCTTGCCACAGCAGGGGCAGGCCACATGCTTCCATGTGGGATGATGATCCAGCGGATTGCCGGGTCGGTCGAATGTCACGTCCTCGGGCAGAATGACCGGCAGCTGGTCATCCGGAACAGGAACCGGGCCACAGGTTTCGCAATGAATAATGGGGATCGGGCAACCCCAGTACCGCTGACGGGAAATCCCCCAGTCGCGCAGGCGCCAGTTCACGACGCCCTTGCCGGCTCCCAGACCTTCAAGGCGCTCAATGACTTTCGTCCGGGCCGTTGCGGGATCCAGTCCGTCCAGAAAGCCGGAATTGAAGAGAGTGGCGTCTCCGGAGACGGCCTTCTTGCCCAGCGTAAAGGTTTCGGCATCCTGACCGGCGGGCAGCAGGACCTGCGGAACTGGAAGGTCATATTTGCGCGCGAAATCCAGATCGCGCTGGTCACCGCATGGGCAGCCAAAGACGGCGCCAGTGCCGTAATCCATCAGGACGAAATTGGCGATCCAGACAGGAGCAGTTTTTTCCGGATCCAGCGGATTGGCGACACGCAGACCGGTATCGAAACCACGCTTTTCGGCAGCTTCGATGGCTTCTTCCGAGGTTCCGAGGCGGCGACATTCCTCAATGAAGGCAGCGGCCTGCGGATTGGTTTCCGCAACCTTGCGCGCCAGAGGATGTTCTGCCGAAATCCCAATAAAGCTCAGCCCGAAAAGCGTGTCCGGACGTGTCGTGAAGACTTCAACGCTGTCCAGATCTTCATCATAGCCTGCGGGCGGCTGGTGCAGGGCGAAACGAACCCGCGCGCCTTCCGAACGCCCGATCCAGCGCTCCTGCATTGTCCGGACGCGCTCAGGCCAGCGGTCCAGCGTCTTGAGGTCATCAAGCAGAGGCTGGGCGAATTTCGTGATTTTCAGGAACCACTGGGAGAGCTTCTTTTTCTCGATCAGCGCTCCGGACCGCCAGCCACGGCCGTCCACGACCTGTTCGTTTGCCAGAACCGTCTCATCGACCGGATCCCAGTTGACGAGAGAGTCCCGTCGCTCGACCAGCCCGGCCGCCAGCATGTCAGTGAACAGCTTCTGCTGCTTGCCATAATATTCCGGCAGGCAGGTCGCGATTTCACGATCCCAGTCCAGAGAGAACCCGAGACGCTGGAGCGTGCCGCGCATCGTGGCGATGTTGTCCATCGTCCATTTGCCAGGATGGACATTCCGCTCCCGGGCGGCATTTTCGGCCGGCAGACCGAAGGCATCCCAGCCCATGGGATGCATGACGGCGAAACCACGGGCCCGCTTGTACCGCGCGACCACATCCCCGAGCGTATAGTTCCGGACGTGTCCGACATGAAGCTGACCCGACGGATATGGGAACATCTCCAGCACGTAGTATTTCAGACGATCGGCAGGAGGAACATCCGGAACTGCGAAAATGTTCCGCTGCTTCCACTCTTCCTGCCAGAACGGTTCGCGATTTTGAAAGTCGAATGCGGGGGCTGTGGTATCGCTCATGTCTGACTCAGTTGTCCCGCTCGCCATTTTCAGCACGCAGTTGGCGCGCACGTGTCAGGATGCGGGTGGTGATATCGGAGGTAGTGGTTGCCGAGACCGGGGTGTCTTCCCACTGCCCGTCCTGAAGAACCTGACGGAACACAGAAACCCGCAGGGCATCGGAACGCAGCCGACGGTCCAGCACGTAGGCTGCAATCTTGAAACGCTCATTCTGGCTGGCCGAGGGCTGGTACCAGTCGGTCAGGATGACGCCGCCGACAGCATCGGCCGAGGCCAGTGGCATGAAGGACAGGGTGTCGATCGCCCCGCGCCACAGATAGGCATTCACGCCACCACGAAGCTCGTCAGCACCGCCTTCGGCACCACGATCCACGCCCAGAAGATGATTGCGGGGCGCTGTCAGGGTGCTGGGATCACGTCCGCCACCACAGGCGGCAAGAGCGCCAAGCGCCAGAAATCCCAGAGCAAGACGGGTTGTCGGTCGGTGAAAGGGTCGAAGAACGGTCAACTGGATGCGAGACATCATGTGTGGTCCTGCGGGCCGCGCCAGGGCCGGTCACAAGCAAGGATGCAGACTGGCGAGGCCTGCAGCCGGCAACTTCTGTTTGTGTGTTCATATCGTGCCGGCGGCACAAGGCCAAGCACCTGTGGAAGATGTTCTTATCCCCTGGCGAGCCCGACCTTGCCCAATGCATCCGCCAGCCTCTTCTGATGTGCTTTTGGTACGAAGGGAAACTTGCTGACAATTTTTGAAATTGTCAGCTCCGGGACCAGACGCAGCAGGTGTCGATGAACCTGCTGAGCCTCGTCAGGAAAATCACCGATCTCGACCAGCGCAATGAGATAGTAAACCAGCGAACTCGGACAGACCGGGTACAGACCGGACATTAACCTGCCCATGGAAATTACTTCCTGATAGTCATCGCCCAGCAGCAGGATCATCATGAAAACCGGTCGCAACAGCTCCAGCAACTGGGACCGGCAGCCGTTTTCAAGAAGTTTCTTCACGGTGCCAGCCGCCGACGTTGCATTACCCCGCAACAGTTCCAGCACAATGACAGCCATCAGATAGTCAGGAGAATCCCTGTAATGCCGGTCGTTCCGGGAGATGCCTTCAGCCGCCATCTGGGCGACCGAGAGCGCCGTGCTGTGCATGTCGGGATCATACATGAGGTATGCGGCAAGCAGGACCTCGACAGCATGAAGATCCGGCAGCAGCGAGACTGAGGCCCGGATCCTGCGAAGACCATGGGCAAACACCGCCTCCGCGTCTGCACTCCAGTCGTTCAGAAAGCGGACATAGCAGTGCAGCGCGTCAATGAGAGCAATGGCTCCGTCTTCTTCCTCAAGATCGGTAGCGTGTTCCAGCAGAACTCCGATCCTGCCAAAAAAAGAACTGTCGTGCCGCAGGAGGAGCATGAACGCCCTCAGCGCCATTCCCAGAGCAGAAAGTTCGGAATCCGGGCGCGCGGCAATCCGTCGGGCTTCAGCAACAAAAATGCTCCACTGCATCGCCTGTGCGGGTGCAAGCAGGCTGTTTGTTCCTGCATCCGGACCAGTGGACGGGAAATCGTAATGTGTTCCCCAGATGATGACACCACCACGCCGCGCATCCAGGACGCGGACGATGAGCCGGTTGTCCGTACCGCCCTCCCCTCCGCGCAGGCTCCCGGAAATGATGTAATCCGTACCCCAGGCCCGATAGACCGCCGCTGCATTAACCGGATCAGGCTCAGAGGCCTTAGGGACAGAGAGAACGTCAAACGTTCCCATATGAACGAAAATGAGTTCCAGCTGATCCCGCAGGTCCTGCCCCTGCTCCGCGAGCGTTTGGTCAGAATATGATGGTGACAGAAAAACCAGCGAAATTCTTCGCGGCTCTGCAGATGACGGATCCCGTGAGGCATAGTGCAACGGCAGGGCCAGCATTGGATCCGGTCGCGGCATGGGCGCGCTGTAGGGCAAATCAGTCCCCCCGGCTGGCAGAGCCGCCTGGGAGACATCGTTCGCCGCTTCCCTGCCGTGACCGTCCGTCGAAATACTTGCAATCAGGGCCTGGGTTGCAGGAGCCAGAGCGTGTCCTTCAACGTCGCCAAACAGATGGGTCATCTGGTCGGCCAGTGCGACTGCCCGTCCCTGGTCTCCACGATGGAGTGCCGTCTGTATCCTTGCGCGCCAGGCAATCTCGTTCAGGTTGTCAAACTTCAGCAGGCGCTCGGCCATGTTTTCGACCTGATCCGGATCGGTCAGTTCCCGAACGGCATTTTCATAAACGAGCTGAAGATGCGCTGACAGCCGTTCTCTTTGCTGAATGAGCCATTCATCCAGTGCGGGGTCCACGCCAGCCAGTTCGCCAAGCAACTGCTCGTCAGGCAGGGTGATACTGTCAATTGTACGAACGCTGGCGGTCAGCAGTCTTTCAGCATCGACAGAGGTCAGGGCCGGCTTCAGGGCAAGGGAATGCCGCTGGACATCGATGACATCCACGCCCAGTGGACTCAGCGCATCCAGCAGGCGATGGATTTCCTGCCTGAGCGATGCGCGGGCCATATCCTCGGGACGCTGGCTCCATAGTAGTTCGGCAAGACGGGAACGCAGGACCGGTTTTCGATCCGAAAGGGCAAGAATGGCCAGAAGGGCCCGCGTTTTACCGCCGACCGGAAGGACGCTCTCACCCGTAAGGGTTCTCGCCTCCATCTGACCTATTAACTTCAGGCGCAGGAGCGTGGGGTCAGTCTCGCGGACGTGACGGGATGCGCTCTCCATCATCTTTGCCGCCCCCATGCTCAGCGCCTTTCCCTGAGATGGGCAGAAACTTCGGGCCGCTTCAGTGTATCGTCGTAAGCAATGCAGATCATGGCAATTCTCAACCCAGTCAAACCTGCAACACCTCTGCAAAGAGGTCTTGTGTAGGATGCCAGGCGCGAATGCGATCGATCCTACTCAGGATTTGGTACTACCAGAAAACAGATCACCTTTTTGATGGAAAAGAGGTGCCTTGCAAGGCTGCAACAGAAGCCTCATCCGAAAGAGTAACCAGAAAAAGGTTTAGATAGCATAAACACGTCATGCCATCTTTTCTATTCCTGATGCCCCTGCTGTTTTACAGGCCCCTTATCCTGCCATCATCGCAAATGACGATGGTCCATAGTCTGTGCACGGGAAACCGGCATGGTTGCAGAATTACCGTAACCGGAATATCATTAAGCTGTTCGTCCGCGTAGCTCAGCAGGATAGAGCACAGGATTCCTAAGGTTTGAATTGGGCGCCATGATGGGAAACCGCATGGTGGATTCGCTCAAATTCGGGGAACGCTCTGATCGTCTTGATCGTGCCAATCCCGAGCCAAGCTTTCCGGCGCGCTGGAAAGAAGGTGTAGAGACTGTACGGGTGACACCTTGGCTTCCCTTCTCGGAGGTTGTGGTGAAGAGACAGTCCAGACCACGAACATGCCTTCAGGCATGGCGGTGAAAACCGAAGTGGTAAGAATCCTGGGGCCGGAGGTTCGAATCCTCTCGCGGACACCATACGAACAAAACACCCGCA
Source organism: Gluconobacter vitians (assembly GCF_015244565.1). Classification (GTDB taxonomy): domain Bacteria; phylum Pseudomonadota; class Alphaproteobacteria; order Acetobacterales; family Acetobacteraceae; genus Gluconobacter; species Gluconobacter vitians. The sequence continues at coordinate 39,014 of NZ_JABCQG010000003.1, read as the reverse complement.
CAAAACTGCCGTTTTCCCCTAATGTTTTACACTTTAGGAGATGCGTTTTACAGCAGCGATCCGCGCCATCGCCTCTCTGGCCAGCTTCTCTTGGTCGACGGCGCGGGTATATCTCTGAACCTCGGCCAGTGTCGCATGGCCAGTGATCGCTGCGATCTGATGCGCAGAGCATCCGGCTTCTGCCAGCCGACGTGCAGCAGCCTTGCGCAGGCCATGAGGGCTCAATCCATCAGGCAGTCCGGCTTCTGACCGCCAAGCCTTGAACCGCATATAGAAACCATTGGCCGTGAATGCCTCTCCGTTCTGGCGTGCCAGAAACGTGGGCGTCGCCATGTGCCTGTACAGCTCAACCTGAAGCGCGGCGTGAATGGGGATCAGCAAGGCCGCGCCTGTCTTCTGCTGCGTCACCTCGATCAGGTCGCCACGGATATGACGTGGCCCCATGCGCACCACGTCGCTGCGACGCTGGCCAGTATAGAGCAGGAGCGCCAGAGCCAGACGAGGGACGGATCCAGAAGGCCACCGATCCTCGAACTGTCGGATGTGCTCGTCGCTCCACGATTCGGCACCATCCTGCTTTTCCTTCAGACGCTTGAGAGGCGTGGCGGGATTATCCGTCCGCCAGCCATCATCGATGGCATGCTCGAACAGCATCCGGAATAGTTTGATTCGATGATTCGCAGCTGCTGGCCGGTCTGCGAATTCTTCCACGAAGCGGCGTAAATGAACTGTCTGGAACTGGTCCACATAGTCGTCAGCATACGGCGCTTTCTGGATTGAAAGCAAAAGGCGACGATAGTTTGTCTGGGTGCTGGAGCCCAGGGCCTTGAAACGCCCGGACTGCATCCATGCGTCGATTAGATGCGCCAATGTCTTTGGAACGGGAGCTGCCTGTTGCACGGTCGTGCGGGCAAGGGCTTCCTGATAGGCTTGGAAGAACTCCGGCGTCGTAGGATCTGGAAGGCGGATCGACTGAAAGCCGGGACGACGGAAATACAGCCTGTATCTGCCGTAACGGTCCCGGACCTTCTGGATGTATTTGAGGCGGATGATGGTCAAGTCAGGAAGCGATCCAACGGATTAGGTGTAGTGCCCTGAGCCACGGTTTCAAGCTGCGGTTTGCGGCCGCTCAGTCCATCTGCCCAGGCATCCAGATCCAACCGGTCCCAGACTACCCGCCCAGGCACTGGGTGAAGTTTGCGACAGTGTGGTGCAACAGCAGTACGAAAGCTCGATGTGGACAGGCTCAGGTACTGTGCGGCAGCCTCGGTGCTGAACAGTCTGCGCTCACTCATCCCCGTTCCTCCGCGTCCATGGCTGCGTCGATGGCCGCGCGCAGAGTTTCTCCACTCATGCCATCTGACGGCTTGATGTCCTTTTTGGTCATGACCAGAAAGCCGGAAGTATACCGCCAAATATCCCGGCCGTTACACTCAAGCCAATCCAGTCGCTCCGTATCCGTCCGCCCGCTCATGCCTTGTCTCCCTCGCGCTTGAGCGCGGCGCGGACGACGGCTCGAACGCTTTCAAGCCGCTCTGTTTCTGACAGACTATCTTTCCGGGATGCGTACTCAATCTTCCCTAGGGCTTCTTCCAACTCCTTCACCCTAGCTTCCAGCGCGGCGACGTTGGCGGCGATCTTATCCTTTTCGGCGCGATCCTCTTTCCAGCTTACCCATGCGCCCTGAAGTTCAGAAAGCAATTCGGATCTTGTAGCTTCCCGAATGTTTTCTGCGTCCGTGCACTCTCCGCTTTCGACAGGATGGTAGGGTAGATATTCTGTCCCGGTGTCTCGATTGTAGAATAAATACCCCTCTGCATCCTTCCGGCGCTGTTCCGCTGTGCCTCGGGATTCGGCTTCCATAAGCATCCTTTCGCAATAAGACTTGTGATCTGGGAGCCAGACTTCATCGCTTAGAGCTTCGACAAGATCCGCGATCTGCTCGTGCCGCGTCCGCACCTTCTGTTCCGTGTTCTGGGTCATTTCGCTGCGCTCCGGCCATATCGGCGTTCATTCAATTCTTTCCGCAGGTCGCGGATCAGAAGGTCTCGTTCTGCTACAGCCTCGGCAAGCTGGTCGGCTGTATAGAGGGGGGTTGTGAAATTGTGTTCGTTCTCCCTCCGGATTTCGATGATTGCAAAGCCTGACGGGGTAAATGGATGGTCGATATCGGTGGGATCAACCCAAGCGACCGGGCTCATATCACTCATCTCAAACACTCCCCGGCCGCGAACCGGCCGCAAGGTGGAACAGGATCACGAGGGCCAGGGCCTCGCAGAATTTCGGAAGCAGGTCAGTCACGCCGCATCCTCCAGCCATGACCGGTGATCCCGTCGTGAAACCACACGGACAGCGCGCGCAGGGCTCCATCGATGGCTGTTAGGATTGGGTGCGGGGTCATGCCGCCTCTCCCATGCGCTTCATCTCGAAGTAGATCCGAGCGCAGGCCCGGACATCGACCAGGGCGTCATGCGCACCCTCAAGCGTCTCGCCGTAGAAGTGCTGGATGCACTCTTCGAGCTTCGGCGCTTTGGGCTTGATGATCCCGGCCGCACGCATGCGAGGCGTCGGCGGCAGGTTCACCAGCGGCGCGGCGGCTTCCATCGTGCAGAACTGCGCTTCCGGCAGCTTCCACTCTGCACGCTTGGCGCGGGCATACATCGTCGCCACGATCTGCCGGTCAAACTGGATGTTGTGCGCTACCAGCAGGTCGGCGCGGCTCGTCAGGTCATAGAAAAGAACAGCCGCAACCTGCTCGCGGATGCCGTAGCGCGCAGCCTTTTCCGTCGTGATGCCGTGGACGGCTGCGGCACTTTCCGGCACCGTCCAGCCATCCGGGCGGATGATGACGTTCACGCACGCCTCTTCCCGCCCCTGGTCGTCTGTCAGGATGGCCGCGAGCTGGACGCAATGCGGCTGATCTTCATGGCCGGTCGGAAGTCCGGGCTTCGCAAGGCCACTTGTCTCTGTATCAAAGAACAAGATGCTCATGCGGGCATCTCCTCGGCCGGAACTTCTGCGTTGGCGTCGGCCTGCTGGCGCTCCTGCTCGTGCAGAACGCCATAGCGATCGGCAAACAGGTCTGTGACGTCTGCCAGAACTTCCTCAGAAATCGGGCGTCCTGCATCGCGCGCCTTGGCCTGCGTCTGCTCCCACTTCTTTTCGAGGGCGAGAATGCAGCCGGTGTCTGAGCAGGCCTTGAGGCGACTGGTGAAGAACGCGACGTAATCCACCGGGCGCTCTTCCTGGATCTGCTGGCGCGGCTCCTGCTGCGTATCAGGCGTTACGTCCACGACATGGCCAGACGGCGCGTCAAACTCTTCCGGCGCGTAAACGCCAAGCATGACCTCAGGCGTATGGCGACGAGCCCAAACCCGGGCTGAGTGATAGGACAGCATCTGATCTGGTGTTTTCGTCCACCACTGGTTGTCCGTCTTGGCGTCCTTGAGCAGGACCTCGACTGTGCGCGACTTCTTCTCGCCGCGGATCAGGCCGGAACAGATGACCTTGCGTCCCTGCCCGTCTCCTTCGAAGTCATAGTTCAGACGGCCATCAAGAACGCCGCTCGTCTGGATGGCCGCCGCGACTAGCTTGCCCTCGAAGCACATCTTGCCGCGGACCACCGCCGTCGCCTGTGCCACGGCGAAAGGCGACATCTGCCAGCGCATCGCCTGCTCGATCACCATCAGGCAATCGCCTGGGCTGCCTTGCAGATGGTTTGGTACCATCTTGGCCGATGCCATAGCCTGAGCCAGCTTCATGGCGCCCTGCATTCCTTCGATTGCGAAGCCGCCGGATGGTGTCGTCGTAACTGCGTTCATCGTCTCAAGCCCTTCCTGCAATAATGGTTGGGCTGCGCAGGACGCGCGCCACAATCCGGGACAGGCCCGCAACGGTCTGGCTCTTGATCTGCCGGTCGGTATCGAGCGCAAGGTTCGCGGCATCGAGATAGCGCTGCCAGTGCAGATCATGCTCTGCCTGGTCGCCTGCCATATCGGCCCGGCCCGCGGCATTCAGGCTCACACAAGCGGCCTTGCGGAACTGACGACGCTTCATCTCCAGATACGGAACATGAGATTTGGACACACTTCGGGCGTTTGCTGTTTCACGCATTTCAGAAATTCCTGTGGTTTACTTGCCGGTCAGGCAGTTTCGAGAAGTTGGTGCTCGATTACATTGTTGATGCGCACGGTGGCGCGGGCCGCTTTGAACGTGACCTCAAAGAGAGCGTCCGAGTTCAGGCCGGACAGAGCCTCCTTCACATCCGCACGCTTAAGGAAATCCCGGACTTCCCGCATTTCTGATCGCGCTGCTTCCAGCTCTTTCAGCTCGCAGGACATCATGCAGGCTCCATGTTGTGAAGCACGCTGTCATCGCGGCGGATCATCCACTCTTTGCACCGCTGAACGGCTTTCCAGTCTGAGTCGGTATCCGAATATTCAACGCCACGAACCCAAGATCCATCCCGCCGCTTGCGATAAATCTCAAGCCCAACCTCAGCCTCGGCCAGCACGTAATTCGAGGTCTCAAACAGCGTACGCTTTGTGAGCTGAGGCCCCGGAAACCTTGACTGGATTTCCCGCAGATCATCTTCAGTCACGACATGAAAGCGTGGCCAACTGGGATCGGTCAGTAGCGGCGGCGCGCGCTCAAATGTGTTCTGTGGAAAATTGTCAGGCAGGTTCGCCATTGTGGTTCTCCCTCGCCGCTTCGTGCGGTGTGGGGAGACTATATGCGCACTATTGCGCATAACGCAAGCGCAAAAATGCGCAATTTCACGATAAAAAGAAACCCGGCTCTCACCGGGTCTCTGTCAACTGACTGGCTGGGGCGGCTCCTGCATAGGTGGCGGCCCCTCTCCTGGCGGCGGGTATGGATTGGGGTGCGGTGGTCCGGGAGGGCTTGGCGGCGGCGCTGGTGGCTGACCGCAGGCAGTTCGAGCGTCAGGCATAATCGTCTCCATTGGCGGGTGACGATTATTCAATGCCTGTCTGGGGTGCTGGTTGCTAAAGGAAACTGCTTCTGATGGCCTGCGGGTCAGAATTTTCCGGCGAGGAACTGCCAGTTCCAGCCAGCGTTGCTTGATGCTGCTTCCAAGGCACCTTCACCACTGAAGCGTCCTTCAAGAAGTGTTTCGATCTGGGAACGCCTCTTGTCGCAGAGCAAACCTTTATCCATGTCGGTTAGGAGAATACCGAGATAGGTATCGAGCTTCCGTCCTTCTGAGAGCGTCTTCATTTTCTCGAGATCAGCGAGAACCTTACCCCCTCGGCGATCGCCTTCATCGCATATTTTCAGCTCAATGATCGCAATCGGCATGCTGTCTTTGTAAATGGCAACATCCGCACGTAAGCCACCGAAGGTGTTAATTTCGTCACTTCCGACCAAGCCGCCAAGTTCGCGAAGAATATCCAGGTAAGGGCGCTCAACGTGAGCATGGACGCCGCATTGCTTATGAAGACCAATGGCAATCTGGCAACCCAGAAAAATCTCCGGGATCTCATTATCATGTCTGATGCCAGACATGTAGCGATAGGCCTTCAAGGCTTCAGTGCCAATATCGGCGATCTTCTGACTGAAATCCATGACGTTCAGCTTTCTCTTCAATGAGCAAAAAGAAACCCGGCCGGAGCCGGGTGGAAAAGAAATGCCCCAGATTAGGCGCGCCTCAAAAGCAAGTCTGGGGTTAATTCGTCAATCGAGATTGTGCGCGCCACGGAAGCTAACAGCGTCAAGTTAGGGCCTCCAATATCATTGGCGATGGCGGGGTCGTAGACAGCCCACATAGATAGATCGATATCTGAACGCCGTCCTACATCAAAACTCGCGGCCAAAATTGTATTTACATTCCGAGGGCGAATTTCATCAATGAGAATTGTTTTCTGATTTTCTAAAATAGCTTCAAGATCAAACGAGTGAACCTTATTGCTAACACCGAGAATATTTGCGTTTCTTCTTGTTGCTATGCCTGGAAACCAATTATCGAGGCGACCTATCATTTCGTTAGTAAGGTCTCGATAAGACCTGGCTATTGAAGCGTCTTTCAATCTGTCTGCAAGTTCCTTGCTGGCATTTGCAACTATCGAAATATAAACCGCAATTTCTTCCGCGCAGCTTGGATTCGCAAAAAGCACACCTGCATTTGCCTGAATACCGTTTCGCGCTGCAACAGCCTTGGCTGTTCTTTCATATCCCGGGACCCGACGCTCCATGGCGATCACTCGATCAATGGCATTGCCATCATCGGACACGGTAAGACGCTCCCCGCGCGGGCTAACCGCAACCCGAATAGCAACGGACGAGGCGTCAAAATAAAGACAATCAGTGGCGAAAACATAATCGTCGCCAGCGCGCACAGGAGCACGTTCGGCCGCCACCGTCTCCAGTATGGTACTCATAATAGAGTTGTCGCCCTGGGCAAGCCGAAAGCTGCTATCCGATCCGGGACGAGAACCCTGCATTCTGTTAAAAACCATCGTACAGCCTCCTCCCAATTCGTGACGGTCGCTGGAAGATTGTTAGCTAATGGAAGATCTGCGGTGTTGCTACCATTTTGTAGCCGTAGCCTGTTGTCTCTCCATAAATGAGCATGGGGAGATGCAACTCGAATAGGAAGCCCCGTAGGTCGGGTGCCCTTGTTCGTATGATAAAGCCCGGGACGTCCGATTTCCAAGCGGGCCGCCTGATAATTTGATGCTGTGGCGTAGTGTGCCTTTGCACCCTCCTCGCCTCTGCCGGGATAGGCGGTAAGGACAATCCTATCAGTTAGAATAATTCCTCCTGACGAAATGGAGAGTGACCTATGACATTCCCCAGCAGAAGAAGGTACTTCTTCCCAGTCACTGATGAGCTCAACACGCTTGTCAGTATTCATTCGAATATCAAGATCTGAGAACTGCGCCTTGGTCAGTTTCATCTACTCAGCATTCGCCATATTATCTTTTACCCTCACTTCCAAGTCCACTTCCCAACGACATAGTTCACGAAAACGAAGCCTTCGGGTTCGGCTGATAGCTACCCACGACAAGCGCCTGGATCATCACGTCTGGCGTGCCTGCACTATCGCCACCATTCTGCGGTGGCAGGACCACAGGCGTCTGAAAGGCCGGGTCCCAACTCTGCGGCCATAAGATCACTGTTCCGTCATCCCTGATCTGCACAGCTTTGACCGTGGCCTCGTATTGGTCCGTCTTGCTGCACCGCTGTACGGCTACCACGAAGTCACCCGTCTTAGGCAGGCGGCCCAGGTCGCCGAAATTGATAACCACGACCACGGAGCCTTCCGGGAACACCTTGTTCATGGACTGGCCACAGACCTTCAGTCCGTAGCGGTGAAAGCCCTGATAGGCCGTGTCGATCGGTACCGTGATGGCGTACCAATCCACGGCCGGCCATTCGATGGCCTCGCGCCATACGCCGGCCTGCACGTCGCCCCGGACTTCGATTTGCGTTGTGTGGATCGGTGACAGGAGGGCCTTGGCGGCAGGGGCACCATTGTAGGCGGCCGATATCTTAGCTTCCGTCGTAGCCGACAGGCTATGCGTGGCTGTTTCGTCGTTCATGAAGCGAACGATAGTTGATGGTGCTACCTGACTTTTTCGAGCAATCGCAGCGTATGAGTCTCCAGTATCTTTTCGGATCTGGTTAATCCACGCCCGCTGATTTTCTCGGACGTCCGGGATTTGGGGCTTCTTCACCATATGCGCATTTTCGCACATAAGGCGTATTGCGTCTCTGCGCACTTTTGCGCTTGCCTACTGCGCAATAATGCGCATAACATGCTCATATGAACAACCTACCGACGCCCCAGCAGATTGAGCAAAGCGCCGCTGACAAGGGGATGACCATGCGAGAGGTGTGTTCCCTCTCTGGCATGGCACGCAGCACGTTCCAGCGATGGAAGGCCGGAAAGACTTCCCCTACTGTCGCCACCGTCAACCGCATGATGGATGCCATTTATTCCACCCGCGCCAAGCGGAAGGAGGTGGCGTGATGGGGGAGTTTCGTCAGTATCTCGGTATCCGATGGACCCCAACTGCCCGCATCTCGGACGTCGAGAACCTCGATGCGGACAGGACGGTTCAGATCAGCTTTCGTCAGTGGGTTCTTCTGCTGACGCTGATCCGCCTGGGTTCTGAAGGTAGTTCAGAAGCCAAGAGCGCCATTGATCTCGCGTCTGTGCTGCAAGGGTTTTCATGGGCACAACTAGCTCAAGACGGGATGTCGTCTCTGGGACAGGCCGAGGTGGGCCGGAAAACTCAGGTCGAGACTGAACATCCGTCATTGGCTCCCAATGAGCGCAAAAATGAACAAAAAAAATCTCACTGTCCTGGCCAGAGCCAACCTGAATTTTTAGGTCATCAAGATAGAAAGACTGATAAGGCAACGGTCTATCCTTTCACGATAGGTATTTCGCTCTCTCCATTTCAAGAGAGGATCACAAGCGGGGACTCGGTTGCCGCCGATCCCCGCAATGACGCTACGCCCGATACTTCCGCGAAGGGAGTCCGGGACGATGCTTGATTTCGCTTCTATTGCCTTCTGCTCCCTGTCCTTCGCCGCGCTTCTCCGGACGCATTTTGCCGGGAGGGCTGTCTGATGGCTGAAAGCTTCAAATGGAAGCCTCGCCTGCGTGAACTGGAACGGCTGATCCGCGAAGGAAAGACACGCGCCCAACTTGCGGACCATTTTGGTGTGTCTGAAAATTCCCTTGCCACTGCCATCCGTCGTTACGGCCTGAACGGTCTGTCGCCAAACGATAGCTCGACAGGCGGTGCTTCTTCTCGCACCCGCATCGACTGGGCGCCGCTGATGCCGACCCTGCTTGAAATGATGGAGCGGGAAGAGAGTGCTTCCGCCATCGCCGAAAGACTGGGTGTCTCTACGGTGGCGCTGTCTGCAGCCATGGAGCGTCGGGTCCCGAAGGATATTCGCTCCAAGTGGAAAGCCGCACGTCAGCGCGCTCTGAACCCGAAGGCTGAACGCACACCGCCGATCCTGCGGCCGCCACTGGCGCCGCTCTCGGATGTGTCGTGGCGTGCGCTGTTCGGCGGCAACCCTCCTCCCGTTCCGGACTTCGCGTTCGGTCGGGGCGGTCGGATGCACTGAGGCTCACCCCCAGATGTCCGCCCCGATCAACATCGCCAGTTTGAGCGCCAGGTGGTCCTTGACCTCCTGCGGCTGCCGGCTGTGCAGAACGCCCCACAACTGGGCGTCCCTGCACAGGTCTGCGGCAAGGTGCGGCCTGTCCGCATCGATCTCGAATTGTGGTGTCTGGGGCGCGTCTCCTTCCATCGCTGTTGCTCCTTCTCTGCTCGGTGACACGGCAGAGAATGGAGAAACCAGATGCGTAATGCTTGGCCCAAGACGGACCAACGTTGGTCCTTTTCAGACACAAGGAGGGCCACGATGAGCGCGGCCGTCCGCCCGATACGGGCTTCCTTGCTCGACGTCATTGCGCGCGAGTTCAAGCCGTACCGGTTTGCTCAAGAGATGCTGGCCCGCGCGTCGAACAAGACGCCCCGGACCGCGAAGAATTGGCTCTCAGGATCAAGCGCGCCCGACATCGAGGCGCTGATTGAGCTGATGGCCTCCTGCAACTCCATTGCGGACGAGGTTGAACGCCTCGTCGCAGAGCGCCGCAAGGCGCGTGAGGACACACAATGCCCTGGTTCACCCTTAAGCTAGGCCGGTTTGGGTTCGGCCATCACGCGGGGCCGCCGCCGTCATACCGGTTCGCGTGGCTGCGCATTCTCTGGCGCGACTGGGATTCCTGGTCCGCCTGGGCGGAGGCCGAGATGGCTCGGTATCAGCGGGCTCTCAATGCTGCCCGTGAGGAGCTTCGGAAATGAGCGAGCGCCCGATTTCAGATGCGCAATCAATCGTCAGTGATGCGGTCGAACTGGCTGGCGGCCAGCATGCCCTCGCCCGCGAGCTTCGCATCAGCCAGTCCGACATTTCCCAGGCCGTGAACAACGGTCGCACAGACTCACGCAACCGAGTGCTGAATGCGCTCGGATATGTCGTGGTTGAAACGATCCGCCCGATGAAAGGCCAGAACCGATGACAGACATGACAGGCCACAACTCTGACGCCGCTGTGGGCGGCATCGCCGCGGATCGTCTGCGCTCTATCATCGAGCGGGTGGAGCGCCTCGAAGAGGAGCGCAAGGCCCTGCAGGGCGACATTAAGGATATCTTCTCCGAAGCCAAGTCCGCGGGCTTCGACGTGAAGGTCATCAAGCAGATCATCCGGATCCGGAAGCAGGAACCCGCCGACGTGGAAGAGCAGGAAACGTTGCTCGACGTCTACCGCCGTGCGCTTGGGATGTAACGACATGAGCAACGAAGAGGATAGGCTCCATACCCACATCTGGCGCGCCTTGCAGATCCTGCTACCTGACGACGTCGTGGCATGGAGCAATGAGAACCGACGCAACGGGCAGCGTGAAGGCGCGCGGCGGAAGGCACGCGGATGTATCGCTGGCGTGCCGGACATGCAGTTCACGCACGCAGGCCGCACGCTCTACGTCGAGATCAAGACACCTACGGGCAGCGTTTCAAAGGAACAGCGGGCGCTGCACAAGCGCCTCAAGTCCACAGGTGCGCCTGTCGCCGTCTGCCGGTGTCTGGATGACGTGATCGGCTTCCTGTCCCGTGAGGGCATTTCTTTGCGTGGGGAGGTGATGGCCTGATGGCACGCATTCGCAGCATTCACCCAGGCCTTTGGACGGACGAAGCATTCGCCACGCTGTCCATGGCCGCTCGTGTCCTCATTATGGGGATCTGGAATCACGCTGATGACGGAGGCGGTTTCGAGTGGAAGCCCCTCACCCTCAAGATGCGGATCTTTCCTGCTGATAATGTCGATGTGTCCGCTCTGCTCGAAGAGTTGTCCAATAGCAATATCGTACTGGAATACGACGAGGACGGTAAAAGGTTCGGAGCAGTACGTAATTTCGGCAAATGGCAGCGAGCACAGAAACCGGATCGGTTCTGTCCCATGCCGCCGGAAGTACGCGAATATGCAGGAACGGTACACGTTCTGAGCAAGGAAGAACGCAAGAAAAACGATACTGCTACAGGATCAGAAGCCACGGAAGCGGTCGAGAACAGCGACCAGTCGCGTACTGGTATCGTACCGGTAGAGGATTTCGAAAACAGAAGGGAAGAAGGTAGGAAGGTAAGAAAGGAAGAAGGTAATTCCTCTTCGCTTCGCTCAGAGGGAGAGCGCGTGGACGCGCCGCCCGCTCCCGCACCGAAATCGGAAAAGCCGAAACGGGCCTCCCGCCTTCCTGCCGACTGGCAGCCGACCCCCGAGCAAATCCAGTTCGCCGAAGCCAACCAGGTCGATCCGGTCCGAACGGCCGAGGTGTTCCGCGACTACTGGCTCGGCGTGCCTGGAGCCAAGGGCTGCAAGGCCGACTGGGACGCGACGTGGCGGAACTGGGTTCGGCGTGAGGACGGGATGCGGCCACCAGCCGTCCCGAGCAAGGCGCAGCAACGGGCCGACAATGCGACCGCATGGAAATCCGGCGTGATGCTGGAGGGGTACTGACCATGGCAGAAATCGCAAAACTCAACCGGGGAACGGTCGCCAAGGCTGCCGGCTACGTCCCTGCAAGCGGCGACCTCAGGGCTCTGATCTCGGCAAAGCGCGAAGGGTATCTCTGGCGGTCCGACCTGACGCCTGATCGCCTTGCCGCGGTCCGTCGGCAGCTTGCCATGGCCGAAGCCGCAGCAAACCCGCCGCCGTTCGAGGGGATCAAGACCTGGCTGGCCAAGCTCGCAACGTTGGTGTCGAACGCTCCCGTTCCGTCTGGCGAAATCTGCGCGGTTTTTGCCGAGGTCTGCGCTGACATCCCGGATGGCGCATGGACGCCGGAAACCCGGATTGCATGGACACGCCAGTCTGATCGCAACGGCTATCCCGTCGGTTCCCGCTGGCCGGCACCGGGCGAACTGCACGCGCATCTCCGGCCCTATGCCGAGCAGATCCGGTCCGAGGTCACTGGCCTGCGGGAGATCCTCGCCATGGCCGAAAAGCCGAGTGAGCCGGAACGCAAGCGGCCCGATGCTTCGGAACTGGCTCGTGCTGGGGCTCTAGCCGATGCCGTGATCCGCGAGCTGAAGGCTGCAATGGGTGAAGGGATTAACCCATGACCGAACAATCCAACACCTGGCCCGACTGCATCGGCGAACACGCGGCCGGACTGGCCAAGCCGAGGAACTGGGCGGCGGCGTGTGCAGCCACTCAGGCCCGCCATGGATGCGATATCGGCACTCACGGTCGCGCCTTGCTCGCAGACATGCGCGGAGAGGTGCCACCGTTGGCCGCTGAGTGCGGTGTGGAATGTCAGACGATAGATGATGGGGCGAAAATGTCTGGAGGCAATGGCGATGCCTCTACGGCTTTGTTCGAGAATTGTGGAACAATAAATACCGAGGGTGATCTCGGGTTGAGTGGGGAGTGATAGGGATGACCGGCAACAAGGTGTGGACTGCTGATGATTGGCGGGCTTTCCGCCAGTCAGAGAAAACTATCGCGCAAGAGGATCTTGTGTCGCCTGAGACGGAGCGCGGCATGAAGGCGGCGGATGGGTTCATCTTGACCGCTATGCGCTTCAGTGCCGAGCAATTCGGAGAGAACGTTACTGAGGCGACGTTGCTGCGATTAATGCGTCGGACACTCGTGGATATTCGAACCATTCCCGTATTGCGGCAATACCTGCGCGGAATGGCCGAACGGTCTCTGGTTTCTCAGGCAGGATATGGGCGGTGGGAGGCTGTTTGATGGGTATTTTTCAAGGGGCGTGGTGGCTGAACCCTTGGTCCGAAGTGCAGCGGTTGCGGGAATCCTGTTTCGCTCTGAACCGAAATTGGTGCGATGCGCTGGCGACGTTGGAGGAGCGGGAGCGGGATGTCGCTGATCTGAGGAAGCGGGTCCGGGAACTGGAGAATGAGCCATGGCCGTTCTGAAATCGCTTGTACCGATAGCAATAGTTCGGGTATGATCGAGCAATGCCAGAAGCCCTGAAATCCCGCGTCGGACTCGGCGACACGATCCGCCAGTTTTCGACACCGAAGACGGTCCGAAAAACGGCATTCATTCCAGCAAAGGCAGAGGATAATTCTCCAACGCCCGAGCGGATGGCGAAGGGGGATTATGAATGGCAGGGCAAGAAGCGGATCAAGCTGAATACCGTAAACGCCCTGCATATGGCTGGCGATATCGACGGTGATGCAGTCACGGCCGCGAAATGGTGGATCTGTGACTATGTCTTCGCAAATCACGGATATCTGGACATCCTGAGTGACGTTCTGCCCTCCGATTACGTGAAGGGCGATGTCCATACGTTCGCCATTTCGCGTGGAAATGCTGCCGAGCGGATTGGCATGATCCGTGATCGCCTTGGGCTTTGTGCCCATATCCGGCTGGAAATGATGCTGGCGCGTGAGTTGTCTTTCTCGGCGATGGCTGAAGCGCTTGTCCCCGACAAGTCAGCACATGGGCGGCGCATCGTTTCCGGGCAGTGCGCGCTGGTTCTGGAGCAGCTTTGCGGGGCTTATTCGGGGGTTCGCAAGGAAATCCGTGACAGGATCGAGCGGAATAAAGCGCTTGTACTTGGACCCAGCGCCTGATACGGTTGGACAACACTGAAGAATTGCGCCTGTAGCGCAAGTTTCATCCCGGACAATCAGCCATGGCTCAAGCCACACTCACAACTGGTGATGTGGTGAAGTGGCGTGGTTCGCTGCATGTGATTGCGGAAATACAATCAGGCAACGCAGCACTGTGTCCCGTTCTCTCGACGCGGACCGTCCGGCATCGCGCGGATATCCTGATCGAATTTCCTGACACTCTGCATCTCGGCTTGGTCGATGGCGCGCTAATCCGGTGCAAACCCTTCGTGTTCCACAATGCCTGCAAGCTGACGAAAGACGGCTCGCTTTCCCCTGCCCTTCTTTGCCGCATGCGGCGCGCGATTGAACGCGAAATGGATGCGAGGCGCGTTGAAGCAGGCGTGGCCAAGTATCTGGTGAGGTAGTTATGGCGAGGAAGAAGGCGGAAGTTATTCCGGCTCGTCCTAAAAGAGCGCCGCCTACTCCCATCACTCCTGAAGTCTGGGATGAGGTTCTGGACCTGATCGAGCAGGGACATACGATCCGCGACATCTCTGCCATGGCTCACATGCCGGACTGGACGACAATCCGGCGATACATCAGGGCTGATGTTGAACACAGCACACAATACGCCCGCGCGCGCGAGGTCGCTGCTGATGCTTATGAGGCAGAAATCCTGAGCGAAGCGCGATCGGCAGATCCTGTGACGGCCGCTGCTGCCCGGGTCAAAATTGACGCTCTCAAATGGGTGATGAGCAAGCGAGCCCCGAAGGTATACGGCGACAAGATCACGCAGGAACACACCGGCGCTGACGGCGGCCCGCTGGAGTTTACAGAAATTCGACGGGTAGTCGTGGACGTGCCCAAGAAGGATTGAGCATGACGAAAGCGCTGGAGATCCCCACAGCGCGCGTCTTCTTGCCTCTCCTGAAGCCGAACCGGTATAAAGGCGCATATGGCGGCCGAGGGTCTGGCAAGTCGCACTTCTTTGGCGGCCTGACCGTCGAAGAGCATCTGGCGATACCGGGCCACCGAACGGTCTGCATCCGCGAAATCCAGAAATCGATTGCGCGATCATCCAAGCAGTTGATCGTGGACAAGATCAACCAGTTCAACCTGAACCGGCATTTCGATGTTCAGGACCAGGTCATCAAGACACCGGGCGATGGCCTGATCGTCTTTCAGGGTTTGCAGAACCACACAGCGGACAGCATCAAGTCACTCGAAGGCTTTGACCGCGCGTGGATCGAGGAAGCCCAGTCGATCAGCTCTTACTCGTGGCGAATGCTGCGACCGACACTGCGTAAGCCTGGCTCTGAAATCTGGGCATCATGGAACCCTGCGTCCTCTGATGATCCGATTGACGAATTCTTCCGCGGTGAAGGCTCTGACCGCGCCGATCTAACGGCTGTGCGGGCCAACTGGTCGGACAATCCGTGGTTCGGTGATGGCACGCTACCAACCGAGCGTGAGGAAGATCAGAGGGCGCGACCGGACGAGTATGACCACGTCTGGGAGGGTGATTACGTCACCATCTCGGACGCGGTAATCTTCCGTAAGCGGGTCACGATCGATGATTTCGAGACGCCAGAGGATGCTCGGTTTTTCTACGGGTTGGACTGGGGCTTCTCGCAGGATCCAACAGCGATTGTCCGGTGCTTCATCCGTGACGAGGTGCTGTACGTCGATTACGAGGCAGGTGGAACGGGCATCCATCTGGATGAGCTGCCTGCCGTGCTGGATGAGATCCCCGGAACGCGGCGCTGGCCTATCAAGGCAGATTGCGCGTCTCCCCAGAACATCAGCTTCATGGCGACCCGCTACCGCTACAACATGACGCCGGCCAAGAAGTGGCCGGGAAGCGTCGAAGATGGCATCGACCGGCTGAAGGCGTTCAAGCGCATCATTGTCCACCGTCGCTGCCCCCGCATCGCTGAAGAGTTCCGGAAATACGCCTTCAAGGTCGATCCCAAGACTGAGGAAGTGCTGCCGGTCATTGTGGATGCCTGGAATCACTGGATCGATGCACTGCGCTACGCCCTGGACGGCATCATCCAGAACCGCAGATCTATGCCGTCCTTCGCCGGCTACAAATCAAGGACACGTTGATGAAACACTGGTTCAGCCGCAACCGGGAGCGCAAGCCGTTGCCCGAGCGGCGCGAGCCTGTGCTGTCACGCTCCGATCGGCGCCTGAACTTGCGCTCGTTCCGCGGGCATGGCGCGGAAGGGATGCAGGTTGATCCGCGTGAGGCGTTTGACCCGTACAAGCCGCCTGTAGGCGTTCGCGGCTCTGCTCCTGATGCGCTCGCAATGGACAGCGGCAGCCTCGAAGCGGTCGCTGACATGGGTGGATGGGCTGCGACCGCCGCTCCTGTTCTGCGTGACTATTTCGAGGACGGTCTGGCCTTTCTCGGATACCCTCAACTGGCCCAGATGGCGCAGCGGGCCGAGTTCCGCAAGCCGTGCGAAGTGATCGCGCGTGAAGCCGTTCGCGAATGGATCGAGTTCCGATCCGACAAGCAGGGCGGCGACACGGAAGAGAACGAGGAAGCTGCGAAGCGTATCCAAGAGGTCGAGCGCGAGTTCGACCGTCTGAATGTGCGACGGGTCATGCAGCGGCATGTTCTGCACGGCCTGACGTTTGGGCTCGGCCATATCTGGATCGGCATCAAAGGCGCGGCTCTCACCACGGAAGCGCAGTCAAAGCCGCTCGTGATCGGCAAGAATGGCATGGCAAAAGGCTCACTGGAGCGCCTTGCTAATATCGAGCCGATCTGGACCACACCGAACAGCTACAACGCGAACAACCCGCTGGCACCAAACTTCTACAAGCCGGACAACTGGTGGGTTCTCGGCACGATGGTGGACAGTTCCCGCCTGCTGACCACGATCCCCTACCCTGTCAGCCAGATCCTGGCGCCGGCGTTCAACTTCGGAGGCCAGTCGCTCACACAGCTGCTGCGCGCCTACGTCCACAACTATCTGGCCACGCGCAACAGCACGGCCACCATCGTCCGCAACTTCTCCAAGCTGGTCCTGAAAACGGACATGACGGGGAATATGCAGACGGATATGGGGCCGGGTATGGACGCCCAGCCCATGCCTTACGGCGATGTGGATATGGCCTCGGTGCAGGGCCGTGCTGCCTACATGCAGGACGTGTCCGAAGGTCAGGGCACGATTGTCGTGGACAAGGAGCGCGAGGACGCTTCGATCATCGCCACGCCATTATCTGGACTGGATGCCCTGCAGGCGCAATCGATGGAAGCGCAGGCTGCCATTCCAGGCATCCCGCTTGTGAAGCTGTTCGGCATCCAGCCGACCGGTCTGAACGCCTCATCCGATGGCGAAATCCGTGTCTTCTACGACGAGATTTCCGCCTTTCAGGAAGCGAACATCCGCCCTTCTCTCCAGCGTATCTTCGAAGCAGTCCAGATTCATCTCTGGGGTGAAATAGACGAAAGCTTGTCCTTCAACTTCGTCCCGCTCTGGCAGATGGACGAGAAGCAGCTCGCGGAGATCGAGAAGATCAAGGCCGACCTCATGGCTGTGCTTTCCACGGCAGGCATTGTCTCGCCGGAAGAGTGCCGCGAGCGTGAGGCGACCGACGATCACTCCATCTTCAAGGGTGTGGATCTGACCGGTCCTCCGCCTGAGCCGCCCGAGCCCGAGCAGATGCCTGACATGGAAAGCCTGCTGAAGCGTGGTGAGGAAAGTGACGATTGACCCAGCTCCGTTGCACATCTGCAACCGGCAAGGCCCTCAAGCCTATCCGGGCCAGTGCCGCGCTTGAGGCAGCCTATTACCGGGACCTGATGCGCCTCGTCCGGGAAATGGACGACAGTCTGACCTACTGGCTGACGGCCAACTACCGGAAGCATGAAGCCACCATCGCACAGGACAGCGTAGCGGACGAGCTTCAGAAGGTCATGAACAAGCTGACCGCACGGTGGCGTGGGCTGTTTGATGACCGGGCGCTCGACATTGCGAAACGTCAATCCAAGCGTTGGCAGGGCTATGCTGATACATCTCTGATGGACAAGCTGAAGCAGGCCGGTTTTGCGGTGAGGTTCCGGCCGTCGAAAGCCATGACCAACACGATCAATGGGGCGGTGAACGAAAACGTCACGCTTATCAAATCGATTGCGGACCACCACCTGACGGAAGTCTCACAGATGGTCCAGCGATCAGCGATGGCCGGGCGCGACCTATCCACGCTGACGGCAGACCTCAAAGAGCGGTACGGCATCACACAACGCCGCGCTGCCTTCATCGCACGGGACCAGAACAACAAGGCGACTTCCTTCATCACACGGACCCGTCAGATTGATCTGGGGCTGACCGAGGCGATCTGGTGCCATTCAAGCGCCGGCAAGCATCCACGCCCTAAGCACGTTGAGGCAGGCCGGAAACGGCTTCGGTATGACATCCGCAAGGGCGCGGACGTGGATGGGGACGGCAGACTTATCTTCCCCGGGGAAGAACCGAACTGCCGTTGCACGTCGCAGGTGATTATTCCGGGGTTTGATACCTGAAATGACAGACACAATCATGGCCCTGGACCGGTCGGTGCGACGCATCGACGCGGACGGGCACCTGCACGTTGAGCGTTGCGTGCTCAGTGCGGCTGTAGTCTCGCCCTATTACGGGCGGGAGATCAATGGTGCAGAGCGTCTGGGACTGAATCCGGACGAGATCTACTGGATGTATCGGGACGCCGATGCCTTGCGGGAAGCCGCATCGAGCATGAACGGCAAGCCCCTGATCGAGATCCACCAACCCGTCAGCGCGGACGATCATCCGCGCGAGATCACGGTCGGCAGCGTCAACAACGCCACGTTCCAGGCTCCTGACCTGATTGGCGAGCTTGCGATCTGGGATGGCGACGCCATCAAACGAATTCAGGATGGGTCCAAGCGGTGCGTTTCTGCTGGATACGCCTATGAAACCGTCCCTGAAAACGGTGAGATCAACGGTCAGCCCTACACGCTGAAAATGGTCAATATCCGCTTCAACCACCTTGCCCTGGTGGAAGAGCCCCGCGTGAAAACCGCCATTATCGGCGATAGCGCGCCCCCCAACATCATGAAGGAAACGAGCATGGCTGCCCACAAGCCCATGTCTGCTGCGGCGAAGGTTGCAGCCGCTCTCAAGTCCGGCCGTCTCGCCATGGATGCGTCCGAGGAAGACGTCAAGAAGTGCATGGATGAGGACGAAACCGAGGACGACGACAAGAAGAAGGCCGAGGACGAGTCTGACGACGACAAGGACGCCAAGAAGGCGGAAGACGCCAAGGCCTCCGATGAGGACGATGACGACGATCAGGCCGCCGACGAAGACGATGACGACAAGAAAAAGGACGAGGAGAAGAAGGGCATGGATGCTGCTTCTGTCTCGCGCCTGATCGAGGCCGCCGTCTCCAAGGAGCGCCGCCGCAACAAGTTGGCGCAGGACGCGCGCGAGGCTGTTCGGCCTCTCGTCGGTGACGTGATCGGCATGGACAGCGCAGGCGACATCTACCGCTACGCACTCAAGCAGATCGGACAGGACGCCGCCAGCGTCCACGAAAGCGCCCTGCCCGCTCTCGTCAGCATGGCGATCAACGCCAAGCGTCCCGAGCGTCCGGCCCGTCTCGCGGCTGACAGCGCCATCGACAGTGATTCCCCTCTGGCGGGCGCCTCTGCTCGCCGCAAAGCGTAAGGAGCGGCCCCGATGGGTTTCCCTTCCAAGATCAATTACACCTGGGCCAAGGGCTTTCCGGGCGGCATCGCTTCGGCAAACCCGCGCCGCTCCGCCATCCCGGGGCCTATGGGCTTCATCGCCGGTGGTGCTGGCGTCACGGTTGGCGCGTTCGGCTGGGTACAGGCTGACGGCATGACCGTCCTGAACAAGCCGATCGCCTCCGAAGCCCCGACCGGCTTCGTTCTTCGCGACCAGACGGCCTTGATTACCGCTTATCTTGCCGAGAGCACGATGCTGCTGCCGAGCGGCTTCAATGTTCAGCTCATGACGGGCGGCGATTACTTCGCCGTCGCGACCACGACTGCAACGCCGGGTCAGGCCGTCTATGCCTCCACGACGGACGGCACTCTGGCGACAGGCGCAGCGGGCGGGACGGTGCCTGACGGGCATGTCGCAACTGGCTTCATCGTGACCCAGGGCGGCACGACTGGCTCCACCATCATTATTTCCGGTGCAGTTGCGCCGATTGCCGGGAGCAACGAATAAATGGCTTCGTTTCAGAAAGACGCGCCCCGCCTTGCGCAGGACTGGGGCATCAACCTCCCGGGCGTGACACATTACGTTGGCGAGCGCGGGAACGCATATGACGCGGCGCCGGCCTTCGGCGCGGTCACGGCCCCGAACAGTGGTATCCCGGCCGTCATCAACACGATGGTCGATCCGCAGCTGATCCGTCAGCTTGTCACGCCGACCAAGTCCGAAGAGATCTACGGTTCCCAGAAGAAGGGCGACCGCGCGATCAAGACGGTCATGTTCCCGGTCATTGAGGCGTCCGGCTATGCCGTGGCCTACGGCGACTACGAGCAGGCCGGCGACAGCTCGGCAAACGCCAACTGGGTCAACCGCCAGTCCTTCACCTTCCAGACCTGGGCCAAGTATGGCGATCTGGAATCTGAGATGATGGGTATGGGCAGCATCGACTGGGTGGCCGAGCAGCGCACGGCTGGCGCGTCTGTGCTCGAAAAGCAGCAGAACCTGCTGAACCTGTTCGGCATCAGCGGTCTCGAGAACTATGGCGCCTTGAACGATCCGGCACTTCCGGCTGCGATCACGGCATCCGTGAAGACCGGAACTGCAACGTCGTGGAGCAGCACCAGCGATCCGAACCTGATTTATCCGGACATCGTGACTCTGTTCGCCGCGCTGAACAAGGCGATGATGGGCAACATCACCAATCAGACACGCCTGAAGTTGGTCCTCCCGTCTGAACTTTCGCAGGTGATGGCCTACACCAATCAGTTTGGGATCACCCTTGAGGACATGCTGAAGAAGGCATGGCCGAACATGGAGATCGTCTTCCTGCCCGAAGCTGGCGTCACCATGTCGGGCGGCTATACCAGTGCCAACGTCATGCAGATGTTTGTGCCGGAGGTCGATGGTGTCGAGACCGTCACGACGGCGTTTACCGAACGCCTGACCATGCACCGCCTGGAGCAGTATTCCACCAACGCGCGCCAGAAGATGTCGCGTGGCGGCTGGGGCACGATCTGGAAGCGTCCCATGGCTGTTGCCCAGATGGTGGGGATCTAAGACATGGCTGATACCGTCACTGTACTTTGCCGTATGCCCCATGGCCTGCGTCTGCGCCTCTCCCCTGAGGGAGACGCAGAGCGCCGCGCCAAGCTGAGCGAGGAAAAGCGTCCTGATCTGAGCCCGGTCGGCTACGTCAAGGAAGTCGAGATCAAGGGTGCAAACCGTGCACCGGATTACCACCCGAAGGACAACGTGCTACTCGGTCGGGTCGGCCGCACCACGGTCGACAAGACGTTCTGGGATGCGTGGCTGAAGCAGAATGCCGACAGCGATCTGGTGAAGAACCGGTGCGTGTTCGCAGAGCAGACGGAAGCCCGCGCGAATGCCAGGGCAGACGAGTTCAAGGCCGAGAAGACCGGCTTTGAACCCCTCGACCCCGAGGAAATCAAGCGCAAGGGCCTCGCTGCGGCTGAAGAAGCGGCCCGCGCCCGGGTAGCAGCCTGATGAGCGGGTCGGCCACGTCACAGCCGGGCGTCGTCACGTTCGATTATGAGACGTGGTCGGCCCTCTATCCTGCGCTGGCGTCGAGCACCAACCAGACGCAGGCATCGGATTTTTTCGATCAGGCTGGAGATACCCTCAACAACACGCCTCGCAGTCCGGTCCAGAACCTCGGAAGACGGGCGCGCCTGCTCAATCTCCTGACGGCTCATATCGCGCAACTGAACCTGCCGGCTTCTGCCGGGGGAAATGGTGCTGGCACAGTCGGTCGCATTGCCTCAGCCTCCGAGGGCTCGACCTCGGTTTCCTTCGACATGGGCGCGCAGTCGGGCTCGGCGGCGTGGTTTATGCAGACGCAATACGGCGCGATGTTCTGGCAGGCGACGGCGTATCTCCGGCAGATGCGCTTCGTTCCCGGACGCTCGCCACGCGCAAGGATCTGGCCCTGATGGCAAAGACCGCAATCAAAGGCATGGCCCGGCTTCAGGCGACGCTGAACGGCAAGGTTCAGGGCGTGCAGAAGAACTGGATGGCCCGGCTGCTGGAGCGAGTTCTTCGCAGGTCTGCTCAGATGCAGATGAATATCGGCTTCTTGGAGGGGGCGACTTATCCCAAGAAGAAGTCGGGCGATCGGGATAAGAGCGGCCTCGCACCTGGAGCAGCATATGCTGACGGCCTGCCAGTAGCAGCCATCGCTTATCAGAACGAATTCGGTGGTGAGATCGAAATCCCAGAACACGAGCAGAATATCTACCGCTCAGTCGCTGCTGACGGCTCTTTCCGCAAAAATGGAAGATTCGTCAAAGCCAAATCGTCTAATTTCGAAACAACACACACCGTTCCAGCACATACCGTCACCATCCCTGCGCGGCCCTTCATGCGCAACGCCATCGCCAATAACCGGGATCAATGGCCTGCGCTGTTGGCTGCGGCTCTCAAGCAGGCAAAAGGGGACATAGACAAGGCCCTCGACATAGCGGCTGAGGCGATCGTCGGACAGGTCCAGGAGGAAATCCGGAATCTTGGTGATCCTGCCAATGCTCCATCTACCGTCCGATCAAAGGGCTTCGACAAGCCCCTGATCGACACCGGCCACATGCTGAACAGCGTCGGCTACGAGGTCGTCAGTGATTAACGTCTTCGCCATCACCAATGCCGCGACGAACGTGGTCAACCCGCCCGTTCAGGCCATCCTCCGGGTCTCGGATGGGGAGACAGTCAATCCGGACTTCAGCGTCACGCCCCGCACGACGGACCTGCTCTGCACGATCAAGGTCCAGGCGCTCAGCACGTCGGACCTCCAGCGCATTCAGAACATCACCCAGCAGTCCGATATGAGGGCCGTCTACATCGCGGGCGGCATCAAAGGGCTGAACCGGGCGCTTCAGACGGGCGGCGACGTGCTGAACTTCTACGGCTCGGACTGGCTGGTGACGCAGGTTCTTGAAGAATGGGGATACGGACGATGGTCCAAACTTGTGGTGACGCGCCAGACGCCGCCAGCTCAGGAATAACGTTCACCCCCACGGATAGCGCGCTCTATCTGGCTCTGGGTGAGTACCTCAAGACCGTTCTCCCCTCGCCTTTCCGTATCCGGCAAGGCCAGCAGAACAGAACGCCGTCCCCGCTCGGGCCGTATTGCGTGATGCAGCTCATCACTACGCGCCTGCTGGCTACGAACGGCTGGTCCTACACGGACACATCTCGTGTCGTCACGGAAATGCGTGAAGTAGCCGTACAGGTCACAGCTTTCGGTTCCGGCGCAGGCGATGCGCTCAAACAGGTCTGCGGACTATGGCGTGATTTCTACACCACCGACTGGTTTCGAGCGAACGGCCCGATCCTGTCCCCCCTGATGGCGGCCGAACCCCGCCAGCTCGGCTTCTCCAACTCGGAGAACCAGTACGAAGACGCCTGGTCCGTCGATCTGAAAATGCAGGTCAACTACCAGCGCACCATCCCGCAGCAATTCGCCTCCGAGGTCACTGTGACCACGATCGAGGCCGACACACTCACAACGCAGGAGTAACAGCCAGTGGCTGGTATCCCCATTTCACAGGTGGTCTCTGTCACCCCGAGCGCGCTGACTGCGGCTGGCGGCGTGGCGTTCATCAATGGTCTGATCATCACCGAGAATGCAGTCATTCCGGCTGGGACTGTGGTCGCATACACGACGGCAGCAGCCGTTTCGACCGCATTCGGTGCGACATCGACGGAAGCGCAGATGGCAGCCGTTTACTTCGGCGGCTATACCGGGGCGAATGAAACACCGAGCAAGCTCTACTTCGCGGGCTTCACGTCCGGTACAGCCTTCCCCGGTTATCTTTCCACGCTGATCGGCGCGACGCAGGATTTCGCAGGCTTCACAACGGCTTTCGAACCGGTCCTGTCGGACAAGCAGGCGATTGCCGCCTGGGTGAGCGAGCAGACTGACCGGTTCTGGTACGCTGCTTGGGACACGGATGCGCAGGCGACCACGCAAAACAGCACCGAGGCGTTCGGCGTTTGGCTGACAGCGCAGAGCCTCGACGGCACCAGCGTGTTCTACAAAGATCCGCTTGTTGCAGCCGGGGCGCTTGGCTGGATGGCATCGCTGGACTTCGACGCCACGGACGGCCGCAAGAACCTGTTCGGCTGCCAGTTCTCCAGCGTCGCAGCCACCGTTACGGATGGAACGACGGCCAGCGTCCTCGCGGCGAACGGCTATTCGTTCTACGGCATGCACGCCAACGGGCTGGGCCGCTTCACCTTCCTGCGTGGCGGCATGGTCTCGGGCCAATTCAAGTGGGCTGACAGCTACATCAACCAGATCTGGATGAATGCCTCCTTCCAGTCCGACATGCTCACGCTGCTGCTCTCTGCGGGAAACATTCCCTACAACACACAGGGCGATGCGCTGATCTCGGCTGCCGCACAGGATACGATCAATCAGGCGCTGGCGTTCGGCGCAATCCGCGCTGGCGTGGAACTGACGACTGCCGAGGCGCAGGAGGTCAACAATGCGGCCGGGCTACCCATCGCCAGCACGCTCCAGACGCGCGGCTGGTACTTCCAGCCCAATGCTTCGACGGCCCCCGCGTCGGACCGTGTGGCCCGAACCTCTCCCCCCTGCAAGTTCTGGTACACCGACGGCCAGTCCGTGCAGTCCATTAACCTTGCTTCCGTTGAGGTTCAGTAATGGCCGATACCTTCATTACGTCAGCCAATGGCATCATGACGCTGACAATCGCCTCGCTTTTCAATGCGCCGATCACGCTCCAGAACTGGGGTACAGACCGGGCATGGGAGCAGGAAGCCGTGGAGATGCTGGAATCCCAGATGTCGATTGATGGCGTCCTGAACCGTGGCTATATTCCGCGCCCGGTTAATCAGACGCTCACCTTTTCTGCTGCCTCTCCGTCGCTGATTTATTTTGAGGCGATCATCGCTGCCCAACAGTCCACGCTGACGGCAATCTCCCTTGGCGGCGAACTGACTGTCCCGGCAACCAAGCGGAAGTACACATTTTCGAATGGTGCGCTTATGACCGGCAGTGTCGCCCCAAATGGCGGCACTGTCCTTGAAGCTCGGGCCTTCACCATCCAGTGGGAGAAAGTCTTCCCGGCAGGTATCTGATGAAGCAGGTCGAATGGAGCCCCGCGTCTGGTGATGACGCGGGCAAGAAGTTCATCATCACTCGCATGTCTGCCTTCGCAGCGGACAAGTGGGCCCGGCACCTTTCGAAGGCCGTGATCCAGAGCACGAACAAGATGTCGGAAGCGATGCTGGATCAGGCTGTCCGGCGCGCGATGGAGGAAGGCATCCTCGGTATCGCCTCCATGTCCATGACAATCTTCGCCAATATTGACGACGAGGCGTGCGACAAGGCTTTCGAGGGGCTTCTGAATTGCGTTCAGATTGTCCGAATGGAAGGGACAATGCCCGTCAATCTGACTGACGCGGACATTTCGGATCCGCAGACCCTGACAGACCTGCGGTCGGAGGCGTTCAATCTCCATGTGGGTTTTTTCAAGGCCGCGATCTTCCAGAGTTCCCCGCTCGCGGCATCCCTGATCCGGGCAGTCGGCCCCGAAAATCCGCCAGCCCCGTAAACCTCTCGCGGATTATGGCAACGGTCATCGGGGAGAGAATGGCAACGCTCCACGAACTGATGACCGTCTACGATAGCGAAGACATGCTCCTGATGTGGGAAGCAGCCATGGTCACGGCGTACAACAAAAGTTAGGGCCAGCATGCCGAACGTCATTGACAGTCTGGTCATTCAGCTTGGCCTTGATGGTCGAGGTGTCGCCAAGGGCGCACAGCAGGCGTCCAAGAGTCTGGGCCAGGTCGAGCGCAGCGCCACCAAAACGCAAAGCGCATTGGCGGACAGCGGAAAAGCTGCGGCGGACGGGTTTTCTCGTGCCCGCACGGAAGCCCTCGCCTTGTTGGCTGTCTTTACCGGAGGTCGGACGCTCAAGGCATTCACGTCCGAGATCACCCGGTCCAATGCCGAACTCGGCTATATGGCGCAGCGCCTCAATCTGGATCCGCGCCGACTGTATCAGATGCAGCGTGCTGTCATGGCCGTGGGCGGTTCGGCTCAGGAAGTCGGCGCGTCCTTCCAGGCGATGCAGGGCATGTTGGTTGATCCGTCGCAGGCCGGGAACCTCCAGCGCATCATGGGCCAGCTCGGCGTCCAGAACTATACAGACCAGCATGGACACATCCGGCAGGACATTCTCCAGCAGCTCAACCGCGCCACACAGGGGATGGATCAGGGCGTCAAAAACACGCTCCTCTCTCAACTCGGCATTGGCCCAGGCGAGATCAATCTGATCGACCAGACGACGGCCGCCTTTGATAAGCTGCAGGACCAGTTCCGCAATACTGGCCCAACTGCCGACCAGATCCGTGACAGCCAGCAGCTTTTGAAAGACTGGACGGACCTGACCACGACGACGGAAGGTCTCGGCAGAGCGATCCTTGGCGATCTGACTCCGGCCATTGACGGCATAGTGACGCGCCTGACGGCATGGGAAAAGGAAAACCCGGATCTTGCTCGCCATATTGGCGAAATCACGCTGGGCGTGGTCGGGCTTGGAACGGCGCTCGGTGCGGTCGGGACCGCGATAACTGGCATTATGGCAATCCGCGGCATCAAGGCCCTGCTGATGGGCGGAGCAGCTATCGAAGCCCTTCACAGCGCGGCTTGTGGCTGTGAGTGCAAGGGCGGTGCGGGCGCGGCATCAGAAGGCGCGGCCAAACGGCCGGGCGTGGCATCGGAAGCCGAGAGGATGGGCGGCGGCAAGTTATCGCCCTATCTGGCAGAAGGGACGGATGCGGCCGGTACCGGCTTGACGCTTGGGCGCCTTGCGGCGTTCGCCACGCGCCTGACCGGATGGGGTGCGGTCGGCTATGCTGCCCTCCATGCTGAAGGTCTGAACAAGGGCGAAAGCGCAGCTGTTGATCGCCTGCGAGCGCGGGGCGCGTTCGGTCCTGATCCTTTCGGCGCCTTTGCCAAAAGCGTGGCCGGGATTGAGGGCGCACGCTACGACCAGATGGGCGGCGCGGGTGGAAAGTACGCCGGGAAGTATCAGATGGGTGCCGGTGCCATTCAGGACGCGGCCCGACGCCTGCATGAGGCAGTTCCGACACAGGATCAGTTCCTTCATGATCCCGCGATGCAGGAACGGTTCTTCAAGGCTTACACAGAACAGAATGCGGCCACCCTTAGTTCTAAGAGCGAGGACTTCCGGAACGCCTCCCTGTCTCGTCAGTATGCCATCCTCGCCTATGCTCACAATCAGGGTGCGGGCGGCGCGTTGAACTGGATGCGGACCGGGCAAGTCGGGCATGATGCGTTCGGCACGGCCGGGACGCGCTATTCGGACGCGGCGACTGCGGCCATCGCGGCGCAGGGTGCTTCAGGGAGTGTCACACACACGACTGAGGTCCATGTCGGGGACGTCCACATCCACGCGAACACGGACAACCCTCAGCAGCTTGCGCAAGACTTCCACCAGGAACTCCGGCGTACGCTTCCCCTTATCAACGCGCAAGGACAGGCCTGATGGCGTTCGCCGACGTTGCTCTCCCATCCGTCTGGGACATTCCGGTCGCCGTTGGTGTCCCCGCCCTTCTGGGGCAGTCTATCGGCGCAGGGGTAGATGCTTCCGCCTCGGCCGCTCTTGCTGGCGTGGTGGAGAGCTACATCACCAATCAGGCTGCAAAGCAGTGGGGGATATTCGATTCCACGAACACGCAGCTTCTCACATCTGGGCGCGTGATGGGGATCGAGTACAAGAACAGCTACATGGTCTCGGATGCTCCGATCGCGGCCAGCGATCAGGTAGGAGGCGGTTTCGCGTCCTACAACAAGGTGAAGATGCCCTACTCGGCACGGGTCATCATGGTCTGCGATGGAACAGAGACCGGATCGGACGGGATCCTATCCGCCATCACAAAGCTGATCCCCAATCTATCGGGCAAGACCGGACAGCACGTCCGGGCATCTTTCATCTCGACGCTCGAAAGTCTTTGCGCGGACACGAACCTCTATTCCGTGGTGACGCCTGAGTTCACGGCGACGAACGCCAATATCCTCGGGTACCGCTGGCGCCGCGAAAGCCGAAGTGGCGTGACCATGCTCATGGCGGAGATCATGATCCAGCAGATCCGGAATACCGGCACGGCGGCCTATACCAACACGGCCCAGCCTCAGGGCGAAGAAGCCGTCCAGAACGGAACGGTTCAGACGACAACCCCTTCCCTGCCCGTGCAGACTTCTCTTCTGGGAGTGGCCTTGTGACTGCCGTTCAGATCCCCTTAGCGGCGACAGCCAGTCAAACCCTGAATGTCATCCTGAACCAGCAGCTTGTCCGGCTCGACGTCTATCAGCGGTCAACCGGGCTCTACATGAATGTCTGGATAAACGACGCGCAGGTCGTGGCGGGGGCCATCTGCCAGAACCTGAACCCGGTGGTGCATGCGGACTATCTCGGCTTGGGTGGTGACTTCATGTTTGTGGATACGCAGGGGAGCGACGATCCGGCCTATGACGGACTGGGGGCACGATATGTGCTGACTTTTGTGGAGACTGGAAATGGCTGATGAGAATTTCGAACTCTGGCTGGCCAAAGAAAAAGCACGACACTCCGAAGCCTCAGACAAAGAAGCGCGCGCCAGCCTCGACCGCACCAAAGGCCGCGCCACCACCCTGATTGGCTTTATGGTGACGCTCGCGTCCGCCAGCGTGGCTGGGGCGCTTTCTCAGAAAGGTTTCCGGAAGGAAGCCTCTGTTCTGGGTGCGTGCGGATTCATAGGGGCCGCCATCCTCTGCGCGCGCGTCCTCTATTCAACGCGCCTGCATCCACTCATGCTCTCGCCCACGCAGTTCGATGCGGTCATGCATGACGACGATGAACGGTCACAGGAAGGCTATTTGAAAGCCTTCAGCGAGTATGCAGAAGACGTGATCGTACACAATGAGACCGTGATCAGCCGCGTGCAGAAATACCTTCGCGCCGCGTGGATCGTCGCATGCGCTACGCCTTTTTCAGTCCTGCTATTTTGGGCGCTTTGGCGCGCTGGCCGGTAAAGGCTGTTTGCGCGACCCAGACGCGCTATCATGCGCGATCTTCTGCGGCCTCGCAGCGGCGACAGCACTCATGCGAGATGCCTGGGTAGGCTTTGGCTTCGGCGGCTCTTTGCTCATCTCTTGTTCCCCTGCTGACAGATCACCTCAGCAGCCGCCCCGGAGTCCGGTCAAACGGCCTCAGGCTCGACGCAGAGCCTCATTGATGCGGGTCTGCCAGCCGGGCCCGGTGCTCTTGAACTTCTCAAGCACGTCCTGATCTAGACGCAGAGAGACGGAGCGCTTCGTGGCAGCCTTCTGAGGACCACGAACGCGCCTCGCCTTCGCCAATGCGGGCGCGACCTCTGCGGCCGGTCTCATAGCCTGAAAGTCCGCCTCGGTCAGTTCCGGGTTATCGCTATCGAGTGCAATGCCCTGATTGATCCGGGCGTCTTCCTCGTCAGTCGGCATGATGATGTTAGTCTTGCGAGACATAGAGCGATACCTCCCGTTTGTTGGCCTTTCGCAGGCTGATGATCCGAACGATCCGCGTTTCGATGCTGTACACCAGAACATGAAGGCGGTTGCCAATTGGGCCGAGCGCAACAAGGCGCGGCTCGTTCGAAGACTGGCTGGCCCTGATGAACGCCGCGTCCCATTCGAAGCCTTCGGCGCTCACGAAATCAACGCCATGCTTCTCAATGTTGCTCAGGCGCTTGGTTTCGTCCCAGTCGTATCTCATGTCTTATTGTATATACGGATAGACTGAAGAAGTCAATCAGATTGTATGTACGATTTAAAGGGGGTGGCGTTTCACCACCCCACGGCAGAGCGGAGTCGGGTCAAGTTTGGGGAGGTGAGGAACTGAGGCGTTTTTTAAGCGAGACCACTTTTTTTTTATTCGCAGCAGTCGGGAAAAGGTTCGCCAGTTCAGCCGCGCATTGATACGCTTCGTTTGGGCGCTTCAATCTCTCGAATATTGCAATCTTTGCACCTAAGGCAGTTCTTTTGTTCCATTTCTCTTCAGAGAATTGTGTCGGATGAGCGCTGTCGATGCAGACGAGCAGTTCTTCTAGGAGGTCAGTATCGGTGATGACCGGCTTGAATTTAAGAATCTTATCGACACGAGCGCAAACAATGTCGAGATTTCCTCTGTGAAGTTCAGCATCAATATAAAATTTTTCGTCGTCGATCTCACCAGAAAACGAAAAGCAGAACTCGCCTAAATCCTTGTCTGATAGAATTATTTTCTTTCGGTCAGGGAGTATTTTTTTAATATCCTGCAACTTGTATTCGTCAGTCATGAAGGATGCTATCTGTTTCCCATTCTCTATAGAGAACAAAGCGGTTTCACGCTTATGGTCAACATTCGTGCCCGTGATGGCGCATAATTTTCCATCATCTGAAATAACGCAGGTTCTAAAAAAACCCGAAAGAGTTAGGCAGCGCACCTGGTCGCCAGAGACAAGATACAACGTAGATGTGTCAGTCGCCTTATTTCTTTTGGCCAAATCAGTATAGAAAAAACAAAATTCGCCAGAATTTGATAGACAGACCCCCTCAAAAAGCAGCCCGAAAGAATCTTGAGGGTAAGAAAAAATGCACTTACTGTTGTGAGATAAGACATACTTAGATGAAGTTTTTGCGTGGACTGCATCTAACTTCCACCGACCATCCGGTGATATAGCGAGATAATCAGGGGAATTTTTTATATCTGACTGAGATATAGTTACTTGGAAAACCCCCTTATTTTCTTTTCTAAAAAACCTCGGCCACTTCATCTCTTTCACCCTCTCAATTTTATGAGCGTGAGGGTTCAGAAAGAGTCGTGTCAATGATTGTCCTGGTAGTCTGGATCAATAAGCCGCAACTCACTGTCTAGCTTGGCTCTCTCTTGCTCCAACTCACTCAAACGGCGGATGATCGTTCCTTTCATCACGTCTGGCAGTCCAGCAAGGCCATCCGAAAGAGCGCGCCACTCCTTCATGATGATACTCATCCGCTGATGCAATTGTTCAACGCGTTCTGCGTGAGACGGGCGCGATTGCTCCGACTTATCCTGCGTCGGCCACGCAGAGTCTTTTATCCACCAGGCATCTTGATTGAGGCTCGTCGCAAGACGGGCGGAAATCTCCGCGTTCATTGATCGCGAGTTCCCTGCGGCAACCTCTTTGATCGCTTGGAACAGATCTGCGTCGAGCCGAATGGTGATTGAGCGCGTGGATGAATCGGACATGCGAGAAAAATAGAATGAGTGCAGAAAAAAGTCTTGCACTCAAATATGCACTCATAATAAGCATTATATGCACCCATGAGTGCAAAAGGAGTCTTTATGAAACGAACATCATCCCTAACTCTGAGATTGGATAGCGATCTGCTTCGAGCGCTCAAAATTAGAGCGATAATGAATGATCGCTCTGCAAACAAAGAGCTTTCGGCAATTTTGAAGGAAGTTCTGAAAACAGAAAAGGCATCAGGGGCCAGTTTGGCGACCACCCCCGATGCCTCTCAACAGTGAGATCGAAGGAACACTGCAATGACAGATGTTATCACGAAAGCCGTTGAAGGCTCAAACGTAATCGCTCCCGCCATGCACGACGGCGAACTGCGTATCCTCGATACAGATCTTGCGACGCGGTTGGGTTTTGACCGTCCGCGTAACATCCGCAATCTGATCAAGCGTTACGGCGCAGATTTGGACAAAATGGGACCCCGCTTCACAGTGGAGCGGGTCATTAATGGCGGAACCGCAACGGAAACCTACCTCAACAAAAAGCAGGCGATCTTCATCACAGCAAAGTCCGAGACGGCTGAGGCAACGGAGATCACAATTGAGATCATCGAGAAGTTCGACGCCTATGAGCGTGGCGAGATCCCTGCCCCCAAACCTTCCATCCCCCAGACCTATGCCGAGGCACTGATCGAGGCCGGGAAGATGGCGATGGAGCGTGATGAAGCGCTGTCGGAAGTCGAGCGGCACAAGCTGGCACTCGGTGAGGCCGTCCCCAAGGCAGAAGCTCACGACTACCTTGCCAGCCTTCCGGGTGAGCAGGGTGTGCGTGATGCAGGCAGGGAGCTGAAGGTCGGCCAGAAATGGGTGACGGACTATATCGATGGCCACGGCTGGTCATGCTTTCAGGGGAAGAAGCGCGTCCCGGCTCACTATGGGCTCAAGATGGGCTACGTTCGCCTCGTGCCGGAGACCTACAAGCATCCGTACACGGGTGAAGAGATGGTGAAGCACGAATTTCGCATCACACAGAAAGGCCTGCGGAGACTGGCGGAGATCATCGCGGCCACGAAAGCCAAGAACGAAGCCAAGACCGGCCTTCGCAATCTGGCTGAAAAGGTCGGTAAGCCCCCTTTCGCCAAGAAGCCGGAGCCGATGTCATGAGCGCGCTGGCCACAGCAGACGGACAAGACTTCGAGCGCAAGATGTGCCTGCTCGTCACAGGACAGGCCCGTTGGTCGCAGCGGCTTGAGAACGATATCCGCAACTTCTGGGGTGACAAGCTCTGCGGGACACCCAACCCGGAACGGCACTTATCAGCCGCCGCGCAGAAAGCGCTCGTCGCCTTGTATGAGGCATACGGGCAGTCAGAAGAAACACAACGGGCGCTGGAACCCGCCTGACTACGGAGCCGCCCTTCGGGGCGGCTTTTTTATTGCCTGAAAGGATCGCCGAATGAGCGGAACAACCACGGTCACGGCCTCGCGCCGCAAGCCGAGCTTCACCAAGAAGCAGATTGACGTGTCTTTCACCGTCCCAACCGGGGCCATCGGACCGGGTAGCTCGGCGGACAAGGTGACGCTTTCAGGATTGCGGGTTCGGGCCACCGTAACGAACGCGGGGATGTTCACGGGGTCACAACTCTCCCTCCGCGTTGAGGGCATGACGCTCGCCATGATGAACCGGCTTTCGGTGGTCATGGCCATGACGAACGCCAACAACCAGACGAACACGCGTTTTTCTGGCGCAACTGTTCAGGTGCAGGCGGGGGATGCTGGCGGGACGCTCTCAACCGTGTTCATCGGCGATATTGCGGAAGCCTTCGTGGATTTTTCCGGAGCGCCATCCGTGGCTTTTCAGGTGTTGGCTTACGACACGCTGAGCCTCAAGGTGACAACGGCGATCCCGACGTCCTACAGCCAGCCAACGCCAGCCGCGACGATCTTCAGCGAACTGGCGACCAAGGCCGGCCTGACTTTCGCAAACCATGGCGTGAAGCAGACGATCAACTCGTTCTATGAGGCGGGCGACCTCATGAAGCAGATCGACAAGCTTGCCCACAGCATTCACGCCGTCTATCGGATCGATACGGTCACGGGCATGCTTCATGTCTGGGGCCGATCGGATGATGGCACGCAGAGCAAGACTACGGTCAAGCTCAGCAAGGCAACCGGTCTCGTCGGATATGCCGCTTACAACCAGAACGGCATTGGTGTGACGGCCTTTTTCAATCCGGCTCTGCAATACATGGTCCCGTTTCAGCTTGTGAGCGAGTATCTCCCGGAAGGCTGGGTCAACAATCAGATGGGGCAGAGTATCCCGCAGATGCCATCATCTGGCCTCTGGAAACCAACACTCATCACCCATGACATCGCCGCCGAGTTACCGAACGGCCCCTGGTTCACGCAGATGGCGGCCATCCGGGCAGATGTCCCTCAGGCAAAGGCATACTGATGTCGGGAACAGCATCCTCCTTCGTTGGAATCACGCAGGGGAACACGGACAGTAGCGCGATCGACGCGGCCGTACGACGCAACCTGTCTGATCTTGGAACAAACGTCCTCGTTCAGGTGTCTGCCGTGCACGCCGGTAACGGTATCGTCGGAACGGTGGATGTCACGCCGATGGTCCATCAGCAGACCAGCGATGGGACTGCCGTTCCTCATGGCACAATCTATGGTGTGCCGTATCTTCGCATTCAGGGCGGGACATGCGCTGTCATCGTTGACCCGGTGGCGGGCGACATCGGCTACATCATCATTTCCGGCCGCGATCAGTCGAACGTCGTGGCGACCCGCGCCCCGGCCCTTCCCGGCAGCTTCCGTCAGCACTCCATGGCGGACTGCGTCTATGTGGGCGGGTTCCTGAACGAGGCCCCTGCGCACTACGTCCAGATCACCACGGATGGCGTCCGAATTGTCACGACTGGCAAGGTCACGGTGCAGGCGTCCGAAATGGACGTGAACTGCAATCTGAATGTGTCGGGCACGATCAAGGCAACCGGCGATGTGCAGGCTGGCTCCGTCTCGCTGGAAAGCCATGTCCACGGCGGTGTTCAGTCCGGATCGAGCAATACCACCCCGCCAAAATAGCCTTGTACCTGGGCCCAGAACAAACTACTGTCCAGATAAATCCCCAGACGAACGTTTTGCTCGGGATATTCCATGAAATCGCTACTTCTCGACCGCACGACGTGGGATCTCTCCGTCGATGCGAACAGAAATCTTGCCGTCTGTACGGAGCCATATTCCGTTCTTCAGGACGTGGCCACGGCAATCAGAACATGGATCGGTGAGTGCTGGTACGACACCAGCCTTGGCCTTCCTTATGACAGCGGCATTTTCAACGGTTTGTCCTCCGTCCCCCTCCTGCGGGCGCAGGCAGAACAGGCCGCTATGGGCGTGCCGGGCGTGTCTGCAGCGCAGTGCGCACTTATTGGCCCCCGGGCTGACCGATCCATAGGCGGCGTCATTGCCGTAACGCTCACGACAGGAGAGACGCAGAGTGTCCAGTTCTGACGCCACCACGTCTGTCCCGTCTGCCTCACTGACCGATGCTGGTTTCAGCGCCCCTGCGGAGACAGACATTCTCGCGGGTGTCCAAGCTGACATCACTGCGGCTCTCGGCGGAAACGTCAATCAGGCGCTGACGACGCCGCAAGGCCAGCTCGCCATGAGCGAAACGGCCATCATCGGCGATTGTCTTGACCAGATCCTTGCCGTCTTCAACGGAATTGATCCGCGAACGGCTTCAGGCCGGATGCAGGATGCGATCGGATATATCGCTTTCCTCACGCGCAATGAGGGCGAGACACGGGCAGCTTTTGAATATCGCCGCCAGAACAGCGTGGCGCAGTATAGTGTTGGTGCCAATGCCTCAGTTCTTGGCGCCATCCTCAGCATCGAAGGTGTGACGGACGCCTACGTCACGGACAATCCGAACGGAACCTCGCTTCTTACTGGCGGCATAACGCTGGACCCACACAGTCTCTATGTCTGCTACACTGGGAACAACGTCGATCCCGCTGCCGTGGCTCTCGCGATCATCCAGCGGAAATCGCCTGGCTGCGGCTACACCGGCTCCAATAGCATCACCATTCAGGATCCGGCCGCCGTCTATAACGGCAATGGCCCAAAATATACGGTGAAGTACGACACTGCCATTGATACGCCGATTTATTTCAACGTGCAGATCGTCAATTCAAACGCCGTTCCGTCAACGGCTTTGGGGCAAATTCAGGACGCGCTCATTGCCGCCTTCACCGACGGAACGGTAACGCAGCCCCGGCAGGGCTCCACCATCCTTGCCGCACGGTATTATTGCGCAGTCGGGAATATCGCGAGTTGGGTTCAGCTCGAAGGCATCACGATCGGCACAACATCTGCGGCTGGCGAGCAGCGGATCGACCTGAACCTCAATCAGGCACCTTCGATCTCCGCTGCGAATATCACTCTGACACTGGTGTGACATGCTCAATGTATCAGAGACGATCCTTGCGCAATTCGCAAATAGCCCGTCTCTCAGGACGATTATCGAAGGCTTTAACCAGGCCGTAGACCCGCGGGCGCTGACAGATGCGTGGTACGACAGCGTCTGGAATCCGCAGACCGCAGTGGGCTGGGGATTGGACGTCTGGGGCCGTATTGTCGGTGTCAGCCGCGTTCTTCAAGTCGCAAATACCGGATTTTTTGGCTTCTCCGAGGCTGTGCCTGACTCCCTCACCTTCGGTGAAGGCGTTTTTTATAGCGGGTTCGGGGCAAGCTCAAATTTCAGCCTAACAGATGACGCCTTCCGGCGCCTGATCTTCGCCAAAGCTGCGGCCAATATTTGGAACGGGTCCATCACAGGGCTGAATGCCATCCTGATGATACTCTTCGGAGACAAAGGCCAATGCTACGTCACCGATAATCAAGACATGACGATCACGTATGTATTTGGATTTACGCCAACACCTGTGGATCGTTCGATCATTGGTTCAGGTATTCTTCCTCGACCTTGCGGTGTGAGCACAAGTTACATTTTCACGCCTTACCTCGACGTCGACACTGATTTCGGTGGGGATATCCTATGAAACAATCTGATTTTCCTTCCAAAATTGTCATTCCCTTCGCGGGTAATGCCTCTAATTCCTTTGTCAGGGACATTCCCCAGACAACGACAGACCAGACCGCTGCGTCTTTTGATCAGGGCTTTCCGGCTGATACCTTCACAGCAACGGTCGCAGGCGGCACGCCTCCTGACGGAAAAGATTTCAACGGCATCCTGCGATCCTGCGCATCGTCACGGGCCTTCTCCGGCAGTATTGCCTCGGATACGTGCCTCAGTTTGATGCAGCCTATCAGACTGCTGTTGGTGGCTATCCAAACGGATGCATTGTGCAGGACGCAACGACGGCTGGCATCTATTGGCAATCCACAGCAGACGCAAACACCACAACGCCAGGCGCATCTGGATCATCGTGGGTCAGGGCAGGCTTTTATAAAGCGACGTCTAGCACGCTGATCCAGACGTCAAATACAGGGAATATGATTGTTCCTGCCGGCGTCTATCTGATGCGTTTCCGTCTGCGTGCAGGGGGCGGTGGTGGCGGGGCTGGCGGTGGAAACTCTACTTCCGCTGTCTCGGCAGGCGGCGGTGGCGGCGGTGGTGGCTGGATCGAAGTCATCATTGCAGTCCAGCCCGGCAACAACGTTTCATGGGTAGTCGGCGCAGGCGGCTCTGCTGGCGTCAACAACGGAACATCTGGCACATCTG
Organism: Gluconobacter vitians; assembly: GCF_015244565.1. Lineage (GTDB taxonomy): Bacteria > Pseudomonadota > Alphaproteobacteria > Acetobacterales > Acetobacteraceae > Gluconobacter > Gluconobacter vitians. Next base: position 2,135 of record NZ_JABCQG010000003.1, on the reverse strand, counting down.
GCGGCGACACGATCCTGTATGTCTCCGGCGTTGAAGTGGCTCGCGTCACTGGCGGTAGCGGTGGAGCAAATGCGACCGAAGGCAGCGTTGGTGCGGGCGGTGTCGGCGGAACGTCCAAGGTGACAACTGCGGTTGGATATGCCGCTGAGGATGGCGCCGGCGGTGGTTACGGCATCTATGCCGGCGTCAGTCAGGGATGGGGCGGAACAGGCGGTCCATCGTTTGGTAAATCCTTCGTTCAGGTCACAGGCCAGAACACGACGGGCATAACCGGTCAATCTGGCGGCGGTGGCTCGGGCGGCACAGGTACCAGTAATGGTGGCGCTGGCACGGCAGGAGAAGTGATCTATGACTTCTGAAATATATGCCATTTATCTGACCTCCGCACAGGGCGGCATGCCGGTCGGATATGTAGTGAACAATATCGTCTGCCCTGCAGGCACGGCGCCGACCATTACAGGTGGGCAAGCTGCTGTTGCAGACGCGGAGCGGAAGTATCCGATCGGAAGCACTTACGCGGTCAGCGCATCATGACCTGGGCGCCATGCCAGCGGGTCGTGAAAGCTGACGTCCCACCGTCCTTCAGGGTTCGGGGTATTTCCGCCCCCGTTCTGCTTTGTTGGCCAGGGGCTTTCCTCAATAGCGCCGCAGACTACAGCGTCGATTTTTCGGGGCAACTCTGCTGCGAAGAGACACTAACGAACGCAGCCTTTGCCGTATCGGGCGGGGTCATCGGGTGGTCAGGAAAGCCCACCTTTACGGAAGCGATCGCGACCGCATGGATCACTTGGGTCGCTGCGGGGCCACAATCCGTGGAAGTCACCGCAGTAACCAGCGGCGGCCGTACGCTCTCCGCAATCATTCAAATCACTGTCTTGTCTTCGAATGCACTTCTCGCGGGGCAGGATCAGGCCGTGGCTCCGAATGTTCTTACGCTGCCGGATGGCACGCGCATCACCACGGCTGCTGGTAACGACCTGCTGGCGCAATAGACTGGATCACACATGAGCGAAACAACAACAACGGGCGCCTCGGGTGGCCAGTCTCTTACGACTCTTAGCGTGGCAAGCGAAATTCAGCCGACTGACAAGGTTACCGGGGTTTTCTCTGGCGCTGTGCAGAACGGGACAGTGGCTGATCTCGTCGCGGCGGGGCTGCCGGAAAGCGTCGTTCAAACCAAAGACCTCGATGATGCCCTGAGTGGTGCGGCTCTCGGTCAGTACACTGCGCAGGCACAGGCCAGCGCGCAGCAGTCCCAGACAAGCGCCAACCAGTCGCAGGCATCTCAGGCGGCGGCGGCCGTTCACTCTCAGGCAGCCGCGCAGTCGGCGTCTGATGCTGCCACGATCCTGACAGGCGTCAAGCAGACACAGACGGAGGTCGAGGCCACTTCTGCGTCCGCCCAGAATGCTGTCGCTGGTGTCGCGGCAGATGCGGGTGCTGCAAAAGTCCTGCTCACGGCTGCTTTGTCCGGTACCGTCCCCCTGACCTATCGGGGCTACTGGAATGCCTCGACCAACACGCCACAGCTTGCAAACGGCCAAGGCGCAGAAGGGGATCTATGGGTTGTCTCCGTGGCCGGCATGACGTCCCTCGACGGACATGCCGTCTGGGCTGTCGGAGATGCCGCCTGGTTCCATAATGGTGCCTGGCAGTATTATGCCCGCGCCGGATGGGCAGCCGTGGCCCAGACGATTACATCCCTGGGGGAAGTCCGCGCCGGGACAGCGCGTCTCCTGCCCGGACAGGCCGGCCATGCTTTCATGCTGACAGACAGCTATGGTTTTCTTGTCGCGCAGATCGGGGCTGATGGATCCTACGCATCTGATCAGAGCAGCCAGCCAGCTTTCGGCCTGACGGATGCCGGCATTTTCGCTAACGGTCTCCAGCTCCTGCAAAGTCAGGATGCCACGGTGAAGCTGCTGGACAAAGCAGGCTTTCCGCTGCGACTGGATCCGCTGTCAGCCCCAGCTGATGCATCGCCTGCCCCTGTCACCAAACGGCAGCCGGGATGCCTGGATGACGCAGCCGAACTGTATGCGACAGGAGACGTCTGGCAGTCCGGTGGCGAGGCGCATACCTGTCTCTATCCCAATGCGAACAGCGCCATTTGGAAAGCCGATCTTGGCGTAGCG
>NZ_JABCQG010000002.1 GCF_015244565.1 Gluconobacter vitians | reverse complement strand
ACCACAAAAAATCCCCCAACATCACCAACACCACCGCGGGGTGGAGCAGCCCGGTAGCTCGTCAGGCTCATAACCTGAAGGCCGCAGGTTCAAATCCTGCCCCCGCAACCACTTCCATTAGTCTCAAAACCCCGCTCGGTCCCTGACCAACGGGGTTTTTTGCGTTCAGATGGAAATTGTTGAGGGGCGTTTTTACTTACCGCAAAATAAGATTAGTAACAATGTCCGTCAGTCTGGTGAATGGCGGGCGAAGGAGCATTGTCGCATTAATGCGGCCCTGTCTGTAAACTCCACGTGGATGGGTAAGGGCGATGAAACCTTCTTTTCCATGATAAGCTCCAATGCCGCTGTCTCCGATGCCGCCAAAAGGCAAATCGTCCTGTGCGTAATGCATCAGGGTGCCATTGATCGTGACATTTCCTGAAACCGTCCGCTTGAGAAGTCTGTCCCGTTCAGTGTGGTTTTCTCCAAAGTAATAGAGTGCCAGAGGCCGTGGGCGTGCATTGATGAAAGCGATTGATTCATCAGGATCTTTGTAAGTCAGTATTGGCAGAACAGGGCCAAAGATTTCTTCCTGCATGACTGCCATCTGAGGTGTGACGTTCAGGATCAGGACAGGAGCAAGAATATGGCTGTCATTTGCGTTGTCTCCCAGACGGAGAACGCGGGCGCCATGTTCTGCGGCATTATGGATAAGGCCGCTCAATCGTTCATAATGATGTTGATTGAGAATGGCTGTATAATCCGGTGAACCGGCGTAACCGCCTGGATAAAGTTTTTGTACGGCGTCCTGATAGGCTTTTGCAAAGGCATCCTGATCATCTTCGTGGAGCAGGACATAATCGGGAGCAATGCAGGTTTGTCCGGCGTTGGTCAGTTTGCCGAATGCTATCCGGTCCGCTGCGCGTGGGATGGAAAAACCGGGCTCGATCACTACTGGCGACTTTCCACCAAGTTCGAGCGTGACGGGCGTCAGGTTGCGGGCTGCTGCTTCTGCAACTTTCTTTCCGACCGCCGTACTCCCAGTGAAGAGGATATGATCGAACGGCAGGGCTGAGAACGCAGCACCCAGTTCGGCATCTCCGGTCACGACAGAAACCTGTTCAGATGAGAAGACAGCCTGAACGATCTTGGCAATAGCCAGGGATGTGTTCGGAGTCATTTCCGATGGCTTGAGAATCGCTCGGTTTCCTGCGGCAATGGCCGTTGCCAAGGAGACAAGAGCAAGTGAGACCGGATAATTCCAGGGCGCGATAATGCCCACGACGCCGACTGGCTGACGGGTCACCCAGGCGCGGCCGAACTGGAAGTACGGGGAAACGTGCCGCCGTTCCGGCTTCATCCAGCGTCTGAGATTCCGGATCATGTAATTGATGGACTGAACCAGAGGGATCAGTTCCACGATGGCGCTTTCGCGCTCCGAACGTTGACCGAAATCCTTTTTCAAAGCCTGAACAATGTCAGTTCGCCGCGCCAGGATCTCTGCTTTCAGGCGGCGCAGATCTGTCTGGCGTTGCTTCAAGCCGGGTGGGCCGAAGCGCAAAAATGCAGCGCGCTGATGGTCAAGAATGGTGTGGAGATCAGTCGGCGTGGTGTTTGCTGAAACAGTATCGGACATTGCGTCCTCCATGTTTACAGGAGAAACTTATGAAGGCAGGATATGGAGCATTATGATCGTTCGTCAATGAAAGTTTCTTCTGTAAACATGAGCCTCACGGATGAGTGAAACGCAAGAACGCCCCTATCATCATGGCGATCTGCGTCGTGCCCTGATCGAGACGGCTCTCGTCATGCTGGCCGCGGATCAGAACTGGACTTTCACGCTTCGTGAAGTCGCGCGTCGCACCGGTGTCAGTCATGCAGCTCCGTACAAGCATTTCCGCGACCGTGAGGATCTCCTGAGGGAACTGGCCCGTCTGGGCTTCGTCCAGCTGGGGGAAAGCATGACGCAGGCCATGTCCCTGACCCAGTCTTCCGTACGTGAGCAATTTATTGCCGGAGCACAGGCCTGTATTGATTTTGCTCTTTGTAACTCTGGTCTCTATCGTTTGATGTTCAGCGCAGATGCCGACAAGTCCATGGATCCTGATCTGCACGACGCCGCCATGAAGACATTCACTATCCTTCTGCAGCTTCTCGAAGAGGGACAGAGGGACGGATCTTTTCGTCCGGTAAATATTGACGCCTTGGCTGCAGCCAGTTGGGCACAGGTGCATGGCCTGGCGATGTTGGCGATTAATGGACAGCTTCTGGAAGAAAAGGTCGGATCAGAGCCGGTTCTGGCTGCGCTGAACGTGTTGCTGGATGGCATGTGCCAATAAGGATTGATCAGCTGTTCGTGCGTAACACGTTAAAGCTGTGCTCATAATCATGCCCAACCTGCCTTTAACGAGTCCTGTAGTCTCCTGATGCTCCGCCTGTTTGTGATCAGGAAAGCGAGATGATTTTGTTCCCACCAGTCTTGGGGACAAGGCCAAACTGCCGTTCCAGCATGGTGCAATAACGCTTCTGTCGGGATATTTGTGTATCAGGAAGTGCGAGGCGGCTTGCGATCAGGCCGTGCATATAGGTGACTTCTTCAACGTGATTTCGTCGATTGAGCGTATGGGTCGCTGAATCGGCATGTCGTCGATGAATATTGAGCGGTTTGGCAATGTATATGACTTCCGCATTCTTCTGGGAGAGAAGTTCCAGGTAAATACGCCAGTCTCCCGCAACACGCAGGATCTGCAGGTCTTTCTGGCAGGTCTTGATGGCCGTCAGGAGGCGGTCTTTCCGAAAAAGTGCACTGCTTACATTGAGGACAAGATTGCGTTCTGACAGACATCCGCGGAGAAAACTTTCCCCGGTGAAATGACTGTCATTTTCCAGAAGCAGTCCGGCGCTTTCGGCATAATAGGCGCGATAGGACGCGAAAAGCGGAGAACCGTTTTCATCAACAGCACGGCTGTCCGTGAAAGCCATGACGACCGATGGATTGTCTTTGATGCCATCCATGATGTTCTGCAGGAAATCCGGTTCGCAGAAATCGTCGGCCTCGGCAATCCAGATCCAGTCACCACGGGCGACTTTGAGAGCTTTATGCCATTGTCGGAAAACAGAGCCGGAAGCAACGGTGTTCTCGATACATGTGATGTCTCGATCCCAGTCCCTGGCGGTCTGGCGAGCGATTTCCAGACTGTTATCGTCCGATGCATCATCCAGGACGATGACTTCAAGAACAGGAACTGTCTGGGCGAAGATCGAAGACAGCCGGCTGCTCATGTAGCGCGCATAATTATGGGATGGAACCACAACAGAAATCTTCGGAACCGCAGGCAAAGCAAGTCCGAGGAGCTCGTGTGCATACGGCCTGAAGCTGAAACGGCGCTGCGTGGCGCGTGCGGTTTTCTGGCGTTCCCTCGCGGGGCGCATGAGGGACCATTCTGCCAGTTCTTCAGCCGCACTGGTCATAGCCGGAACGTCTGCGAAGGAAACGACCCGGCTAGGGGTGTCGGGTGTTGTCGCGCTGTCCCTCAGCAGATCCGGGATTCCGCCAGCATCATCGAAGGCAATGCAGGGGAGCCCGGAGGCAAGGGCTTCCAGCACAACCGATGGATATGGATCTTCACGAGAAGGCAGCACAAAGACGTCGGCGGCAGCCAGCCAGGCAGGAACATCCTCTACCTGGCCGGGCATATGGAATGTGCCGCTGGAAAGGGCGGTCTCCAGTTCGACATGCAGACTGTTCTTTAATGCGATGTCGATATTACCCAGCCATATGCAGTGTGTTCGACCATCCATCTTGCGCCAGAGATGCAGGAAGAGATCGAAGCCTTTTCGCAGGTCGGCATAGCCTGCGCCCATGACAATCCGTTCCGACGAGCTGAAATCCATCTGCTTTCGGATCTTCTGTCGTGCCTGTACGGAAAAAGGGGCCGAGTTATAGAGACCCTGCGGCAGGATTTTCAGATTCCTGGAGCAGTCCAGACCAAGTTTTCTTGCCACGCTTTCAGCTGGAACGACTGCGTGGCGTGCGCGTGCGCAGGCGTTTTCCATCGAGGCTGTCAGATTGCGGCTGCGAAGCAGGGCAGGGAGTTCGTGAATGAGAAAGACGAAGCCAATGTCCGCGGCCGCAAGATCGGCAACAATGGGGGAAGACGCGGCACTGTTAACGATTGCGGACTGAAAGCCCTGCTTCTGCAAATGGATCAACCGGGCTGTCGTTGTGGCTGTGTCCGGGTCAAGGATCTCGGTTGGTGCAACGCTGCGATATTCCTCAAGCAATGCACCGTCTGCGAGCAGGATGAACTGGATGTCTGCCCCGAAGCAGCGCTTCAATGTTCGCCCGGTTTCTAGAAGGAGGCGTTGGGCTCCGGCTGGAAAGGCATCATGACCAATCAGAAGAAGCCTTGAGCGTGAATGATTTCTGCTGAAACCGGTGCAGGCCCGGGCTGTCGCATTCAGATAGGCGCTTCCGAAATGCTGATCAGGCTCCAGATAGGCGCCTTCAGCCCATTCGTTCCAGGCATTGATGCAGACGACGGGATCACCAAAAAACGTGCGCGTCTGGGCCTGTTCGATCAGGCCGCTGAGCCAGCGTTCGTATAGCTCTGGTGTCGAGCCGTGCAGAACGAGGCCTTTTCCCTGCCGGCGCGCATCATTGTCCCAGGACGGCGCGGCGGTCCGGATGAGCGGGAACGGTGTCTTGGGCTGTGCCAGGGATACATCTACGACTTCGCCATAATCATAAATCTGTCCACTGAATTCATTATCATACAGTCTGATTTCATCATTCAGCAGATTGCAGCCCGAGACGACTTTGTGAGGCGGAAACTCGATGGCTCCATCGAGCCCGAAAAGATCCGGATTTTCGTCGCCAAATGCCTGTCCCATGACAAAAAGCGGGTTCATCCCGTGCCGGCTTCGGAACATCGAACGCCATCTGGCGAAGGCGGCCGGAGCGTCCGGAATGGTGCCCGGCCGATAGACCATAAGAACAGGACGGCCATCGAAATGGATGTAACGGGAATCCCGCAGATACCGGGCGAAGCAGTCCACAAGGGCTTCGTCATCCTCGGGGCGGTAATCCTGCGCGATCAGGAGATCATTTTCCGAGCCATCCCAGCGGCGGCTCCAGTTTTCATTCGCCCACATGAGGCAGAATGGAAGCTCGATCTGTGGATTGGCCAGCAGGATTTCCAGAGGCTGGTCCAGCAGGCGTTTGCGGTTGAACCAGTAAAAATAGAAAATGAAGCCTTCAATCCCGGCGGCATGGGCCATCGCAGCCTGCCGCTCGAGAATCTTCGGTGAATTCAGCGTGTAATGTCCCAGATCCCGCGGAATGCGTGGCTGATAATGATCCGAAAAACGGGGGATCCCGCGGGGCAGATTGGTCCATTCCGTAAAGCCTTCGCCCCACCAGGCATCGTTTTCGGGAATGGTGTGAAACTGCGGAAGATAATAGGCCAGAACCCGAGCGCGACGGATGGCGCTTTTTGGCAGCGGGCGGGTTTTTTCGAAGAGCGGTCCGGGTTTGCTCCTTCGCTTGATTTCTCCGAAGACGGATATTTCGGTTTCCGGGCTGCTCGGGTGAACGTCGGGCCGGTTGCGATTTTCCAGGTAGTGCAGCAGTGGATTGCTGTCAGGAGAATGACGCAGGTATTTGCGGCGGTAATAAAGAGGGTCAAACCCGTCAAAGGGTTTCCGCGCCTCCCGGAACCCCTGGATCATATAGTGTTCAAGTGCATCCAGACCTGCGTTCGCGACATCCGGATATGAGCGTAGATAAAAATCCGGGTCGAACTCCGGTATCGGACGCAGCGGCGTATTATGGCGGTTCAACAGGTAATGTGCGAGCGCCAGCATTCCTTCCGGGATGGGATAGGTGCGCGAGTACCATTCAGGATCGAACCATGCGATCGGGCGCCGGCCTTCGCGTTCTCCGCGCAGAACATAATGCAGCAGTGGATCGCCGATGACGTCACGGTTCTGGCTGAGATACCAGTGCGGATCGAAGAACGGGTTGGGTTTGCGGCCCTCACGCCATCCATGCTGGTGATAATGCTGTAGAACCGCCGTTCCCAGCGTCTTCAGATCGGGATTGGTCTTGACGTAATAGAAGGCGTCGAAAGTCCCGGAATGGCCCAAAATCTGCAGCGGAGACGCATCAACCGGAAACGGCCAGGTCCGTGAGGTCTCAGATGGGGCACGGGAGAACGCATTCGACATGCATTAGTTTTTTACGTTTTTTTAACTTTCTTCAAGTCGTTAATTGATCGTCAACCCAAAAGAGATTTGATCGTATCGCCCGGCGGTGCCATACCGTGGCGCCCGAGGGCATGCTGCCTTCACGCGTGGCATCAGAGGCGGGTTAGGGATGGACATCAGCGCGTCACCGACCATTGCGGATGGTCCGGTTTACACACACCGGACCGTGCGACTGGACAGCGGTCTCGATCTGGAATGTGGTGTGCATCTCGCGCCTCTAGAGATTGCCTACTGCACTTATGGGACGCTTTCGCCAAAGCGGGACAATGCAATCGTGGTCTGCCACGCCCTGACCGGTGACCAGTATCTGGCGGAAAAAAACCCTCTGACCGGAAAGCCCGGCTGGTGGAGCCGGATGGTAGGGCCTGGTCTGCCGATCGATACGGATCGGTATTTCGTGATCTGCTCCAATGTTCTTGGCGGCTGCATGGGGACGACCGGTCCGCGATCGATCTGCGCGGAAACCGGGAAGGCGTGGGACAGTGAGTTTCCGCCCATCACCATGCATGACATTGTGGCAGCTCAGGCGAAGCTGGTTGATCACTTAGGCATTGAGCGTCTGTTTGCGGTCATCGGTGGGTCCATGGGCGGGATGCAGGCCCTGACCTGGGCTGCCGATTTCCCGGACCGTGTGTTCGCCGTCATGCCGATCGCAACATCTCCGTTCCATTCGGCCCAGAATATCGCGTTCAACGAAGTGAGCCGGCAGGCTATTTTCGCCGATCCGGACTGGCATAACGGCCATTACAGGGATTTTGGTGCCATCCCCGCACGGGGGCTCGGTGTCGCGCGGATGATGGCGCATATCACCTATCTTTCCGAAGAAGCACTCAGCCGCAAGTTCGGGCGTCGTGTCCGGCATGATGCTGCAACGGCCGTCCCTGCATCGAGCAGCCCTTCACTGTTTGGCGAAATGTTCGAGGTTGAGAGCTATCTTCGGCATCAGGGCTCAACCTTCGTGCGCAGGTTTGATGCCAATTCCTATCTGACCATTACGCGGGCGATGGATTATTTCGATCTGGCCGCCGAGCATGACGGTGATCTCGCCAATCCCTTCCGAAACTCGCAGACCCGCTTTTGTGTCGTGTCATTCAGTTCGGACTGGCTCTTTCCGACGTCCCAGTCCCGCCTGCTGGTGCGTGCGCTCAACCGGGCAGGGGCAAACGTCTCTTTCGTCGAAATCGAAAGCGATCGCGGGCATGACGCTTTCCTGCTGGACGAGCCGGATTTCGACCGGACGATCAGGGGCTTCATCAATGGCGCAGCCGAACATGCGGCCCTTCTGGAGGGAAACCGCTGATGCGTGTGGACCAGCGACTTATTGCTGAAATGATTGCTCCACGGGCCCGCGTTCTCGATGTTGGCAGCGGGGACGGCACGCTGATCGACTATCTGTATCGTACACGGTCCTGCGACGCCCGCGGGATCGAGATCGATATGCAGAACGTTACGCAGTCCGTCGCACATGGCCTGCCGGTTATGCATGGCGACGCGGATCATGATCTGGCGGACTATCCGGACGACACGTTTGATTACGTGGTCCTGCAAAGAACGCTACAGGCCGTCGAGCGCCCGCGTGAGGTCCTGCGGCAGATGCTCCGGATTGGACGTCACGCCATCGTTTCTTTCCCCAATTTCGGCCACTGGCGGCTGAGGCTCCAGCTTCTGACGACCGGCCGGATGCCGATGACGCCCGTGTGGAATACGCCCTGGTATTCGACGCCAAATATCCATCCCTGCACGATCCAGGATTTTCTCCTGCTCTGCGAAGAGGAAGGGTACGTCGTTCAGCAGTGGCTGGCGATTGACGAGGACGGGGCCCGTGCGCCCTGGCGCCGCTCCATCAGGCTTGCCAATCTGTTTGGCGAGCAGGCCATGTTTCTTCTCAAGCGGGCGGGCCACTGAGTTTCATACACACTTTGCAACCTTCGCTCCTGGACCCGGTTAGACTCAGACACGGATTCTGTTTCGTCAGGGTCTGATCAAATAACAGTCAGAGCGGAGCTTTCGATTCATGAGCGAAATCCTTCAGGCCATCGCATCGCGTCGTGCCACCAAGCATTTTGATCCGGAATACAGGATTCCCGACGCCGAACTGACGGCCATTCTGGAAGCTGCCCGTCATGCTCCGACCGCTTTCAACATCCAGAACTGCCGGTTCCTTGTCGTCCGTGACACGGAGCAGCGTCGCCGGATCCGGGCTGCCGCCTGGAATCAGCCGCAGGTCGAGGACTGTGCCGCCCTGATCGTGATGTGTGCGGACATCAAGGCCTGGGAGAAAGATCCCGCCCGGTACTGGAAGGATGCGCCCGAGTCCGTACGGGACGGATACGTCAAAATGATCCGGTCCTATTATGAAGGACATGAACAGGTGCAGCGGGACGAGGGGCTTCGTTCCTGCGGTCTGGCGGCCTATGCCCTCATGATGGCTGCATCGGCGCATGGTCTACAGACCTGTCCCATGGACGGGTTCGATTTCGAGCAGGTCGGTAAGATTATCAATCTTCCGAAGGATCATGAGATTGTGATGTTCGTAGCGCTCGGACGTGAGGCATCATCACCCCAGCCACGGGGCGGATTTTTGCCTCTTGATGCAGTGGTTCAATACGACTGCTTCTCTTGATTGCAAAATCTCAAGAAATAACAATAGCTTTTCCAAGCGGGGCTTTGCTGTCTCCTTGCAATGGGACAAATGTTGTCCTACATCCCACGTGCACTTCAGGGCCAGTTTGCTGAAGTGTAATGACGATCTCATGATCCAGCCGATTTTTTTTGTCCGGGCCTGTTTCAGGCCCGGCTTTAAAGGCGACCCAGAGAGTACCGTCATTTGCCATGAATGCCTGCGGCAAGTGGCTTGGCAGATTATATAGCGGTGCGGTTGCCTGAGCATGACCTTGCCGTCTCAAAGGAGAGGTCCATGACCAGTTTTGCTGAACTCAAGCTTGCCGAGCCAATTCAGAAGGCCCTTGCTGAAGAAGGCTACGTTACGCCAACCCCGATTCAGGCTGGCGCCATCCCTTACCTTCTTGAAGGACGTGACCTCCTGGGTCTCGCCCAGACCGGAACGGGCAAGACCGCAGCTTTTGCGTTGCCGATCCTGAACCACATTTTCTCAAATCGTCGTCCTGCGCCGCCGAAGGGTGTCCGCGCGCTGGTGCTTGCGCCGACACGCGAACTGGCTTCCCAGATCGGTGAGAGCTTCGCCGCCTATGCGCGGCATATGAAGTTCTCTTATGCTGTCGTGTTCGGTGGTGTAGGGCAGGGACGTCAGATCGAGGCGACCCGTCGTGGCGTTGATGTTCTCGTTGCTGCCCCCGGGCGTCTGCTGGATCTGATCGGCCAGAAGTACATCGATCTCTCCAGTCTCGAAATCCTTGTCCTCGATGAGGCCGACCGGATGCTGGACATGGGCTTTGTGCGCGATATCCAGCGCATCATGGCTCTGCTGCCGAAGCAGCGTCAGACCCTGCTGTTCTCGGCGACCATGCCGTCCTCCATCAGCGATCTGGCTCATTCTCTGCTCAAGGATCCGGCGACGGTTCAGGTAACACCTGAGTCGAGCACGGTTGATCGTATCAATCAGGCTGTCATGTTCGTTGACTCGGGCTGCAAGAAAGATGCGGCTCTCATGCTGCTGGAAAGTCCGAGCGTTGCCCGGGCTGTCGTCTTCACGCTGATGAAGCACGAAGCCAACAAGGTTGCCGAATTCCTGAACAAGAACGGAATCCGCGCAGAAGCCATTCACGGAAACAAGTCCCAGGGTGCCCGTGAGCGCGCCATGGCCGGTTTCCGCAGCGGCTCCATCAAGGCGCTCGTTGCAACGGATATTGCTGCACGTGGCATCGACGTGGACGAAGTCAGTCACGTCTTCAATTACGATCTGCCGAATGTGCCGGAATCCTACGTCCACCGTATCGGCCGGACGGCCCGTGCGGGACGTGAGGGCTGTGCGGTATCGCTCTGTGATGCCGAACAGCGCGCATGGCTCAAGGATATCGAGAAGAAGATCGGCAAGCCCATTCCCGTCGTGACCGATCATCCGTTCCATTCCGAAGAAGCGCGTCTGTCGACGCTGCGTCCGCCGGTTCTGGGAGGTGGTCGTGGAGGCGGCGGTGGTGGCCGTCGTCGCTCCGGTCCGCCTTCAGGTGGCGGGCGTCCAGGTGGCGGCCGTGGTGGCGCTCCCGGCCGCGGAGGTCCGCGCCCACGCTGATCCTGATTTTCGGATAGTCAAAAAAACCGTCTCTGTATCTGCAGAGGCGTTTTTTTTTGTGCCTGCAGATCAAAAGGCAGGGAAAAACCAGTCTGTTCCGGGCGGTATTGGATTTGATTTTTTTTGGGGGGGCTTGGCGGAGAGGGTGGGATTCGAACCCACGATACGCTCTCACGTATGGCGGTTTTCAAGACCGCTGCCTTAAACCACTCGGCCACCTCTCCATCCGAAAAAGCTTTCATTTCTGAAAAGCCCTGCGCGGATCTGGATGCTTCATGCGACGGGAAACATCTGCCGTCAAGTCGCCGTGTTACATGAACCCCTGCGCCTTACTCTTTGAAACGCAGAAGGGGGAGGTCAGCAACATTGAAGCATGCCATCTAGGAAGGTGTGGAGGCGCGATGTCTGCGTCTCCGGCTGCCATAACCTCCAAGGATATGACGTCCATGACGATTTTTCGTCCCGCTGCCTTCCTTCCCGTCCTTGCTGCCCTCGGTCTGACGATAGCGCCTCTTGTGGCATCTGCTGAAGGGCATCATGCTCCTGACGATGTGCGTGCGCCGCCGGGAGGGCCCCATGGCGGCCCGGGTCACATGATGCCTCCGATTCCGCCTGGGGTGACGCTGACCACGGCGCAGAAAGCGAAACTCAAGACCATTTTTGAGAAAGCACATCAGGATGAGCATGCTCTGCGTCTCGAAGGGCGGGCTATTGAAGACAAGATCCATACGGCCCTTGAAACGGCTGGCGATCTGGACCGCTCTGCTCTTGCGGATCTGAGCAAGCAGGAAGGTGCGGTCAAGGCCAAGGTCTCCGCGCTTCATCTTGAGACCATGGAAGAACTGCATGATCTTCTGACGCCGGCTCAGCGCCAGCAGGCCAAGGAGACCATGGACAAGCTCAGGGACCTTCATGAACAGATGAAGGCGCTGCTGGGTCATCCGCCGGAAGGCGATCCGGACGATATGCCCTGAAAACTGCTGATCCTGCCTCTATCGCTTGACGCTTCGGTGCCAAGTCGATAGAGCAGTCCTGTTTCCGGACACGCCACCTCGCGAAGACTCGCGCAGTGGCGTGTTTCTGTTTGCTTTAAGGTGACCCGTTGTTCGAACAACTCTCAGGCAAGATGTCCGGTGTCCTCGATGGGCTTTCCAAGAACGGAAAGCTCTCGGAGGCTGATGTCACCGAGGCCATGCGTGAAGTGCGTCTCGCCATGCTGGAGGCGGACGTTGCACTGCCTGTGGTGCGGGACTTCGTCAACAAGGTCCGCGAGCGTTCTGTCGGGCAGGAAGTGCTGGAAAGCGTTTCTCCCGGTCAGGCCGTGGCCAAGATCGTCAATGATGCACTGATCGATGCGCTTGGAGGGGCAGGGGCGGTTCCGCTAAACCTGTCCGCCAATCCGCCGGTTCCGGTGCTGATGGTGGGTCTGCAGGGTTCGGGTAAAACCACGACCTCCGGCAAGATCGCCCTGCGTCTGTCCAGCCGTGAGCACAAGAAAGTTCTTCTGGCCAGCCTCGATGTCCAGCGTCCGGCCGCGCAGCTCCAGCTCCAGCAGCTGGCCGAGCGCGTCAATGCCAAGACGGGTCGTGCTCAGGCCCTGCCGATCATTGCCGGGCAGTCTCCCGTTCAGATCGCAAAGCGTGCGCTCGAAACAGGACGTCTTGAAGGCTATGATGTTGTCATCCTCGATACGGCAGGCCGTCTTTCGATCGATGAGGCGCTGATGGATGAAGTGCGGGAAATCCGCACGCTCACCAAGCCGGCCGAGACGCTGCTGGTCGTCGATGCGATGACCGGTCAGGACGCCGTCAACACGGCCAAGGCCTTCAATGAGGCTGTCGGCATCACCGGCGTTGTCATGAGCCGTATGGACGGCGATGCCCGCGGTGGCGCGGCCCTGTCCATGAAGGCCATCACCGGTGCGCCGATCAAGCTGACGGGCTCGGGTGAGAACCTCGAAGCGCTTGAAGAATTCCATCCCGAGCGCGTTGCCGGCCGTATTCTCGGCCTGGGTGACGTCGCCGGGTTGGTGGAACGTGCTGCCGAAACCCTCGATCACGAGGAAGGCGAGCGCGTCGCAAAGAAGATGCTCGCGGGCAAGTTCGACCTGGATGACTATGTCTCCCAGATCGACCAGATCAACCGCATGGGCTCGATTTCCGGTATTCTCGGCATGATGCCGGGGATGGGAAAGATCAAGGATATGCTGGGTGACAAGGAGCTCGATACGTCGATCTTCAAACGTCACAAGGCCATCATTTCCTCGATGACGAAGCAGGAGCGCAAGACGCCCGAAATCATCAAGGCGTCCCGCAAGAAGCGCATTGCGGCTGGTTCGGGAACCACGGTTCCGGAAATCAACCGTCTGCTCAAACAGTTCAACGACATGTCCACCATGATGAAGCGTATCAGCAAAATGGGCCTTGGTGGCCTGATGCGCGGCATGGGTGGTGCAGGTGGTCTGGCTGATCTGATGAAGGGCATGGGTGGCCCCGGGGGTAAGCCCGGTGGACGCCCGCCTTTCGGCTGATCCGCCCCGTTTTTTACAAGTCTGTCTCTCAGGAGTATTTCATGAGCCTCAAGATCCGCCTTGCACGTGCAGGTGCCAAGAAGCGTCCTTACTACCACATCGTTGTTGCTGACAGCCGCAGCCCGCGCGACGGCCGTTTCATCGAGAAGGTCGGTTCCTACAACCCGATGCTGCCGGCTGATCATGCCGACCGTATCCGTCTGGTTGACGACCGCATCAAGCACTGGCTGTCCAACGGCGCCCTCGCCACGGACCGTGTTGCCCGTTTCCTCGGCAATGCTGGTCTGGCTCCGAAGCCGACCTACAACGAGCAGCCGAAGAAGTCCGCTCCGAAGGCGAAGGCTCAGGAGCGCGCCAAGGCTGCTGCCGCTGCTGCCGCGGCCTGATTGAGTCGCTTTTCAGGAAGTCCGAGACGTGCCCCGCTTCAACCCTGACAGTGATGTGCTGATTGCTACCGTCGGTCGCCCGCACGGTGTTCGCGGTCTGGTGCATCTTCATGCTGCCACTGACGATCCGGCTTCGGTCGAGACGCTTGGTACGCTGCATGATGCGCAGGGCAGGGCATGGACGGCACGCTGGGTTTCAGCGGGCGTTGCCGCGCTTACGGATGCAGACGGGCAGGATCTTCCTGACCGTAATGCTGCCGAGCGGCTGGTCAATGCCAAGCTATATGTTCCGCGTGCGGTTCTTCCCGATACCGGGGATGACGAGTTCTATCATGCCGATCTGATCGGCATGACGGCAGTCTCGGAAGACGGGGATGTTCTGGGGACGGTTTCGGTGGTTCACGATTACGGCGCAGGCGTCAGCCTCGAAGTGGATCGTGGTCTGATCGTGCCGTTCACGCTGGCCTGCGTGCCCCGTGTGGACCTCGCAAAACGGGAAGTGGTTCTCATCCCTCCCGTTGAAGTCGAGGTCGAGGGGGATCTGTCCGGCGAGGTCCAGGTGCGGGCATGAGCTGGCGCGCGGACATCCTGACTCTTTTCCCGGACATGTTCCCGGGGCCGCTTGGGTTCTCCCTTGCGGGCCGGGCGCTGGAGCGGGGGATCTGGTCCTGTGAGGCGCATGACCTGCGCCAGCACGGGCTGGGACGTCACCGGGCCGTGGATGACACGCCGTTCGGTGGCGGAGCCGGCATGGTGATGCGGGCAGACGTTCTGGATACGGCCCTCTCGGCGCTTCCCGCGCTGGATGGCCGCCCGGTCGTCTATCCGACACCACGGGGACGGCGCATGTCGCATGAAGATGCGGAGCGCCTGTCGTCCGGTCCGGGGGTCGTTGTTCTCTGCGGCCGTTTCGAAGGGGTGGACGAACGGGTTCTGGAAAAGCACGATATCGAACAGCTCTGCATGGGCGATGTCGTGCTGTCGGGTGGAGAAATTCCTGCCCTGACGCTTCTGGATGCGTGTGTCCGTCTTCTTCCCGGCGTCATGGGATCGGATGTCAGCGGTCAGGACGAGAGCTTCGCCGACGGGCTTCTTGAATATCCACAGTACACCAAGCCGGCAGTGTGGGACGGGCAGGACGTGCCCGACATTCTTCTCTCCGGCAACCATGGAGCCATCGCCCGCTGGCGCCATGAACAGTCAATCGCCGTCACGAAGGCGCGCCGCCCGGACCTCTGGGATGCGTATCTGGCACGACAGCAGGTCCATTGAAGTTTTGTTTTCAGGAGTTTGGTCATGAACATTATCCAGCAGTATGAGGCGCGCGAGATCGAGCGTCTTTCCGGCGTCCGCGCTGTTCCCGAGTTCATTGCAGGTGACACGGTCCGCGTTGGCGTCCGCGTTGTCGAAGGTACGCGTGAGCGTGTGCAGAACTTCGAAGGCGTTGTCATTGCCCGTTCCAACAAGGGCCTGAACAGCAACTTCACGGTTCGCAAGATCTCCAACGGTGAAGGCGTGGAGCGTGTGTTCCCGCTGTACGCACCGTCGATCGCCAGCATCGAGGTCGTGCGTCGCGGTAAGGTTCGTCGCGCGAAGCTGTATTACCTGCGTGGCCGTTCGGGCAAGTCCGCCCGTATTGCCGAGCGTCCCCGCGATCTGCCGAAGGCGGACAGCAAGGCCGCTTCCTAAACCGTTCGGAGTAGAGACAGGATGCCCGTTACCAATTCGCCCAGAACCCTTTTTGACAAGATCTGGGACGATCATGTCGTCGAACGTCTCGAGGACGGGACGTGCATCCTTTACATCGACCGGCACCTCGTCCATGAGGTGACAAGTCCGCAGGCTTTTGAAGGCCTGCGGATGTCCGGGCGTCGCGTGCGTCGACCGGATGCCACGGTGGCCGTGGTGGACCATAACGTTCCCACGTCCGACCGTTCCAAGCCGATCGAGGAGCCGCAGAGCCGCCTCCAGATCGAAACGCTTGAGAAGAATGTCGCCGAATTCGGCGTCCCCTATTTCCCGCTGCGCTCCGCCTCTCAGGGCATCGTGCACGTTGTCGGGCCGGAGCAGGGCATTTCCCTGCCGGGTATGACAATTGTCTGCGGTGACAGCCACACTTCCACGCATGGTGCGCTCGGTTCGCTGGCGTTTGGCATTGGCACGTCCGAGGTCGAGCATGTGCTCGCGACCCAGACGATCCTGCAGAAGCCGGCGAAGAATATGCGCGTCTCCGTCGAAGGCAAAGTCGGTCCCGGTGTAACCGCCAAGGATATCATGCTGGCCATCATCGGCCGGATCGGTACCGCTGGCGGGACCGGGCATGTGATTGAATTTGCAGGATCCGCAATTCGCGATCTGGACATGGCCGGCCGCATGACGCTGTGCAACATGTCCATCGAAGCCGGTGCGCGCGCTGGTCTGGTAGCACCCGACGAGACGACCTTCGCCTATGTGAAGGGCCGTCCTTTTGCACCAAAGGGTGAGGCGTTCGAGCAGGCCTGCGACTACTGGCGTAGCCTTGCTTCTGATGAAGGTGCCTACTTCGATACGGAAGTCACGCTCGCCGCTGAAGAAATCGTCCCATCCATCACCTGGGGTACGAGCCCGCAGGACGTGCTGCCGATTACAGGGGCCGTGCCGTCTCCGTCAGACGTGGCGGACCCGGCACGTGCGGCCCAGATCCAGCGTGCGCTGGACTATATGGGTCTTGAAGCCGGACAGACGATTGCGGGCACTCCTGTGGATGTGGTGTTCATCGGTTCCTGCACGAACAGCCGTCTGGAAGACCTGCGCGCTGCTGCGGACGTGCTGCGTGGACGTCACGTGGCCGAGGGCGTTCGCGCCATGATCGTGCCGGGTTCCGGGCTGGTGAAGCATGCGGCCGAGGCCGAAGGTCTGGACAAAATCTTTTTGGATGCCGGTTTTGAATGGCGTGAGGCCGGTTGTTCGATGTGTCTGGGGATGAACCCGGACCGTCTGACGCCGGGGCAGCGCTGCGCTTCGACATCCAACCGCAATTTTGAAGGACGTCAGGGTCCGGGTGGGCGGACGCATCTGTGCTCGCCGGCCATGGCGGCGGCGGCTGCTGTCACAGGGCGCCTGTGCGACGTGCGTGAACTGGTGAAGGAGACCGTCTGATGGACAAGTTCACGGAACTGACCGCCATTGCGGCGCCGATGCCGACCGAGAACATCGACACCGACCAGATCATTCCGGCGCGCTTCCTCAAGACCATCCAGCGGACAGGTCTGGGCAAGAACGCTTTTGCGGCCCAGCGTTATGACGCCGAGGGCAATGAAAATCCGGATTTCGTGCTCAATCAGGAGCCTTACCGGCACGCCGAGATCCTGATTACATACGACAATCTGGGATGCGGTTCCTCACGTGAGCATGCGCCCTGGGCGTTGCTGGATTTTGGAATCCGCTGCGTTATTGCGCCCAGCTTTGCCGACATCTTTTTCAATAACTGCTTCAAGAACGGCATTCTCCCGATCCGGCTGCCGCGCGAGATCTGCGACGAACTGATGGATGATGCCCGTCAGGGTTCGAATTCGCGTCTGACGGTGGATCTGGAGCGTCAGGTGATCGTGCGTCCGAACGGCGAAACCATCGCGTTCGATGTTGATCCGTTCCGCCGTCACATGCTGCTCGAAGGTCTGGACGATATCGGGCAGACCATGGCGCATGATGCCGAGATCACCAGTTTCGAGCACCGTCCAAGTCGTGCCTGGGTGCCGTCAATTACCATAGGAACTTCAAAATGAGCGACGCACACAAGCTTCTGGTTCTGGCCGGAGACGGCATTGGTCCGGAAGTCATGCGCGAAGTCGCACGGATCGTGCACTGGATGAGTGCGCATCGCGGGCTGAAGCTTGAAATTACGGAAGAACTCGTCGGTGCGGCGTCTCTGGCCGTGCATGGCGTGCCAATCCGTGATGAAGTCATTGAACTGGCCCGTCAGTCTGATGCTGTCCTGTTCGGTTCGGTTGGTGATCCGGCCTGGAGCCATGTCAGTTTTGACAAGCGTCCGGAAGTGGCGATCCTCAAGCTCCGCAAGGAACTGGAACTGTTTGCCAACCTGCGTCCGGCCAAGCTGTTCGATGCCCTGATCGATGCGTCTGCGCTGAAGCCTGAAGTCGTGCGCGGGCTGGATCTGATGATTGTCCGTGAGACGGTCGGTGGCATCTATTTCGGTGAGCCGCGCGGGATCGAGACGCTGCCCGATGGCTCGCGTCGCGGGATCAATACGGAAGTCTATACGACTTCTGAAATCGAGCGCGTGGCCCGTGTGGCTTTCGACCTTGCCCGCAAGCGCGATAACCGCGTTTGCTCGGTCGAGAAGTGCAATGTCATGGAAAGCGGCCTTCTGTGGAAGGAAGTCGTGACGGATGTGCACAAGCGCGAATATCCGGACGTCCAGCTGTCCCACATGCTGGCTGATAACTGCGCCATGCAGCTTGTCCGTGATCCGAACCAGTTCGACGTGATTGTCACGGGTAACCTGTTTGGCGATATTCTTTCCGATCTGGCCTCCATGCTGACCGGGTCGCTTGGCATGTTACCGTCGGCCACGCTTGGTCCGGTCCGTGCTGATGGCAAGCGCAATGCCTTGTACGAGCCGATTCATGGCAGCGCGCCGGACATTGCAGGCAAGGGGATTGCCAATCCGCTGGCCCAGATCCTCTCCTTCGCCATGCTGCTGCGTTACTCGCTCAACCGGAGTGAAGACGCGGATCTGATTGAGACAGCCGTGTCCAATGTTCTGGCTTCGGGTCTGCGGACCGCCGATATCATGTCGTCGGGGATGGCACGCGTCGGGACTGAAATGATGGGACAGGCGGTTCTTCGCGAGATGGAAAAACTGGCCTGAGTTTTGGCTCTTGTCCGTTTCCAAGGCGTCTTTCCGAAAGGGAGGGCGCCTTTTTTTGTTGTCTGTAGCCCAGCGCGCTGTGGTCAAAACTCCTCGAACGTGTCTAGGATCGCGATATCGAAATGATCCGGAAATCTGTCATGTCCTTTATCGCCGACCGTCTGAATCGTATCCTTCCCAGCCAGACGATTGCCGTGACCCAGAAAGCGCGTGCCCTGAAAGCGGAAGGCCGTGACATCATCAGTCTTTCCGCAGGTGAGCCGGATTTTGATACACCTGATTTCATCAAGCGGGCAGCGATCCGCGCCATTGAAGCCGGTAAGACGAAATATACGGATGTTGCGGGGACGCTTGAGCTTCGCAAGGCCGTGGCGGCGCGTCTGAATGCTGATTTTGATCTGGATTACAAGGCCGAGGAAATCTGTGTTTCCACGGGCGGCAAGCAGGTTATTTACAATGTCATGGTCTCGACCCTGAATGCGCGTGACGAGGTCATCATTCCGGCACCGGCCTGGGTCTCCTATCCCGATATCGTGACGCTGGCTGATGGCACCCCTGTCATTGTCCAGACGAACCCCGAAAACGGCTTCCGCCTGACCGCCGCACAGCTTCGTGCCGCAATTACGCCCCGGACAAAGTGGCTCTGCCTCAATTCTCCCTGCAATCCGACAGGCGCGGCTTACGATACCGAGGCACTCAAGGCCCTGACGGATGTGCTGCTGGACTATCCGGATATCTGGATCCTCACAGACGATATGTACGCCAAGCTCCTGTATGACGGAGCTGTTGCAAAGACTGTGGTGCAGGTTGAGCCACGTCTGAGGTCACGCACCGTGACGATGAACGGCGTGTCCAAGGCCTATGCCATGACGGGCTGGCGGATCGGATTTGCCGCGGCTCCGGTTGAACTGACCCGGCAGCTTGTCAAACTGCAGGGACAGAGCACGAGCAATCCGTGTTCCATTGCACAGGCTGCTGCGCAGGAAGCCGTGTCCGGTCCACAGGATTTCATTTCCGAAATGGTGGCGGTCTATCAGGAACGGCGCAATCTGGTCATCGGTATGCTGAATGATGCGCCAGGTCTGAGTTGTGCGCTTCCGGAAGGGGCATTCTATGCGTTCCCGTCCATTGCCGGAGTTCTGGGTAAGACAAGCAAAGGGGGACGCTTCATCGACAGCGACGAGGCTTTCGTGAATGCCCTGCTTGAGGAGACCGGAGTTGCGGCCGTGCATGGCACCGCGTTCCTGACGCCGGGATATTTCCGCATTTCCTATGCGACCAGCACGGAACTGCTGAAGGAAGCCTGCACCCGGATCCAGGCTTTCTGTCAGGGGCTTTCATGAGTTTTACCATCGCTTCACGCCTCGCAGGGCTTCCCAAGCCCGCAACGATTGCGATGGCGGCTCGCGCACGCGAACTGAAGGCACAGGGCGCGGATGTCATTTCGCTTGCACTCGGGCAGCCGGATTTTCCGTCGCCGCCCGAAGCAATCGAAGCCGCTTATGCTGCGGCCAAGGCCGGTGATACCGGCTATCCGCCAATCCCGGGTCAGAAGCCGCTGATTGACGCCATCATCCGGAAATTCCGTCGTGACAATGGTCTGGATGTCACGCCTGACCGGATCATGGTGGCGAATGGTGGCAAGCAGGTCATTTTCAACGCGTTGATGGCCTCTCTTGAAGCTGGCGATGAAGTCATCGTGCCTGCCCCTTACTGGGTCAGCTATCCGCTGATTACCCGGATGCTTGGCGGGGTTCCGGTCGAAATTCGCTGTCGGGAGGAAAATGGTTTCCGTCCCGATCCTGAAGCCATCCGCGAGGCCATTACGCCGCGGACGAAATGGCTGGTACTGAACTTCCCGAATAATCCAACGGGCGCCATTCTTGAACGTCAGGATCTGGAAGCCATTGCGGATGTGCTGCGTGATGCGCCGCATGTCCTCGTGATGAGTGACGAGATTTACGAGCATCTGACGTTCGATGGTCGCAAACACCTGTCCCTGCTGAGTGTTGCGCCGGATCTGGCGGATCGTATCCTGATCGTGAACGGCATGGCCAAGGCCTATGCCATGACAGGATGGCGTGTCGGCTTTGCCTGCGGACCGGTTCCGCTGATCCAGGGGATGATTGCGGTTCAGGGCAATTCCACCTCCGGCGTGTGCACGCTCGCTCAGGCTGGATCGGTTGCTGCTCTGGATGGGGATGCGGACGGGATCGCCCGGATGCTGGAGACGTATGAGCGCCGGCGCGGTCTTGTTGTGGGGGCGCTTCAGGATGTGCCGGGTCTGACCTGCGTGATGCCGGAAGGTGCGTTTTATGCCTATCCGGGCGTGGCAGCCCTGATTGGCGGAACATCGGGGCAGGGGCGGCTGCTCGATACGGATGTGGCCTTTGCGGAAGCGCTTCTGGACGAGGTTCATGTTGCGACGGTGCCGGGGTCAGCATTCGGATACAGTCCGTATCTGCGTCTGTCCTTTGCGGCATCGGACGAACAGCTTGCGGAAGCCTGCCGCCGGATCGCGCAGTTTGCGGGTGATATCCGGCAGCCCTGACAGGCATGGACGCAAAGGCGGGAGACTGGCAGAATTGTGCCATGACAAAGACGCTCCCTCCCTTTTCTGAACTGTCTTTTCCCCGGCCTGACGAGCAGTCGCTCAAGGCCCGTTACGATGCCATCGCAGCCATGCTTGATGCGGGTGATCGCGTGGAAGCCCTTCAGGCTTTTGATGCGGTCCGGCGCGAGTATGAGTCCTGGGCATCACACGTCCACCTGCAGTTTTCGCGCAATACGCAGGATGAGACTGCAAAAGCGGACCGGGATTATGCCGATCGGCTGTCTCCGGTTGCGACCGATCATGAGGTGACGGTGAAGAAACGCCTTCTGGCGGATCCTGACCGTGAAGGTCTTGAAGCCATCGTGACGCCGCATGTGGTCCGGCTCTGGGAATCGGATACGAGGACCTTTGATCCGCGTATCAGCACGGATCTTGAGGAAGAGGCACGGCTGACGGGAGAATACACCGCGCTTCTCGCTTCGGCGAAAATTCCGTTCGATGGCAAGACGCTCAACCTGTCCGGGCTGGTGCCTTATCTTCAGGGGCTGGATCGCGAAATCCGTCATGATGCCGAAAAGGCGCGCTGGGCCTTTTTTGAAAAGAACGGAGCGGAGCTGGACGCGCTTTATGGCAAGCTCGTCGCCCTGCGTGACCGGATGGCGAAGACGCTTGGCTTTGAGAACTATATCGAGCTTGGTTATCGCCGGATGCGTCGCACGGATTATGGTCCGGAGCAGGTCGCAGCGTTCCGTGAAAAAGTGCTGGCCTATGTCACGCCGCTCATCAGTTCGCTTATGGAGCGCCGCCGCCTGAAAATGGGCTGCGAGAGGCTGATGGCTTGGGACGAGGCTCTCATTGACCTTCAGGGAAATCCTGAACCCGCAGGTGACCATGATCTGCTGGTTGCGCGGGCAGAAACCATGTTCCGTGAGCTCGACCCTTCGGGGGAAATGGCTGATTTTTATGTCCAGATGCGGGATCTCGGGTATCTTGATCTGAAGAACCGGGACGGCAAGGCTGGTGGCGGGTTCTGCACGTCATTTCCGACGGTTGGAACGCCCTATATTTTTGCCAATTTCAATGGCACCCATAATGATATCGGGGTTTTCACCCATGAGATGGGTCATGCGTTCCAGAACTGGAAAAGCCGTGATCTGCCCTGGATTGACCAGCTCTGGCCGACCATGGAGGCTGCGGAAATCCATTCCATGGGGCTGGAGTTCCTGACCTGGCCGCAGATTGGTGAACTGGTCGAAGATGGTGCGGCGGATCGGTATCGCCGGATGCATCTGATCGACGCGCTGTCGTTCTTCCCGTATGGCGTCTGCGTGGATCACTTCCAGCATGAAGTTTATGCCCGTCCGGACATGACGCCGGAAGAACGGCACGAGACATGGCAGCGGCTTGAAAAGCTTTACATGCCGTGGCGGGACTGGGGCGATCTGGAATATCCGGCAAAGGGTGGTCGCTGGCAGGCGCAGCTCCATATCTACCGTCTGCCGTTTTATTACATCGACTATGCACTGGCGCAGTGCTGTGCGTTGCAGCTCTGGCTGGGCTCACGGCTGGATCGGGAAGGGACGCTGGAAACGTATCGCAGGCTTTGCGCTGAGGGCGGCTCGAAACCCTTCGCCCAGCTTGTGTCCGAAGCCGGACTGACCTCTCCGTTCGAGGCGGACGTTCTGGCGGAGGTCGTGCATGAGGCCGAGCAGGTTCTCGCCCTCTAACTAAAGGATGAGGCTCCGGAAAAAGCCGGAGCCTCAAGGGCTTATCCGCGTTTGTTCCAGCCGGAAATGAGGTCCAGAACGGCCTGCGGAGACATACTGCGGGCATTGCCCAACGCGGTGGAACCATCGTCGTTCAGGGCATGACCGTCTGGTGTGACGATGATGACGGTCGGCACGGCCTTGATCGTCACGCCATAGCGTTCGGCGAGATCAAGATTGGTGTTGATGCGTCCGACATTGACCGGGACCACGATGAACTGGCTGTCCAGCCAGCGTGCGGCGTCGGGCAGGGCAAAGATGCCGCTGAGCATCTTGCAGTCCGGGCACCAGTTACCACCGAAATCGAGCAGGACCTTGCGGTGCGTCTTCTGCGCCAGGGCAAAGGCCTGCGCCACCTGATCATGAGCCACCGCCGTATCTGGATAGGGCGTAGCGACAGGAGGGGCTGACGTTTCACTCAGCTGGGGTGCAGGGACTGCTGGCATGGTGGGTGCGGCCTGTGCCGGAAGGGTTGCGAGGAGCGCCAGACCGAGGCCGGTTGCGGCAAGAAGGGAACGACGCATGAAAAAGGCTTTCATTGATGTTGTCTTCTGCATGCCATAACGCAGAATGACAGGAACATATGATTAAAGCTCAAATTCCACGAAAGGTCATGCGTTTGAAGAAGCCAGCAGCACCTCCGCAAGCCGCGCCGTCACGTGAGGTCAGTGTCACGGAGACCCTGATCCGGACTGTCATCCTTGTAGGGCTCACGCTTGCTTTCGCCTCGGTGTTCCGCTTCTGGCAGCCCGCAATCAAACTGGCGCAGCATGTGGCGGGAACGTCCGCCTGGCAGGAACTGTACAGTCTGTTTCATATTGAATCCGGCCTCGGGCGCGAACAGCTGATCCTGACCGGGATCATGATTGTCTGTTTTCTTGCGGCTCTTGCCGTCCAGACGATCGGGCTACTGGTTTTTCAGCGAATCAGAAAAAGCCGAAGCTGATCGCCGTTCAGTTCTGGAACGGGCGACGCAGCGCCGATGCGGCAGCCAGACACCAGGCGATCATGAGCATCGTGCCGCCATAAGGCGCAATTCGCCCAACCGACATGGGGCCTAGCTTCAGATTGAACAGGGCGAGCAGCGTAACCGGTACGCAGAACAGAACCATACCGACCGCCATGCACAGACAGGCCAGGCGGATCAGTTTCGGCGACAGACGGGAAGCGTTCAGGGACAGCACGCAAAGACCCAGTGCGTGCCACATCTGGATTTCAACTGCGGAATGCAGCATGGCGCGTCCGCTTGGGACGGCAAAAAGCCGGTCCGGCAGATGCGCGGAAAGTGCGCCCAGCATGACGCCTGATGCAGCGGACAGAGCTGCAAATATGAAACTTCCCCGGAGCAGATCGGGCAGACTGGTGCGGACAGGGTTTGCGGACATGCCGTGAATGTATCATGTGTTGTCTGAACAGCGAATGAGAGACTGTCATGAGTGGAATGTCAGTCTGTCGCGGCCTGTCCTTCGCAGGGGAGGCGCGTTTGAAAAAGGAAGCTTCAATGACCGTTTCATATGTCCGCCTGTGCCTGTCCGCCGGTCTTCTCGCCGGGCTGGCAGCCTGTAACGCTCCCGACGCGCCGCCGGCTCCGGCTCTGCCGAGTGTTGCGTCCACCTACAAGCTGACCACGGCGGATGCGGCATTCATCCAGCAGGTCGATGAAATGGATCAGACGCAGATCGCCATCGCAACGCTTGCAGCCACCCACAGCAACAGCGACGTTATCAAGGCATTCGCGACGACGGTTCAGGGCGACCACACGACGAACCAGAAGGCCGTTGCCAAGATCGCATCGGATGCCAACCTGACGGTTGCGGCCAAGATCGACGCAGCCGATCAGGAGCATGTCGATTCGTTCTCCCATCTGTATGGTGCGGCATATGACCGCATGTTCCTGCGGGATGTCGTGAGTGTCCGCACCGCGGATCTGGACAAGGCCATCACAACGGCCAAGGCCTCCGGTGGCACGCCCGATATCAAAACCCTGGCTTCGGATACGGACAAGCTGCTGACCGATCACACTTCGCGTGCCCATGACCTGATGGGAGATCGCACGATCCGCCATCACGCAAAGCACAAGAGAAACCGCTGAGCATAACGTAAGGAAAGACGGACAGGCATGAGCATCCGGATCGACAGGATCGTAACCCGTGGCGGTGATGCGGGACAGACGTCGCTGGGGGACGGGACACGTGTGCCCAAGTCCTCGGACCGTATTGAAGCCATGGGGACTGTCGATGAACTCAATGCCCAACTGGGTATTCTGTGCTGTTACATGGCACAGAATACCCGGATAACTGCTCTTGTCGATGAAGTCCGGCAGATCCAGTCCTGTCTGTTCGATCCTGGAGCGGATCTGTGCCTTCCGGATCCTGAACGCTCTCCCAGCCTGACTTCGGAAGCCAGCACATGGCTTGAGGTCCGGTTGGAAGACATGCGCCAGCACCAGCAGGATCTCCGGAGCTTTGTCCTGCCGGGCGGAAGCCTCGTTGCAGCACAGGCCCATCTCGTCAGGACGGTTGCGCGCCGGGCGGAACGCAGGGTGGCGGTGCTGGAACATGCTCCGGCAGAGGCCTTGCGTTTTCTGAACAGACTGTCTGATTACTTCTTTGTTCTTGCCCGTCACGCCAATAATGATGGTGAAACGGATATTCTCTGGTCTCCGGGTCGCTGGCATCAGCAGAAAATATAGGTATTTGCTTATTGTTCTGGTGACAGAATGCGCCTGAAGTGCTAGAAGTCCGTCGTCAGAACGCTGGAGTTTCTCCAGACGAGTCGATTTTCCATATCCTTGTCAGGACATGTCACTGCTGAGTGGACCAGGGTCCGGTCAGCTTTTCTGCCTTTTGGCAGACCTGTCGTGCAGGGAAGAAATCTATAAATATCATATTGGTTGAAGAATACAGAATGCACGACGAGCATCAGGTTAACGAAGAAGACAAGCTGCGACAGGCTCTGGCCCGTCTGGGAGCCGGGGCTTCCTCCCGTTCTTCCAAAGCGCGGCCTGTGACGGCTACTCCGGAACGTCGCCGTCGCTTTGTCCGTGATGGACAGGTTGTCGTCGAACATCAGGGAAGCCGGGGAATTGCTGCCCGCGCCCCCAGTCAGGAAGATCAGGAAGAAATCGAGCGGCTGCGCCAGTCGGTCAAGCGTGAGCAGCGTCGCTGGGAAGAAGCCGAGCGGAGCCTCGTGGAGGTCCGGTCCCAGCTCAAGGCGTTTGAAACCCGCGAAGCCCACGCGAAGATCCAGATCAGTGAACTGAACCGCGAACTGCGTGAAAACCAGGACACCATCCAGACACTGAAGGCTTCCCTGCATCAGGCGCGTGAACAGGCTGCCGAGGCTGCACGTCGTGCGCCCCGTCCTGTCGGGCGTCCCCGCAAGGAGGCTGCTCCGGAAGTCGCGGAGATGGCAGAAGCCGATGCTTCCGAGCAGGAGCCGGTGCAGTGGTGGGTGAAGGCCTGATTACAGGCCCCCACTTTATTACTGCGACTGTCTGACCTGGCGCCCGAACCAGAGCATGACGCCGCAGAAGACAGCCCAGCCGAGCCCTGCATTCAGCAGGGCCGGTATGGGAAGTGCCAGCGTATCGGCGCTTCCCGTAGCACCGGCCATTGCTGCCAGTGCCACGCCGATCAGGCTTTCTCCGACGATGAAGCCTGAGGCGATCATCGTTCCCTGTTCCTTGGGAAAACGACGCAGCAGCCATCCAAGCCCCGCACCAATTCCGATCGTGACCGAGACATCTGCCGGAAGGTATATGCCCATGCCGACGGCCAGCGGCGGAAGCGCGAGGTTGCGGCGGTGTAGTACGATATCCAGCACGACCAGAACCACGCCAATGGCGGCCCCGATTTCCAGCATCAGCCAGTCGAGCTGATGGGTGAGAATACCGGTGGCAATGGCAGCCATCAGGGCAGGCTGGGGTGCGGCGAGCGCCCGTGTGGGATCCATGTCTGTCCGTGGCATCGCTCCCACAAAGCCATAAGCCTGATACAGGACCTGAAGAACCCAGGGGACGACAATCGCGCCGACGGCACAGCCGATCAGCAGGGCGACTTCCTGCTTCCAGGGAGCTGCACCAACAAGCTGTCCGGTCTTGAGGTCCTGAAGATTGTCATTGGACACGGCTGCCGAGGCCGTGATGGCGGAGAGGACGAAGAGGCCGAAAGCAATGGCAATCGGACGCTGCTCGACCGTGAGCAGTCCACCGCTTTCCAGTCCCCATAAGGCAACGGAAATCACGATAATGGCGATGATTCCGACGCCGGAAATGGGCGAGGAGGATGAACCGATGATCCCGGCCATGTAACCGCAGGCGCTGGCGACCAGAAAGCCCAGCCCGAAACAGGCGATCAGGCCCAGTATGACAAGGGCAAACAGAGCGCCGCCATGGGACATGACGGGCCACAGGAAATAGGTGAACAATCCTGCCAGCAGCACGGCAATCCCTGCACACAGGCTGACCAGCGTTCGGGGCGTCAGGTCGCGGTCGCTATCGTCGCCGGTGGCCTGATGGGTGATCGAGAGGGCTTCCTTCAGGCCCTGTGCCACCGGTTTGGCGAGTGCCAGCAGGGTCCAGATTGCCGCGACGGCAATGGCGCCTGCGCCGATGAAACGGACTTTGTGCAGCCATAGACCGGTCGCGTCGGCCAGCGGGTTGGCAGTCGGGGCCACGTGACCCAGAACGGGGACCATCACGCCCCAGGCCAGAAACACCCCAAGCAGCATCGCAATACCTCCGCCAATGCCGACCAGATATCCGGTTCCCAGCAGGGCGAGGGAGAAACTTCCGCTCAGGCGGAAAGCGGATGATCCGACGACGGTGGCAGCGGAAAATCCGTCTGACAGGAGACGTAAGCCCGATGTAGCAAAGGCGATCGCGCCAGAGACGAGGGTGCCTAGTGTCAGGGATTTCAGGCTCTGGGCGTCGCCTTCGGGGGAGGAGGCGCGCAGGATTTCCGCGCAGGCCGTGCCCTCGGGATAGGGCAGGTCGGAATTGCTGACGAGGGCCCGTCGCAACGGAATGGTGAAGACGACGCCTGTCATGCCGCCGGCCATCGTGAGCAGGAGCGTTACGAAATACGGAAACTCATGCCAGTAACCAACCCTGATGAGGGCCGGAAACGCTGCAAAGACACAGGACAGGGTGCCAGCAGCCGAGGCCTGCGTCTGGACCATGTTGTTTTCCAGCATTGTACCACCGCCCATGAGGCGCAGGACGGCCATCGAGATAATCGTGGCTGGAATGGATGAACCGAACGTCAGGCCGATTTTCAGGCCCAGATAGACGTTTGCCGCCGTAAACACGACCGTAATGAGGGCCCCGAGAATAATCCCGCGGAGGGTCAGTTCGCGACTGTCCATGTGTTTCTGTTCCGAAATGATGCCCGGTACGGAACATTCCGCCCTGTTCGCATACCGGGCTGTTCATGCGGCAACTGTTGTCATGCAACGGATTGCCGCCTGTATCTGAGGCCATTTGGGCCTGGCGTTCTGTTTACTGGGTATGACTGTGGAAGGCGACTGGCGCGAGATGCTCGCGGTTATAGCCCAGTTCTCCATGCGTCAACTGGTAGCCAATCTCAAGCGTGTAGGGATTTTCCTGCGTCATGTTGTCTGTCGCAGGAAGATCGATCAGCCGCAGGTTCGTCCGGACGGACTGCGTGCTGACATTGGCCGGGAAGCGGAAGCTGTCGGTGAAGACCTTTTTGTCCACGATCTTGCCGTCACGCATGATGACGATGAAATATGGCACGTCGATCGTGCTGCTGGTCGCAGCCGGGCCACGGGTCAGGTTCATCGCAAGGCTCAGGCGCGTGCGGACCGTCTGATGACCATGCGGGCCGTCCGGACCCCGTTCACAGTCTCCTGAAAGAGACGCGATCTGGGCATGGCTGACGAGACTGCCGATATCCGCGCTCTTGCCGTCATAGACGAACTGGTCCGCGGCCGAACCCGGGATATCGAGCGCCGGGCAGGCGGGGGCGAAGAAACTCGGGTTGGATTCGTCGCAGCCGGCCAGACTCGAAAGCGCCACAAGGGCAAAAGCCGGAGCAAACAGGGACGAGGCGAGGCGCCGGATGGCTGGCATCAGCTGAAGAAACTCCCAACAAAGCGGCCCGGACGTTGCGACGAGAGGCAATCCGGTCGATACTGGTCCTACATATCGAACTCCGCCCGCTTGGGGAACACCATGTCAGAACAGACGACTTTCGCTCCTTCCCGCACCGACGGTGTGGAAGCCCATAAAACCCTTCGCGTCCTGCTCGCCGGTCCGCGTGGATTCTGTGCCGGTGTGGACCGTGCCATCCGTGTTGTGGAAGAGGCCCTGCGCCGTTATGGCGCGCCGGTCTATGTCCGCCACGAGATCGTCCATAACCGGACTGTCGTGGAAGGACTGGAAGCCAAGGGCGCCATTTTCGTCGAGGAACTGGATGAAGTTCCCGAAGACGGACATGTCGTTTTCTCGGCCCATGGCGTTCCCAAGGCGGTTCCGGCAGAGGCACAGCGCCGCAACCTTCTGTATCTGGATGCGACCTGCCCGCTGGTCTCCAAGGTGCATCGTGAGGCAGAGCGCCATTTTGCAGGCGGCGGTCCGGACCAGCGTCACATCCTGATGATCGGTCATGCCGGCCATCCGGAAGTCGTGGGCACCATGGGCCAGCTTCCGCCGGGCGCTGTCACGCTGATCAACGATGCGGAAGAAGCCCGTACGATTCAGCCGGAAGATCCGACGAAGCTCGCCTTCATCACGCAGACGACGCTTTCGGTCGATGATACGGCTGAAATCGTGGACATCCTGCGTTCGCGCTTCCCGCTGATCGAGGGACCCAAGCGTGAAGACATTTGCTATGCCACGACCAACCGTCAGGAAGCCGTAAAGGCGATTGCGCCTGAGAGCGATCTGGTGATCGTGATCGGCTCACCCAATTCGTCCAACTCGCAGCGTCTGCGGGAAGTCGCCGAGCGCTCCGGCGCGCGTCGTGCCCTGCTGGTGCCGAAGCTCGAAAACCTTGACTGGAGCGTCCTTGAAGGCGTGGAAACGCTGGGCATCAGTGCCGGTGCGTCCGCTCCCGAAAGCCTCGTGCAGGAAATGGTGACTGCTCTGGCCGAGAAGTACATGCTCAAGATCGAAGAGCGAATCGTCAAAGAAGAGAACATCAACTTCCGTCTGCCCGGTCCGCTGGCTGGCGAGGACGACTGATTTCTCATGGCCGTCTATACGGAACTGGCGGCCGAGACGCTTGAAGCGTTTCTTGGCACTTACGAGATCGGGACGCTGGTCTCGTTTCATGGCATCGCCGAGGGTGTCGAAAACAGTAATTTCCTCCTCCGTACGACCGAGGGGGATTTTATCCTCACGCTGTTTGAACGCCGCGTAAAAGCTGATGAGCTGCCGTGGTTTCTGGGGCTCATGCAGTATCTGTCGGGCAGGGGACTGAACTGCCCGCTGCCGGTGTCGGACCGGGACGGCAAGGCACTCCGCAGCCTCGCAGGCCGTCCGGCAGCAATTACGACTTTTCTGCCAGGTGTCTCGGCGACCCAGCTTGATGCCGGGCTGTGCCTGGAACTTGGCAAGGTTCTTGCTCAACTCCATCTCGCCGGTGAGGGCTATGAGGCGGTGCGGCCTAATGCACTGTCTTCCTCCGCTTGGGGACCGCTTCTCGACAGTTGTGGCGAGAGCGGGGATGCTCTTGCGCCCGGTCTGACGGCGGAAGTCCGGACCGCGCTTCAGAAAATTGAGGCTGCATGGCCTGCGACGGCCGACCTTCCGCGCGGGCAGATCCATGCCGATCTGTTTCCGGACAACGTGTTTTTCCAGAACGGTCAGGTCTCGGGTCTGATCGACTTCTATTTCGCCTGCACAGATTTCTTGGCTTACGATCTGGCGATCTGCCTGAATGCCTGGTGTTTCCGGGACGAAAAGACGTTCGAGCCGTCTTTTGCTGCGGCCATTTTGCAGGGTTACGAAAGCGTCCGTCCTCTTAGCCAAGCAGAAAAATCGGCCCTTTCGGTGCTCTGTCAGGGGGCTGCAATCCGGTTTCTGCTGACCCGGCTGTATGACTGGATTAACACGCCGGCCAATGCGCTGGTGACCCGCAAGGATCCGCTGGCCTACCTGCTGCGTCTGCGTCATTTCGCGAGCATGAAACATGTCTGAGGCGTCTTCGGCGCGGCCTCAGGTTGAAATCTGGACAGATGGCGGCTGCAAGCCTAATCCGGGCCCCGGTGGATGGGGAGCCCTTCTGGTCTGTCGCGGTCAGGAAAAAGAACTTCTGGGCGGCCATCCGGAGACCACCAACAACCGGATGGAACTGACAGCCGCGGCCGAAGCGCTGGAAGCCCTGAAGCGTCCCTGCATTGTGACACTGCATACGGACAGCGAATATCTACGCAACGGCATCACACGCTGGCATACCGGCTGGGTGCGGCGGAAATGGCGTAATGCGGCAGGTGATCCCGTGGCCAACATGGATCTGTGGGAGCGGATTCTGAATGCTGCGAAAGCGCATGAGATCGAATGGCTCTGGGTCAAAGGTCATTCGGGGGACGAAAACAACGAACGCGTGGATCTGCTCGCGACGCGGGGACGGGAAGAGCTCTGAAAAAAACGGCTGTTTTTCGCAGGTCTTTGAAGAGAAACGAAAAAATCTCTCGAAAAAGTTCATTTTTGGGGTTTACCGGCCCCGGTCATTTGGCTACATACCACCTCGCCGGTCCCGAATAGCTCAGTTGGTAGAGCAAGCGACTGTTAATCGCTGGGTCGTAGGTTCGAGTCCTACTTCGGGAGCCAGCCTTTTCAAGGTTGGTTCTGGCCGCAGAAAAAGCTCCCTTTCGGGAGCTTTTTGCGTTTCTGGAATTATTGTTCCTCCGGGAAGACGTCTTCCAGACGATCCAGTGTCCACAGGCGCGGAAACAGGCGTACCCAGACAGCCGCGACCACGATGGTGCCGACGCCACCAGCAATCACAGCCGCTTCCGGTCTGATGGCCGTTCCGAGCATCCCGCTTTCAAATTCGCCAAGCTGGTTGCTTGAACCGATGAACAGCGTGTTCACGGCCGAAACGCGACCCCGCATTGAATCTGGTGTGGCCAACTGGATAAGCGAAGAGCGGATCACCACACTGATGACGTCGGATGCGCCAAGAACCATCAGGGCAATGATCGAGAGCCAGACGATGTGGGAGGCTCCAAAAGCAATCGTTGCAACGCCAAAGACCACCACGGACACAAACATGATGAGGCCCGCGCGACCTTTCAGAGGATAGTGTGACAGCCCCCAGGACATCAGAAGGGCTCCTACGGCAGGAGCTGCACGCAGCATCCCTAGACCGATCGGGCCAACATGCAGGATTCCGTCGGCATAGACCGGCAGCATGGCCGTGGCGCCACCCAGAAGCACGGCAAACAGGTCGAGCGTGATGGCTCCGAGAAGATCCCGGCGGCGGTTGAGGAAAGACAGGCCAGCGAAAACCGAGGCAAACGTGATCGGCTCTTTGGCCGGGACCGTGTGAACCAGCCTGAGAGACAATGTGCCCCCGAAAGCAGCGGCAAATCCGGCGGTGGAGAGGCCGTAACAGACGACGGGTCCGATCCCGTAGAGCAGCCCACCCAGACTGGGCCCGACAATCGAAGCCGTCATGAACAGTGAAGAGAGCAGGGCCTGTGCGCGGGGCAACAGGGCAGGCGGTGCGATAGCGGGAAGAAAGGCCTGCTGGCAGGGCATCTCGAAGCTTCTCAGGACGCCGTAGAAGGCCGCGAATGTGTAAATGGCGCCTGTTGTGAGGGCATGGAATGCGGCTGCGAAAGCCAGTGCGCCCGTGGCCAGGATTTCGCAGGCCTGACAGATCAGGACGATGGTGCGCCGGTTGAAGCGGTCCGCGATATGACCGGCAACGAAGGTCAGGGGGATCATGGGGAGGAACTGGGCGAGACCCAGATAACCCAGAGACGCCACGTCATGTGTCAGGGCATAGATCTGCCATCCGATGGCGATCGTCATGGTCGTTGCGGAAAGCTGTGAGAAAATTCTTCCGACAATCAGGGACGGAAGGCCGGGGAGGGAGCGCAGGGCCGGATCAATCATTGCGGCACTTTAGGCATTTCCGCATCTCAAGTTTATTGCAAAATTGCGAGACGGAAGGCAGAGGAAGACCATGACAGCCAATCAGACCCCCCAAACCGTTCATTATGCGACCGTCACCTGGGACCAGCTCCATCGTGACGCCCGCCTTCTGGCCGCAACGCTCATGCAGAAGCATGGTCCTTTCCGTGGCATTGTCGCCATTACGCGTGGTGGCCTGATCCCCGCCGCCATTCTGGGCCGCGAAATGGGTTGCCGCCTGATCGAGAGTGTCTCGGTCATCAGCTATGCCGGCGAGGAAGGCACACAGCACGAGCCCAAGGTCGTCAAGCCGCCTGTAGCTGCTGGCGACGGTGAAGGCTTCCTGATCGTGGATGACCTTGTGGATTCGGGTGTAACCGCCCGTATCGTGCGCGAACTGCTGCCCAAGGCCGTGTTCGCCTGCCTTTATGCCAAACCCGATGGCAAACCTTTCACCGATCACTATGTAACGGAAGTTGCGCAGGATACCTGGGTGCTCTTTCCATGGGATACGGCGCCGCTTTTCGTGCCCCCGCTCGTGCGAAGCGAAGGCGAATAAAAAAAACCCCCTTGCCTCGACCGGTCAGACATCCTAGGTTCCGGCCGGTTCGGGGCGTGGCGCAGCCTGGTAGCGCGCTTGTTTTGGGTACAAGAGGCCCCCGGTTCGAGTCCGGGCGCCCCGACCAGTTAATGGCTTTACAGATGCGCCCTTAGCTCAGCTGGATAGAGCAACAGCCTTCTAAGCTGTGGGTCACTGGTTCGAATCCAGTAGGGCGCGCCATCTGCCTGACACGCCCAGTACCATTCAATATTCCTTTAAATTCAGTCTGATGGGTTATTGTCCTGATAGGCTTTCAGAAGAATTTTCTGCATGGCGGCATCGGGCGCGCCCAGAAAGTTCTGCCTGAGGGATGTTTCGTTCCGTATGCTTAGCAGGCCCCAGGCCGCTGAATGATCCTTGGAAAAAATCACTTCAAGCTGTTCTGCCGCGCAGTCATGTGGACGGCACATATGTCCCAGAATATAGTCTTTGCCATTAGCGCTGAAATTGCTGACTGGCACGGATGTTGCGTGAGCCGTGATGACCCATGATGGGAGTGTCAGCATGGCCTGATAGGCTTGGTGAAACCCATCTGTTCCGGCCAGTTCCGCTGTCGTTGGAGGCGTGGTTGCCAAAGCGGCATCACAGGTTGCCAGTGCTATGATCGCTGGGAGCAGTCTGGATATCCGCATTGTTCTACCTTCAGCAGGCCTCTACGCTTTTCAGCAGAACACCCTGTTTTTTAAGTTTTTCCAGTGCTGATCCGGGATCAGCTGCAATGCCTCGGCATGCTTCGGGAACGACGTCTGTGCGGTATCCGTAATGGCGGGCATCCAGCGCCGTCGCCGCAACGCAGTAATCGAGGGCCAGCCCACAGACGACCACATGTTCGATGCCAAGACCTCGTAATAACCCGTCCAGCCCGGTGGAAGTTGCGCGGTCGTTATCCAGAAACCCTGAATAGCTGTCCCGGTCCTGCAAAACACCTTTGCGGACAATATGCGTCACAGGGGTAGGTGTGAGTGCTTCTGGGAAATCTGCTCCATGGGTGCCCGCGATGCAGTGAGGCGGCCAAGGGCCGCCCTGTGCGGTGAAGGAGCAGTGGTTTTTGGGGTGCCAGTCCTGCGTTGCGATGACTGCTCTGAACGGCCGTGCGGCGAGCGTATTGACTGCGTTGAGGATGCGGTCCCCTTCCGGAACGGTAAGAGCACCGCCGGGCAAGAAATCGTTCTGAATATCAACAAGAATGAGAGCGGAGCGGCTGAGATCGATCATGTTACGATCTAAACAGGCTCCGTTAGCCGACGGAAGTCAGTTCAGGCGTGTGACCAGCAACTGGTTGATTCGGAAGCCTTCCACATCGACGACCTCAAACCGGAAGCCCGAGGATTGCACGCTGTCGGCCTTGCGGGCCATGCGGCGCAGGCGGTTCATGACGAAGCCACCCACCGTGTCAAAGTTCTGGGCATCGTCGAACATGGGAATGTCCAGTTCGCGAATGACATCGCCGATGGGGGCGGCGCCGTCGATCAGCCAGGATTTGTCATCGCGGCGGACGATGGCCTGCTCTTCGAACGGGCTGACCAGACCGTCCATCAGGGCGCCCATGATGTCCTTATAGGTGATGAGGCCGACGACCAGTCCGTACTCGTTGACGATCAGAGCAAAGCCGGCGGAGTGGGCTTCGAACTGGGCCAAGGTTTCCCACAGGTTCAACGTGTCGGGCAGAGACAGGACGTCGCGTCGCATTTTGAAGATCTGGCTGGCGACGGGGGCGAGGCCTGTGCTTTTGGGTTGCGGTTCGTCCACGACGGCCACCAGCACGTCTTCGGCGCGGATGGAGCCTATGACCTTGTCCAGGCCGCCATCGCACAGCGGATAGCGCGAATACGGACGGACCCGGACCTTGTCGCGCTGGCTTTCCGGAGTTTCCTGCACGTCCAGGAACACGATCTCGTCGCGCGGGGTCATGGCAGAGGTGACGGACCGGTCCTGAAGGCCCAGCACGTTCTGGATCATCTGATGCTCTTCTTCCAAGAGCACACCAGAGGCTGTGCCCGCTGCAAGAATGGCTCGCAGATCTTCCGGCGTTACGGGCTCGACGGTGGCCGCTGCCGGGATTTTGAGGAGCTTGAGCAGCCAGTCGGAAATCTTCGAGAAGACCAGAACGGCCGGATAGAGAACCTTGAGGGCGACGGCCGGGAACCAGCCGACCTTGAGCGCGATCCGGTCCGGTGCGTTCATGGCGATCCGTTTGGGGAGCAGATCGGCGAACAGGACGAACAGGCCGGTGATCAGGATGAAGGAACAGGCCGAGCCCAGCTTGTCTGCCAGTGACGGGGCCATGCCCAAAACGCGGAAGCCTTCGGCGATCGGGTCGCTCAGCATGGATTCGCTGATGATGCCGCCCAGAACCCCGACTGCGTTCAGACAGATCTGAAGGACCGTGATGACCTGACCGCTGTTGCGCCGCAGCTTGAGGAAGGCAACGGCCCGTGGGTCTCCCGCTTCTGCCCGGGAGCGCAGACGCACATCGCGTGCTGCGGCAAAGGAAATTTCGGACAGCGAGATCAGCACGGAGACGCCAATCAGCGCGACCGTGGCGACAAGGCCCAGCAGGAGAAGGACAATCTGGTGCTGGGAGGAAGGGGAGACTGACATGCGGGAGGCGTTATACCCTGAAAAAGTGGGATGTTACCAACTTTCTCACGGTTCCGGTTTTGCAGTTCTGTTACAGCCCCGCCAGCACGCGCCAGCCGCTTTCATCGACGGTCTCGATCCCGAGTTCGGCGGCTTTTTTGGCTTTGGATCCGGCTTTTTCGCCCAGGACCACCAGAGACGTCTTTTTGGATACGCTGTCGGTGACCTGCGCGCCCAGACGTTCGGCGATGGCCTTGGCTTCCGGGCGGGTCATGGTGGTCATCGTGCCCGTGAAGACAATAATTTTTCCGGAAAGATGCCCTTCCGACGGGGCTTCTTCGGGGATGATGTCCGTGAGCTCTGAAGCCAGGTCGTCGAGCGTTTCGACGTTGTGGCTTTCGGAGAAGAAGGCGGAGAGTTCGTCGGCAATTGCATCCCCCACGCCCATAATTGCACCAAGGGCGGCCCGTTCCTCGGAGTCCGGACCGGCGGCCAGCATGGCGGCGCGCCAGTTTTCGAAGGTCTGGTAATGCCGGGCCAGAAGCTGGGCGTTGCGTTCTCCGATGCGCCGGATGCCGAGGCCGAAAATCAGCCGGGACAGGTGGATGGTCCGCCGTTCGTCGATGGCGCGAAGCAGATTGTCCACGGACAGTCTGCCCCAGCCGTCACGCTGGAGAAGGGCGTCTTCATGGGTGCGCAGACGGAAAATGTCGCCGGGCGTGCGGATATAGCCGGCATCGTGAAATTCGCGGATGCTGCGCTCGCCAAGACCGTCGATGTCGAAGGCGTTGCGTGAGACCATGTGGATCAGGCGCTCGACGACCTGTGCCTCGCAGGTCAGGCCGCCCGTGCAGCGGCGGACTGCTTCTCCGTGCACACGTTCGGCGAGTGATCCGCAGACGGGACAGTGGTCGGGATAGACGAAAGGCTCCGAGCGCGGTTCCTCGCTCGGGACGGGTCCAAGGATCTGCGGGATGACGTCGCCTGCGCGCTGGAGGCGGACCAGATCACCGACGCGCACGTCCTTGCGGGCGATCTCGTCTTCGTTGTGCAAGGTGGCGCGCGAGACAATGACGCCGCCGACATTGACGGGCTCCAGATGGGCGACCGGTGTCAGGGCGCCCGTGCGGCCGACCTGGATTTCGATCTCCCGCAGGCGCGTGATGGCCTGTTCGGCAGGGAATTTCCAGGCGATGGCCCAGCGGGGGGCACGGCCCACGAAACCGAGCCGGTCCTGCAGGCTGATATCGTCCAGTTTGAAGACGATGCCGTCAATGTCATAATCCAGCCCCGAGCGCTCACGGGCGAGTTTTTCGACATAGGCCGGGATGTCGCGAGCATGGGCGATCATTTCGGACAGCGGATTGACCGTAAAGCCCCAACTGCGAAGTTTTTCCAGATAGTCCCAGTGCGTGGCGGCTACCGGCGCTGACGTATAGCCCTGTGCGTAGGCAAACAGGGACAGGGGGCGGCTGCGTGTGATTTCCGCGTCCAGCTGGCGAAGGGAGCCGGCAGCGGCATTCCGGGGATTAGCGAAAGGCCGGGCGCCGCGGGCAACCTGCTGCTCGTTCAGGGTCAGAAAGCTGCTTTTGGACAGGAAGACTTCGCCGCGGATCTCGATCCGGTCGGGGGCGTCTGCCGGAAGGTCGTGCGGGATATCGTTCAGGGTGAGGAGGTTGGCGGTGACGTCCTCGCCTTCGATGCCGTCGCCGCGCGTCGTGCCGCGCATGAAGCGGCCGTGTTCGTAAGTCAGGCTGATGGACAGGCCGTCGATCTTGGGTTCGGCGACGAATTGAAGGGCCTGCAACCGCTCTTCGTCCAGTCCCAGAAAGCGCCCAACTTTCGAGACGAAGCCGTCGAAGCCTTCGGGGTCGAACACGTTGTCGAGGGACAGCATCGGCACGAGGTGACGATATTTCCCGAAAGCGGAATCGGGTGCCGCACCCACGCGCTGGCTGGCGCCGCCTTCGCTCCGGAGTTCCGGATGGGCTTCCTCGAGGGCCAGAAGTTCGCGTCGCGCTGCGTCATAGACGGCATCGGACACTTCGGGTTCGTCGCGTCCATGATAGGCCTCGTCCCACCGCGCGAGGTCCGCTTCGAGTGCGGCATGACGCTCGGCGGCGGATACAGGGGCAGTGGTCATGAAGGATGTCCCAGAAGACTGTCGGCAGCCCCGCGGGCTGCGTCTGTAATGGTGTCGCCCGCGAGCATCCTGGCGATTTCCTCGCGCCGGGCGTCGTGGGGGAGAGGCTCGGCCAGGGTTTCGGTGCGTTCGTTACGGACACGCTTGGCGATCCGCAGGTGATGGTCGCCGCGTGCCGCAACCTGCGGGCTGTGGGTGACGACCAGAACCTGCACGTCCTGTGCGACCTTGTGCAGCCGGTCGCCAATGGAAGATGCGGTTGCGCCGCCAACGCCGGAATCGACTTCATCGAAGACGAGCGTGCCGACGTCGGAGCGTTCCGCCAGCACCACTTTCAAGGCGAGCATGAGGCGGGACAGCTCACCGCCGGACGCCACCTTGGCGAGAGGGCCAGGGGCCTGTCCGGGATTGGCGGCAATCAGGAAGGAGGCCTGCTCCATGCCCTGACTGTTCCAGTGGTCGGGCTCGAGCGGGAGGATCGAGACGATGAAGCGGGCGCGCTCCAGCTTGACCGGGCGCAGTTCGGCGCTGACGGCTTTTTCGAGCTTCTCGGCAGCTTTTTTGCGGGCGGCGGAAAGGGCTCGTGCGGCGTCTTCGTATTCAAGACGGGCTTCGGTCAGAGCAGTTTCCAGACGGGCCAGTTCGGCGTTTCCGGAATCAAGCGCTGCCAGCCGTCTTTTCAACTCGACCAGAA
This sequence comes from Gluconobacter vitians, assembly GCF_015244565.1. GTDB lineage: Bacteria > Pseudomonadota > Alphaproteobacteria > Acetobacterales > Acetobacteraceae > Gluconobacter > Gluconobacter vitians. Next base: position 207,580 of record NZ_JABCQG010000002.1, on the reverse strand, counting down.
AGCCGGGAAGTTCTGCGACGGAGACATTGTGTTTGCGGGCCTCGCCACGGAGCGCGAAAAGGCGTTCTTCCGTTTCTTCCAGCAGGCGCGGATCGCCTTCCGTGTCCGCGGCCAGGCGGCTCAGCAGCATTTCGGCTTCCGCCAGAGCTTCTTCGGCCTTTCCAAGCGCATCAAGTGCGTCCTGCGCCTGTGTCTGATGGCTGCCTGCGAGTGTGTCTGTGTCCGTCGGTGCCGGCAGTAGTCGCGCGAGGGCACGGCTCGCGGAACGCAGGGCTGCGGCGGGAGCGGAGGAACGGCGGTCGCGGGGGGTCAGTTCCGATAGCGCGGCGGCGACGGCTTCGCCACGGCGTTCATCATGTTGGAGACTGACGCGCATGGCGGCCAGCGCGCCCTCTTCGCCTTCCTGCGGGGCCATGCGTTCGAGATCATCGACCGTCTGACGCAGCCATTCTTCCTCGCGTGCCGCGGCTTCCATATCGGTGCGCGCAGCCTTTAGGGCAGCTCGAGCCGCTGCCCATTGGCGGAAGCTTTGTACTGTTTTTTCCCGCAGAGTGGGGGCGATCCCGAAGGCATCCAGCAGATCGAGATGGGTGCTCTGGTCGGCAAGTCCCATCTGTTCGTGCTGGCCCTGAATTTCCACGAGATAGGCACCAATACGCCGGAGCAGGCCGACGCCGACCGGCTGATCGCAGATATAGGCGCGGGAACGGGCGTCCGGGGTGACGATGCGTCGCAGGACGACTGGATCTGACGGGTCTTCACGGACGATGCCATGTTCGTCAAGCAGAGCGAAAACGGGGTGATCGGCGGCGATTTCAAAAATGGCCGACACGCTGGCCTGTGTGGCTCCGGAGCGCACGAGCCCACCACTGGCACGCTCTCCGAGGGCCAGACCCAGACTGTCGAGCAGGATGGATTTGCCGGCACCGGTCTCGCCAGTCAGGACCGTCAGACCGGGTGCGAGACCAAGATCGAGCTTTTCGATCAGAACAACGTCGCGGATCGAGAGATGTGTCAGCATGACAGCAATGTTGGGCGTGTGACGGCTCGTGTCAAAGGGACACGATCAGAAGACGCTGTGCCACATCCGGGAGAAGAAACCACGATGATCCGGCTGTCCCGGATGGACGACCGGCTTCTTGAGATCGCTCTTGAGCAGCTTGTTTTCCCGAAGATCATTATAGGCATAACGATACCACTGGCTGTCGGGATAGTTATAGCCGAGCACGGCGGCCGTCTGATGTGCCTGATCCTTCAGGCCGAGGGCCAGATAGACCTCCACCAGACGCTCAAGGGCCTCGGCGACGTGGTTGGTCGTCTGATAATCCTGAACGACGCGCTGGTAGCGGGTCATGGCCGCTTCGTAATTGCGCTGCTGCTGGTACCAGCGGCCGACCAGCATTTCCTTGCCGGCAAGGTGATCGCGGCACAGATCGATCTTCAGCTGGGCGTCACGGGCGTAGGATGTCTGCGGGAAGCGGGTAATGACTTCTTCCAGCGCATCCAGGGCTTCAACCGTACCCTGCTGGTCACGCTCGACGTTTGCGATCTGCTCGTAATAGCAAAGCGCGCGCAGATAGAAGGCGTAAGCCGCGTCTGGGCTGGTCGGGTGCAACTGGAGGTAACGTTCAAGCTGCTGCACCGAAAGCGCGTATTCGCCCTGAAGGTAGTAGGCGTACCCTTCCATCAGCTCGGCGTTACCCGTGAAGCCAGAATAGGGGTAGTTCTGCTGAAGCAGTTCGAACTCACCGCCAGCCAGTTCGTAATGGCCCGTGTGAAGAGCGTCGATGCCGTAATTATACAGGGTCTCGGCGTCGGCGGTTTTGGGAATCGCAGGCTTTTCGTGCTTGTGCGAGAACATCGAGCAGCCGGAGAGCAGCAGAAATCCGCTGACAGCCGCAGCTCTCAGAATGAAACCACCATTCGTGACCGATGCTTCAAAATGACGCTGAGTGCTGCTTGTCATACCTGCTCTTCCCGTGGAAGCCCGTCTTATATCACGGGAATGCGCTGACGAAAGTCCTGCCATGCGTCTCAGGCGGCAACGCGGGCGCGCAACGTCTTTGTCAGGGCCCTTGGGGAGGCGGCGGGGACAAAACGCCAGTTGGCAGCATCGGAAAAAACCGTCCGCAGGAGTTTGTTGTTCAGCGTATGTCCGGATTTGTGACCAATAAATCCTGCCTGCATTCTGTGGCCAGCACAGTAGAGGTCTCCGATGGCATCGAGTAATTTGTGGCGTGCAAATTCACGCTCGATTTTCAGGCCAGCAGGGTTGAGGATGTTTTCACCGTCCACGACGACAGCATTCTCCAGAGAACCGCCACGCGCAAGACCAATACTCTGCAGATATTCAATATCCTGGCGATTGACGAAGGTACGGCAGAACGCGACTTCTTCGGCAAAGCGCTGTTCATTCAGTTGCATGGCATAACGCTGGTTACCGATGGCCCGTGCCGCGAAGCTGAGGGAGATGGCCAGTGAAAGACCGCGCTGGGCAGGGCGCAGTTCCGCAAAGGCACCGTTTTCCCCTTCAACCCGGACATTACGCAGGATTTCGATGACCTGCCGGGGTGTCTCCAGGGTCTTGCGGCCAGCGCAGCGGATCAGAAACATGAATGCATCAGAAGCCCCGTCCAGCACAGGCAGTTCCGGCCCGCTGACTGCAATCAGGACATTATCAATTTCGCAGGCATTCAGCGCAGCCATCAGGTGCTCGATCGTCGCCACACGCAGGGCGGGATCGGCATCACAGGCCACGACCGTTGAGAGACGGGTATCCACGATATAATCGTACAGAGCGGGGAAAGACGGAGAGCCAACCACATCTGAACGCTGGAACCTGACACCGGTATTGGCTGCTGCCGGGGAAAGAATCAGATCGACCGTCACACCGCTATGCAGGGCAATGCCTTGGCAGTGGATGGGATTGGCGAGGGTGGTCTGCAGGTTTTTCGAATTGCCGCGCTCGGAGCGAGTGACCGGGCCGTCAATGCCCGAAACCGTTTCCGGTGGTTTCGCATCAACGCCATGCGCCGTGTTGCCACCATGCGTGGGCGTAACCTGCATAAAACCTCCGAAAAATCTGTTCCCGGAGACTAGAAAACAGATACCGGGCCGCAATTCCAGTCAACGATTGTTGCCGGATATTACCCCCTCACCACGCAGGTGAGGGGGAAGCGGATCAGCGCCGCAGATAGGTGGGAATATCCAGGTTGGAATCGTCACCGCCGCTGGAAGGCTGCTCCGGATGCTGGGGGGTCTGCTGCTGATAGCCCTCGGATGCGCTGGGTTCCGTCCGCTGGGCGGGCTGTGTCGGCTGCTGGGGCTGGGGAGGACGGCTGCGGAATGCGCCCGTGACCAGACCGAACAGGCTGCGCGGTGCCTCGGCCTGAGGCTGCGGAGCGTGGCGGGACGGATCGGAGAACAGGCCGGCACGCGGGGAAGGCTGATGCGCGCTGTCCTGTCGTGGCGGCTGCGCCTCGGTGCTGGCAGCAGGCCGTGCAGCCGGGGCTTCCGGCTGGGGCTGCTGGGGAGCCGTGTTCTGGGCCGGTGTCTGCTGGGGGTCGATCGCAAAATTCGGGCGCGGCGGGCCGCCAGCATAGGTCGAACCCGGCTGGAAAGAGGACGCTGCTGCGGGCCGGGAAGCCGAATTGTCGCGTGCAGCAGGAGCGGCAGAATTGGACTGCTGGGCAGGCGCCTGACGGGGCTCGCTCGGAGCGGACGGGTCTTGGCGCGGCTGGGTGTCGATACCGGTTGCCACGACGGACACGCGGACACGACCGTTCAGCTTTTCGTCGATCAGTGCACCGAAGATGATGTTGGCATCATCGGCGACTTCCTCACGGATGCGGTCTGCAGCGGCGTTCACTTCATACAGCGTCAGGTCTTCGCCGCCGGTGATGTTGATGAGAAGGCCGCGTGCGCCTGCCATGGACGCGTCTTCCAGCAGCGGGTTGGAAATTGCGCGCTCGGCTGCGAGCACGGCGCGGTCTTCCGCATCTTCTTCGCTGGAGGCTTCACCTGTACCCATCATGGCCTTGCCCATCTCTTCCATCACGGCCTTGACGTCCGCGAAGTCGAGATTGATGAGGCCCGGGGAGACCATGAGGTCCGTAATGCCGCGCACGCCCATGTTCAGGACATTGTCGGCCATCCGGAAGGCTTCGCGGAACGTCGTGTTCTGCGTTGCCGAATTGAACAGGTTCTGGTTCGGGATGACGATCAGCGTATCGACGTGCTTCTGCAGTTCGGCAATGCCGTTCTCTGCGGCTGTCGTGCGGCGGCGGCCTTCGAAATTGAAAGGCTTGGAAACGACACCGACCGTCAGGACGCCGCGTTCACGTGCCATGCGCGCGATGACCGGAGCCGCACCCGTACCCGTACCGCCGCCCATGCCGGCCGTGATGAAGACCAGATTTGCCCCTTCGAGCTGACGGTCGATTTCCTGGGCAGCTTCTTCAGCAGCCTCACGGCCGATTTCCGGCTTTGCACCTGCACCAAGGCCACGCGTCAGATGCGGGCCAAGCTGGACGCGGCGTTCGGCTTTCGAATGGGCAAGCTGCTGGGCGTCTGTATTGGCAACGACGAATTCCACGCCTTTAAGTTCGGATGCGATCATGTTGTCGACGGCATTCGTGCCGCCACCACCAACACCAATCACCGTAATGCGTGGCGCCAGCTCAACGTGGGAATTCGGAGTCGGAGTAAGGTTTAGTGTCATGATCTGGTCCGGAACTGCATGAAAGCGACAGGTGAGGGCGTTATGATCTGTAGTAGCTTATACATGGTTACGTATGAAGCCCACGAGACGTTTAACAAGTCCGCGAGGTCTTGGTTCGGGGGCGGAAATATCTCCAAACTCCCGATCCGCACCCGCTGCCCAGGCCAAAAGCCCCGCAGCGGTTGAAAAGCCTGCCGAAGCCGCGGCCGTCTCGGGCAGGCCATAAATATTCTGGGGTTTTCCCATCCTAACCGGTCGGCCGAGGATGCGGGTTGCGACAGGGACGATTCCTTCCAGTAGCGATGCGCCGCCCGTCAGGACGACCCTGCCATTGGCCAGTCGGCCTAGTCCGGCGTTGTCGAGCGACTGACGAACGAGTTCGAGCGTCTCTTCGATCCGGGGCTGGATGACGGAAATGACCTTGGATCGCTGAAGCCTTACAAGGCGGTCGCTGTTCTCGCCGATCAGCGGAACCGACAGGATTTCCCGCTGGTCATCCGAGCCCATCTGGGCTGCGCCATACATTGTCTTGAGACGTTCGGCCGTCTCCAGAGACGTGGAGAGCACACCGGCAATATCGCGCGTGACATGCAGGCCTCCAACACGGATCTGGGCCGTGTGAAGCAGCTTACCTTCGCAGAAAACCGCAAGGGATGTCGTGCCACCGCCCATTTCCACGACGGTCACGCCCAGTTCGCGTTCTTCGGCGGCCAGTACGGAGACACCGGAGGCGAACGGGCTTGCGACCAGTCCGTCCAGTTTCAGTTCAGCGTGCTGCAGAACGGCATCGAGCGTGCGGAGCGCGCTTGAGTTCATGTCCACGACATGCATACGCGTGGCCAGTTCTTCGCACTGATGACCAATCGGATCTGCGATCCCGGGAATCGAATCAACAACATATCCGATGGGGAGCGTATGGATGACCTCGCGCCCCTCCATCCAGGCGCGGGCCTGTCCTTCGGCGATCAGGCGCTGCACGTCTCCGGCGGTGACTTCGCGGCCGCCGATGGGGATCTGTGCGTCGACCAGACGGCTCAGCGGGCGGCCGCAGGACAGGTTGACGACGAGCGAGTCCATGCGGCGTTCGGCGGCTTCCTCGGCCTGCCCGACAGTGGCGCGGATCGCCGCTTCGGCTTCGCGGATATCGACGATGGATCCCGAACGGATGCCATGGGAACGGCGCCATCCATGGCCCAGAACCTGAATGGATCCGTCCGGTTCGCCCTTGCCGATCAGGCAGGTCATTTTCGTCGTGCCGATGTCCAGCGCTCCGAAGATCCCCGGACGCCAGGCGATGGTCCTCTGGGTTTCTTCCGGGGGAAGGGGAAGGATGTCACGCGGAACCCGGTTGACGCTGACATCACGCTCGCCACCAACAGGGATGAGGGACCGGCCCCTGAGACCGCCCCGGCGACGGAATGCCGGAAGATCTGACATGGAGGTAAGGTCATTCATGGTTGCTTCGTGCCGTCTGCTGGTGGTGGAGGTGAGGACGGATCGGTTTTTGCCTTGTCGGGGGCAGGAGCCGGGGCCTGCGGAGGCTGGTGAATGACCATTCGATCCGGAAGTCGCAGATCAATCGACTGGACCGGTCGTTCCAGCAGACGCATGCTCTGCTGATAGCGGGCCAGACGCGCAAAAGCCGCGGCTTCTTCGCCTTCAGGCAGCATGACGGTCGTCCCGTCCTTGAGCGTGGCATTCCAGCGCCGGTTGCCCACGCGGATCAGGGCAGTGACCTGGCTTTTAACCAGAGGCTCATGGTTCAGGGCATCAATCACACTCGCCGCTGCCGTATTCGCGCCTTCACCCACCACGAGTGGCAGTTGCAGAAATGCCTGCGCATTTTTCCCGGTCAGGCCCTGATCGGAGACTTCTTCTCCGGCCCGGTTGATGAGCATGAAATGCCCGCGGTCCTGCCAGACGGCGATCGGAGTCCGTTCCACGAGCGTGATAATGACCGTATCGGGCATGTGCCGCTCGACCGTTGCGTGGTCGATGAACGGCAACTCATCCAGCCGCTGGCGCGCGGCTTCGACGGAAAATCCGAAGATGGGATGACCGACCGATGTCCCCAGAGCCTCCTGGATCGAAGCCTCGCTCGTCATGCTGCGGCCGTTGATGATGATGTGGCGGATGGGCAGCGGTTCCATTTCCACCAGACGGGCCCGTAGCGGAGCGAAGCGCTCTTCGGAAGCTGCGTCATACAGCAGTCGTATTCCCGCGCCGGCAATTCCCATCACGACCAGAAAGACGATCGCAGGCCGGATCAGCCGCCGTTGCCGGCGCCAGAACAGCTTTGCCCGTGACGGACGGTCTTCCTGGGGCGGAAGGGCCCCGGAATAGCGTTCCCGGACAAAATCGTCTCTCTGAAAGGACGGATCCTCCCGCATCAGCGCGTCAGTGCCTCCCGGACCATCCAGTCACACAGTTCCGGATAGGAGATGCCGCAATAGGCAGCCTGTTCCGGCAGCAGGGATGTCGGTGTCATGCCGGGCTGTGTGTTGACCTCGAGGATGACCAGCGTGTCGGTGTCCTCATCGTAGCGGAAATCCGTACGGCTGGCCCCCTGACAGCCCAGTGTCTGATGGGCGCGCAGAGCGTAATCAAGCGCACGGTCCGTCACCGCCTGCGGAAGCTCCGCAGGGACCACATGACGCGAGCCGCCAGCCTTGTATTTAGCCTCGAAATCATAAAACGCAGCCGTTTCGCTGGGCAGGATGTCCGTCACGGCCAGAGCTCGGTCTCCCATGACGCCGGCAGTCAGCTCGCGGCCGGGAATGAAGCTCTCGACCAGCGCGTCTTTTCCGAAGCGCCAGGTCCGCGCGATTTCGGCGCGACGGTTGTCTCCCGTCCGCACGATCTCGACCCCGACGGAGGAGCCTTCGGCGACCGGCTTGATGACGTAAGGTGTGGGGAGTGGATCGGCTTCGGCCAGTTCATCGACCGTCACGACACGTCCCTGCGCTACGGGCAGACCGGCTGCGGCGAGAAGGATACGGGTCGCGCCCTTGTCCATCGCCACGGCCGAGGCGCGGATGCCGGAATGGGTGTAGGGCAGGCCAAGCCATTCCAGGACGCCCTGAATGGCACCGTCTTCGCCACGCGGGCCGTGCAGGGCGTTGAAAACGACGTCCGGTGCGGCGGCTTTCAGACTGGCGATGGTCGTTGCGATATCCGGGCCGACATCGATTGGCGTGACGTCGTGTCCCTTTTCGCGCAGCGCCTCGATTGCGGCTTTGCCACTGACGAGACTGACAGGCCGCTCACTGGATGTTCCCCCCAACAGGACTGCGACCTTCATACCGTCTGTTCTCCTTCGGATTTGCGCCCGATACGTTTGATTTCCCAATGCAGGTCCACGCCGCTCTGTGCCAGCACTTTTTCGCGCACGGTTTCGCCCAGCGTTTCCAGATCCGCGCTGCTGGCCTGTCCCAGATTGAGCAGGAAGTTGCAGTGCTTCTCGCTGACCTGCGCATCCCCGATCTGAAGACCACGGCATCCGGCATCGTCAATGAGCTGCCAGGCCTTGTGGCCTTCGGGGTTGCGGAAGGTTGAGCCGCCGGTCCGCGCCCGCACGGGCTGCGAGGCTTCGCGCGAAGCTCGGATGTCTGCAATGCGGCTGCGGATGGCGTCTGCGTTGTCCGGTGTGCCGCGCAGGCTGGCGCGGATCACCACGCTGCCTTCGGGAAGCTCCGAATGGCGATAGGCAAAGCCGAGATCGTCATGGGACAGGCGGCGCAGATCGCCTTCGTCCGTCAGGATGTCCGCCCATTCGAGAACGGCGTTGATATCCGATCCGTAGGCGCCCGCATTCATGCGGACGGCACCGCCGATCGATCCCGGAATGCCAGCCAGAAACTCCAGCCCTGCCAGACCGGCAGCGGCGGCATGTTCGGCCACAGTGATGTCGAGCGCGGCTGCACCTACAATGAGGCTGTCGCCCTGCACATCAATGTTCGCAAAACCACGCGCTAGGCGGATAACCGTACCGGCAATACCACCATCGCGGATAATGACGTTCGAGCACGCACCTAAAACCGTAACCGGCATGGTGGCCGGTTTTTCGCGCAGGAAAAGGGCCAGATCATCTTGGTCTTCGGGAACGAACAGCCAGTCCGCCGGGCCGCCCACGCGGAACCATGCGCGGGGGCCAAGCAGGGCGTTCGGGGTCAGTCTGCCGCGCAGGCCTTTGACGGGAAAATCGCTGCTGCCCGTCATGCCGCGCCTTCGGTTGCGGGCTGGCGGTTCAGGGCTTCGAGCTGGGCGGGGAGGGCCTGCGCCCACTGGGTGATGGTGCCGGCGCCGAGGCAGACAACGTAATCGCCCGGCTTGGCGATGACGTTAATCATTTCTGCCAGATGAGCCGGGTCGGGGAGCGGCACGACGGAGCGATGGCCGCGGTCGCGCAGGCCTTCAACGAGTGCATCGCGGCCCGCACCCTCGATCGGTGCTTCGCCTGCGGCATAGACATCCGCCACGATGACCGTGTCGGCATCGTTCATGCAGGTGCAGAACTCGTTGAACAGGACCTTCAGGCGCGAATAGCGGTGCGGCTGCATAACGGCGATGACGTTACGCGCACCGGCCTGACGGGCCGCCTTGAGCACGGCGGCGATTTCGACCGGGTGATGGCCATAATCGTCGATGATGGAAATGCCGTTATACTCGCCCGTGCGCGTGAAGCGGCGCTTGACGCCCTTGAAGGTCGTCAGGGCGGACGCGATCACGGAATCACTGATTTCCATTTCCAGCGCGACGGCGATGGCCGCGAGCGAGTTCAGGACGTTGTGGTGTCCGAGCATCGGCAGACGGAACGGACCGGCGCGGCGCGAGCGGTTGCGCTGGCGGTTGGTGACCACGACCTCGAATGTCGCGCCGCGCTTGTCCATGACGACCTTCTCGGCGCGGATATCGGCCTGCGGGCTGAAACCGTAGGTGATGACGCGATGATCGGACAGGCGCGGGATCATCTGCTGCACCTGCGGGTGATCCACGCACAGGACCGCAAAGCCGTAGAACGGAATGTTCGAGACGAACTGGTCGTAGCCGGCCTGCATAGCCTCTTCCGTGCCCCAGTGATCCAGGTGTTCCGGATCCATGTTGGTTACCACCGCAATCACGGCCGGCAGGCGCAGGAAGGACCCGTCGCTTTCATCGGCCTCTACGACCATCCAGTCGCCTGACCCCATACGTGTGTTGGTGCCGTAAGCCTCGATGATGCCGCCATTGATGACAGTCGGGTCCAGACGGGCATGCTCAAGCACGCAGGCCACGAGGCTAGTGGTCGTCGTCTTGCCATGCGTGCCGCCGATGGCGACGGACCAGCGCAGGCGCATCAGTTCGGCCAGCATTTCCGCACGCCGGACGACGGGGATGAGCTTCGCGCGGGCGGCCACAACTTCCGGGTTGTCCTTTTTCACGGCCGTCGAGGTCACGACGACCTGCGCGTCGCCCAGATTAGCGGCATCATGGCCGATATGGACGACAATCCCGGCCTGGCGCAGGCGCTGCACATTGGCGCCCTCGGCAATATCGGAACCCTGCACCTTGTAGCCCAGCATGTGCAGGACTTCGGCGATGCCGGACATGCCGATGCCGCCGATACCGACGAAGTGAATGGTTCCGATGTTCAGGGGCAGGGCGCGCATGGGGCAGGTACTCTTGGGCAGAAACGAGAAAACAAGGATCAGGACCGCAGGGCGGATTCAATCAGATCAGCAACTTTTGCGGCAGCATGAGGGCGCGCACACAGATGAGCGGCTTTTGCTGCGTTTTCGAGCTTTTCTGGATGGGAAAACAGGTCTGTCAGCAGAGCCGTCAGGGTTGCGGGCGTGAAATCGGGCTGTCGGATCATCCAGGCTGCACCGGCATCGACGAGCGCCTGACCATTCGCGCCCTGTTCATCGGACGCTGCGATGGGCAGCGGCACCAAAATGGATGGCAGACCGGTCATGGCCAGTTCCGCAACCGAAGAACCGCCTGCGCGTCCGATCACGAGATGGGCATTTTTCAGACAGGCCGGAACATCCGTAAAGAAGGGGGCGGCTTCGACTTCGATTCCCGCATTTTCGTAGATGCCGCGGACGCGCAGCAGATCATCGGCCTTGATCTGCTGCGTGACTTTCAGGCGTTTGCGGAATTCTTCGGGAAGGGCGGCCAGCGCCTGTGGCACGATGTCGGAGAACACGCGTGCGCCCAGGGAGCCACCCCAGACCAGAAGGTTGATTCTGTCTTTGGGCGGCGCATAGACATGACCACACAGCGCCTCGATCCCTGCACGGACAGGCATCCCGGTCAGTGTCGTCTGCGCGTTTTTGGGAAGTCGGGCGACCTTCGCATAGGACGTGGCGATCAGCGGAGAAAAGCGGGACAGGAAGGCGTTGGCCTGTCCGAGCACGGCATTGCCTTCATGGATGACCATCTGCGGACGCTTTGCTGAAGGCAGAAGGCGCGATGCGGTCAGAGGCGGGATGGACGGATAGCCGCCGAAGCCAACAACAGCGGCGGCATCAAGCGTGTTCAGGATCCGTCGTGCTTCCATCATGCCGCGCAGCAGGGCCAGTACGCCACGGATTTTTGCGCCAATGCCTTTGCCAGCCACGCCTGCGCCGTCCAGCACATATTGCGGACGGTCCTTGAACAGGCCGGTTTCTCGACGTCCATGCCGGGCGTCCGTCATCAGGACAAGGTCGTGACCCCGTCCCGCAAGCACGGTTGCGACGGCTTCGGCCGGGAAGAAATGTCCGCCTGTGCCACCGGCGGCGATAACGATGGGGCGGCTCACGGCGCGTTCCTCTCAAACAATGGGGCCTGTCCGTATGGGACGGAGGCTCTCTGACCGATCCTGCTCTGGCCGACGTGATGGCGTGTCAGGGCCAGAACCATACCCATGGTCAGGGCCACCGACATTGCCGAACTGCCGCCATAGGAGATGAAAGGCAGGGTCATGCCCTTTGTCGGGATCAGATGCAATGTCGAACCCATGTTGACGAAAGCCTGAAGGCCAAAGCCTGTCACCAGACCGGCAGTGGAGACGATGACGAACGGGTCATCCTCATGCATCAGCTTGAGCAGGGTGCGCAGAACGATGATTCCGAACAGCAGGATGATGCCGATGCACAGGATCAGGCCGTATTCCTCACCTGCGACCGCGAAGACGAAGTCGGCATGGGCATCGGGCAGCAGATCCTTTACGCGGCCTTCGCCGGGCCCCCGGCCGAGCAGGCCACCATTTCCGAACGCCCGCAGAGCGGTGTCGATCTGGTAGTGGTCACCCACATCGGGATGCAGGAAGCGCTGCACGCGGGACTGTACATGCGGAAAGACGATGTAGGCGATTGCAAAGGCGCCCGCCATGCCAGCCACGCACAGTCCGACCCAGTAGAGCTTGAGACCGTCCACGAAAAGCTGGGTCATGAAGACCATCGTGATGACGGACAGCATTCCGATATCCGGCTGGGATTTCAGCAGAACCAGAATGAACCCGAAGCACAGGAAGGCCACCAGCATGCCCGGGAACGCGATGTTGCCCCACATCACGACGGAACGGCGCGCGGAGAGCAACCAGCCAGTGACGACTGCAAAGCAGGGCTTGAGGAACTCCGAGGGCTGAACCGACATCATCGGCAGCGCAATCCAGCGGCGCGCGCCTTTGATTTCCATGCCGTGCACAAGCGTCATGGCCGTGGCGCCGAGCGCTATGATGCCACCGATGATCGCGAGCTTCTTGATGGCCTGTCGGGACAGGTAGGACGTTCCAAGCACGATCGCTCCGGCCAGCGCCAAGAAGATGACCTGCTTGAGAATGAACATGTTGCGCGAGGCGCCAATACGCGAGGCCACGGCTGGACTGGCCGCCAGCATCAGGACGTAGCCGAGCCCGATCAGCAGGCCGACGCAGGCCAGCGTCACACGGTCCAGATTGCGCCACCAGCGGGCAAGCGCAGAAGTCTCGACACGGGACAGTCCCGACATGGTGTCAATCCTCCTGTTTCTGCGTGGGGTTGGTGCCCGAATGGCCTGATTTTACGATATTATCGCAAATCTGAAGGAAGTGTGAACCTCGATCCTCGAAACTGCGAAATTGATCGAAACTTGCACAGGCGGGTGAGAGCAGGACGACGGGAATGTTTTCGTCGAGAGCGGCTTGGAAAGCGGCTGGAACAGCATTTTCCAATGTTCCGCACTGCTGGAAGGGTACGCCATGCGTTGCCAGCGTCACGGCCAGGACGTCCGCGTCCTGTCCGATCAGAAAAGCCTGTGTGATATGACCGAAAAAGGGCGCGAGACTTTCGATGCCGCCCGCTTTTGCAACTCCGCCCGCAATCCACATGACTTTGTCATAGGCGGCGAGAGCCTTGGAGACGGCCTCGGCGTTCGTGGCCTTGCTGTCGTTGATGAAAGAGACACCATCGCATTCCGCCACTTTCTGCAGGCGATGCTCCAGGCCGGGGAATGATTTCAGGCCGGTCCGGATTGCCGCCTCATCAAGGCCGAGATGGCGCGCGATGGCCAGGGCCGCGCCGACATTCTGGGCATTATGCCGTCCGGGAAGGGCCGGGCCGTCGTAAGGTGGCAGGGCGTCTGCGTCCAGTTCAACAACCTGCACGCCGCGAGATGTGACCTGTGAGGCGATGGCGCGGCACCAGTCATCATCCATGCCGATCACGGCCAGATCGTCCGGGCCCATATTGTCGAAAACATGAGCCTTGGCGGCGGCATAGCCTGCCATGTCACCATGGCGGTCCAGATGGTCGGGGGTCAGGTTCAGCAGGCAGGCGGCGTTCGCGTGGAAACGGTCCAGCCGTTCGAGCATGTAGGACGACATTTCGATGACGTAGACGCCGTCATCGGGCAGGAGCGGTAATGCCAGCGATGCCGTGCCCAGATTACCACCCGCCGCGCAGGGACGCCCGGCCATCGTAAAAAGATGGGCGATCAGCGCCGTCGTCGTCGATTTCCCGTTTGTTCCCGTGACGGCAACGAACGCGGCCTTTGATTCGGACTTTCGGACGGCGCGATACAGGATCTCGGCGTCGGACAGGATCTGGATCCCCTGTGCCCGGGCGAGGTCCGCGACGGGATGGGCTTTGGGCAGCAGATGGGGAATGCCGGGGGACAGGATGAGGGCCGTCATGCCGGACAGGTCGGTCAGGGGGGCAACGGTCAGGTTCGGTTGCGCGGGAAGATCGGCATTGCGATCATCCCAGGCCTGAACCTCTGCGCCCATCCCGAGCAGCGCCTGCACAACGGCTGTGCCATTGCGCCCCAGACCGCAGACGGCATAGCGCTCGCCTGCGAGGAGGTTGGACGGAAAGCCGCTCATCGCAGTTTCAGCGTCGCCAGACCGCACAGGCCCAGCACGATGGAGACGATCCAGAACCGGATTACGATTTTCGGCTCCTGCCAGCCCTTTTTCTCAAAATGGTGGTGCAGCGGTGCCATCAGGAATACGCGCCGTCCGGTTCGTTTGAACCAGAAGATCTGGATCACGACGGAGAGGGTTTCAGCAACGAAAACGCCGCCTACGATGCACAGCACGAGTTCATGTTTGGTGGCGACGGCCACGGCTCCGAGAGCGCCGCCGAGGGACAGGGAGCCGGTATCGCCCATGAAGACAGCGGCCGGCGGGGCGTTGAACCACAGGAACCCGAGACCCGCGCCAATCAATGCTGCACAGAAAACCGCGAGTTCGCCCGTACCAGGAACCGGGTGGAGCTGTAGGTAATCGGCGAAGACGTGGTTGCCGACCAGATAGGAAATCAGCGCGAAGACCAGTGCCGCGATTACGACCGGGACGATGGCCAGACCGTCCAGCCCGTCCGTGAAGTTCACAGCATTGCCGAAGCCTGTAATGGTGATCATCGCAAAGATCGGGAAGGCATAGCCCAGCGGAAGCAGCACATCCTTGACGAAGGGAAAGGCGACCATGTTGCGCAGTTCCGGCGGCGTCAGGGACTGGAGCCAGATTCCGGCGATCAGCGACGCAAGAAACTCGCAGCCAAGCCGGGTGCGCTTAGAGACGCCGGTCGTGTTGCGTTTGGAGAGCTTCAGGTAGTCATCGGCAAAACCGACGGCTCCAAAGGCTGCCGTGGTCAGCATGACCGCCCAGACAAACCCGTTTGTCAGGTCTGCCCAGAGCAGCGTGGCTGAGAACAGTGCAATCAGGATCAGCATGCCGCCCATGGTGGGGGTGCCGGCCTTTTCCAGAATGTGCCGCTCGGGACCGACAGTGCGAATTGGCTGGCCTTCGCGCTGGATCCGCTTGAGCTGTGCGATGAAAGGGTTGCCCAGTGCCAGGGAGATGACCAGCGCCGTCAGGCAGGCGCAGCCCGAACGGAATGTCAGGTAATGGAACAGGTTGAAGAACCCGCCATGGGACGTGTCATGGGCGGCGATGAGATTGAAAAGCATCAGGCAGAAACCGGGCTGGAAGCGTTGTCGAGGACTGAGATCACGTCACGCATCCGGCTGCCGAAGCTG
The DNA here is from genome assembly GCF_015244565.1 of Gluconobacter vitians. Classification (GTDB taxonomy): domain Bacteria; phylum Pseudomonadota; class Alphaproteobacteria; order Acetobacterales; family Acetobacteraceae; genus Gluconobacter; species Gluconobacter vitians. Next base: position 192,378 of record NZ_JABCQG010000002.1, on the reverse strand, counting down.
CCTTTCACGAGCAGGAGATCACCGGGGCGAAGGGCTTTGAGCAGAAGAGGGGCCAGAGACGCGGCATCAGCGGCGTATCCTCCCCGAAGTTCGGACGGAAGCGCGTCATAAAGCGCGCGCATATGGCGGCCGCAGCAGAAGGCGATGGCCCTGGCGTTCTGAACGGCGTCCGCCAGCGAACGGTGTTCGGCATCGGCGAAGGTGCCGAGTTCGCGGATGTCTCCGAGAGCCGCGATGTGCCGCTGGGCCGGGAGCAGCGCGAGGGTTGCCAGAGCCGCGCGGACGCTGGGCGTGGAGGCGTTATAGCTTTCGTCCAGAAGGCGTACGTCGTTCAGGATCGTGCGCATCTGTCCACGTCCGGCGCCCGGCACGAAGTTCCGCAGTGCGGTGGCGGCAACGGCGACGTCTTCGCCCAAGGCTGCAACCGCGCCGAGAGCTAGGGCCGCGTTGCGGGCCAGATGCTCTCCCGGCGCCGTCAGCGTCACGTTCTGGATGCCAGATGGCAGATGAAGCGCAAAATGGCTGCCTTCTGCCGAGCAGTGCAGATTTTCGATCCGGAGCTGTGCCGTCTCGGAGAAGCCCGAACGCCACAGGGTACAGCCTTCGGGCAGGGATGTCCGGAAATGCTCCTGACCGGCTGCGTCGTCGGGAACGATGGCGGTCCCGTTGTCCGCAAGCGCGCCGAACAGGTCGGATTTTTCCTGCGCAATCGCCTCGATGCTGCCCATATGGCCGAGATGCGCCGTGCCGATCGTGGTGATGATGGCCACATCGGGCCGGACCTGAGCAGCGAGGGGAGCAATTTCCCCGACATGATTCATGCCGATTTCGCTGATGCAGAACCGGGCGTCCTGCGGCAGTCGTGCCAGTGTCAGGGGCACGCCCCAGTGATTGTTGTAGGAGGCGACGGCGGCGTGCGTCGGGCCGATGGCGGACAGCGCGACGTTCAGCATGTCCTTGGTCGTCGTCTTGCCGACACTTCCGGTAATCGCGACGACCTTGCCGCGAAAGCGCGCTCGCGCATAACGGCCCAGATCCACAAGGGCAGTCATGGTGTCAGGAACGATCAGAAGGCGCGGGTCGTCCAGACCGGCTATGTCATGCACAAGCGCGCAGGCTGCGCCCTTGTCCAGAGCCTGCCGGACATGGGCATGACCGTCGCTCATTTCGCCACGCAGGGCGATAAACAGGTCGCCCGGGGCCAACGTTCGGGTGTCGATTGAGATGCCCGTAACCTGAACATCGGCATTCAGTGTTCCACCCGTCGCAGCCCGAAGGTCCGCACTGTTCCACAGAACGCTCATACCGCACCTGCCAGTTCACGAATGACGAGACGGTCATCGAAGGGCAGGATTTCCGTGCCGACGATCTGACCCTGCTCATGTCCCTTGCCGGCCACGACAAGGATATCGCCGGGCTTCAGAGCTTCTAATCCTGCTGCGATGGCGCTGCGGCGGTCTGCGATTTCCAGTGCATCCGGGCATGCCGCCAGGATTTCGGAGCGGATCGAAGCGGGTTCTTCCGTGCGGGGGTTATCGTCCGTCACGATCGCCAGATCCGCCATCCTCGCGGCAACGGCCCCCATGAGCGGGCGCTTGCCGCGGTCACGGTCGCCGCCCGCGCCGAAGACCACGACCAGACGCCCTGCCGTATGCGGTCGCAGGCTGGACAGGACGCAGTCCAGCGCATCGGGGGTGTGGGCATAATCGACATAGGCGGCAGCACCGTTGGGCAACGCAACAGCCCGCTCGCACCGGCCGTGTACACCCGTCAGGCGCGGCAGAAGGGCTACAACCTGCCGGGTGTCGGCGTCATCTTGCCAGCACATGGCAGCCGCCAGCATCACGTTGTCAGCCTGAAAGCGCCCGGGAAGCGAAAGGGAGATTTCGGGCAGTTCCTCGCCATGCAGGGCGAAACGCAGGATCTGCCCTGACGGCGTGGGACGGGCTTCGATCAGTCGCAGCGTGGTGCCATTGCGCCCGACGCTGCGGAGTTTCAGGCTCCGACGGGCTGCAATGTTCTGAAGAGCCGCAAACGTCTCGCTGTCCATGTCTGCATTGACCGCCGCGATGCCCCCCGTGGGCAGCACTTCGTCAAACAGGCGCAATTTTGCCGTGCGATAGGCTTCCAGCGTCAGGTGATAATCGAGATGGTCGCGCGTCAGATTGGAGAAACTTGCCGCCGTCAAAGTGACGCCGTCCAGCCGATGCTGCTCCAGTCCGTGCGACGAGGCTTCGAGGGCGACATGCTCCACGCCGTTGCGGGCCAGCGCGGCCAGGGTCTGGGACAGCGATACGGGGTCCGGTGTGGTCAGGCTCGGTGGAGCTGGCACGTCCGTGTCGGAAATGAGGCCCAGCGTTCCGAGACTTGCCGCCCGGTTTCCCTGAAGCGTCCAGAGCTGGCGCAGGAAATCGGCCGTGCTGCTTTTGCCGTTCGTTCCCGTGATTGCGGCGATGCAGGAGGGCTGCCGACCAGCAAGGGCGGAGGCCATGCAGGCCAGCAGATGCTTGGCGTCCGGACGTACGATCACAGGGATTGCAGCACTCAGATCGATAGTTTCATGATCCACGATGACCGCCGCAGCGCCCTGTGACATGGCCTGTGCGATGAAAGCGCTGCCATCCTGCTTCACTCCGCGCAGGGCGAAGAAGAGCGTACCCGGACCGGCTCTGCGGCTATCGGCTGTTACGGACAGGATCTCGGGATCGTCCGTCAGGGACTGAGGCGTACCGCAGAGGGCAAAAAGCTGGGAGAGGCGCATCAAACGGTTCAGTGCTGTGTCTTTGAGGGCTGGGTCTTGGCGGCGTGGGCTTGGTTGCGCGGGTCGCCCGGATCATTTCCGGGACCAAGGGCGCGGTATCCGGCAGGAACGGGCGGGTTCATCGGAATGGCGAGGGAGGCGTCAATCGCATCCTTGTTCGCCAGATCAGGGAACTGGTTCAGGATCGGGCCGACACGCGAAATAATCTTCTTGACCGTGGGTGCGGCGTTCCATGCGGCTGTCGTCCAGCCATGCGTCGCGGCTGTGCCCTGCGGACTGTCGAGCATGACATAGACGGCGTAATGCGGGTTGTTCATCGGGAACACGCTGGTGAAGGCCGAGACGTTCACGTGTTTCAAGTAGCCACCATGTGCGCCGATCTTTTCTGCCGTGCCGGTCTTGCCGCCGACATAATAGCCGGGGACCTCGGCGGACTTGCCGCTCCCCAGTGTAACGTCCAGACGCAGCAGCTTGCGCAGGAGCGCTGAGGTCTGTTCGGACAGGACGCGTGTGCCCACGGGCGTTTCGGCTCCGATCTCGTCACTGTCCGCACCCGGCCGATAGGCTACGGGCCGGACTTGGGCCGCATCGGCGTCGGACGCCGGCTTGCTGTCGTCTTCGGTATCGCGTGCCACGAGGGTTGGTTTGAGCAGGATACCGCCGTTCACGGTCGCCGCCGTGCCGCGAACGATGGCCAGCGGCGGCTCGGCCACACCGTGACCGAACCCGACCGTCATGACGGTTGAAATGCCCCAGTTGCGCGAGGCGGGAACAAGGGGACGTCCAGCTTCGGGCAGTTCTACGGGAACACGGTTGAAGAAGCCCATGTTCCGCAGCCAGTCCTGCTGGCGGGTTGCACCGACATCGAGCGCGATATGGGCTGCGGCCGGGTTGGAGGAGTAGGCCAGAACGCCGGGCAGAGAGAGCCAGGGGGCGAAATGATCGGTCTTCATGTCGCGGATGGTGAAGCGGCCGACCTTGATCGGAATGGTCGAGAAACGGTCCCACAGATGGACGACCCCAAGTTGCAGACCCATTGCGGCCGTCTGCAGCTTGAACGTTGAGCCGGGCTCATACATGCCGGTGACGGCCCGGTTGAAGCGGGCGTCGTTGGGGGCGTGACCGAAATCGTTGGCGTCGTAATCGGGCAGGCTGACCATGGCCAGGATTTCGCCGGTACGGACGTCCATGACGATCGCGCTGGCGCCGATGGCCGAGAACTCGTCTTTGGCAGCCTGAAGTTCGTCATGCGCAACGGTCTGCACGCGGACATCCAGTGACAGGCGCAGCGGAGATTTGTCCGAATTCAGTCGCTTGTCGAAATAACGTTCCACGCCTGCAATGCCATGATCGTCGATATCGACACTGCCCATGATCTGTGCGGCAGTCCGGCCCAGCGGATAATGGCGGCGTTCGCCTGCTTCGAAATAGATGCCTGGAATGCCCAGATTGTTGATGGCGATTTCCTGAACGGGGGAAATGTCTCGCGCCAGATAGACGAACTGTTTTTTCAGCGACAGGCGGCGGATTGTTTCGTCACGGTCGAGCTGCGGCAGAACTTTCCGGAGCTTGTCCGCAGCATCGGCCGGATCGATCATTTCCATCGGATTGGCATAGACCTGCGCGACGGGGAGCGAGAGGGCGAGGGCCTGACCTGTACGGTCGGTGATTGTGGCGCGTTTAACGGTTGGCAGAACGAAATCGCCCGCCATTTCTCCACGTGGGTCACTCTTAGGAATTTCCGGGACCTGGGGCGCGATCTGGCGTTTTTCAGGCTCCATCGGCATCAGGACGGTCGCCACTGTCGCCTTGAGCGCCACGGCGCCATAAATCGCGAGAAATCCCATCCCGACGCCGAGCAGGCGCCCGTGCATCTGGTCAAGATTCAGTCGGCGCAGTCCCCGTGGCTGCGCGGTCTTGCGGGAATGCCCTGACGGCACATCCGGGCGCTCGGGGCGCTGCGAACCGGAAGAAGGTGGCACGTCCTGAGGCATCGTGCGGGGGTGCGTCCTGTTGAAGGGCTCGCCCTAAGCTATCCGAAAATGCTGAACGAGCGGTTAATGATGGAAGGGCTCTCAGTTAGCCAACGGCACAGGCGCGGGCAATGCGTCATTCGCATTTCCCAGAGCGGAAAGTTGTGCGTGATGCGGGTGCGGACGCTCTTCGGCCAGACGGGCTGGGGCTGCGGCATGGCTCACGCGCACGGTCTGCGGGTGCCAGGCTGCAACCATCAGGGGAGCAGGGTGGCTCTCACGATAGCTTACGAGATGGACGCTGGGCGCGCTGTCCGCATGGCTGCGGGCAGAGGCCGTAATGGTGCGTGGCGCTGCCGAGGCCAACTGCGTGTCGGCATTATGCGCATGGGAGACATGCGGCTGGACCGGCACAGGCTTTGCTGCCGGAGTAGGGTGCGTTGCCACGGCGACGACCAGCGGATGCGGGGCAGGTGCAGGCTGTGCAGGTGTATGGGTGACAGTCTGTGGTGCAGGCAGCGGAAGATGTGCCGCTTCGGCTGCGCGGTTAACGACTTCGTGCAGTCCTTCACGTGGATCAGCGGGCTGCGCCTTCGAACCGGGTGCGGGCAGACGAGATTCAAGCGAGGCCATGCGGATGAACTGGTCCGGCTCCATCGGGTGCAGGGAAGGCACGAAACGGGCTGCCAGTGTGTTCAGGCGATCGGGCTGGTTCAGGAGAGCCCATTCCGTCCGAAGCATGGCAGTCTGGCCGCGCACGCGCTGGGTTTCCTGAACGATCTTCGTGATCTTCTGGTCCAGAACCGTGGTCTCATGCTTCTTGGTGTAGAGAAACAGGCCAGATCCTGCGGCGAGGACAGCGCAGGCAACGGTGAAGGGCCGGATCATGAGGGCATTCCTGAGACGGGCATCTTGGAGACGGGGTTACGGACCAGTGCGCGCAGACGGGCACTGCGGGCACGCGGATTTTCCCGGGCTTCCTCATCCGTGGCGGAGAGGGGGCGGGAATGAAGAAGGGAAAAGGCCGGCGCTTCCTGACGGAGCGGGGCCGGTTCGTAACGGGACGGGTTTCCCGTCCGGCCTGCGAGCACTGCCATGGCGCGCTTGGCCAGACGATCCTCGAGGGAATGGAAGGTCACGACCACGAAAACTCCACCCGGGGCCAGCAGGCGTGGTGCGGTTTCGAAAGCGCGTTCGAGTTCGCCAAGCTCATCATTCACCGCAATGCGCAGCCCCTGGAAGCTGCGGGTCGCGGGGTCGATATTGGCGCGGTCACGGGGGACGCAGCAGCGGATGATATGTGCCAGCTGACCGGTCGTGGTGATCGGGGCTTCGGCGCGTGCGGCTACGATGGCGCGTGCAATGCGGCGGGAGAGTTTTTCTTCGCCGTAGCGGTACAGGATGTCCGCGAGATCTGCTTCCTTGCAGGTATTCACCAGATCCGCAGCGGAAGGACCATCGGAGCCCATCCGCATGTCCAGCGGACCATCATTGCGGAAGGAAAAGCCGCGCTCGGCCTGATCGATCTGAAAGGATGAAACTCCCAGATCCAGAACGATGCCGTCGAACGGTCCTTCCGCTCCGACCAGCGCTTCCATGTCGCCGAACGTCCCCTGATGCATTCGAAGGCGCCCGTTAGCCTGAATGGCCATGGCGTTTCCGCGCTCGATGGCAGCGGGGTCGCGGTCGATCGCATCCAGCGTGCAGTCGGCTGCATTCAGGATGGCACGGGCATAGCCACCGCCACCGAACGTTCCGTCCAGATAACGTCCGCCAGTACGGGGGGCGAGGGCTTCGAGAACCTCGTGCAGCATGACCGGAACATGACCGGAATGGATCAGGGTGATCGCGTTCATTCTGCTGCTCCCGCAGGGTTGCTGGCGGGACGGCGGCTGGTGGCAAGCGTCTTGGCGCGGCTGCGTGCGGCCTGACGGCGTTCTGCGGCAGCGGTCGGGTTCCAGATCTGGAAGGTCCGGCCAAGCCCCATGAAAGCAACTTCGTCCGTCAGAACGGCGTGGGTGCGCAGGGTTTCAGGAAGGATGATGCGGCCTTCCTTGTCGCTGTCCAGCGGATAGGCATCCGCATAGAGGCTGGCGGCCAGATCTTCATGATCTTCCGAAAAGGGATCGTATTCGTCGAGCGGTGTGGCGAGGGCGGCAAATGCGCCGGTCGTCCAGCCCTCGATGCAGGGATGCAGATGGGACGGGCGCAGGATGACCAGTGGATCTCCCGGCTGGGCCTGTGATTTCAGGGCGGCGCGGAAAGATGCAGGAATGGAAACACGTCCCTTGGCATCGAAACGGTTCTGATGCGTGCCGAGGAACATGCTCATGGATGATGTGCCTCCTTCCTGCGCTCAGAACCGGTAATGCGGCTTCTGGTTATTTGGCTTGTCTTGACTGGGATATCATGGGATTTCATGGGACGTCAAACAGATATCGTCAGAAAACCGCAGAAAACTGCGACATTTTCAAAACTGGAAATGTGACGGAAATTTTTGCGGTTTATTAGGGTTTATCAGGGATAATCGCTCTGGCGGAACTATACCTGCCGTTATTTGTTCTGTTTTTGTTCTTCTTTAATGAGCGGAACAATTACTGGAAGAACAGATTTTTTTCAGAGGGTGCCAGACGGCCTGTAAGCCGGGTTCTGTCCGCCCGAAAGCGGGACGATCATTCCTCTGGGACCTGCATTGCTGCAGGCCTCACGCAACCAACCCGAACGACGGGGCGAGAAACCCCCGGTCCCCTTGCGGAGACCTGCCGTTCCTATTCGGTCTTGCTCCCGGTAGGGTTTACCATGACCATCGCCGTTGCCGGAGATGCGGTGCGCTCTTGCCGCACCGTTTCGCCCTTACCCGCAACATGTTCCCCGGCGAATGAACGCGTGGGGTACAGTCCGGCGGGCGGTCTGTTTTCTGTGGCACTGTCCCTGGGGTCGCCCCCGCCGGCAATTAACCGGTACCGTCTTCCCATGGAGCCCGGACTTTCCTCCCTGTATGCGATCCTCATCGCACACACAGCGATCGTCCAGCCGTCTGGCGGCGCAGACACTGCTCCGGGATGCCTGCGGGGTCAAGGGCAGACTTTTCAGTAAAATCCCGGCATAATGACAAAATGCGTCCAACCCTGACCTTGCGGATTTTCCTTTTCTGGCTTGCCCGGCAGGCCCGTAAACGGGGCGTCGTACCACGGCGTGTTGCTCTGGATGAGATCCCGCCGATCCCGGCCGTGCCCCCATCCGCGGACGTCCTGCGGCAGATCCGGCGGGTGACAGGTCGCCCGAGTTTCCCGGTCTGGCTGTCGTCGCTGCGGATCCGTAGCTGGCGTGACATCCGGGTTCCGGGAGCGGAGGGACCGAGGACGGCGCGCCTGTACCGGCCGCGTGGAAAGGTCCGGGGTGTTGTCCTCTTCCTGCATGGCGGTGGATTCGTGCATTGCGATCTCGTATCCCATCACGGGATCTGCTGCCGGCTTGCGGCGGCATCGGGGGCGATGGTTCTTTCGCTGGACTATCGCCTTGCGCCGGAACACCGTTTCCCGGCTGGTCTGGAGGATGCCAAATCGGCGCTGGACTGGATTTTTCGGACTGTTCCGCCAGACATGCCTGTTGCGGTTGCCGGGGACAGTGCGGGCGGCAATCTTTCTGCTGCGCTGACACAATGGGTGCGCTCGCAGGGGATGCGTGCGCTCAGTGCCCAGCTTCTTTATTATCCGGCCCTGAGTGGTCCGTTCGCGCCACCTTCGCGTGAGACATACGCGGAAGGTTACATGCTGAGCACGGAGCTTCTGTACTGGTATTGTGGCCAGACGCTCAGTTCGCCCGAGCAGCTTTTTGATCCGGCATTCTCGCCTCTGCTGGTGGAAAGCCTGAAGGATCTGCCGCCTGCCATGGTCGTGACGGCGGGATTTGATCCGCTTCGGGGTGAGGGGGAGCTTTATGCCCGACGCCTCGATGAAGCCGGAATACCAGTCAGACTGAAAAACTTTCCGCGGATGATACACGGCTTCCTGAACGGCTATGCGCTGTTCCGGGACGGGCGTCGGGCGCTCAGGGAAGGGGGGCTGTTCCTGCGCGAGGCATTTGCGCAGAAAAAAGGCGAAGCCCGCTAGCAGGCCCCGCCTTCCGGGAATGTCTTAAAGGGGTAGATCGTGGAAGGCGCCGGGCGTTCCTGCGTCTGTCTGTACCGTGCGCTCGGAGCGGTTAATTTTCAGGCTGAACAACTTGTCGGCCGAAGGTGTTGCGCCGGGACAGCCATTTCCGTGCCGTCCCAGAACATCCATCGTGGGTGTGTTATCGGCCGCATTCCCGTTCACCACGAAAACCAGGCAGTGCCGGGGCAGGTCCGTCAGGTTGTCTTTCACGACGGCCAGGCGGAGATGCTCCACCAGAGCCGTGTTGTCGAACCAGCTGAGTTTGCTGAACGTGATCTTGTCGTAGGACATGTCCAGCAGTCCGGTCCGGACCGCAATGAACATCAGCAGGAAGGCCGGAATGACGACCAGCATTCGCCGCAGCAGAAGTTGTTTGAAGCTGCGGGGCTGCCGGCGCGGGCCCCGGCCCGGATTGCGGCCGAGACGGGGCGTTGCGCTCTTATCATCACTCAAATGGTGTTACTCCGCGGCTTCGTGCCAGATATCGCCATGCCCGGCGAGCAGGCGGGTGGCCTGTTCCGGTCCGTAAGAGCCTGCACTATAGGTCTGCATCGGGACCTTGTCATGCTTCCACGCATCGAGGATGGGTTCGGCCCAGCGCCATGCGGCCTCGACCTCGTCGCGGCGGATGAACAGCACCGGATCGCCCCGCACGGCATCGAGCAGAAGCCGCTCGTAGGAGTCCGGGAAGGGCATGCCGCCTTCCATGCGGATTTTGGCGTCGAGATCTGCCGTATGGAGATTGTACACGTCCAGCGCAGGGTTCTTGACGTTCAGCCGCAGTTCGACGCCCTCATTGGGCTGCACGCGCAGGACCAGTCTGTTGCTGGCGGGCGTTGCACCGAACATCGTGGTGGCGGCCGGGCGGAATGTGATGACAATCTCGCTGACCTTGCGGCCTGAACGTTTGGCCGTGCGGATATAGAACGGCACGTTCTTCCAGCGTGGGGTATCGACCCAGGCACGCACTGCGGCATAGGTTTCTGTCGTGCTCGGCTTGCCCAGCTCTTCCAGATAACCCGGAACGTTCTCTCCATCGACCACACCTGCCGTGTACTGCGCGCGCACGGTCTCGGTGGCAGCAGTTGCATCGGTGATGGGGCGCAGGGCGTTCAGGACGGCGAGCTTGGCATTGCGGACGGCATCGGCCTCAAGGGAGTCCGGTGCTTCCATCGCAACCAGGCACAGGACCTGAAGCAGATGGTTCTGGATCATGTCACGCAGGGCGCCGGAGGTGTCGTAATAGGCTGCACGGCCTTCCACGCCCACGGTTTCGACGGCCGTGATCTGAACGCTCTCGATATGCTCTGCGGACCAAGCCGCATTCATCAGCGGATTGGCGAAACGCAGGGCGAGGATGTTCTGGACCGTCTCTTTGCCGAGATAATGGTCGATCCGGTAGATCTGCTTTTCCGGGAAATACTGTCCGACGCCGTCATTGATGGCGGTTGCGGTCGCCATATCGGTGCCGATCGGCTTTTCGAGCACGACCCGGGAATTGGGTGTAATCAGCCCGTACCGGTGCAGGTTCTCGCTGATGCCGCCATAGAGCTGCGGTGCGGTTGCAAAATAATAGACGCGGACGCGGTCAGGCTGCGCCTTGGCCAGCAGGGACTTCAGGGTTTCCCACTGAGGTCCCTCGTGGCTGCTGTCCAGCGTCACATAGTCGAGACGGGCAAGGAAGCGCTCAACCAGTCCCGGGCTCAGGATGTCCGAGGGAAGGAAGCGCTGAAGGGCATCTCGGGCCCGCGCGACATAGGCCTCCCGGTCCAGCTCCGTACGGGCGGCTCCGATGATGCAGGCATCATCTGGAATCTGGCCCATTCGGAGACGGTTATAGAGCGCGGGCAGCAGCTTGCGCATCGTAAGATCGCCAGTGGCACCGAAGATGACATAGTCGAAAGGCTCGACCTGCTGGAAATGTTCCATGGAAGACTCTCTGACCTCTCGAACCCGCAGACCGGGGAAAAAAGGGTTAGGGTTCAGGCCTTTTCAGGCACCGTCTAGTTCCCTGTCAGGGCCCTTCCTGTCAAGGGATAGCCCGAGCACGACCTCGGGAGAAAAGCCTCGTCATGTTCACGCGTTCATGAAACGTGCACATAATTCCGTTGACCGTCCCGCCCTCATCACGATAAGCCGCGCGGCGGATGCTGTGTTCGTGCAGCGCCGGAAAATACAGCCAAGACTTACGCCTCAGGAAGGAAACCGGACATGGATGCAGAAAGCAAAAGCGAAGGCGCTGCCACAGGCGGGATCGCTGCGGACCGTCTGCGCTCCATCATCGAGCGCGTCGAGCGTCTGGAAGAGGAGCGCAAGGCTCTGGCCGGGGACATCAAGGATATTTTTTCCGAAGCCAAATCCGCCGGATTTGACGTGAAAGTCATCAAGCAGATCATCCGTCTGCGCAAGCAGGAGCCGGCCGAGATCGAGGAGCAGGAGACCCTGCTCGATATCTATCGCCGTGCCCTTGGTATGTAATTGCGGGGCATGTAATTCCGGCTTCCGGATACCCGAACGCGCCACCTTCAGACTGGACCAGGCCTCCTTATGATGTCTGATTTTTCATGGCTGCCGGGCTGGGCCTTCGGGTGCCTGGCCGTGGTGGCCGCCCTGTTTGCGCTGGCGCTGCTCTGCATGCCCTTCGCCGTCTTCGGCACCAAGCCGCGGCTGCAGGAACTGGAGTTCCAGATCGCGGAACTGCGGGCGGAACTGCGGGCGCTCAACATGCGGCTGGCCGTTTCGACACGGCCTGACAGTCTGCCTGCCGGACCCGACAGACAGACCGTTGCGGCTGTTGAGCCGCGTACGGTTCATTCAGCTCCGAGCCTGCCGGATGAGGATTATCTCATGCCGGTGCGAAGCCTGCGTTCCGATCTGCCGTCCTATGAGGATGGTCCGGGAGCAGGGGATCCTGAAACCCTGCCGCGTCGCGGTCAGTCCTCCCAATCCGCCCTGCGGGAGGAGATGTCCGACGTCTCCGAACGCGCCTGGGCCCGGGCGCCATGGGAAAAGGATGTCTCGACGACGGGACGACAGCCCCTTGGTCGCAGTATGGACAGGAAGCAGGGCAACAGACCGGTCGTCGAAGAAGACGCCTACCGGCCCCGCTCGGAGCCCAAGCTCCGCTGGCCGCCCAGAGACTAGCCAGCGGCGCGCAGGGCCGACCCGTCAGGGAAGATCGAGCGCCAGGTCATCCCGATGGATCAGGGCATCACGTCCGCGATATCCCAGAAGCTGTTCCATCTCGCCGGAGCGATGGCCAATCAGCTTCTGGCTCTCTTCGGAATCATAAGCGATCAGACCGCGCCCGATAATGCTTCCGTCAGCATCACGGATGAGTACCAGGTCGCCGCGCCCAAAACTGCCCTCAAGGCCGGTCACGCCCGCTGGCAGGAGGGATGCGCCCTCTTCAAGAGCACGACGGGCACCGGCATCGATCGTAAGTGTCCCCTTGGGCTGAAGGCTGCCACCGATCCAGCGCTTGCGGGCGGAGCCGGCATCGGTCTGTGCCATGAACCAGGTGCACAGACCGCCATTCTGCAGCCTGCGGAGCGGATGATGCTCCTGTCCGGCCGCGATCACCATGTTCGCACCCGCGCGCGTCGCAATCCGGGCCGCGAGGAGCTTCGTGCGCATTCCGCCAGACGAATAACCCGGCGGCGGCTCGCCTCCCATCGCCATGATCTCGTCCGTCATCTGTTCGACAACGGGAATATGCCGCGCGGACGGATCCTGTCGCGGGTCCGCCGTATAAAGCCCGTCGATGTCGGACAGCAGGACCAGACAGTCGGCCCCGGTCATCTGGGCTACACGGGCGCCCAAGCGGTCATTGTCGCCGAAGCGGATCTCGCCGGTCGCGATGGCATCGTTTTCGTTGATGACGGGAACGCAGCCCAGATCGAGCAGGGTCTGAAGCGTGGCGCGCGCATTGAGATGGCGCTCACGGTTTTCCGTATCGTCCGGGGTCAGCAGAAGCTGGGCGGCGACCAGATTATGGCCGGCGAGGGCCGCGCTCCAGCCTTGCGCCAGTCCGATCTGGCCGACACTGGCCATGGCCTGTTTTTCGTCCAGCCGCAGGCGGCGGGATGTCAGGCCGAGGCGGTGTCGCGCCAGGGAAATCGCGCCCGAGGACACGACGATGACTTCCGCGCCTCGGGCACGCAGGTCGGCAATATCCGCACAGACGCTCTGCAGCCATTCAAGACGAAGGCTTGCATTCGCGGAATCGACCAGAAGCGCACTTCCGATCTTGATGACGATCCGGCGGGCCTGCGCCAGACGAGGAGCAGAAGCCGGAGCGGTCATCCCTGACGGTCCCTTTTGGCAGCGGTCACGCGATCCTGAAGCAGGCGGAGCAGTTCGGGCAGACCTTCCTGCGTCGCGCCGGACAGCATCATCACTTCCGCACCAGAAGCCTTTGCCAGAGCCCGCTTCTTGGCGGAACGCTGGGTGGGGGTGAGGGAATCGCACTTGTTCAGGACGATGATTTCCGGCTTGGCCGCAAGCTCGGGATCATAGGCCTCAAGCTCCTTGCGGATCAGACGCCAGTGCTTGACGATCTGACTTTCCGTGCCGTCGATCAGATGCAGCAGTGTCGCGCAGCGTTCCACATGCCCGAGGAAGCGGTCCCCAAGCCCGGCGCCTTCGCTGGCGCCTTCGATCAGGCCGGGAATGTCGGCGATCACGAACTCTTCCGTATTGTTCAGCCGCACCACGCCGAGCTGCGGATGCAGGGTCGTGAACGGATAATCGGCAATTTTGGGACGTGCCCGGGACGCGACGGAGAGGAGGGTGGACTTGCCCGCATTGGGCAGACCCACGAGGCCAATATCGGCGATCAGCTTCAGGCGCAGCCACACCCAGCGCTCTTCGCCCGGCCAGCCCTTGTCGGCCCGGCGTGGCGCACGGTTGGTGCTGCTCTTGAAATGGGTGTTGCCAAGACCACCATCACCGCCGCGGCACAGCAGGACTTCCTTGCCCTCGGCATCCAGGTCGGCCAGCAGGGTCTCGCGGTCTTCGTCAAAGATCTGCGTGCCGACTGGCACGTTGATGGTGACATTGGCCGCAGCCGCACCGGTGCGGTTGGAGCCTGCGCCGTTGCCGCCCTTGCGGGCCTTGAAATGCTGCGTGTAGCGGAAATCGATCAGCGTGTTCAGGCCGGGAACCGCGCGGAAAATGATATCGCCACCACGGCCGCCATCACCGCCGTCCGGGCCGCCGAACTCGATGTATTTCTCGCGCCGGAATGCGATCACGCCGTCCCCACCGTCACCGGAACGTACATAGATCTTGGCCTGGTCGAGAAACTTCATCGTATTGTCCGCAAGAAAAGGTGAGGGGCGCTTTATACGCAAAAAGGCCGGTCCCGAACAGGACCGGCCCCTTCCGCTCGCGCTGGAAAACGCGGGCTGCTTATTCAGCAGCTTCCGGCAGTGCCACGGAAACGTGGACACGGCCTTCTGCGCGGCGCTGGAACTTCACATGACCGTCCACGAGAGCGAACAGCGTGTGGTCGCGGCCGATACCGACATTGGCGCCAGCCTTCATCTTCGTGCCGCGCTGGCGGACGATGATGTTGCCTGCGATGACGCTTTCGCCACCGAACTTCTTCACGCCCAGACGACGACCTGCACTGTCGCGTCCGTTACGGCTCGAACCGCCTGCCTTTTTTTGTGCCATGGCTGTTTATCCTTACCTGGAGTGTCGGGCCGATCAGGCCGCGTTGATCGCGTTGATGCGCAGGACGGTCACCGGCTGGCGGTGGCCGTTCTTGCGGCGGCTGTTCTGGCGGCGACGCTTCTTGAAGATGATCACCTTCGGCAGACGATCCTGAGCAACCACGGTTGCCGTCACGGTTGCGCCAGCGACCAGCGGTGCGCCAACGGTCAGGGTGCCTTCGCCGCCAACCATCAGGACGTCGGTGAAGGTGATGGTGCTGCCGGCTTCAGCTTCGAGCTTCTCGACCTTGAGGATGCTCTCGGGAGCAACGCGATACTGCTTGCCGCCGGTGCGGATGACTGCGTACATTCTGGAAACTCTCTCTGTTCCGATCTCGTGGCCGCTTCTGCCGGGTTGACCCGATCTGGCGCGACCCAGTCGCTTTTTGTCGTTGGCTCCATGCACTCCAGCGGGTGCAATGACATGGAACAGCCGCGGTCGATATAGCTTTGAGGCGTTCCAGTCAATCAGAAACGGCGAAAAAACGCGTTCGCAGACTGGTTTCTGTCATGAACGTCCTCGGACCCTCTTGCAATGTCGGACAAACCCCGTCATAAGCCCCTCCGTCGATCAGGTTCAGCGCAAAAGCAGAGCCGTACGGAGAGGTGCCAGAGTGGTCGATTGGGGCGGTCTCGAAAACCGTTGTGCCTTCGCGGGTACCGTGGGTTCGAATCCCACCCTCTCCGCCATCTGATTTGAAATCATTGAAAAATAATCAGCCCTGACCCGAGTTGAGCAGGCGGCTGTTCTTCTCGCCCCGGAACGGCTTGCTGGCATCGAGGAAGTCCTCGTTTGTCCGCATCGTGTAGGCGATGACGACGAGATAGGTGATGGCGCGTGTCAGTTCGAGGCGCGTCACCAGATCCGTTTCCTGGGCGTCGAGAACGCGCAGGCGTCTAACGGCAGCTTCGGCAATACGGGCTGCCTTGTCATGTCGGCGTGTCGATTCTTCTACATAATGCAGGACCAGCAGGATTGGCCGCCGTGCACTTTCGGGCAGGTATTCACGGTCCAGGAGGGCGCGGAGCCTGATAACGTTCAGGCCAAGGGTGAGTGTTGCCAGTGTTCCCAGGATGCAGGCTTCGATCAGCGGAGCAGGGGTCGGTCCGGCATGGCGGATGATGCGTGCAAAGCGATCCGTGTTGCGGCCGATCCAGACACTGATGCGTGGCGTGAAGCCCGGATGGGCCAGATGCTGCAATTCTCCTAGCATAATGCGGCGCAGACGGAAGCGCTCTGCATCGCTGCTGAAGGGCAGGACGCTCCGGAATACAATAACACTGACGGCCACGGCCAGAACGGTCGCCATATTGCCATTGTAGAACGCGATTTCATTCATGACGTGATGGTTCTGGAGCCCCAGCATGGCCGGGAGCAGCAGACCATAAGCCGCTGAACCGCCAGCAGTGGCCGGATTGCCTTTGGCTAGCCCGCCCAGGAACATTGCAGGCCCGAGAAAGAGCGCCAGAGTCTCGAATGTCGTGACTTTCGGCATGAGCACGAAAACGAGGATCCATGCCATGAAATAGGCAGCGACCGCGCCTTTGAGAAACTCTGTCGTGCCGAGGACAGGATTTTCCTTGGTGGCGAAGAGGCCGCAGACCAGCGTCGTAATGGCGATGAAACCAAGCCCGTTTGGCCAGGCCGTTACTTCATAGATGTAGGCGGTAATAAGCACGGCGCAGGCTCCGCGCAGACCGTTATGGACGGCTTCACGGGTATCGCGATGGGTTTCAAGCTGGAAATGGAAATGGTCGCCCCTGATGCGATGGGTACTGGCTTCATATTCCTTGATGGCCTGTTCGAGATCGCCCAGCAGTTCTCCCAATGAGACGAACAGGATGCGTTCATCCAGCCGACCCTGCTGCATTTCCTGACCTTCGGCCGTCTGGTCGAAAGGTTCCTGTCCGGGAATGGGTTCAAGATCCGTCCGGACATCGGATTCACGATGTGGTGCCGCGTAGAGGCGGCATACGTCACGAAAGTGCTGAAGATCAGCGAGCAGGGCAGGGACGGCGTTCTGATCCGGCAGGCGCTGCGGAAACTGCTTTAGAAATGCGAGGATTTCATCAGCGGTCTTGGTAAAGGCCGGATGGTTGTGATTGAGCACCTGAAGGCGCATCGCCATTCCGAAGCCACGGGACAGAAGCGCGGAGACCGCAGCGAGTGCTGCACGGGCATGATCGCCTTCATGGCCGTGTGGCCCCATCTCGACTTCGGCAAACTCGATCTGGTCGTTGATCGTCAGGATCGTACCAAACTGACGGCGGGCGGCATTGAGCGCACCACGCTCTTCACCCAGAAGGCTGCACAATGTCGTCGTGACGAGGACCAGTGCCGATTCAAGTTTCTGCCTCAGCTGGGCCCGGGCGTGTCTTTCCTGACTTGTGGCGAAGATAAGTCCCATAAAGGCTTCACACAGCACGCCGAGGACAATGTAGGTCCCGCGCGACATCGCAATCATGAAGACATTATCGGGATTGGAGGCGGCGCCCATACAGATGATCGAACAGGTATATCCTGCAAGAACAAGGGCATAGGAGCGGAAGTTGCTGACAAATGTCGCAAAGCCGCTGCACAGACCGATCCAGACCGCGATCATGGGAAAGAACATCCAGGGTGCCTGCGGAGCGGCCGCCATGATGGTTATGGCCGCAACCGCGCCACTGATGGTGCCTACTACACGCCATTTGGCCTTGGACTGACTTTCGCCACGGCTGGTCTGCGCAACCGCCCAGACGGTCATGGCAGCCCAGGCCGGATCATCCAGTTCCATCCAGAACGCAATCCCCACCGCGAGGCAGGCCGCAATGGTATTGCGCAGGGCAAAGGTTACGGATGAGGCACTGGGTGCGTATAGCCATGAAAGAAAGGGACGCGCGCGCGGCCGCAGAGGTGCAGGCCGTGTGGTCGTATTATCCGGAGTCGGTTGTCCCGAGGAGATGGTGCTGCCACTCATTGCGGGAGTTTCTTAGCCTTAACAGCATTATCCGGCGAGAGCGGAAATTGCCATTCTGAGATCGGTTACAAATTTTGTATATTCACGTGTCTTCGACTCCTCATCGGGAAGGCGGAGCAGATAAGACGGATGGACGGTTACCAGCCCGATACTTCCGTCTTCCAGAGGAATATGCCTTGAACGCTCACGCGACACTGTGACGTGTCGCCCCAGAACAGCACTGGCGCCTGTAACGCCGAGCATCACGGTCACTTTTGGCGCCAGCACCTTCCGCTCGGCTGCCAGCCATGGCGCACAGGCGGCCATCTCAGCCGAGTCCGGCTTCTGGTGAATACGACGTTTCCCTCTGGGAACAAATTTGAAATGTTTGACGGCGTTGGTGATCCACGCTTCCGCCCGGTTGCCGCCGGCTTCCTTCAGGGCACGGTCAAACAGCTGTCCTGCGGGGCCGACAAACGGTCGGCCCTGAAGATCCTCCTGATCGCCCGGCTGTTCCCCGACAAAGATAATGCGGGCCTCGGGATCACCTTCTCCTGAAACCGTGCGTGTCGCCGGGCCATAGAGATCGCACAACTGACAGTCAATAGCCTGTCCGCGGAGACTGGCCAGTGACGTGGACGAGCCAATTTCGGAAGCTATGGGATGCAGTCGCACAGGGGCAATTCCGTTCCACCAGGCATTATCGGTCCCGGCCGTAGCGATTTCGCGTGCGGTTGCAATGAGCTCGGCCGGATCGGCGATATCCTTTTCCAGCCCCGGACCGAAGCGGTATTCCTGACCATCCCAGCACAGGGTCCGCTCAGGAGCGGTTAGAATCCACGGAGCTGGTCTCAAGTTTGAGAGCGCCGAAGCCTGACTGTCGATCAAGGCGGAGGCGTGGGATGTGCGAATAATCTGCCAGTCAGGATTATGCGCATCCGGCATCTGGCACCGAAGATCGAGAACGCGATGCCGCGTCTGTGTGGCGAGATCCTGTAACCGCACGAAAAGCTCATCGGATATCGGTGTTCCGTCACGCAGCAGCTGAAGCGTAAAATAAAGTAACTGAAAGCGGTCTGGAGCGTCAGAAGCAAACACTGCGGGGAAAAGGGCTGCTAAAGATCGGGGGATGGTGGTTGTCGAGGGGGCTTCCGGAAGGACTCGTGTAGCAGAGCGGGCATACAGGTCTGCTGGAGCTTCTATAGTCCAGCGTATTTCGTCCGCCGCTACTCTGTCATAAAGCAGTTTTCTGGACCATGCGCGCCAGCCGGAAAAATCACTTGTGGCTGAAAGGACAACTGTTTTGCCGTTCATGTCATTATCCCAGGTCTCTGTTGTATGACTGAATATTGCCGCAATTGCGCTGAACTATTTTTGTTTGCAGACTATTTTGGTATGATGATAATCAATGAGTCGGGAGAGGCATAAGTCAAATATTTCCGCAATGCATTTACCTGATCGTTTACAGGCGTTATAGAACCAAAAAAATTCATTCGAGCAGAGGGATGAAATATCATGTCCGAAAACACTTCCAATACCGGTCTTTTGGAACTCACGGCCAAGATCGTTGCTGCACAGGCATCGCGCGGTACACTTGAAGCCGAGGCGCTGCCAGCTCTGATCCGTCAGGTCTATGACGCTCTGGCCAAGGCTGGAGTTCCGGAAGAAGAGCCGCAGTCCGAACGTCCGCAGCCGGCTGTCCCCATCAAACGCTCGGTTTTTCCTGACTACATCATCTGTCTTGAAGACGGTAAAAAGCTGAAGATGCTCAAGCGCCATCTTCAGAGTGCCTATGACATGACGCCGGAACAGTACCGTGAGCGCTGGGGTCTGCCTTCGGATTATCCGCTGGTTGCACCGAACTATGCCCAGCGCCGTTCGGCTCTGGCCCGCGAGATCGGTCTGGGACGCAAGATCAGTGCTGCAGGTGCCGAGGGTAAGAAAGAAACTGCTCGTGCGCGCCGCACCAAAAAGGAAGACTGAAAGTTTTTGGATTCAGTTGATGAAAAGCTCTCTGATGTGGATTTTTCATCAACTGATCCAATTCAGGCGGCAGGAACAGGAGCAGTTCCATCAATACTGAACTGAATGCCTTTTTGGCGGTCCAGTTAAAACATCGACAACTGATGTTCTGGCGTATCGGTGCTCTTGTTGCCGTCTTTACGGCCATCGCTGTCTGTATGGCAGGCTATGGCCGACCTGCTGCGGCCGGTTTCGGGCACAGGCCACATATTGTCCGGCTTGTTATTACCGGCATCGTCCAGAATGATGTTTCAGATACGGTGCGGGCTCTCAAACAGGCCCAGACTTCGCCTGACGTAACGGGTCTGCTGCTCGTCGTTGACAGCCCGGGCGGCGGTGTTACCGGGGGAGAGCGCCTGCATGAGGCTGTCAGGCGCTTTGCCGCGGTTAAACCGGTTGCTGTTTCGATGGGGGATATGGGGGCGTCCGCGGCGTATATGCTATCCGTTCCCGCCCAGCATATTGTTGCGTTACCGTCGACGCTGACTGGATCGATCGGCGTGATCTTCCAGCGACCAGACGTCTCGGCTGGACTGGGTCGCCTTGGAATCGGGATGGATGCCATTACGTCAGGTCCCATGAAAGACCAGACGGACCCGACGAGTACCCTGACGCCGGAAGGTCGCCAGATGCTGCAGGGACTCGTGAATGACCTGTTCGGACAGTTCGTTTCCATGGTGGCCACTGGACGTCATATGAGCGAAGAAAAAGTCCGCTCACTGGCGGATGGACGCGCCTATACGGGAAGGCAGGCCATTGCCCTCGGATTAGTGGATGAACTGGGCGACGAAGACGCTGCGCGGCTTTGGCTTAGAAAACAGTTGAAAATCGGGAATGCGTCCTATCCCGTCCTGCCGCTGATCTCGGGACACAACCGATCCTGGTCCTGGTGGCCCGGAAAAAAAGCGTTGCTCAAAAGCCTGCTGGGAGGGGCTTTCTCCAGTGCGATTGATCGCGAGGGCCTTGACGGAGCCGTTGCGATTTTGCAACTCTGACCGTCTGTTTCAGAAGGCGGAGTCAGGTGGAAGAACTGTCATGACCCGATCCGAACTCATTGCGGAACTGGCGACTGCTTATCCGCATCTTCTTACCCGTGATATTGAACGCATTGTCCATGCCGTTTTTGACGAGATCGGTGCGGCGCTGGCGCGTGGAGACCGTGTCGAACTGCGGGGTTTCGGGGCTTTTCTTCCCCGCGAACGGGCCGCCAGAACGGGGCGTAATCCCCGGACCGGAGATATTGTTCCGGTCGAGGAAAAAAGTGTTCCGTTCTTTAAGGTAGGCAAGGAACTGAGGGAGCGCGTCAACCAGCGTTTGTCTTCCCGGAAGTCCAGCGATTAAACCGGCCTGTGTCGTCGCTGCATCAGGCGCTGGCGAGAATGTCATGCAGAATGGTGGGGACTGGTTCAGTAAGCCGGTTTTGCGGTATCCTGAGGCCATGAAATCTGTTTCCCGTTCCATGGCTGTCATTCTCTGGGCTGCCAGCCTGTCCCTGAGCGGATTGCCTATAATGGCTCCGTCGGTGGCGCTGGCCCATGGGGGAATGAAATCGGGAAAATCCACATCTCAGCACGCTGCAAAAGCGCGTTCCGCGCAGGCGAAAGTCTGTTATCGGCTGGCGTCAGGTGTCATCGTGCTTGAACAGATGCCGAATAATGCCGGGCGTCTGGGGCGGGGAAGCGGTTTTGCCCCGATTGGCGAAGCAGTATTCCGCTCCAACAATCGGGCACATGCCTGTTCTTCGGGACATGGACGCCGGGGTTAGGAGGCGGGTCAGCCTCCGGTCCTAGTCATGTCCCTTGAGGTTGCTGATCTCGGAAAGAAGGAAATCCCGGAATACCGCGATCCGCTTTGAAGTGCGCAGTTCTTCCGGATAGACGAAGTATGCTTCCACCAGCGGGACCTGCTGATTAGGCAGGATCCTGACAAGCCCAGGATAACCTGTCGCGGCATAAAGGGGCAGGGACCCGATGCCTGTGCCGGCGGCAATGGCATTTGCAACCGCAGAAATATTGTTGATCGCCAGCCGACGGCTACCCTGTCGTGCCACGCCTTCCTGCCGCAGCAGGTCAAGCAGCCAGTTCACGTTCGGCAGCGGCAGATGCCAGCCTGCGAAGGTAATGATCTGGTGATCGGCAAGATCTGCCAGGCATTGCGGTGTGCCATGACGCTCAAGATATTCAGCGCTGGCATAGATCGGCATGGGGAAGTTCGCGAGATGCCGCTGGACCAGATCGGGCTGTGTTGGTGGGTGCAGCCTGATTGCAACATCAGCCTCCCGCATCCCCAGATCCAGATCCGCATCCTCGAGCAGAAGCGTGACTTCGATATCGGGATGCAGTTCCAGAAACCGGTTCAGTCGCGGAGATAGCCAGGACAGTCCGAAGCCGGTTGTCGTGGTGATCTTGATCTTTCCGGCCGCGCGTTCCTTGCTTTCGCTCAGAAAGGCCTGGGTCAGCGCTAGCTTTGAGAAGACTTCCCGGACCGTACGGTTCAGGACATCGCCCTGTTCCGTCAGGATCAGTCCACGCGCATGCCGGTGAAACAGCGGCACGCGCAGGACATCTTCAAGTGCCGAGATCTGACGTGAGACCGCTGACTGGCTCAGTCCCAGCCGGTCACCGGCATGGGTGAAGGACCCGGCTTCTGCCACAGCATGAAAAATCCGCAGCTTGTCCCAGTCCATCTGGTTTTCTCCCCGTTCGCCGATGCGACGGTCTTCGTCCTTCTTACCCATATGTCCCGGCGTTATCCGTCAAGATATGTCGTTGAATGGACGAAACTGTCTGAAGCGCAGGCGAGGGTCAAGTTTTTGTCATGGCAGGTATGCCAGAAAGATATCGTTCGGCTTCCAGCGCAGCCATGCAACCCGTACCGGCAGCTGTCACTGCCTGACGGAAAACGCGGTCCTGAATGTCACCAGCGGCAAACACGCCTCTGACCGATGTTTGTGTTCCGCCGCTTTCCGTCCGGATGTATCCGTCTTCGTCACAGGCGACTTCATGGCGGAACGGACCAGCATTCGGCGTATGGCCGATGGCTACGAAAACGCCATCCAGATCAAGCTTCGACAGCGCGCCCGTCCGTGTGTCTTTCAGTTCAACCCCGCAGACGACTTCCGGCTCTCCGGCTCCCAGAACTTCTTCGACGGCCTTGTTCCAGTGCACCTCGACTTTCGGATTGGAGAAGAGGCGCTCCTGCAGGATGCGCTCGGCCCGCAGACTGTCCCTGCGGTGGATCAGATGCACCTTGTCCGCGTGATGCGTCAGGTACAGCGCTTCCTCGACTGCCGTGTTGCCGCCGCCGATCACGGCGACTGTTTTGCCGCGATAGAAGAAGCCGTCACAGGTCGCACAGGCCGAAACGCCGCCGCGCTGGAGACGCTTTTCCGATTCGAGACCAAGCCATTTCGCCTGTGCGCCGGTTGCGATCACGACCGTCCGGGCCCGGAACTCGTCTCCCGAATCTCCGGTCAGCCGGAAATATCCATCCGGACCCGGGCCGTTCTTCAGATCGGCCTGTACGATCAGATCGTAGATCAGCCGCGTCCCGACATGCTCGGCCTGGGCGCGCATTTGCTCCATCAGCCAGGGACCCTGCACAGGAGTCGCAAAGCCGGGATAGTTTTCAACATCCGTTGTGATGGTAAGCTGGCCGCCGGGTTGCATGCCAGTGACGAGAATCGGTTTCAGACTTGCGCGGGCCGCGTAGATTGCTGCCGTATAGCCAGCGGGGCCGGCGCCAACGACCAGCAGATCCGTATGATGGATTTCGGGCATGATGGGTCCTCGGTAGGTATCTGGTCCCCCATATAAAGACTTCCGACGCATCTGCCATCTTTGCGGATCATGTCACCTGCCATATACGTCAGAGTGAAATGAACGTACCGCCACACCCCGCACCGATTGAACTGGACGCCATCGACCGGCAGATCATTGCCGAACTCCAGGCCGATGGACGCATGACCAACGTGGAACTCGCCCGTCGGACCGGCATTTCCGCGCCGCCCTGCCTGCGACGTGTCCGGCGGCTCGAAGAACTGGGGATCATCAAGGGCTACCACGCGGAAGTGGACGCGGCCCTGCTGGGCTGGTCCCTGAATTTCTATGCCCTGATCGGCCTCGAGAGCCAGAAAGGCAGCGTGCTGGAAGCCTTTGAGGCGCAGGTCGGCGCCTGGCCCGAAACGCGGGAATGCCACATGATCCGTGGCGGCGGCGATTTCCTCGTGCGCCTTGTCGCCCGCGATGCCGCCCACCAGAACGCCCTGACGCGCCTGCTGACCGACAGCCCGCATGTCGTCCGCGTCCAGACCCTCCAGACCATCCATACAAGCCGTGACCTCGCCGGCGTGCCGATCTGACGGCTGATCCCATGACCGCTTCCCGGCTGCTGCCTCTTCCGGCCGAACTGAGCGTCATCGTCCCGTGTTACAACGAGGTCGCCAATGTGGCGCCCATGGTCGCCGCACTGGATAGCGCGCTCGAAGGCCGGAAGTGGGAAGTCATCTTTGTCGATGACAGCTCGCCGGATGGCACGGCGGCGGAGGTGTCCCGGATTGCACGTCTGGATCCGCGGGTTAGGGTCCTGTGCCGTGTCGGACGCCGTGGCCTGTCCTCGGCGGTCATCGAAGGGATCCTCTCCTCCAGCGCGCCTTGGGTCGCCGTCATGGATGGCGATCTGCAACATGATGAGTCCGTCCTGCGCACTATGCTCTCGGAACTGCAGGACGGCGCAGATATCGTCGTGGCGAGCCGGCATGTCGCAGGAGGAGACAGCGCAGGGCTGGCCGGGCAGTGGCGGCATCTGCTTTCCGATGCCGGAATCAAGGCCGCGCAGGCCATCATGCCGCATCCGCTGAGTGATCCGATGAGCGGCTTTTTCGCGATGCGACGGGACCTCTTTGAGGCCCTGCTGCCCCGTCTGTCTGGAACCGGATTCAAGATTCTGCTTGATCTGGTCATGTCCGCACCAAAAAGCGTGCGCATTGTTGAAGTGCCGTTCGTTTTCCGTCCGCGGCTGGCAGGCGAAAGCAAGCTCGACGTTGTGGTGCTGCTCCAGTTTGCGACGATGCTGCTCGACAAGCTGGCCCATGGCTGGCTGCCGACACGCTTTATGGCTTTTGCGTTGGTCGGACTGATCGGCGTGGTCGTCAATGTAAGCGTTCTGAACCTTGCCGGCGCCTGTGGCCTGAGTTTTTCCTGGGCCCAGCTGGCTGGAACGGCTGTCGCAATCCTGACGAATTTCCTGCTCAACAACCGTTTTACCTATCATGACCGGCGCCTCAGAGGGCCGAAACTCTGGAGAGGCCTGGTCATTTTTGTGACCGTCTGCTCGCTGGGCGCGGTCGCCAATATCGGCATTGCCCGCATGATGCTGGGGAGTGCCGGGCATGGGCATTGGGACCGTTCCTCCGCCGCTGGCGCGGTCGTCGGAGTTGTCTGGAATTATGCGGTCTCTTCGACGCTCGTCTGGCGCTGAACCCGTGACTGATACTGAAACGGGTCGTTCAATCCGGCTGTTCTGGGGACTTCTCGGCGTCCTGACGGTCGTGCGGCTTGTCCTTGCTGCCAGTGTTCCGCTGACGCCAGATGAGGCCTATTACTGGGTCTGGTCCCGTAATCTTCAGTCAGGCTATCTGGATCATCCGTTTATGGTGGCGCTGTGGATCCGCGCCGGCACATGGATTGCGGGAAATACGCCGCTGGGTGTGCGTCTGCTCGGTCCGCTCTCGGTTCTGCCGGGGAGCTGGGCGCTGTATCATGCGGCCCGCCGATTGCTGCCGGCACATCCATGGCCACAATCCGGTTTCAAAGCGGCGCTCGTACTGAATGCGACGCTCATGCTGGGGCTAGGTTCAGCCACCATGACGCCCGATACGCCGCTGCTGTTTTTCATCACGCTGTTTCTCTACACGCTGAGCCGCGCAATCGATCCCGATCAGACGTCACGTGAGGCTCTGCCATGGTGGATTGGCACAGGTGTTCTGCTGGGACTGGCGTTTGACTCAAAATACACTGCTGTCCTGATCGGCGTTGGACTGGGAGGGGCTGTTCTTACAACGTCCCGTTTGCGTCGACAGCCTGGGCCATGGCTCGCAATTCCGGCGCTTTTCGCGTCGATGTCTCCTGTTATCCTGTGGAATGCGCATCACCACTGGGCCAGCTTTGTGCGGCAGGGCGGTCGGGCAGGGGACTGGCATCCGGCGCGGGCCGTCCAGTTCATTGGGGAACTGCTGGGCGGACAGATCGGCCTGGCCACGCCTTTCATTTTTGTGCTGTTTGCAGCAGGGCTCTGGGGGTGTCTGAAACGCAACCGGCTTCTGGCATGGCTGGCGCTTGTGCCGATGATCGTGTTCATCACGCATGCGTTCGGGGACAGGGTTCAGCCTAACTGGCCCGCTGTGATCTATCCGGTGCTTGCTCTTGCCGCACTTGAAGCAGGCTGGCGCATCCGCTGGCCGGTCATCACCGGGCTGATCCTGACTTTCATTGTCTGCATTCAGGCCGTTTTTTCACCCCTGCATCTGATTCCGCACCGGGACCCGGTACTGCGCCTGACGGGGGGCTGGGCCGAGTTTTCCCGTCAGCTTGCCTTGCAGGCCAAGGCAGAAGGCGCGACGGCGCTCGCGGCTGAAGACTACGGTCTGGCCGCCAGACTGGCGTTTACGCAGGATATCCTGCCGGTTCTGGGGACTGATCCGCGCTGGCATCTTTTTCGTCTTCCCGCCGAGACTTCTGCAAAAGCGGTGAAAATCGAAGAGCAGCGACACGGTTCACAGCCGGATAAAGCTGGCACACTTTGCCGGCAGGTCCGGGGGCAGGCCATCCGCTGCTACACCATGAGTTCGCCGGATTTCGTTTCCGGCGTGCAGCTTCCAGGGCGTTCTTAAACCTCTCCTTAAGACTCGCCTGCCATACTGAAATCACTCAGGAGGCGGGATGTCCAACCAGAACGGCAAAGAAGCTCGAAAGATCATCATCAAGCGTTTTGATGTGGTCGAAGGTGGCCATCACGGCGGCGCATGGAAAATCGCCTATGCCGATTTCGTAACGGCCATGATGGCGTTCTTTCTGGTCATGTGGCTCATCAACGCCACCACGGAAGAACAGCGCAAGGGCATCGCCAATTTCTTCAATCCGATGGCGGTCTGGAAAGACATGCCACCGCCAATGGATAATGTTCTGCCCGCAGCACCGGAACCCGTATCGCTGGAAACGAAACCTGTTGCAGTAAAGCCGGGAAAGGACCAGGCCGGAAAACTGCCCCAGGGCCCCACAGCCCAGCAAAAGACAGATCCCGCAACGGCTCCCAGTGTTCATACGGCGCAGATTGTCGTGCTGCATGACAACCAGATCCAGCCGGGTGAGCCTCCCGTTGCTCCTGCTTCCGCAAAAGCCACGCAGGAAGCCAGGATTGCCGCAGCAAGAAAGATCCAGGCGCTCGTCAGTAATATGCCTGAACTCGCGGATATACGGTCACAGGTCTCGGTTACGGTTGGGGACGACGGACTGCACATTCAGATTGCGGATTCAGACCATCTGCCGATGTTCGCGATGGGGCAGTCTGCGCCTGACCCTCATGCGGTAAAGCTGATCAAGGCTATTGTACCCTATCTCGAAAAACTGCCCGGCAAACTGTCCATTGCCGGATATACCGATGCCACGCCCTATCGCCCCGGACAGCTCAGTAACTGGAGCCTGTCGAGCGCGCGTGCTGTCGCAGTACGGGATCTCGTTGTTCAGAGTGGTTTTCCTGACGGACGGCTGAAATCCGTCAGTGGATATGCTGACAGAAACCTGTTTGATCCTGCCCAGCCGCTCAGCCCCCGGAACCGCCGCATCGTTCTGGTGCTGTCGCCCGATATTTCTCAATAAATTCAAGTCAGTTAGGAAATTTTCGGATGTTCATTATTATCGGTCTGGTTGTTGTTCTGGGCTGTGTTTTCGGATCGTTCGTGGCATCCGGGGGAGCCATCGGTCCTCTTGTCTCCTCCATGCCCTTCGAACTGCTGACCATTCTTGGTGCTGCAGTCGGAACCTTCCTGATGGCCAATTCCATCGCGGCCGTGAAGCATCTTCCGGCTGGTGTCAAGAAGGCCATGAAGGGGTCCCAGTACAGCCGGGCCGATTATGTTGATCTCCTGAGCCTGCTATTCCATATCGCGAAACTGGCATCTTCCAAGGGATTCATGGCGCTTGAATCCCATATCGAGGATCCGCAGGGCAGTACGGTTTTCGGTGCTTTTCCAAAAATCCGGGACAACCCTCATGTCTGCTCCTTCATCTGCGATTATCTGCGTATGGCAGGCATGAATGTCACTGATCCGTATCAGATGGATGAAGTGATGGGGAATGAACTCAAGAAGAACATGCGTGAGGAAATGCATCTTCCCCACGCGCTTCAATCTGTCTCCGATGCACTACCTGCTCTGGGGATCGTGGCTGCGGTGCTGGGCGTGATCAAGACCATGGCGTCCATCAGCAAGCCCCCGATCATTCTGGGTGAAATGATTGCAGGCGCGCTTGTCGGAACATTCCTCGGTATTTTGCTGGCCTATGGAATTGTAGCACCAATCGCCAGTCGGCTTGGTGGGGTTGTCGAGGAAGAGGCGTCCTATCTTGATCTCGTACGCTCCGTGATCGTCGCGCATCTGCAGGGCAATGCACCTCAGGTCAGCGTGGAAATCGGCCGGAAGAGCATTCCTTCCGACCTGATGCCGAGCTTTCAGGAGGTTGAGGAAGCCGTCAGCGCAGCAGCTGTGGCCTGATATGTCAGAGTTCTTTACGATGCCGATATTGTCGGTATCGTAAAGGGTCTTCATGTTTCCTGTTCTTGCGAGAGCGCTGTGCCTGTCTCTCTCCATCCTGCCTCTGGCGGCTTATGCAGGCACATCCTCTCTGCCGTCTCCAGCCGAGTTAAGCCAGACGGACGGCGCCAAAGCCCTGCAGTGGGTCAGGGCACAGAATGCTCATACTGAAGCAATGCTTGCTTCAGATCCGCGCTACAGGCCTCTCTACCAGAAAATCCTGACCGCAGAGCAGTCCCCGGCGCGTCTTGCCGTACCGCACCAGCAGGGAGGGGAAATCTGGAACTTCTGGCAGGATGATGTCCATGTCCGCGGGATATGGCGCAGTGCTTCGACCGCGTCTTACAATTCAGGTCACCCGGATTGGAAGACGCGTTTCGATCTCGATGCCCTGGCTCGGACGGAACATGAAAACTGGGTCATGGAAGGTCTGGATTGTCTTGTTCCGGAGGAGCGTTTCTGTCTCATGTCCCTGTCCCGGGCGGGTGAAGACGCGCATGTGGTCCGGGAATACGACACGCAGAAGGGTGCTTTCGTAAAGAATGGTTTTGTTCTTCCTTCTGGCAAACAGACCGTCACATGGGTTGATGTTGATACCCTTCTCGTTTCCCGTGACTGGGGGGCTGGTGACGCAGGGCTTACCAAGTCAGGCTATCCGTATTCCGTCCGATTGCTGCACCGAGGACAATCGTTGGCTCAGGCTACCGAAGTCTATCGCGGGCAGACTTCGGATATGGATGTGTCGCCGGAAACTCTGCGTGATGAAAAGGGACAGCAGCTTTTTCTCATCAGCCGTCACCGGGATTTCTTTCATACGGAACTCAGTGCCCTCAGTCCGAAGACACATCAGCTGACCCGGCTGTCGCTTCCTGAAAAATATGACAGCCTGTCTTATCTGAATGGCCAGCTGGTCTTTCACCTGCTGCAGGATTGGGTGCTGCCCAGCCAGACGTTTCATGCGGACAGCATTGTTGCTCTGGACCTGAAAAGATTGGCGGCCCCGGAGCTTATCCTGTCACCTACATCCCGCCAGACCATTGGAGACGGGATGGGGAACGCGCTCGCCGTGACCAGAAATGGTCTGGTTGTTGTTCTGTACGATAACGTCCAGCCTGTTCTGAAGCTTTTCCGCCATGAGGCAAAGAACGGCTGGACCTCTCGTTCCATTGCGTTGCCGCGCAATATGGCAGCAGAAATTGTCTCGTCTGATCCGAAGCTCTCGCAGGCTTACCTGCAGCTTGAAGGGTTCATTCAGCCGCCCCAGCTGTGGGGACTGGATACGGCATCGCAGAGCACACAACTTTTATATCGTCAGCCGGATCTGTTTGATGCGTCTGGTCTGGTCGTGGAGCAGATGTTCGCGACCAGTCCGGATGGTACGGCCATTCCATATTTCATTGTTCATGCGAAGGACTGGCAAAAGGATGGAGCCCGACCCACGCTGATGACGGCCTATGGCGGTTTTGGATTGTCCTATCTGCCTGTCTATCACCCTGACCTCGGGATTACCTGGTTCGATCGGGGGGGCGTGTATGTCATGGCCAATATCCGCGGTGGCGGAGAGTTTGGTCCTGCATGGCACGAGGTTGCACGTCGGGAAGGGCGGCAGAAGGCGTATGACGACTTTGCCGCCGTGGCGCGTGATCTGACGGCACGGCATATTACATCTCCCAGGAATCTGGGGTTGCGCGGTCGGTCCAATGGCGGGCTGCTGGCGGGCGTGGAGTTCACCCAGCATCCGGATCTGTGGAATGCAGCGATCATCGGTGTGCCGCTTCTGGATATGATGAACTACGAGCAGATGGCGGCTGGTGCCTCGTGGGCCGCGGAATATGGCAGCATCTCGGATCCGGGGCCGCGTGCTTTCTGGGAAAAGATGTCGCCTCTGCAGAACCTGAAAGTCGGTGTGTCCTATCCGGAGCCGTTCATCTTCACATCGACACGGGATGACCGGGTCGGTCCGATCCATGCCCGGCGGTTCGCAGCGCGGCTGGAGAGCCTGCATCTGCCCTTCCTGTATTATGAAGATGTGGAAGGTGGCCATGCCGGTACGGTCAACGCTGTGGAAGTCGCACATGAGCGCGCTCTTGAGGCGATCTATCTCAGCCGCAAACTGATGGATGCGCCTTGAGGCTATCCATTCCCTGTCTGCTTGACGCGGGCAGGGAGCAGTCACAAAACCGGACACAAAAAAAGCCGCTATCCCTGAGGACGCGGCCTTTTTTCCGTTCGGATGACGGGAAGACTTAGAAGCCTTCACGCTCCAGACGCTTACGCTCCATCTTGCGGGCGCGACGAACAGCTTCAGCTGCTTCGCGGGCGCGCTTCTCGGAGGGCTTTTCGAAGTGGCGACGCAGCTTCATCTCACGAAACACGCCTTCGCGCTGCATCTTCTTCTTGAGCGCCTTAAGCGCCTGGTCAACATTGTTGTCACGAACGAGAACCTGCACGGTGCCGTCAACTCCTTATGGGCCCGCTCTTCAGCGCCACCCGTGATATGGCATTCCAACTAAGGATGGTGCCCTTAACACACCTTCCGCCGGGAACGCAATTCATTCAGCCGCGCTTGAATGGATTCTTCCCAACGCGCACTCTGGGCTGACCGGATGCCACCCTCTTTCGAAGGACAGACAATTTCATGGCCCTGCTCAAGATCGCCCGCATGGGTAACCCCGTCCTGCATCAGGTGGCACAGGCTGTTTCTGACCCGAAAGCCCCGGAAATCCAGTCTCTCATCGCGGATATGATGGAAACGATGGCGGATGCGCGCGGTGCGGGACTGGCGGCTCCGCAGGTTCACCAGCTTCTGAGGCTTTTCGTTTATCACGTTCCGACGAACCGTGTGGCGAATCCTGAAGACGCATTGCTGCCCCGCGTTCTCATCAATCCGGAAATCACGCCTGTCGGTGACGAGATGATCATCTGCAGCGAGGGATGCCTGTCGATTCCGGGTTTGCGCGCTGATGTGCCGCGCTACGCCCGTGTGCGTTACTCGGGGCTGGACGAAAATGGTGACGTGGTCGAAGGCGAGGCTACGGGTTTTCATGCCAATGTCCTCCAGCACGAAAACGATCATCTGAACGGCATTCTCTATCCGCAGCGTATTACCGATTTTAACCGCTTCGGATATGTGGAGGAAATTTTCCGGTGACCTCCCGACTTATGGAAGCGCCATCCTCCGCGACGGCGCATCTTTACCTGCGTGAAGACCGGATCCGGCAGTCCTATGAAGCCATGATGCTGGCCTGGCGGACGCTGAATGCCGACTGCGAGACGCTGCTGCGCGAAAAGGGGTTGGGGCCGGCCCATCATCGCATTCTTTTCCTGACGGCTGCCCATCCGGGAATTACGCCTGGTGCGCTCCTGAACAGTCTCGGCATTACCAAGCAGTCGCTCGGGCGGGCTCTGGGTGATCTGCGGGAGCGCAGACTGCTTGTACAGGAAGAGGACCGTCACGACCGGCGCAAACGTCCCCTGCGGCTGACGGAAGCTGGAGAAGCGCTTGAGCGTGAACTGTTTCTCATGATCCGCGAGGTCATGACCCGGGCCTATCGTGAAGCCGGAATGACGGCTGTTGAAGGCTTCCGCCGTGTCCTCGCCCCTCTTCAGGTTCCAACTGAAAGCCCTGCACGATGAGCGACGAACATATTCTTGTCGTCGATGATGATCCGCGCCTCCTGCGGCTGCTTCAGCGCTACCTTTCTGAGAACGGCTATCGTGTCAGCACGGCCCTTGATGCTCTGGCGGCACGTCAGGTTCTCGAGCGCATCCAGCCCGATGCGCTTGTTCTGGATGTCACGATGCCCGGCGAAGACGGTCTGTCCCTGACAAACAGTCTTCGGAAAGACGGGCTGTCGCTTCCCATCTTGCTTCTGACGGCGCGTGGGGAGCCTGCGGACCGGATCGGTGGACTGGAAGCCGGTGCAGATGACTATCTGGGCAAGCCCTTCGAGCCGCGGGAACTGCTGCTTCGCCTGCGCGCCCATCTGCGCCGTGTCGTACCTGCTTTGCCGGTCGTTGATGAAGTGCCTGATATGCTGCGGCTGGGAGAGCTGGAATTTGACGTCAAGCGTGGGCTGCTCAGCGGCCCTCATGGTCCGGTACATCTGACGGGTGGTGAAGCGGCCCTGCTGGGTGTTCTGACGGCTCAGCCCGGGACGGTTCTCTCCCGTGAAGCCATCGCTAGAGCCCTTGAAATGGATGAGATCGGCGAGCGGGCGGTTGATGTTCAGGTCACCCGCCTGCGCCGTCGTATCGAGCCTGACCCCAAGGAGCCCCGTTTTCTCCATACCGTGCGCGGGAAGGGCTATGTTCTCAAACCGGGACGCTGATCCGGCGATCGAGCGGGACGACGCCTGGCAGAAGCTGGATCGCCCCCTGAGGCGTATTCTGCCGCGTTCCCTGATGGGGCGGTCCATGCTGATCGTCCTCATTCCGCTGCTCGTGACGCAGGCCATTGCGCTGGGTCTGTTCTACGGCACCTATCTGAACGTGGTGTCCCGACGCCTTTCAGACGGCGTTACGGGTGAAGTCTCGCTGGTCATGGCCATGATCGAGCATACGTCGTCCGAGGCTGAACGTGCGCTTACTCTTCAGGACGCGGCATCCCGCACGCAGCTGGGCTTTTCATTTCACGCTGGTGAAAGGCTGACTCGACAGGGCACCAATCATGTGCTGGGACCGATGGACGATGACTTCGCTCGTTCCATCCGGCAGAACCTTGGTCGTCCCTATGATGTGGACTGGTCTGAAGATCCCCAGACCGTGCGCGCTTCCATCCAGCTTCCCGATGGTGTGCTGGTGGTCATGGTGCCGGTCAAGCGCCTGAATATCGGGCCAATCTGGCTGTTCGTTGTCTGGGCGGTAAGCAGTTCCATCCTGCTGTTCCTGATTGCCGGTCTGTTCATGCGCAATCAGGTCCGCGCGATCCGTCGTCTTGGTCATGCCGCCGAACTGTTTGGCATGGGGCGGGATCAGGGGCCCATCCGTCCACAGGGCGCCCGTGAGGTCCGTCAGGCTGCCATTGCCTTCAATCGCATGCAGGCGCGCGTCAACCGCTTTGTCGCGCAGAGAACCGCTGTTCTGGCCGGTGTTTCGCATGATCTGCGCACACCTCTGACCCGGTTGCGCCTGACAGTTGCCATGATCCCGACCACGGGTCTGATTCGCGCCGAAGCACTTAAGCCGGACCTGTCTGACATGGTGACAGACATTGAGGACATGGAGCGCCTGATTGGAAGCTATCTGTCATTTGCCCGTGGAGAAGGGGCGGAGGAGCCGGTTGCGATCGATCTCAGAGGGATGCTGGATGATGTTGCTGCCGCCACTGTGCGGGCAGGGGGGCAGGTTCTTGGCGTTGAGGGGCGCGAGGGTGTGGAAGCGGTCGTTCGCCCGGATGCCTTGCGCCGCGTTCTGACGAATCTGGCGGAAAATGCCCGGCGGCATGGAGGGGCCATGCGCTTTTCCCTGCGTGAGGGTGAGCGGAATATCGAAATTGCGGTTGAAGATAACGGGCCCGGTCTGTCGGCAAGCCGACGCGCCGCGATTTCGGAACTCAATGCCGCAAGCGGCAGTCAGGATGGCAAGGGGGGGCTGGGACTGACGATCGTCCGTGACATCATTCACGCCCATGGCGGCTCCATCCGTCTGATGGACAGCCCTCTGGGAGGTCTGGGCGTTCTGCTCAGCCTCCCGAAATGATCATGCGTCCGGAAGCTTAGGGCAGCGAGTTGCCGGCGCCACCATTGCCGGTGCCCTGACCGCCCATCGGGCCGGTGCTGCCACCAAACTGGCTGCTCATGCCGCTCATCGGGTTGTAGCGGCCGACATTGCCCAACAGTTCCTGCAGGATGGACGAGCTGGTACCCGGCGTCGGGGTCTTTGCACCCACCATGCCAACATACATCGCGTTCTTCTTGCTCAGCGTGTCCATCTTGCGCAGGACGCCACCGTTATCAAAGTTCAGGACCACGACCTGCTGCTTCTTCACGCTGGGGAAGGTCAGCGGCGTCGGGGACGTGATCATGGAGACGTAGATCCATGTATTGTCGTCAAAGGTCGCGTGCGCGGTCGGCGAACCGAGCAGATCGAGCACATCAGAGCGGGTGCTGGTTCCGGGGACAAGCTGTGCGTAATCCGTCTTCTCGATCAGGGAGCCACGCGGCTCGGGAATCGGGGAGAAGAACGAGCATCCGCCGAGCAGCAGCGGAACACATGCCACGCCGGCCTGTGCGAAACGGCGAAGAAGGCGTGTTCTGCTTTGGGGCGTCGGGGAAGATGCGTTATTCATGGATCCGGAAACTATCCTGTGCAAGAGAACCGCTCAAATGAGCGCGTGCCCGAACGGCGCCTGCATGTCAACGATTTCCCCCATATTCCGGGGGCTGGAGTGCCTGAATGTCCCATTCACCCGAATTTTCCCGACGCATCCCTTTCAATCGGCTGGGATCGGGACTGGAAGAGACGATCGAGGCTTCGCCTGCCGAGTGCAAGGCACTGGCTGCACGCTTCGGAATCCCCGTAATTGAGGCTCTGACCTGCCGCTTTCGTCTGACACCGTCCGAGAACCGGAGTGTCCTTGCAGAGGGGCATCTTTCGGCCAGGGTCACGCAGGTCTGTGTCATCACGTCCGAACCTTTCGACGATGTGCTGGCCGAGACCTTCTTCCTGAAATTCATTCCTGCAGCCGATATGCCGGAAGACGAATTCGACATCGATTCCATTGATCTGGAGGGGCCGGACGAGGTTCCGCATGATGGCAAGGCTGTCGATATCGGTGAGGCGGCGGCCGAACAGCTGGCCCTGATGCTGGACCCGTATCCTCGCAAACCCGGCGCCGGTCTGGAAAATGCAGTTGACGTGGCGCCTGCAGAAGGGGAAGAAGGGGCACAGCTGTCTGGCGAGGGGCCGGATGGTCCGCGCCGTCCCAATCCGTTTTCGGCGCTTTCAGCGCTGAAAAACGGGGGCAGGAAAGAATAAAAATCCCACGTCTGACTTGCGGGTTGCCCCTGGCTCTGCTAGAGCCCCCCGCCTGAACTCGACGTAATTACGAGACGACGAACAACAGGGCACCGGATGCCGCGGGGAGCGGAGCAGGGGTGCCGACACTGAAGCAGAAAGAGGCATAAAAGCCATGGCCGTCCCTAAAAGAAAGACTACGCCGTCCCGTCGTGGCATGCGTCGCAGCCACCACGCCCTGGGTGTCGAAGCTCATGCAGAGTGCTCGAACTGCGGCGAAATGAAGCGTCCGCACCACGTTTGCAGCCACTGTGGTCATTATGACGGCCGCGAAGTGGTCGCTGCTGGAAACAGCGGCAAGGGCCTGAAGACCGCCGTCCGCGCCTGATCCCTACCTGCGGGTCCGTAGCTTCCAGATAGCGCGGCCCGCATCTGTGATGCTGTCCGGGAAACTGTCTCAATGACCAAAGCGCCTGTCACGCCCGAACGTGACATCGCGGCCTCCGGGCCTTACGCCCTCGCCGTCGATGCAATGGGCGGTGACAGTGCCCCGGATATCGTCCTTGCCGGACTCGATCTGGCCGCCGACCGGCACCCGAAGGCCCGGATTCTCCTGATCGGAGACGAAGCCCTTCTCAAGCCGGCTCTGGCAAAATATCCCAAAGCTGCCCGTCTGTGTGATATCCGCCATTCTGCGGCAAGTATCCCTATGGACATGAAACCGACTTCGGCGCTGCGCGTCCGTGGATCGTCCATGCGCATGGCCATGGAAGCTGTCGCCGCCGGTGAAGCCCGTGGTGTCGTTTCTGCGGGCAACAGCGGAGCGATGCTGGCGCTGGCCAAGATCATCGTCAAAGCCCTTCCGGGAATTTCCCGTCCCGCCATGGTGGCCGTTGAGCCTTCCGCGCGCGGTGATATCGTGATGCTGGATCTCGGGGCGAACATTGCCTGCGATGCCCGAAACCTAGTTGAGTTCGCCATCATGGGCGAAGCCTTTGCACAGGCGGCTCTTGGTCTTCCGTCTCCCACGATTGGTCTTCTCAATGTCGGTTCGGAAGAGCTGAAAGGCGATGACCGTCTGCGTCAGGCGTCTGAACGGTTGCGTGCCAGCCCGCTGGCCCCCCAGTTCCACGGCTTTGTGGAAGGTCATGACATCACCGCCGGGACAACTGATGTGGTGGTGACGGATGGTTTTACGGGGAATGTTGCCCTGAAAACCGGTGAAGGTGCCCTCAAGCTGGCCTTCAGCCTTCTGAAGCGTGTGTTCCAGACCAATCTGCTGACCCGTCTGGGCTATCTTCTGGTCAAGCCGGGTCTTGAGCGGATGCGGGAATGGATCGATCCCCGGCGCTATAACGGGGCGCTGTTTGTCGGTCTGAACGGCATCGTCGTGAAGTCCCATGGCGGCGCGGATGGCGAAAGCTTTGCTGCGGCCCTTGATGTTGCCATGGACGCCGTCACACACCATCTGAACGACAAGATCCGCGACCGTCTGGAGCAGCTGGGGATGGGAGTTGTCGAGCCGGCTGCTCCTGTATCCGCCAAGGCCGCCCCTGAACCTGTGAGCTGAAAAGAAATGTCCGATCCCATTCGTGTCCGCCTGACGGGTGTCGGGGGCTATCTGCCGCGCGACGTCATCTCTAATGACGATCTTGCCAGCAAGTATGGTATCGAGACTTCGGACGAATGGATCAGGACCCGCACCGGTATCACCCAGCGGCATATCGTTTCTGGTGACGAAACGACGGCCAGTATGGCGGCGGAAGCTGCGCGGCAGGCTCTTGAGTATGCCGGCGTGGACGCGTCGGACGTGGATGCCGTTCTGGTTGCGACCTCGACGCCGGATCAGGTTTTCCCAGCCGTTGCCGTGCAGGTCCAGGCCCTGCTGGGCATGACGACAGGGTTCGGGTTCGATATCAGCGCAGCCTGCTCGGGCTTCGTGTATGCTCTGGCCACGGCGCGTGCTTTTGTGCAGTCCGGTCAGGCCAAAAAGGTTCTGGTGATCGGGAGTGAGGTCTTCTCCCGTCTGCTGGACTGGAATGACCGAGCCACCTGCGTTCTCTTCGGAGACGGCGCGGGTGCGGTGCTGCTGGAAGCTGGTGGCGCGGTAGGCGAAGGCATTCTCTCCACCCATCTGCACTCGGATGGTCGCACGGGCGACATCCTTTACGTGGATGGCGCCGTAGGCTGCGCGTCCACGACACAGCATCTGCGCATGCAGGGACGGGAGGTTTTCCGTCACGCCGTTGTCAAGCTGTCGCAGGCTGTGGATGAAGCGCTGGAAGCCAATGGTCTGACCGGGCAGGACATCCAGTGGATGGTGCCGCATCAGGCCAATCTGCGGATCATTGACGGGATGGCCAAGAAACTTGCGCTGCCGTCGGATCGGGTGGTTGTGACCGTGGATCGTCATGCCAACACGTCCGCCGCTTCGATTCCGCTGGCCCTGAACGAAGCTGTCCGCGACGGGCGCATCCAGAAGGGTGATCTTGTGCTGATGGAAGCCCTTGGCGGCGGCCTGACCTGGGGCTCCGCGCTGATCCGGATGTAAGTCTGCTCTTTGCCAGAGAGCAGGTTAATGATTGATTCCTTTGACTGTTCTGAACGTCATGATACGCAAGTGTCATGAGCACAGTCACGCGCGCGAATCTTGTTGAGCATCTCTACAGCCGTGTCGGTCTTTCCCGGCACGACTCCTCCATGATTCTCGAAAGTCTTCTGGGCGTAATCTCGGATAGGCTGGAAGCGGGTGAATCCGTGAAGCTCAGTGGATTCGGGACATTTTCCGTCCGCCAGAAGGGGGAGCGCATCGGACGCAATCCCAAGACCGGCGTAGAAGTGCCTATCCTGCCACGGGCCGTGCTGGTGTTCAGACCTTCCCAACTGCTGAGGGACCGCATGAACGGTTCCGAAAATGCCGCAGCGGCCGAGACCTCTTCCCATGACAGATAATTCCGCCACCAATGCCGTCATGGTTTCGCCGAATGATGAGCTTTCAACCGGACCGGAGAAGGTCAGAAAAGCTCCGGAAGCCTATCGGACCATCAGTGAAGTCGCCGACGAGCTGCATATCCCGCAGCATCGCCTGCGTTCCTGGGAGACGATCTATCCGGGCGTAAAGCCGTTCCGTGGCGAAAGTGGCCGTCGTTATTACAGCCCCGAGCATATCGAGACCCTGCGGCTGATTTCGGACCTGCTTTATGTGCAGGGCTACAAAGGGCAGGGGGTGCTGCGGGTTCTGCGTGAACGTCGTAGCCAGAAGGCCCGTGCAGGTCAGAAAACTTCTCCGGAAACTGCTGTCGAGACGGTGCCGGAAGCGGCAGTCGAATCTGAAGCCCCGGCTCACGTTCCGGTTGTCATTGTTGACGCGGTTGAAGACCACAGCGTGCCTTCCGAAGAGGCGTTGCCGGTTGTCGTAGCTGTG
The DNA here is from genome assembly GCF_015244565.1 of Gluconobacter vitians. Lineage (GTDB taxonomy): Bacteria > Pseudomonadota > Alphaproteobacteria > Acetobacterales > Acetobacteraceae > Gluconobacter > Gluconobacter vitians. The sequence goes on along the minus strand of NZ_JABCQG010000002.1, from coordinate 153,625 downwards.
GAAAGCGAAGACATTTCTGCCGTTCCCGCTGCCGATCCTGTCGATGATATCATTTTTCCGGAGCTTCCGGCATCGGCTCATGACGTCACCGTGAAGGAAACAGTTGACATCACGGCAGAAAATGAGAGCCCCGAAGCCGAAGCCGAAGCCGAAGCCGAAGCCGAAGCCGAAGCCGAAGCCGAAGCCGAAGCCGAAGCCGAAGCCGAAGCCGAAGCCGAAGCCGAAGCCGAAGCCGAAGCCGAAGCGCCCGATTCTGCGCTCCTGATGACGCTGCGTGATGAAAACGAACAGCTTTTCAGTACGTTGGAAAAGACCGAGGCCGAGAACGGTCTTCTGCGCTCGGAACTTCGCGAAATTCTCGAAGAGCTGCAGAATTTGCGAAATCTTCTGCCCGTCTAGTCACAATGCCCCATTGCGGTGACGGCGGGACACTGCTAAACCACCGCCACCGCAGGACGACGGGCAGTAGCGCAGCCTGGTAGCGCACCAGTCTGGGGGACTGGGGGTCGTGGGTTCGAATCCCGCCTGCCCGACCAGTCCTGCGGTAAAATCCCTTCCTTTAAGATCCTGTATCCGGTGCATAGATCCCTTTGCGCGGATTGACCTCTGTCCAGATGGTCCACAGCAGATGCAGTGCGGCCATGATGGCCGGACCGAGGAACAGGCCCAGCAGACCCCAGGTCTCGGCGCCTCCCAGAATTCCCAGCAGAACCCAGAGGAACGGCATTTTCGTGCTGCCACCAATCAGGGCAGGGCGGATGAAATGATCCGCAATGAAAATCACGACTGATCCGATCGCCATTACCACAATCGCACCGATCATGCTGCTCTTGGCCAGCAGAAGCAGGGCTACAAGCCCGACGGTCGGCCAGGCGAGAAACGGAATCATCGCGGCTACGGCTGTCACCATTGCGAACAGCAGGGGCTGTGGCGCGCCTGTAGCCATATAGACGATGCCCATGATGGCACCTTCGCCCAGCCCTACCAGAACAAGCCCGGCCAGCGTGCCATGCACGGACGAAATCATTTGCTTGGCCAGACTTTCGCCCTGTTCACCAAACAGGCGCTGAGACCCCAGAAGACACTTGCGGATGACACTGTCCCCGTCCTTCAGCAGGAAGAACAGCGTCAGGAGCGAGAATGCGAACAGCGTGCCGCGGCGTGCAAGCTGCGATCCGACCTGTTTGGTCATCTGCATGCCATGTCCGACATCCACCGAATGGAGCAGATGGGACAGGCGTTGCGGGCTTGTCATGTGGTTCTGCCACCAGTTGGTGGCCTGAGCGGACAGGAACGGCAGATGCGGCACCCATTCCGGCATCGGAATGCCGTTGTTCCGCACGTCATCAATCCATTCGAGCGCACTCCGCGCTTCGTCCGCAACCTTGACGCCCACCAGCGAGACCGGAACCAGAAAGATCAGTGCGACGGCCAGTGTAAAGACCAGTGGAAGCCAGTCGCTTCGGCCGAAACGCAGCTCTGCCCGACGATAAAGCGGCCAGATCGAAATGGCGAACACGCAGCCCCACAGCAGAGCCGGCAGGAAGCCCTTGAGCGTGTAAAGGCCTATTGCCACGAAGAAGAGGGCCAGAAAGCCCCGTGCGCGCCGCTGGATGGTGCCTGTGGAGTCTGAGGCCTCGACCGTGATGGTGTCAGGGGAAGGCGGCGGAGAAAGATCGGTCATGAGAATTCCGGAATGAAAACATGCCTGAACTGTCGTCCTGTGCAGGGAAACCTGTCCCGACGAGAGAAGTCCGGATGAAAACAGATGTGAAACCTGAGAAACGCTGTTCCGTACACGGGAACTATTCCACGGGAACGCTTTCGAATGAAGAGCAGCCGGACTGAATGGCCAGTCCAACGGCCTGCTGGCTGAAACGCTTCTGATAGGCCTGGCGGATGGCTTTCAGATAAGGCTGAAGATTGCGGTCCGAGGAGGGGGCCACGATCCAGACGATTCGGGAGGTTTCATGGATTACCCTATGCCCGGCTGCATCATACCACTGTCCCTGACCATCAAAGACGGTAAATCCTGTCGGAAAGCGTGGTGTGATCTCGCTGTCCACGAAAGTCTGCCACTCGTCACCATCTACGATGCTGCCATCCGGCCGCGTCAGGCCGAACATCAGCCGGATCTGCATGCCGTCATGGGTCTGGATTTCTCGGCACAGATTGGGTGTGACACTGACCGGCACGATGCAGCCGCCGAGCAGCGGAGCCGTGAGAGCCAGCAAAGGCAGTCCCTTTTTCACCGAGGCTGTCCTGCCAGGGAATTCCGAAGAATGTCAGCCTCTGCAGGTGCGAACAGGCCCCGGCGAATGAACAGGTCGATCAGGACAAGATTGACGTTGAACTTGAATGAATCAGTGTCTCGTACCAGCGCCATGACGTCCTGAATTGGCATGAGGTGAAAGCTTTCCACTTCGCCGTCTTCCGCGACCGGCACGAACTTCTCCGGTAAAAGCAGATCGTAACAGTGCAGGACATCGCGCCGCAGCCCTTCAGGACGCTCCAGCGCATATTCGATCCGGCTGACGGGCCGGGCCGTTGCCGCCAGTTCGGCCGGAATACCAGCCTCTTCCTGTGCTTCCTTGACGACCGTCGTCTGCGGATCGAGACCCGTGCTCATGCCGCCTGCCACCAGATGGTCCAGCTTTCCCGGGTCCAGCCGCTTGCTCATGCTGCGGCGGGCTACCCACAGGAAAAGTCCGTCTGCGCGTTCAACCAGTCCGTTCAGATGCACACCTTCGGCCGCCAGCCCCAGAACGGGAATGGCGCCGCGGTCCACCTGTCCCAGCACGAGGCCATTGTCGTTGCGAACGTCAAAAGCTTCGTCATGGGAGGCATAAAGTCCCATTTCGCAAAGCGTCCGGGAGAGCGGGAACAGCTCCGCACCAGTCTTTACCCCGAAACCCCGATCCTGCTGAAGGCCGAGTGTTTCAAGCGCCTGCGCTGTTAAAGGGCTGATCCAGCCGATCTGCTCCGTCCCACAGAAAAACGGGAGACGACCACCTGGCAGGACCGCGCTGTTGCAGGCCGCGATATGGCGGAGAAAGGGTTCGAGGACAGGGGATAAGGATTTGTCAGACACAGTCCAATATGTCGCATGCAGGCAGCCATTTGCAAAGCATCGCCTGCACTTCCCATAGTCTGCACATGTTCAAGAAAACCGATTCGACCTCCGAAGCTCTTTCCCTGCGGGTTCTGTGGCCCATGATCCGGCCCGAAAAGCTCTGGCCTGACGCTACACGCATCGGTTTTGCACTCGTCATTCTTCTGGTCGAGAGCGGCACGGCCGTCGCCACGCCCTGGCTCTTCAGCCGCATGGTCAGCAGCCTGTCGCGTCCGGAAACGCTTCTGGCCGTTCCGGTCTGGCTGATCGCCCAGTATGCCGTCATCCGTATCATTTCCGGGCTGGCGACCCCGTTACGGGAACTTCTGGTCAAACCTGTTGAAACGGATCTCCAGCGCCGTGTCGCCGTGCTCGGCCTGCGGCATCTGCATGATCTGAGCGTCCGCTTCCATCTGGATCGTCAGACGGGTTCGCTGACCCGCACGCTTGACCGTGGTGCCGATGCTGTCGGAACGCTGCTGTCCCTGGCGCTGTTCAACGTCCTGCCCAACGTCATCGAACTCATCATGACGCTGACGGTCATTCTGAAGATCTTTGACTGGCGTTATGTCTGCCTGCTTTTGGTCGCGCTGGGACTGTATTCTGCCGTCTCTTACGTGTTCACCCGCCTTCGGATGACGGCGAGACGCGCCCGTAACCGTGCCAGCAATGAAGCCCAGCACCAGCTTGTGGACAGCATCCTGAACTTTGAGACGGTCCGCAGCTTCGCCAACGAACCGCATGAAATTGCCCGTTATGATGCTGCGCGTAGAGACCTCCGTCAGGCCGAGATCAGCCTCCAGCGTTATGTCAGCCTGTCCCAAGTCAGCCGTGGCATCCTGATCGCCGCCACGACAACAACCCTTCTCGCGATGGCCGCCCATGACATCGTGGCGCATCGTTTGGCCGTGGCCCAGTTCGTCCTGATCGGCAGCTATCTGAGCGGCCTTTATTCATCCGTAGGCGCCCTGAACTATGTGAGTGCAGGTTGGCGCAATGCGCGCGTCGATCTGGAAAACTATCTCGAACTGCTCGCCGTCCGCTCCGAAATCACCCATGCCCCCCAGCCGGTGCATCTTCCCGGCAAGCTGTCGGAAGCGGGTGCGGCAGCTGTCGAGTTCAGGCATGTTTCCTTCGGCTACAGCCCGGCCCGACAGATCCTGCATGACGTTTCCATAAATGTCCCCGCAGGAACCTCTCTGGCCATCGTCGGGCATACGGGCTCGGGTAAATCTACTCTGGGTCGCCTGCTGACCCGTGCCTATGATCCGACGGAAGGTGCGGTCTGCATTGACGGCCATGATCTGCGCGACATTGCACCGACCGACATCCAGAACATCATCGGTACGGTCCCGCAGGATACGGTGCTCTTCAATTCCAGCATCGGCGAAAACATTGCCTATGGTGATCTGTCTGCGTCACCCGAGGATATTGAAAGAGCCGCTCGCAGCGCCCAGATCGATGCCTTCATTCGGGAATTACCCGACGGCTACGAGACTGTTGTGGGGGAGCGGGGACTCAAGCTCTCCGGTGGCGAGAAGCAGCGGGTAGCCATCGCCCGCGTTATTCTTAAAGACCCGCGCATCCTGCTTCTGGACGAAGCCACAAGCGCGCTCGATACCCGCACGGAAGTCGCCATCCAGAAAGAACTGGCGGTGCTTTCGCAGGCGCGCACGACGATCATCGTGGCGCATCGTCTCTCCACCGTTCAGGATGCTGATCGCATTGTGGTGCTTGACGCGGGGCGCGTGGTGGAGCAGGGAAGCCACATGGAACTGCTGTCCGCAGGTGGCCATTATGCCGCAATGTGGGCCGCACAGGCCGGAGAAAGCGTAGTCAGGGGTTGACGAAGGCCCCAACCTTACGTCATAAGCCGCGCCTGATTTACGGAACACGCCGGACCTCGCTGTCCTGCGTCATCCAGCATCGAGGAAAGTACCACCATGTCTCGCCGTTGCCAGATCACGGGCAAGGGCGTGCTGACGGGCAACAACGTCAGCCACGCCAATAACAAGTCCCGCCGTCGTTTTCTCCCGAACCTGCAGGAGACCACGCTGATCTCCGATATTCTCGGTGCTTCTGTGCGCATGCGCCTGTCCACCAACGGTATCCGCACGGTCGAGCACAACGGTGGGCTGGATTCGTTCCTGCTGGGTACGCCGAACCGCAAGCTCCCGACGGAAGCCCAGGTCATCAAGCGCCGTATCCTGCGCGCTCAGGAACGCAAGGCTGCCCAGACCGCCTGAGGAATTTTTGCCGAACTTTAGGTTTGGTCACAAGATTGCTCTTGAAAACCATGGCGGTCTGCGTCATTCAGCCGCCACTGGGATAAATCAGGTTCGGCCCTTTCACAGGGCCGCAGCGGAGGTGTTTCGGTTCAGGCTGAAACACCTTTCATTGTATTTTGGAGGTTCTCCGTGTCCGAAAGCGTTCAGGAAGCCAAATCGGCTCTCTCGAAGATTCGCAACATCGGTATTACCGCGCATATCGATGCCGGTAAGACCACGACGACCGAGCGTATCCTGTATTACACGGGTGTCTCTCACAAGATCGGTGAGGTCCACGAAGGCAACACCACGACCGACTACATGGCGCAGGAGCGTGAGCGTGGCATCACGATCACCTCGGCAGCCGTGACGTGTGAGTGGAACGACCACCGCATCAACATCATCGACACCCCGGGCCACATCGACTTCAACATCGAAGTCAACCGTTCGCTCCGCGTGCTCGATGGCGCGATCTTCGTGATCGAAGGCGTGGCCGGCGTGCAGCCGCAGTCCGAAACGAACTGGCGCCTCGCTGACCGTTACAACGTTCCGCGCATCATCTTCATCAACAAGCTCGACCGTACCGGTGCGGACTTCTACTACGCCTTCAGCACGCTGAAGGAGAAGCTCGACATCGTTGCAGTGCCGCTGCAGCTCCCGATCGGCGCCGAAGAAAACTTCGTTGGCGTGGTCGATCTGGTCGAAATGCGCGCCATCGTGTGGGAAGGCGGCGAACTCGGCGCCAAGTTCCACTACGAAGAAATCCCGGCTGACCTGAAGGAAAAGGCCGAGGAAGCCCGCCAGACGCTGCTCGACACGGCTCTTGCCGTCGACGACGCTGCCATGGAAGAGTACTTCGAGAAAGGTGACGTCGACGTCGCAACCCTCAAGAAGTGCATCAAGAAGGGTGCGATTTCCGGTGAATTCCGTCCCGTCATGTGCGGTACGGCCTTCAAGAACAAGGGTGTCCAGCCCCTGCTCGACGCCGTCATCGACTACCTGCCGGCTCCTGACGAAGTCGAAGGCATCCGTATTGCGCCGCCGGAAGACGAAGAAGTCGATGAAGACTTCCTGCCGATCGTTCCGGTCGATCCGGATGGCAAGTTCGCTGGCCTGGCGTTCAAGATCATCTCCGACAAGTACGGCACGCTGACCTTCGTTCGCGTCTATCGTGGCGTCCTGAACTCCGGTGACACCATCCTGAACACGACGAAGGGTCACAAGGAACGCGTTGGCCGCATGTTCCAGATGCATGCCGACAAGCGTCAGGAAGTGAAGTCTGTTGGTGCCGGTGACATCGCCGCATTCGTGGGCCTCAAGGACACCGTCACGGGTGACACGCTTGCCGATGCTTCCGATCCGGTGGTGCTGGAGCGCATGCAGTTCCCGGTCCCGGTCATCGACATCTCCGTCGAGCCGAAGACCAAGGACGCCGTCGAGAAGATGACGCTGGCTCTGCAGAAGCTGACGGCCGAAGATCCGTCCCTGCATCTGAAGACCGATCAGGAAACGGGTCAGACCATCCTGTCCGGCATGGGCGAGCTTCACTTGGACATCATCGTTGACCGTCTGCGTCGTGAATACGGCGTCGATGCCAACATCGGTGCACCGCAGGTGGCCTATCGTGAGACGATCACGAAGCCGCATGTCGAGACCTACACCCACAAGAAGCAGTCGGGTGGTTCGGGTCAGTTCGCTGAAGTCAAGATCGAGTTCGCTCCGTCTGACAAGCCGGATGAGATCATCTTCACGAACAAGGTCGTCGGCGGTACGGTTCCGAAGGAATACATCCCGGCCGTCGAAAAGGGCATCCGCATGCAGAGCACCACGGGTGTTCTCGCCGGCTTCCCGACCGTGGACTTCCAGTTCACGCTGCTCGACGGTAAGTACCATGACGTTGACTCGTCGGCTCTGGCCTTCGAAATCGCCGCCAAGGCCTGCTTCCGTGAAGGCATGAAGAACGCCGGTCCGGTGATCCTCGAGCCGATCATGGACGTGGAAATCACGACGCCGAACGATCACGTCGGCGACGTCGTGGGCGATCTTAACCGTCGCCGTGGCATCATCCAGAGCCAGGAAACTGCCGGTTCGACCGTCATGATCCGTGCACAGGTGCCGCTGAAGGAAATGTTCGGCTATATCTCGCACCTGCGTTCTGCAACGAAGGGTCGTGCATCCTTCACCATGCAGTTCCACCACTACGATCCGGTGCCGCGCAACGTGGCTGAAGAAATCATCGCAAAGTCCGCCTGATTTCTTCACCCCGGTGAAACATCAGACCCCGCCAGAGCAATCTGGCGGGGTTTTTTGTGCGTTCTTTCATGCAAAGGTGACAGTCATGTCTGACTTCGAAGCCCGGACAGCGGTCATTGCCATCCTGCCAGTGAACGATATTCTTCAGGCAGAACAGTTTTTTGCTCTGTTGGGGTTCTCTGCGCCTGATGGTGGTGTGTCGGAGTACCGGATTTTACAAACTCCGGACGGTGCGGAACTTCATCTTACACAGGCGGTTCCCGGCTGGGTCGAAGCGGGGCGCAATCCGTTCGGACTTTATTTCCGCCGACCGGACGTGGATGCCCTGGCGCAGGCTTTCGCAGATCAGATCATCGAGAAAGAAGGGCCGTCCCTGAAGCCCTGGGGAATGTATGAGTTCGCGGTTAACGGACCCGACGACGTGCTTGTCCGGATCGGCTGGCCAGTCCGGGCGTAACGCCGGAAATAAAAAAGGCGGCGGAAGGTTTCCCCACCGCCGACTTTCATGGTGTTTGTTCTGACCGCGCTATGGATCAGTGCAGATTGTCCGTGCGGCGGATGAAAGCCGCGACGTTATCGTGCAATTGCTGCAGCGTGTTCGGGTCTACATAGACCATGTGGCCGGATGTGTACTGCGCATATTCGATGTTTTTCTGCAGGCTGTTCGGCATCGGCAGATGCTTCATCTCGTACACGCCCTCAAAGTAAGGCGTCGCGAGATCGTAATAGCCGGCATTGAGCATGACATGCAGGTTCGGGTTGGTCTTCATCGCCATGGCCAGATCCGTCATGACGTTTGGCTCGCCCTTGGGCTGATAACCGTGGCCTGGCTGGTGATGATGGCTGTCCCAGTGGCCCTGGCTGTTATAGAGGCGATAATCTTCGTCCGTGCCGTATTTGAGTGTGTTGCGAACGTAGTCGTTGAAGACCGTGACATAGGCCGAACTGATGGCGCTGGATTGCGGATCATAATCCACTTCCTGGCTCATCGGATCGATTGTCGGGCTTGAGTAGCGCGTGTCCAGACGACCCGTGGCCATACCGGTCTTCGCCTGAAGCTGCTGATCGAATTCGCCGCCATTGACGCGCAGATCTGCCCGTAGAATGTAATCAACCGGCAGACCTGTGTAGTCATGCAGCTTTGCCGCAATGGCCTGACGCTGATCGTCCGGCAGATCCGCACCCTGACGCAGGGCCAGCGTGTAGTCGGTCATTGCGAAATGCTCGACCTCATGCAGGAAGGCTTTCAGGTCCGGATGTTCGGCCGGCAGGCAGTGATGATACCAGGCCGTTGCGGCGTAGGTCGGCAGGGCCAGCACATACGGATCGTCAACGCCTGCATTGAACTGCGGGCTGTCATCGCTGTTGTCGTAGTTCAGGATCTGCGACAGCAGGATCACGCCGTTGAAATCGATATTCTCATCCTGCTCGAGGTCATTGATGACCACGGCCGAGCGCATCGTGCCATAGCTCTCGCCGAACAGGTATTTGGGCGAATTGTAGCGGTGATATTTGGCCAGAAACTTCGAGATGAAGTGCGTGAAGGCCTCACCGTCACCATCGACGCCCAGAAATTCCTTTGCCGCATCCTTGCCCGCGATCCGCGAGAAGCCTGTTCCCGGCGCGTCGATGAAGACGACGTCCGAGACGTCCAGCAGGGATTGCGGGTTGTTGATGAGCGCGTAAGGGGCGGCCGGCAGATGGGTATCGCCCGGCGTGTTTACCCGGCGGGGTCCGAACGTGCCCATGTGAACCCAGACGGAGGCCGAGCCCGGACCCCCGTTATAAAGGAAGGTAATCGGACGCTTTTCGGCGGGAACGCCTTCCTTGAAATAGGCGGTGTAAAACATGGAGGCGACCGGCGCATTCTTGCTGTCGTCATCCTTGCCGGCATCGAGCTTGGTGCCACGCTTCGCCAGCACATCGCTGGAATCATTATAGTCGGCGCCATGAACCAGAATGGTGCCTGCCACTGCCCGGTAGGGGATGGTGGCACCATTGACCGTTACCGTTCCGTTCGTCACGCTGTCAGCATTGGGTGCCGGTGTTGCGGGACCTGCGGCCAGAGCCGGCACAGCCATCATGGCTGCACCCAGAAGAAGGGCCTTGCGAAGCATGCAGAGGAACTTTCGTTAGGGTTTGTTACGCGAGCTTTTTAAACGCACGCAGCCTTTCTGAACAAGAGTTCCGTTCGCGTATCATTCCTCAGCCGAAAGCCCGGTTGGCATGCATGATGGCAACGCCGACCTCGCGCAGCAGGGCAAAACAGCGCGAAAGAGGCTCGAAGATCTCTTCATGCTCACGCGCGAAACCTGCGGCCTCGGCAGCATCCCCCGGCTCTCCGAAGTCGAGATTGGCGACACTCGGCGCCGTGATCGGGAACAGATCCTCCAGCAGGTGCAGTGCACGTGGCACGTCCAGGCAGAGGATCAGGTTTGTGATCGCTTCGCGTGTCAGGCTGTTGCGGGGGCCGAAATAGGGGATGCGCGTTGAAAGTTCCCACAATCTGTCGATCAGGGCAAAGCGGATGGCGTGAAGGAGCTTCTCGCGGGCGTCCATACGCGGTGCGTCCGGCCACGCGGCGCGCAGAGCGATATGATCGGTCTGGATGCGGCGGAACATGGCCGGGCCACTGGCCCAGAAGCGCAGCAGCTCCAGACCGTGTGAAATGCACAGCAGGCTCTGACGCTCTTCGTCGCTCTGTGCTTTTGCCGCGCGATCCAGCCAGGTGCCGGGATCAAGCTGATGAATGGTGGTCCGAAGGACATCCAGATCGGAATGCGCCAGAGCCTGCCGTGCGAAATCCATGGCTTCGCGGAAGCGCGAGGAGTCCGTGGCGAAATGTTCGAATGTCTCGGGATGCCGCTGTGCCGCGTTTCCAAGACCGTGCAACACATTTGCCCACCAGCCGAGCTGCTGGAGGATTGCATTGTTGGGAATGGCGCGGAGCTGACCCGGATGCGTGATGCGTGTGACGGTCGCGGCATCGGACTGGCGTGCAGAAGGGCGGGATCCCGTCTTGTCAATCAGGGCGGGGCCAAATGCACTCAGCAGTGCCGCATAACCCGGATCATCCACAAGCGCGCCCATGTCGAGTGCGATGGTGGAGAAGAAATCCGACGCGAAGTCAGGCCGCTCATAGACGGGGTCCTGTGTGTCCTGCGGGATTTCGGCTGTGTGTTCCGCCAGAGTTGCGATCGTGGAAGCCGCAAGCGCCTTGGTACCGAACAGCGTGTAGCCGTCACCGCCCTGAAAGGCCGTCTCGACGCGGCAGCCAATCCCGGCTTCCCGCATGGCAAGGCGCGTGCGGGTCGGGGAGAAATAGTCCAGACGCTGGCGCAGGCTGAACGGATGCGCACCCCGTCCGATGCTCTCGCCATGCGTATCGAACAGCGTCAGGGAAACGTCCTCAAGGTCATGCTCCGCCAGCAGGGACAGGGTCCGCATCCGCAGGCGCTCGACCAGATTGGTTGCTGCGAGCTGCCCGACATAACGGCCCGAATCGGAATAGCCGAACTGAAGCGACAGGCGCCCGTTCGCCCGCAGGTAGTCCCGCCAGTGGCTGGAGCGGAAGGCTTCTTCAAGGATGGTCTCGCCATTTTCGAGCGCGCTTTCGGTCTCGAAAAGCGGCGATATCTCGATCTGATGGTCCTTGATCCCGAACAGACGTGCCAGCCAAAGGGTGGCCAGCAGCGTATAGCCGCTTTCGGTCTCGGCAATGAGGAAGCGGATGGGGGATCCCGTGTCGATGTGCTTGAGGATCTGCGCCATTGTCATCATCAGCCGTGCGGCAGAGGCGGGCTCGACCAGCAGGGAGCCGAAATCCACAGCCCGCGGCTGCAGGTTTGACAGTGCTTCGTCGATCTTGGCCAGCAGAACGCGCCGACGCGAGGGCAGGGCCGGGTCATCGATCAGGCCCAGCCGGGTGCGGGCAACGTTGTAGATCTGTGCGGCATTCAGTCGTGTATGAATGCGCGCAATCCCGAGGCCGTGGTTCATGAACCCGGCACGGATGGTCCGCAGTTGCATTTTGGCCTCATCATCCAGCCCGACCGATGCGTCCTGAAACAGCGGTAGAAGCTCGGAGGCATCAAGCAAGGCCTTCTCGCGGAAGGCAATCAGCGTCTGCGCAAAATCCTTGATGATTTCCGGAGCCGCATCCTTGCCGGTCGGGCAGGCAGCATGCTGCGTCTTGACCGCCTCGATCGCCCGGCGTGCGCGCATGGCGAGTGCGCTGTCCTGCAATCCCAGCCGCTCCAGCCCGTCCGTCAGACGGTGGAGCTGCGAGAATTTCAGCTCAAGCCGGATGCGCAGCGTATCCCACCAGCCGATGTCATTGCGCCCGTCAGTATCGAACCCGACCCAGCTTGCCAGAATGACAGGGGAGGGATCGATCTGACCGGCTTCGCCAGACCAGCGCTCGGCCATTTCGCGGAGCAGCGCTTGCGTCAGATCATCCAGAGCGTCCCGTCCCCGCAGGATGGCTGCCAGCGCCAGAGCCTGCTCCTGCGCCAGTGTTGGCGGCGCGGGACGGCGATGCGTCTTCAGGCACGGCACCGGCAGTTCCGGATTTTCGGCACGATGTGTGAGGATATCGTAGACGCCATCGGCGAGCGCGAAGGTCGGATGAGCCGTAAAAACCGCCGCAATTTTGGGGACGGTCAGGGAGGTCGCATCCGGGGCCTGCTCGACAAGGCGCTTTGCTACGGCTTCCAGACGGCTCTGCGGATCGGCCGTATCAAGCCCGACATAAGAGCGCAGATGCGCGGCCCGCTCCACGAAGTGTTCGTCACGCAGGGCGCGGACGACATTCTCGATCTCGGTCAGCTGCGTCCTGTCTTCGCTCCCGTCATCGGCAGAGAGGCCCTGTCCGATGGATGCAATCAGGTCTGCGAGGCCATCGCGCTCATGGAGAAGCCGTGACGTCATGGCGTCAATACGGTCATGGAGGGACGGATCGAGCCGGGAGGCGCAGTCAGACATCGGGAGCAGTCTCGCTTCTGCGGAAAAAAGAAAAATGGAACGAAAACGGGCTGCAATACTTTTCACGCCCAGCCATCGAGTGCAACCGCGCTCTGGACGCGACAGCCCGTCAGGATAATGCTATCGGTGCGCTCATGCACGCGGACATGTCTCCTCCCGTTTCCCGAAAATCCGGCCTTGCAGGTCTGTCACCCCGATTCATGGCGGGCGGCCTGCTGGTAGGTATGGGCGTGCTTGCTGCCGGGACCACCCTGGCGGCGGCGCGTCATATCGGTGATGGCAGTCTCGCTTTCGGTCTGCTGCGTGCGGGTTCAAGGGCGGGGGTTGTCGGCGGTCTGGCTGACTGGTTCGCTGTCACGGCGCTGTTTCGCCACCCGATGGGCCTTCCCATTCCCCATACCGCCATTCTGCCGCGCCAGAAGGAACGCCTCGGGCAGGCGCTGGGCCGCTTTATTTCGGGCCAGTTCTTTACCGAAGAGGACGTGCGACGGGCTCTGTCGAAAATCGACCTTTCCGGGCTGATTGCCGACATGCTGAGTGAGCCGGCAACGCGCCAAACGCTTGTCACCAGCATGCGTTCTGCCATTCCCCTGATGTTTGATCGCATGGAAGACGGACGCGCCAAGGCCGCCCTGTCCCGCGCTCTGCCGGTCCTGCTGAACGGTGAGGAAATGGCGCCACTGGTCTCGCGTGGCATGCGCGCCATGGTGGACAGCGAGATGCATCAGGAAGTCCTGTCCTTCCTGCTTGAGCGCATCAAAACGACCGTGACCTCCCGGGAGTCGGATCTGCGTCATTTCGTGGAAGAGCGCGTTCGCGAGCAGGGCGGGCGTTTTCTGGGCTGGGCCATCGGCGGCTCGGTCGCAAGTCGTGTTCTCATGGCGCTCCATGCCGAGTTCGAGCGGGTCGATCCAATGGACTCGGATCTGCGACATGGGTTTACCACCTGGGTCCGTGGCGAGATCGATCGCATCGAAAATGATCCTGCGCGTCGCAAGGCCATGGCCGATACGATCACGTCTGTCCTGACCCATACCAGTCTCAAGGGCTGGAGTTCGGAGCTGTGGGACCGTCTGCGTCGCATGGTGGAGGAGGACAGCGGACGCGAGGATGGCTGGAGTGCCACCGTCATTGATGCTGCCATCGTCCAGCTTGCCAGTGCCCTGCGTTCCAATGCGTCCCTGCGTCTGAAGGTCAATCAGGCCGTTGAAAGCACCGTTCAGCGGATCCTCCCGGGTCTGCGCGAGAAGCTGTCGGGCTTCATCGCGGCCGTCATGGCGGGGTGGGACGGAACTGACCTTGCTAACCGGCTGGAGTCGCGTGTCGGGCGTGACCTCGCCTATATCCGCATAAATGGCACAGTCGTCGGATTTCTTGCCGGAGCGGCGCTCGACGGCGTTTCCCGACTGTTTTTTGGTGTGTAACATTCCATGTCTGGAGCAGGTCGGGCACAGAAGTCTTGACCTTTGCTCCGGTATGGGCCATTTGGAACAAATCAGGACTTAGCAAGTCTTGAATTAGAACAAGATGTGAGTGTGCAAGCGATGCTGAGGCTGTCAAAACTGGCCGATTACGCCACTGTCCTTCTGGTCCATCTCGGTCGTCACGAAGGACTGGCAACAGCAGCAGCTCTTGCGGTGGAAACCGGCGTCCCCGAACCTACCGTCGCCAAGCTTCTCAAGGGTCTGGCCTCCAGCGGACTGGTGCTTTCCCATCGTGGTGCAAGAGGCGGATACCGTCTGTCCGGTGAGCTTGAAAAAGTCACCGTTGCGGCCGTTATCGCCGCGGTGGACGGACCGATTGCCATCACAGCCTGCTGTGACGGTCGCGAGTGCGAGCACAGTTCCCTGTGCGGTCTCTCCGGTCAGTGGGATGTCGTGAACGATGCCATTCTCAATACACTCAACAGCATCACACTGGCGGATATGGGCCGTCGCGCGGAGCGCCTGCCAAAGCGTGGTCCCGCAACTGCACCTGTCGCCCCCGTTGGAGCGGAGACCTCCTCTGTGACCGACGCGGTCAGTTAAGGACAACATACCATGCCAGCCGTGACGGAAACCCGCGAGACAGTCGGAAAACTCGCGAAATCCAGCTACGAATGGGGTTTCGAGACCGATATCGAGATGGATATCGCGCCCAAGGGCCTCAACGAAGAGACGGTGCGCCTGATCTCCGAGCGCAAGGGTGAGCCGCAGTGGATGCTGGACTGGCGTCTGAAGGCCTTCCGTGCCTGGCTGGAAATGGAAGAGCCAACCTGGGCCCATATCCATCACCCGCCGATCGACTACCAGGACGCGCATTACTTCGCACAGCCCAAGAAGAAGCCCGGCCCCAAGAGCCTCGAGGAAGTCGATCCCGAGCTGCTCAAAACCTATGCCAAGCTGGGTATTCCCCTGCATGAGCAGGCTTTGCTTGCGGGTGTCGAAGGTGCCGAGGAGCGTCTGCCTGTCGCCGTGGATGCCGTTTTCGACAGCGTGTCCGTTGCAACGACCTTCCGCAAGACGCTTGCCGAAGCCGGTGTGATCTTCTGCCCGATTTCCGACGCCATTCGTGAATATCCCGAACTGGTCCGGAAATATCTGGGCACTGTCGTCCCGGCCGGAGACAATTTCTTCGCGGCGCTGAATTCGGCTGTCTTTACCGATGGCTCGTTCGTCTACATCCCTGAAGGTGTGCGCTGCCCGATGGAACTGTCCACCTATTTCCGCATCAATGCGCGCAATACGGGACAGTTCGAGCGTACGCTCATCATCGCGGAAGACCGTGCCACCGTCTCCTATCTGGAAGGCTGCACGGCACCACAGCGTGACGAAAACCAGCTTCATGCGGCAGTGGTCGAGCTGATCGCGATGGAAGACGCCTCAATCAAGTATTCCACCGTCCAGAACTGGTATCCGGGCGATGATGAAGGCCGTGGCGGCATCTACAACTTCGTCACCAAGCGTGGCATCTGCCGTGGCGCGCGCTCCAAGATTTCCTGGACGCAGGTCGAAACCGGATCTGCCATCACATGGAAATATCCGTCCTGCGTTCTTGCTGGCGAAGGCTCGGTTGGCGAGTTCTATTCGGTTGCGGTGACCAATAATCACCAGCAGGCCGATACGGGCACGAAGATGATCCATCTGGCGCCGAATACGCGTTCGACGATCATCGCCAAGACCATTTCCGCCGGGCACTCTGACAGCACCTATCGCGGTCTGGTCCGCATGCAGCCGAAGGCGCGGAACGCACGCAATTTCACGCAGTGTGACAGCCTCCTGATTGGCGACCAGTGCGGCGCGCATACGGTGCCCTATATCGAAAGCCGTAACATGACGGCGCGCGTGGAGCATGAAGCGACCACGTCCAAAATCTCCGAAGACCAGCTCTTCTACTGCCGTTCGCGCGGCCTGTCGGAAGAAGATGCAGTCGGTCTGATCGTCAATGGTTTCTGCCGCGAGGTGCTCAAAGAGCTCCCGATGGAATTCGCGGTCGAGGCGCAGAAGCTTCTGCAGATCAGCCTCGAAGGAAGTGTGGGTTAATATGAGCGATTTTCTGAAAATTCAGGGTCTCCAGGCCCGCATCGACGCCGACGGTACCCCCAAGGATATCCTCAAGGGGCTCGATCTCGAAGTCCCCAAGGGTGAAGTCCATGCCATCATGGGCCCGAACGGTTCGGGTAAATCCACGCTGTCCTATGTGCTCGCCGGTCGTGATGACTACGAAGTTACAGGTGGATCGGCTACGTTCAAGGGGCAGGATCTTCTGGCTCTTGAACCTGAAGAGCGCGCTGCTCTGGGCCTGTTCCTGGCGTTCCAGTCCCCGGTTGAACTGCCGGGTGTGAACAACGCGAACTTCCTGCGCACGGCCGTCAACGCCGTTCGCCGGGCGCGTGGTGAAGCGGAGCTGGATGCCGTGGCCTTCCTCAAGGCTGTCCGTGCCGAGACCAAGCACCTGTCCATGTCCGATGACATGCTCAAGCGTGCGGTCAATGTCGGCTTTTCGGGCGGTGAGAAGAAGCGCAACGAAGTGCTCCAGATGCGTCTGCTCCAGCCGTCTTTCGCCATTCTTGACGAGACGGACAGCGGTCTGGACATCGACGCCCTGCGTATTGTCGCTGAAGGCGTGAACTCCCTGCGCAGCCCGGATTTCTCTGCTCTGGTCATCACCCATCACCAGCGCCTGCTCGATTACATCGTGCCGGATCGCGTGCATGTCATGGCGCATGGCCGCATCATTCACAGCGGAGGCCCCGACATCGCCAAGACGCTTGAGAAGCAGGGCTATACCCAGTTCCTCGAGGCGGCAGCGTGAGCGGAGCCCCAACCGTGACGCAGAACGCTGCTCCGGCTCTGGAGGCGTTCGTTGCGCGTGCCGCCGGGCACGGTGCGGCTCTGGCTGAAACGGGCCTGCCGACGCGCCGCGTCGAAGCCTGGCGTTATACGCCGCTGCGTTCGATCGCGGATACGGCGTGGCAGAAGGCTGCGCCCCTGACGACCGAAACCGCCACTGCGCTGCTGGAGCGTCTGGTTCTGCCTGAAACGGGCGCCCGCGTGGTCTATGGCAATGGCGAGCTGCTGGACGCGTTGTCGGCTCTGCCGGAAGCCGTCCGGCAGGCTTCGGAAAATGTCTCTACACTCAAGGGAGTGTTTTCCGCGACGCTGAATACGGCGCTTGGCGAAAGAGGTCTCGACATTCGTGTTCCCGCCGGAACGGATGCCGGTCTTCTGACGCTTGTCAGCCTCTCCGATGGGCAGGATGTTTCGACGCATCTTCAGCACCGCATCGTGCTGGAAGACGGCGCGTCCCTGACACTGTACGATGTCAGCGCAGGTGAGGGGCGTTATATCGCCAATCCCCGCTTTGACATCGTCGTGGGCAAGGGAGCGACCCTGCGTCACGTCAAGGTACAGCGTGAGAGCCTGACCGGCACGCATCTCGCCATTGTCTCGGCCGATGTGGCGGAGAAGGGCGAATATGACAGCTTTACCCTGAACCAGGGCAGTAGCCTTGCGCGTCACGAAGCTGTCGTGACACTGGGCGCACCTCACGCCATGGCGCATGTGAATGGTGTGCAGATCGTCGACGGTCAGCGTCTGAACGACCTGACATCCATGATCCATCATGCCGCTCCCGATGGCAGCTCGCGTCAGACCGTCAAGACGGTCCTGTCCGAAGCGGGGCAGGGTGTTTTCCAAGGCAAAATCCTCGTTGATCGCGTGGCCCAGAAAACCGATGGCTACCAGATGAATCAGGCGCTGCTGCTGTCCGAACGGGCGCAGATCAACAGCAAGCCCGAGCTTGAAATCTACGCGGACGACGTCAAGTGCAGCCATGGAGCCACTGTTGGCGCGCTTGATGACGAGCAGCTTTTCTATCTGCGCTCCCGCGGTATTCCGGAAGCAGAGGCGCGTGACATTCTGGTTCGTGCCTTTCTGATCGACGCGCTGGATCTCGTTGCCGATGAAGGTCTGCGTGATCTGCTGTTGCGGAGCATGACATCATGACCGTCGCTGACAGCCGTACCGGGATGGATATGTCGGAAATCCGCGCCCATTTCCCGATCCTGAACGAAACCGTTCATGGTCGGCCTCTGGTCTTTCTCGACAGCGCGGCTTCATCCCAGAAGCCGGATGTCGTGATCGAGGCCATGCGGGATGCGGCGTATCACCAGTATGCCAATATCCATCGTGGCCTGCACTGGATGAGCGAACGCACGACGGAAGCCTATGAACGGGCCCGTCATGACGTGGCCCGTCTTCTGAATGCGCCTGATCATCGGGAAATCGTCTTCACCCGTAACAGCACCGAGGCCATCAACCTCGTGGCGCACAGTTTCGGTAGCATGCTGAAGCCGGGGCAGGCAGTTCTGATTTCCGAGCTTGAGCATCACGCCAATATCGTGCCCTGGCTCATGCTGCGGGATCGTGTTGGGATCGAGCTGCGGGTCGCGCCCATCAATGACACCGGCGATATCGATCTGGACGCTTACGAAGCGCTCCTGTCGGATGGCAAGGTGGCGCTTGTTGCAGTCACGCACATGTCCAATGTGCTGGGAACGATCACACCGGCCCGGAAACTAACGGAAATCGCCCACGCTTACGGTGCGCGCATCCTGCTGGACGGTTCGCAGTCGGTGGTTCATCGCAAGATCGACGTGCAGGCCATCGGAGCAGATTTCTTCACCTTCACCGGGCATAAGCTCTACGGTCCCACGGGGATCGGGGCGCTCTGGGGAAAGATGGAGCTGCTGGACATCATGCCGCCTTTCATGGGCGGTGGTGACATGATCCAGAACGTGTCCTTCGAGCGTGCCACCTGGGCGCATGTTCCGCACAAGTTCGAGGCCGGTACGCCCGCCATTCTGGAGACGATCGGTCTTGGGGCGGCCGTCCGCTTCGTGGAAGAGATCGGCTATGACGCCATTTCACGCCATGAATCTGAGCTGACCGCTTATGCTCTGGAAAAGATGCGTGGGATCAATAGTCTGCGCATTCTGGGCGAGCCGGAAGAGCGCGGGGGCGTAATCTCCTTCATTATGGACGGGGCGCATCCGCATGATCTGGCAACCCTGCTCGATCAACTTGGAATTGCCATCCGCGCCGGACAGCATTGTGCCGAACCTCTGGTGCGTCGTCTTGGCGTTCATGCCACGGCGCGCGCCAGCTTTGGCATCTACACCACGACTGAAGAGATCGATGCGCTGATCGAAGGCCTTGAACGGGCCCGGATGATGCTCACATGAGTGAAGCCATGACCGATATCACAACCAGTGAAGACACAGCTGCTGTCCCCGCAACAGGGACGGCGCCCGATCAGGAAGCGGTCATCGCGGCCATCGCGACGGTGTATGACCCTGAAATCCCGGTCAACATCTACGAGCTTGGCCTGATCTACGCGATCGATCTGCATGATGACGGCCGCGTGCATATCGAGATGACGCTGACGGCGCCCAACTGTCCCAGTGCGCAGGAACTGCCGGAAATGGTGCGTGATGCTGTCTCCCATGTTCCGGGTGTTACCCAGGCCACGGTCGAAATCGTCTGGGATCCACCCTGGGACATGAGCCGCATGAGCGACGATGCCCGTCTTGCCCTCAACATGTTCTGATCCGGAAAAAACCTTCATGTCCGACGTCGCAACGCGCCGCCCGCTGCCCGCCCTCATGACCCTGTCCGATCAGGCAGCCAAGCGCCTGAAAGCTCTTTACGCAGGCTCCCATCAGGGCCAACTCCTGCGCATCAGCGTGGGAACGCGCGGGTGCTCGGGACTGTCTTACGAAATGAACTTCGTGACAGCCCCGCAGCCGACTGATGAACGGGTCGAGGATCAGGATGTCACCCTGCTGGTGGATCGCAAGGCGACCCTGTTCCTGACCGGGACTGTCATGGATTACGAGGTCAAGGACCTCGAATCCGGTTTTACTTTCAGGAATCCGAACGAGAAAGGTCGCTGCGGCTGCGGCGAGAGTTTTCACGTCTGATCCGCTTCGCGTCACGTGACAGCACGACCACGGCCTCGACTTCCGTGGACCACAGGAACTGGTCTACGATCGTCAGGCCGATGACCGAAAAGCCTGCGTTCCACAGAGCCTTGCCGTCTTTTTCAAGCGCAGCCGGATTGCAGCTCACATAAACGATGTCTGGCACGGCCGATTTGGCCAGAGGCATGGTCTGCGCGCCGGCGCCTGCATAAGGCGGATCAAGAACCACGGCCCGCGTCGATTTCAGATCATGCGGCAGAAGCGGCTGACGCCCCAGGTCCCGATGAAATCCATCCACACGGCGTCCGCCGGAGGCAGCCTTCAGGCAGTTCGCGGCTGCCAGATTGCCTTCATAGGCCATGACCCGGCCTTTTTCGGACATCGGAAAGGTCAGCGTGCCACATCCGGCAAACAGTTCGACCGTCACGTCCTTTTTGTTGAGCGACGGCAATCCGTCCACAACAGCGGTAACAATGGCCTTCTCGGCATCCGCAGTGGCCTGAAGAAAAGCGGAAGGAGGCGGTGAGACGATCACGCCACCAAAATCTTCCCGGACGGCACCGGACTGGGCCACCGTTTCAATGCCCAGATCTTTCGGATCCTGCCAGGAAATCCGTGACAGGTTATGCTCGCGGGCAAATGCTGCCAGCTTAAGGCGGTCGGCACTCGTCAGGGGAGCAGGAGTCTGAAGCGTCAGGTCAGGTCCGCTGTCGAGCAGGTTGACCATCAGGCTTCCACGCCCCGTCAGTGCGCCCAGACTTCCCAGAACCTCACGCAGAGGCTGCAGGAGTGCAAAAAGATCGGGATGCAGGACGTGACATTCCGTCATGTCCACCGGATCACCATTCCGGCGATGCAGTCCGATCACCACACCGCCCGGAACGCGCTGGACTGCAAAGTCCATGCGTCGCCGCGTCAGTGGCTTCGTCTGGTACAGCGTAGCAGGCGGAAGATCAGTAAATCCGGCCGCCGTCAGGGCGCGCATGACGCGCTGGGCCTTCCAGTCCAGCAGAGCCGGAAGGGAAAGATGCTGCAATGCACAGCCTCCGCACTCACCAAACAGGCTGCACGGAGGCGTCACACGCTCAGGGGAAGGGTGAACGACTTCGATCAGTTCAGGATGGCCGGGAACAAGGCGGGCCCGAACGTCTTCACCGGGCAATGCACCCGGAATGAAAACGCTCTGACCATCAACATGCGCAACGCCGTCGCCTGCTGCACCCAGTCCTTCAATCCGGAGTTCTGCAACTCCGGTCAGGGTCTCATTCATTACCGTAATGGCGCCCATCATGCTGAACAGGAGCGGCAGGATCGGTGCTGGCGGACACCGTCACTTTCCTGCGGCGTGGGACCAGCATGAACGCAGGCGTGTCACCGCCAAAGCCGGTCTTCGGTCCATCGTTTTCAAAGGCGGGAGCCAGTTCAACCGAACGGTGGCTGACAGGCGCCTCGACCACGGCAACCGAAGCCACCTGAACGGTCTCATGCTCCTCGCGATCCCCACGGTTGCGCTTGCGGCCACCACGGCGACGCTTGCGTCCCCGCTGCTCTCCGTCTTCCGCAGGCTCCTGCGATGCAGCAGGAGCAGCTTCCGTCGGACGACGCTCGCCTTCTTCCGGAGCCCAGTCCACGGTTGTGATGCCTTCGAGGGCCGGACGTGCAATGACCTTGCCTGTCAGGGCTTCAATGGCTTCAAGCAGCTTGCGGTCGCGCGGCGTGGCCAGACTGAAGGCATGGCCTTCCTTGCCCGCGCGGCCGGTGCGTCCGATGCGATGGACATAGTCTTCCGCGTTGAACGGCAGATCGTAATTGAAAACATGCGACAGGCCGCCGATGTCGATTCCGCGTGCCGCCACATCCGAGCATACGAGGAATTTGAGTTCCCCGGACCGGAAACGCTCCAGCGTCGAGAAACGAAGCGACTGGGCCAGATCACCATGAAGATGGCCGGCCTCGATTCCGTGCTTGGTCAGATACTGCTGGATCATGTCCACATCGCGCTTGCGATTGCAGAATATGATCGCGCTCTGAACGTTTTCGCGGCGCAGCAGCTTCTTGAGCGTACGACGCTTTTCGTCTTCCGGCACGATAACCAGCGCTTCTTCAATCGTCGTGGCTACGGAGGACTGACGGGAGACCGTGATTTCAACCGGATGCCTGAGGAAGGCATCAGCCAGACGGCGGATTTCCGGCGCCATAGTGGCGGAGAAGAACAGCGTCTGGCGATGGGCGGGCAGGAGACCCACGATTTTTTCGATATCCGGAATGAAGCCCATGTCCAGCATGCGGTCGGCTTCATCGATCACGAGCGTGCTGGTCTGCGTCAGAAGCACGCCACCGCGTCCAAACAGATCCAGCAGGCGGCCCGGAGTCGCGATCAGCACATCGACGCCACGGTTCAGCACGTCGCGCTGTTCGGCCATGCTTTCGCCGCCGATCAGCAGCGCATGCGTCAGGCGCAGATATTTGCCATAGAGCTTGAAGTTCTCGGCAACCTGCAGTGCCAGTTCGCGCGTCGGCTCCAGGATCAGCGAGCGCGGCATCCGGGCGCGGGCGCGGGAGCCGGCCAGCTTCTGGAGCATTGGCAGCGTGAAGGATGCCGTCTTGCCGGTTCCGGTCTGGGCCACGCCCAGAACGTCATGGCCCTTCAGGACTTCGGGAATGGCCTGGGCTTGGATGGGAGTAGGGTGTTCGTAACCCAGCTCCTCAATGGCGCGCATGATTGGCTCGCCCAGCCCAAGATCAGCGAACCGCGGCTTGTCGGAAGCGTCTTCAGCTTCAACAACGGCCACGGTTTCGACCACGGCCGGCGTCTCAACGGTCTCTTCGACGATTGCAACCGGTTCTTCTGCAGCCGGTTTGGCGCGACGGCGACGTGAAGGAGCCTTTTCTTTTTTGGCCGGCTCGACCTGAACGGCAGGCGTTTCTTCCGCGGCAGGGGCAGCAGGCTCTTTGACTGGAGCAGCCGCCTTGCGACGGGGCGAGCGTGTTTTCTTTTCTACCGGTGCCTCCACGGGAGTTGCGGCAGCAGCGGCATCCGCCTTGCGGGGACGACCACGCCGACGCGGCGCCGCAGGAGTCTCGGCAACGTCTTCGGTCACCGCTTTTGCGACAGGCTGTTCTTCCACAACGGGCGTCTTGCGGGGACGACCACGGCGTTTGGGAGCGGCGGTTTCTGTAACCTCGGCCACGTCCTCTGTCGCCTTCGCGGTACGGCGGCGACGGGGAGCCGGAATCGCCGGAGCAGCATCTTCGGTCACTTCCGGTGCTGCCGCAGCCTTCCGGCGACGTCCGGCGGTCTTTGCAACGGGAGCCGCGTCCTCAGCAGCAGGCTCGACCGCAGGCGATGCCGTTTTGCGCGGACGACGTGTGGTGGCCTTCGCTGCCCCTGCTTCTTCTGCGACCGGGGTGGCGGTCTTCGAGCGGCGCGTACGCGGAGCCTTGGCGACTGGAGTTTCAGCGGCCGGAGGCGTCTCGCCTGTCTCTGCAATATTCGGGGAAGTTTCGGCTGCAGCGGTCCGCGAAGCAGAAGTGCGTCCGCGTCTGGAGGGGGCAGTCGTACGGGGCTTGGAAGGACCGGAGGTCGTTTTCGCGCTCAAATGACTCTCGAGACTCTCGTTGACGGTGCACACCCGGACGGGCGTGGGCCGGAGTTGAGGGCGGGATAATTACCCGCAGCTATAACTGGTGCGTTATCGGTAAATGGCAGGAATGGCAAGCGATACGGCCCGAAAAGCGCCGTATCGCATACGATTTCAGATGCCGCGTGCCATTGCTGCGACAAGAATAGTCAACACACCCAGCCCTGCCATCATGGCCGTCCGGCTGCGCAGGGTGTCGAACAGGGCGGGCTGGGGACGCATGGCGCGTCGTGCACGACGGAACGGGCCCTGAACGGTCAGGATGAAGATCACTGCCATGACCAGGCCGAGAAGCTGCATCGCATTGACGGTCCAGGGCACGGCCGCAAAACCGCCTTCATGAAAAATCAGGGCCCAGCCGCTCAGCAACGAGAACGGTACGACCTGATAGAGCCCACGGAAAAACCGCGTATAGCCCTGAAGCAGGACGGAGTTCCGTGGCCCCGGATCAAGCAGCCCGACGGTGGAGCGGACGACGAGCGTCGAATAGATCGACCCGCCGACCCAGTAAGTCATGCACAGCACATGAATTGCGAGCACGAGGCTCCAGATGATCGATCCTGTCATTGATCCTCGTCATGGTTGAAAATTGGAAAAGAGGGGAAAAACATTCCCGAAGCATTTCCCTGAATACCCGACGCGGCCCCATGAACGCCAGAGGGAACGCGTCAGGCACATCGTGGCTGGCCATCACGATAAAGCAACGCAGAAGCCGGTCATGCTTTCTGTCATGAGACACAGCAGGAGAACGCCCCGTCATGTCCAGTCATCCCTTCGCATTGCTGCTCCCCGAGGAAAGCGACCGTATGGATCGCGCAGCTGCGGCCATTCTCCCATCCACGCGGCTTATGGAAAATGCCGGATGGGCCGTCGCTCGCGTTATCCGCAACCGCTTTTCACCCTGTCGCGTAACGGTGGCGTGCGGTCCGGGAAACAATGGCGGAGACGGCTATGTCGTTGCCTGCAATCTGGCGCGTTGGGGTTGGTCGGTCCGTGTGGCGGCTCTTGCCAGTCCGAAACCCGGTACGCCCGCCGCCGCAATGGCCGCCTGCTGGACAGGCCCGATGGTGCCGTTTGCCGCGGAAGAGCTGGTCAGTGCCGATCTGGTCGTGGATGCGGTGTTCGGTTCCGGACTGAAGCGCCCTGTCAGCGACGATGTCGCGTCGGTTCTGGCGGCGGCCCGTCAGGTTGTCGCAATCGACATGCCAAGCGGTGTCGCCGGCGCTTCAGGGGAAATTCTGGGCAAAGCGCGCGACTGCGTTCTGACGGTTACGTTCGTCCGCCCGCGCCCCGGCCATGTCCTGCAACCCGGCTCTGATCTGTGTGGCGAGGTGATCTGCGCGGATATCGGCATGCCTGAACAGGCCTGGGAAGGCATTACGCCTGTCGTGCAGCACAATCAGCCTGGTCTGTGGACCCCGCCTGTCTCTGGCGATGGTGACTACAAATACCGCCGTGGCGTCGTCAGTCTGTGCGGGGGTGCCGAAATGCCCGGAGCGACGCGTCTTTCGGCGCGCGGTGCCCGTCGCAGCGGGGCAGGGCTCGTCCGGATTTCCGCAGGTGAGGGGGCTCCGGCCTATCGACTCGGCGATCCCGGCCTGATCGTGGACGATGCGCCGTTGTCCAAACTCCTTGAAGATGCCCGTCGCAAGGTCTGGATCTGCGGCCCGGGTCTCACCGAGGACGAAGTTGCAGACACGCTTCCGCAGCTTCTGAAGGCGGAGCGCACTGTCCTTGCGGATGCCGGTGCCCTGTTATGGGGCGCGCAGGATCTGTCCCGCCTGAAAGGTGTCGCAGCCATCACGCCCCATATCGGGGAGTTCCGCAAACTCTTCGGTCCGGTCGAAGGCAGCCGGCTTGATGCTGCTCTGTCAGCCGCAAAACGCATCAATGCGGTTGTGGTCATGAAAGGGCCGGATACCATTATTGCAGCGCCCGATGGCCGTCTTGCCATCAATACTCATGCCTCTTCGGCGCTTGCGACCGCAGGCTCCGGTGACACCCTGACGGGTGTGATCGGGACGTTGCTTGCTGCGGGAATGGATGTCTGGGAAGGCTGCTGCGCGGGTGTCTGGCTGCATGGGGAAGCCGGGATCCAGGCCGGAAAGGCCCATGGCGGATGGCCTGTTGCCGAGGATCTGGACCTGCCACTGGGGCCTGCGCGTGCGGCTGCCACGCGTCTTGCGCATGAGGCTTTGAACAAAAAGCCGGACACCTCCCTGTTGTGAAGTGGCGTTTCATGCGCTAAAGGCCGCGCTTCCGAGGTTCGGTAACACGAACCTGGAAGCCAGGCGCTGCGGGCGTGGTGAAATTGGTAGACACGCCAGATTTAGGTTCTGGTGGCGCAAGTCGTGGGGGTTCAAGTCCCTCCGCCCGCACCAACCCGGCTTCCCGAGAAAGAGATTTGACCAACCTACCGACCGAGAGGATCGCCTGGCTCATGCAGGTTACGCCCACGCTCAACGAAGGACTTAAGCGCGCCTTCACCGTCGTTGTCCCGTCTGCTGACCTGCAGGCCCGCCGCGATGCGCGACTCGCTGAAGTCGCCAAGACGATCAAGCTTCCGGGCTTCCGTCCGGGCAAGGTGCCGGCCTCCCTCGTCAAGCAGCGCTATGGCGCGTCCGTGAATGCGGAACTGCTTGAAGAAGCCGTCAACGACGCCACGGCCAAGCTGTTCGAAGAGCAGAAGATCCGTCCGGCCATGCAGCCGAAGGTCGACGTGGTCTCCGCCATCGAAGACGGCAAGGATCTCGAATTCAAGGTTGAGACCGAAGTTCTCCCGGAAATCGAAGTTCCCGACCTGTCCGGCCTGAAGCTGACGCGCCTTGGCGCCAAGGTCAGCGAAGAGACTGTCGACAAGGCTCTGAACGACGTTGCCCGTCGCAGCCGCAAGTTCGAGACGATCGAAGAAGACCGTCCGGCCGCCAAGGGCGATGTCCTGTGCGTCGATTTCGTGGGCAAGCTGGACGGTACGCCGTTCGACGGTGGCACGGCTGATGACGTGAACGTCGAAATCGGCGGCGAAGGCTTCATCCCCGGCTTCGCCGAGCAGATGGAAGGCATGAAGGCTGGCGAAGAGCGTGTCATCAACGTGACGTTCCCGGCCGACTACCAGGCTGCCGAACTGGCCGGCAAGGCCGTGACCTTCGACGTCAAGGCGAAGTCCCTGAAGAAAGCTGTTGATCCGGCCATCGACGACGAACTGGCCAAGACGATCGGTTTCGAGAACCTCGAGCAGATCCGCAAGATCATCACCGAGCAGGCTGAAGGTGAATACCAGCAGCTGTCGCGTCTGCGCATCAAGCGTGACCTTCTGGACGCCCTGTCCGAGAAGACGGACTTCGAAGCTCCGTCCAGCATGGTTGACGCCGAGTTCAACCAGATCTGGGCCCGCGTCGAGGAAGACCGCAAGGCCGGTCGTCTGGACGAGGAAGATGCCGGCAAGGACGAAGAGACCCTCAAGGCTGACTACCGTCGCATTGCAGAGCGTCGCGTAAAGCTTGGCCTGCTGCTGGCTGAAATCGGCCGCAAGCAGGAAATCCAGGTTTCCCGCGAGGAACTCCTTGGTGCGATGCAGCAGGAAGCGCAGCGTTATCCGGGTCAGGAACAGATGGTTTTCGAGTTCTTCTCCAAGAACCCGCAGGCTGTCGAAGGGCTCCGTGGCCCGATCCTGGAAAACAAGGTCGTCGATTACCTGATCGAGCTGGCCGACGTCACCGACAAGGAAGTGACGCCGGAAGAACTGGCCGAAATTCCGCCCGCCGAACTCTGATCTTTCGGCGCGGGAACCAGCGGGCACTCTTCGGGGTGCCCGTTTTTTCCTGCCTGCTCCCTTTGACGGAACGCCATGTCGGGTCCATGTTAGGGAACAGAAGAAAGCCCATCGGGCATTGAGGAACAGACAGCATGACCATTAGGGATCGTGATCCCCTCGAGGTGTTTAGCAACTCTCTGGTGCCGATGGTGGTCGAGCAGACTGCCCGCGGAGAGCGCTCTTTCGACATCTTTTCGCGTCTCCTTCAGGAGCGCATCATTTTCCTGACCGGACCCGTCTATGATCAGGTCTCGTCTCTGATCTGCGCACAGCTTCTCTATCTGGAGAGCGTGAACCCCACCAAGGAAATCTCGTTCTACATCAACAGCCCGGGCGGCGTCGTCTCCGCCGGTCTCGCGATCTATGACACCATGCAGTACATCCGCTGCCCCGTCAGCACCGTTTGCATCGGTCAGGCTGCGTCGATGGGATCCCTGCTTCTGGCAGGCGGCGAGAAGGGGCACCGTTACGCCCTTCCGAATGCCCGCGTGATGGTTCACCAGCCGTCTGGCGGCGCGCAGGGACAGGCCTCGGACATCGAGATCCAGGCCCGTGAAATCCTGATTATCCGTCAGCGCCTGAACGAGATCTATCGCGAACATACCGGCCAGACGCTGGAGCAGATCGAGCAGAAGCTCGAGCGTGACAGTTATCTCTCGGCCAACGAAGCCCGTGAGTTCGGCCTGATCGACAAGGTCGTTGAACGCAATCCGCATGAGACCACGCCCGACCCGAGTTGAGACGTCTCTGAGGCAGGGGGAGTGAGGCTACTCCCCTTGGAATGGAAAAGCGGCATCCCGATATGCCGCTTTTCGTGTCTTGGGGCGTTCTGGCTCCGGGGTTGCCGAAGGCTTTGACCTCGGCCTACAGTTAAAGTTCTTTCGCATGTCTGCTGCGTGAATGCGGTCAGGTCGTGCGCAAGGGAAAGGGAACAGCGATGAGCAACAAATCCGGCGATTCCAAAAACACCCTGTATTGCTCGTTCTGTGGGAAGTCCCAGCACGAAGTCCGCAAACTGATCGCTGGCCCCACGGTCTTCATCTGCGATGAATGTGTCGAGCTCTGCATGGATATCATCCGTGAAGAGCACAAGACCCATCTCGTGAAGTCCCGTGACGGCGTGCCGACTCCCAAGGAAATCTGCAAGGTCCTTGACGATTACGTGATCGGTCAGTTCGAGGCCAAGCGCGCGCTCTCCGTGGCGGTTCACAACCACTACAAGCGTCTCGCCCATGCCGCCAAGAGCAATGACATCGAGATCGCAAAGTCCAACATCCTGCTGATTGGTCCGACGGGTTCGGGCAAGACGCTGCTCGCCCAGACGCTGGCCCGCATCCTGGATGTCCCGTTCACGATGGCCGATGCCACAACCCTGACCGAAGCCGGTTATGTCGGTGAGGATGTGGAAAACATCATCCTCAAGCTGCTTCAGTCTGCTGACTACAATGTGGACCGGGCCCAGCGCGGCATTGTCTATATCGATGAGATCGACAAGATTTCCCGCAAGTCCGACAACCCGTCCATCACGCGTGACGTCTCGGGTGAGGGCGTGCAGCAGGCCCTGCTGAAGCTCATGGAAGGTACAGTGGCCTCCGTGCCGCCGCAGGGTGGTCGCAAGCATCCGCAGCAGGAGTTCCTGCAGGTTGACACGACCAACATGCTCTTCATCTGCGGTGGTGCCTTTGCCGGACTGGACAAGATCATTTCGGCCCGCGGCAAGGGGTCTGGCATTGGTTTCGGTGCAGATGTCCGTTCGGATGACGAGCGTCGTCTTGGTGCGATCCTTCAGAGCGTTGAGCCGGAAGATCTGCTGAAATTCGGTCTTATCCCCGAATTCATCGGACGTCTGCCTGTCATTGCGGCGCTGAATGATCTAGATGAAGCCGCTCTGATTCAGATTCTCAGCAAGCCCAAGAACGCGCTGGTCAAGCAGTATGGCCGTCTGTTTGAAATGGAAGGCGTCAAGCTGACCTTCACGGAAGATGCCCTCGCGGCCATCGCCAAGCGTGCCATCGAACGCAAGACCGGTGCCCGCGGTCTGCGCTCGATTATGGAAAACATCCTGTTGGGAACAATGTTCGATCTGCCAGGACTTGAAGGTGTCGAGGAAGTCGTCATCAACAAGGACGTGGCCGAAAACAAGGCGCAGCCGGTCTATGTTTATGGGAAGGGAAAGACCGAACCCGCGGAACAGTCTGCGTGAAAAAAGGGGCTGGCTCTTGCGCCGGACCCGTCGGGTTTCGACATAACTGACTGAGGTTGTCCGAATTCATGCGGTTCAAGCATGAAAGAGATGCGATGCCGGCGCTGCGAGGCAGGTCGGTATCGCAAGATCGTCCCTCTGGAGATCAAGTGAATGACTGACGATACCAAGCCGAAAACCCGTCGCCGTACCAAGAAGACGGATGATGTAACCGCTTCCGAAAAAACTGCGGCTGCCCCGAAGAAAGTGACACGCAAGCCGCGTGCCGCAGCGCGCAAGGCAGATCCTGAAGCTGCCGCGCCGGTAGTGCAGGAGACTGTGCGTCATGATGTGATGGCGGTTCTGCCGCTTCGGAACATTGTCGTCTTCCCGCACATGATCGTGCCGCTGTTTGTCGGGCGCGAGAAGTCGGTGAAGGCGCTTGAGACCGTAACGCGTGAGAGCAAGCAGATCCTGCTTGTGGCGCAAAAGGATGTCTCGCTGGACGATCCGTCTGTCGATGACATCTACCGCTACGGGACGGTTTCGACGATCCTGCAGCTGCTGAAGCTGCCCGACGGGACCGTAAAGGTTCTGGTTGAAGGAACGCGGCGTGTACACATTACGCGTCTGTTCGACGTGGATGGGCATTTCGAAGCAGAGATCGAGGAAATTCCCGAGGAAGCCGTCAATGCGGCACCGGGAAGCGAGATCGAGGCTCTGAGCCGGTCCACGGTTTCCCAGTTCGAGCAGTATATCAAGCTCAACAAGAAGATCCCGCCGGAAGTGATGGTCTCGATCAATCAGATCGAGGACATTTCCAAGCTGGCTGACACGATCGCAAGCCATCTGAACCTCAAGATTTCCGAAAAGCAGGAAATTCTCGAGACACCTTCGGCCGCCCGCCGTCTGGAGCAGGTTTTCGCTCATATCGAGACGGAAATCGGCGTTCTGCAGGTCGAAAAGCGCATCCGTAACCGCGTGAAGCGGCAGATGGAGAAGACCCAGCGCGAGTACTATCTGAACGAGCAGCTCAAGGCGATTCAGAAAGAACTCGGCGAAGGCGAAGACGGCAAGGACGAAAACTCCGAGCTTGAAGAGAAGATCAACAAGACCCGTCTGAGCCGTGAGGCCAAGGAAAAGGCCCATGCCGAGCTGAAGAAGCTCCGTGGCATGAGCCCGATGTCGGCCGAGAGCACGGTTGTGCGCAACTATCTTGACTGGCTGCTTGGGATTCCCTGGAAGAAGCGCTCCAAGATCACGCGGGAGTTCCAGCACGCCGAGGACGTTCTCGAAGCCGAGCATTACGGTTTGGAGAAGGTCAAGGAGCGGATCCTCGAGTATCTGGCGGTGCAGACGCGCTCGCAGAAGCTCAAGGGACCGATCCTGTGTCTTGTCGGGCCACCGGGTGTGGGCAAGACCTCTCTGGCGCGTTCGATCGCCAAGGCGACGGGGCGGAACTACATCCGCATGTCGCTGGGTGGCGTGCGCGATGAATCCGAGATCCGCGGCCATCGCCGGACCTATATCGGCTCCATGCCGGGCAAGATCATCCAGGGCATGAAAAAGGCACGGACGTCCAATCCGTTGTTCCTGCTCGACGAAATCGACAAGCTGGGTGCCGACTGGCGCGGCGATCCGTCATCCGCGCTGCTGGAAGTGCTGGATCCGGAACAGAACGCCACGTTTGCCGATCATTATCTGGAAGTGGATTACGATCTTTCGGATGTGATGTTCGTCACGACGGCCAACAGCCTGAACATGCCCCAGCCGCTGCTGGACCGCATGGAGATCATCAACCTGTCCGGCTATACGGAAGACGAGAAGGTGCAGATCGCGCGCCGTCATCTTCTGGGCAAGCAGGCTGAGGCGCATAATCTCAAGCCGGATGAATGGACAGTCACGGATGAGACGATCCGCGAACTGATCCGGTCCTATACCCGCGAGGCCGGCGTCCGAAACCTTGAGCGCGAACTGGCCAAGCTCGCCCGCAAGACGGTCAAGGAAATCATCACGACCGGCGTCAAGCATGTCGAGATCACGCCCGAAAACCTAGAGAAATATGCGGGTGTCCGTCGCTACCGTCATGGCGAGACCGAGAAGGAGGATATGATCGGCGTGGTAACAGGGCTTGCCTGGACTACGGTCGGTGGTGAGATCCTGACGATCGAGAGCGTGATGGTTCCGGGCAAGGGGCAGGTCAAGCAGACCGGCAAGCTCGGCGAAGTCATGCAGGAGAGCATTTCGGCCGCGCTGTCCTATGTCCGCTCCCGAGCCCAGGATTTCGGGATCCGGCCGCCGCTGTTCGAAAAGCGGGATATTCATATCCATCTTCCCGAAGGTGCGACCCCCAAGGATGGTCCGTCCGCCGGTATTGCGCTTGCGACGTCTCTTGTGAGCATCATGACCCAGATCTCCATCCGCAAGGATGTGGCCATGACGGGTGAGATCACCCTGCGTGGCCGTGTTCTGGAGATCGGTGGGCTGAAGGAGAAGCTGCTGGCGGCTTTGCGGGCCGGCATCAAGACCGTCCTGATCCCCAAGGACAACGAAAAGGATCTCGCGGAGGTGCCGGATAATGTCCGTCACGCGCTCAAGATCATTCCCGTGAGCCATGTGGATGAGGTGCTCAAGATCGCCCTGACTCGTATGCCGGAAGCCATCGAATGGGACGAAAATGTCGACCCGATGGGTGAAATAACGGTGGATAAGACGGCTCCGCAGGCACTTCCACACTGACACTGACACGCTTCTGCGATTCTAGCAGTTGACGCGGGCAAAATCCGCTTCATAGTGCGGCCGCAGATCGAACAAGGCGCCTGAGCCAGAAGGGACTCACCAGAGCCCGGCTCAGGCGCTCTAACACCAGAAAGGCACATCATGGAGAAGCCCCTCAACAAGCAGGAACTGATCGCCGCCGTTGCAGACGCTGCCGATCTTCCGAAGGCCAAGGCCAGCGAAGTTGTCGATGCGGTGTTCAGCACGATCGAGGCGACGCTTGCCAAGAAGCAGGAAGTCCGTCTCGTCGGTTTCGGCAGCTTCGTGACTGCCACGCGTAAGGCTGCCAAGGGCCGCAACCCGCGTACGGGCGAAGAGATCGACATTCCGGCTTCCACCTCTGTCCGCTTCAAGCCGGGCAAGGGTCTGAAGGACGCCGTGAGCTGAAAAAGCTCACAAAACGGTTTCGGGTGGCTTTACCGCTATCCGGAACCGTGTATATAGACCGCATACACAGTCTGAGGGCGATTAGCTCAGCGGTAGAGCGTCTCGTTTACACCGAGAGGGTCGGCGGTTCAATCCCGTCATCGCCCACCATAAAGAATACTATGCAGCCATGAGCTGGCGTTTCGAATATCATGAAACGCTCGGGTCCACTTCTGATCTGTGCAAAGCCAGAGCCGAAGCAGGGGAACCCGATCACTTGGCCATTCAGGCCTTTTCCCAGACATCAGGGCGCGGTACCCGCGGGCGAACTTGGACTGATCCGGGCGGCAATCTTGCAATCTCGCTGCTTTTCCGTCCAGCCGATCCGACAGCCTTCATTGCAGCCCTGCCTTTTGTTGTGGCCGTCTCCCTCTTCGAGACGGCGACCCATTTCTGCCCGACGGCGACAGGCCCATCTCCTTTTATGGTGAAATGGCCGAACGATCTTTTGCTGGATGGCCGGAAGATGGCAGGTGTACTGATCGAGACGGGTGGTCCGCAGGATAACCCATGGGTTGTTGTTGGAATCGGCGCCAATCTGCGACAGGTCCCGGAGGTCCCGGGCCGGCGTCTCGCCGCGCTTTCCGAAAAAACCGATGCACCCTCTGCAGAAGTCTTTGGAAAGGCCCTTGTGGCGCAGATCGATCGATGGAATGCCGTTCAGGAACGGGAGGGATTTGCGCCTGTCAGGGCTGCCTGGCTTGCGCGGGCGCATCCGGTCGGGTCTCCGCTTGCGGTTCAGGGATGTGAAACCTATATTACAGGTTCGTTTTCAGGGCTTGATGCACAGGGACGCCTGCTGCTTGCCCTGCCCAACGGTGAGACCATTCCGGTTGTAACCGGCGATATCCTGCTGGACTGAAGGACCGGACCGCAACGTGCTTCTCGTCATAGATGCCGGAAACACCAACATCGTGTTCGCTGTACACGATGGAGAGTCGTGGCTGGGGCAGTGGCGCATCTCGACGAATGAAGCACGGACGGCGGATGAATATGCAGCCTGGCTGCTAACGCTCTTCGACCGCCTGGGGCTGGATGCGACGGGCATCACCCGGGCCATCATCGGCACAGTCGTGCCTGTGGCGCTGTATGAACTGCGTCGTTTCTGCCGTGAGTGGCTGAATGTCGTGCCTCTTGTCGCCAATGCAAGGCTGGACTGGGGTATCGATGTTCTGGTCGATAATCCGAACGAGCTTGGGGCTGACCGGCGCCTGAATGGTCTGGCGGGACGTGAACTCTACGGAGCCCCACTGATCGTTGTTGATTTCGGTACCGCGACAACTTTCGATGTTGTGAACAGTGCCGGGCAGTTCAGTGGTGGCGCGATTGCTCCGGGTGTGAACCTGTCGATTGATGCGCTGCACCGTGCCGCCGCGCGCCTGCCACGCATGAGCATTGGCCGCCCCACCACGGCAATTGGCCGTAATACGAGCGTGGCGATGCGTTCAGGACTGTTCTGGGGGTATGTCGGGCTCGTCGAAGGACTGATCCGCCGTATTTCCGATGAAATGGATGCAAAACCCACCGTGATTGCAACAGGCGGTCTGGCCCCGCTGTTCTCTGAAGGAACGCCGCTTTTTGATGTGCTGGCGCCTGATCTGACACTGGATGGCCTGCGTCTTCTGGCGGACCGCAATACGGGACCGCCGCTTTCCTATTCCCCCGAACGCTCACAAGGCATCGGGCAATGAATATCACTCTGATTATATGTCATAACTGCAAGGAACCATCATGACAGAAAAACCGGACGGTCTGTCTTTCCTGCCCTTGGGCGGGACGGGCGAGATCGGCATGAATTTCAATCTCTACTGCCTGACGAAGAACGGTCACGATACCTGGCTTGCCATCGATTGCGGCATCGGCTTCTCGGGCAATGATACGCCTGAAGCCGAAGTGCTGATGCCGGACCCGACCTTCATTGCCGACCGTGCGCGGGACCTGTGCGGTCTTGTGATCACGCATGCGCATGAAGACCATCTGGGTGCGGTGGCGCATCTGTGGCCGTATCTGCGCTGCCCGGTCTACGCCACGCCGTTTGCGGCTGCGGTTCTGCGCCGCAAGCTGCAGGAAGCGCATCTGAACAACCAGGTGAAGATCCACGTCATTCGCCCGGGCTCGCGCTTTGACGTGGGGCCGTTCGATCTGCAGTTCGTATCCGTGACGCATTCCGTCGCCGAGGCGCAGGCCGTGGCTCTGCGGACGCCGCATGGGCTGATCGTTCATACGGGCGACTGGAAGCTGGACGAGAACCCGCTGGTCGGTCCGGTCACGGATCTGGAAACGTTCGGCAAGCTTGGCGACGAGGGCGTGCTCGCCATGGTCGGTGACAGCACGAACGTGCTCAAGCCCGGCAAGTCGGAGTCAGAAGCCGATGTGCGTACGGGCCTGACGGAGCTGATCGCGGGGCTGGAAGGCCGGATTGCCGTGACGTGCTTCGCCAGTAACGTGGCGCGCGTTGAGAGCATCGCAAAGGCAGCGCAGGCTTCCGGTCGTGTGGTCATGATCGTTGGGCGTTCGCTGCGCAATCTTGAGACGGCGGCGCGTGAGTGTGGCTATTTCCAAGATCTGCCGCCGTTCCTGACCGAGCAGGATGCCCGGGACGTCGAAGACGACAACCTGCTGATGATCATCACCGGCAGCCAGGGTGAACCGCGCTCGGCCCTGTCGCGCATTGCGTCCGATACACATCCGAACATCGCCCTCGGTGAGGGAGATACGGTGATCTACAGCTCGCGGATGATCCCGGGCAACGAACAGGCCGTCATGGCCGTGCAGGACAATCTGTCGCGTCGCGGCGTAACGGTTCTGACGGACAAGGATGCGAAGGTCCATACGTCCGGTCATGCGACCAGCGAGGACATTCGCACGCTGTATCGGATTGTCCGTCCGAAATACAGCATCCCGACCCATGGCGAATGGCGTCACCTGACGGCACATGCCGCTCTGGCGCATGAAATGGGTGCCGAGCCGATCCTGCTGGAAGATGGCGATATCCTGAACTTGTCTCCGGGTGAGGTGAAGGTCGTGGATACGGCGCCGACGGGCCGTCTGGCTCTGGATGGTGGTCGTCTGCTGCCGATGACGGGTGGCGTTCTCGCAGCGCGTCGCAAGATGCTGTTCAACGGTATCGTCCTGGCGAGCTTTGCCGTTGATGACGAAGGTTATGTCATCGGCGATCCGAAGATCAGTGCGCCGGGTCTGCTGGAATCGGATGATCCGGAAAGCGTGCGGATTCAGGAAGAATTCGCCGATGCCATCGACCAGATCCCCGACGAACTGCGTCAGGACGATGCGGCGTTCCGGGATGCGGCCAAGACGGCCCTGCGCCGTGCTCTGGGGCGCAAGCTCCAGAAGCGTCCGCTTGTTGATGTCCATCTGCTGCGCGTCTGAGAGAAATACACATGCGTTTGACGAAAGCCTTCCAGCCGACGCTGAAGGAAGTTCCGGCCGAGGCGCAGATTGCGTCTCACCGTCTGATGCTGCGGGCTGGCCTTGTGCGCCAGACCGCTTCGGGCATCTATGCCTGGTTGCCGGCCGGGCTGCGGGTTCTGCGCAATATCGAGCAGATCATCCGTGAAGAACAGGACGCCATCGGGGCGCAGGAAGTCCTGATGCCGACGCTGCAGTCGGCCGAACTGTGGCGCCGGTCGGGCCGCTATGACGCTTATGGTCCGGAAATGCTCCGGATTCAGGACCGTCATGGCCGTGATCTGCTTTACGGGCCGACGAACGAGGAAATGATCACGGACATCTTCGGATCGTCCGTGAAGTCCTACAAGGAGCTGCCCAAGGCGCTCTATCACATCCAGTGGAAGTTCCGTGACGAGGTGCGTCCGCGTTTCGGCGTGATGCGCGGACGTGAATTCCTGATGAAGGACGCGTATTCCTTTGATGCGTCCTACGAAGGTGCCGTCGCCAGCTACCGCCGGATGATGCTGTCCTATCTGCGCATCTTCCAGCGTCTGGGCGTGCGGGCTGTCCCGATGGTGGCCGATACCGGTCCGATCGGCGGCGACCTGAGCCACGAGTTCCTGGTGCTGGCGCCGACGGGTGAAAGTGGCGTGTTTTTCGATGCAGCGCTTGAAGAACAGGACTGGCTGAGCCGTCCGGTGGATTGTGACGATGCCAAGAGCTTGGCCACGTTCTTTGCGACCGTGACCGATCACTATGCGGCGACGGATGAGAAGCACGACGAGGCCGAATGGGCCAAGGTTCCGGCCGAGCGCAAGCGGGAAGGGCGTGGCATCGAAGTCGGTCACATCTTCTATTTCGGAACCAAATACACCGCCTCCATGGGGATCGAAGTGAGCGGTCCGGACGGTGCGCCGTTCCATCCGCACATGGGCTCTTATGGTGTGGGCGTGTCGCGTCTGGTCGGTGCCATCATTGAAGCATCGCATGACGATGCGGGCATCATCTGGCCGGCTTCCGTCGCACCTTATCGCGCTGCAATCCTGAACCTGCGTCAGGGTGACGAAGCATGCGATGCGATCTGTGACCGCATCTACGGGACCGATCCCGAGAACCTGCTGTATGATGATCGTTCCGAGAGGGCCGGCGTGAAGTTCAACGATGCGGATCTGATGGGTCATCCCTGGCAGATCATCGTCGGACCGCGTGGCGCCAAGGAAGGCAAGGTCGAGCTCAAGCAGCGCGCCACGGGCGAGCGGTTCGAGCTGTCGGTCGAGGACGCTCTGGCGAAAATCGGAGCTGCCTGATGTTTGGCCGCTTTGAGCGCATGGTGGCGGGGCGGTATCTCCGCGCCCGCCGTGGCGAACGTTTCGCCTCGATCATTGCCATTTTTTCCCTGATCGGGATTGCGCTTGGAGTGGCAACGCTCATCATCGTTATGTCGGTGATGAACGGGTTCAAGGCCGATTTGATGGGGCGCATCCTGGGGCTGCACGGCGATCTGACCGTGTATGGCTACGGGCGTCCCATCGAGGCTTACGAAAACGATGTTGCGGCAATCCGGCAGGTTCCGGGCGTAAAATCTGTCATCCCCATGGCGCAGGGCACTGTGTTGGTGGAGGCAGGACGCTTCTCGTCGGGAGCGGAAATGCAGGGCGTGTCCCAGCAGTCGCTCCGGGACTGGACAGCGCTGAGCAGCGGGATCATCGCGGGAAGTCTGAACGACTTTACCGGCGATAATGCGGTTGCGATCGGCACGACGATGGCAGACCGGGCCGGGCTGACGATCGGGTCTCCGATCACGCTGCTGTCTCCGGACGGGCAGGCGACGCCATTCGGAACGATGCCGCGGGTGAAGACCTATCATGTTGCGGTCATTTTTGACGCCAACTGGAATGATTACAATTCCAGCATTGTCCTGGTGCCGCTGCCTGCAGCGCAGAAGTTCCTAATGCTGGGACCGTCTGCCGTTTCACTCATTCAGGTCTCGACGGCTGATCCGTCGAATGTGCAGCCGACGCGCAAGGCCATTGCCGCACGTCTGGAAGATCCGCGTTTGCGTGTGCTGGACTGGACGCAGAGCGCCAATGGCTTTCTGGACGCCGTAACGGTCGAACAGAACGTGATGTTCCTGATCCTGACGCTGATCATCCTTGTGGCAGCGTTCAACGTCATTTCGTCCCTCATCATGATGGTGAAGGACAAGACGCGGGATATCGCCGTGCTGCGGACGCTTGGTGCGAGCCGGGGTGCAATCATGCGGATTTTCCTCATGTGCGGTGCATCCGTCGGGATTGTGGGGACTGTGGCGGGCTCGGCGCTCGGAATTGCGTTTGCGCTGAACATTGAGCGGATCCGCCAGTGGCTCCAGTCGCTCACGGGGACAAACCTGTTTAATCCGGAAGTCTATTTTCTGGAGCGTCTGCCAGCGAAGCTGGTGTGGTCGCAGGTCTGGGAAGTGATCGGGATGTCACTGATCCTGTCGCTGCTGGCGACGCTGTATCCGTCCTGGCGGGCGGCGAGAACCGATCCGATCGAGGCGCTGCGTCATGAATGAAATTTCAACGGGCGCGAGTGCCCTGCGTCTTGAAGGTCTGATACGCCGTTTCCGGTCGGGCGAAGAAACGCTAGAAATTCTGAGCGGAGCGGAATTCGAACTCCGGTCCGGCGAGATCGTGGCGCTGGTGGCGCCGAGCGGAACCGGGAAATCTACGCTCCTGCATCTGGCAGGCCTGCTGGAAGCGCCTTCGGAGGGCACGGTGTTCGTGGCGGATCGGCCGGCCAGTGGGCTGAGCGATACGGTCCGAACGGCGATCCGGCGCGATCAGATCGGGTTCGTGTACCAGTTCCATCATCTGCTTGGT
Source organism: Gluconobacter vitians (assembly GCF_015244565.1). Classification (GTDB taxonomy): domain Bacteria; phylum Pseudomonadota; class Alphaproteobacteria; order Acetobacterales; family Acetobacteraceae; genus Gluconobacter; species Gluconobacter vitians. The sequence continues at coordinate 114,432 of NZ_JABCQG010000002.1, read as the reverse complement.
GAGTTCACAGCATGCGAGAACGTCATGCTGCCGCAGTTGATCGCAGGTGTATCACCGCGCAAGGCACGGGAACGGGCGCGTGATCTGCTGAACCGCTTCGGACTGTCGCATCGTCTTGATTCGCTACCGGGGCGGCTGTCGGGTGGCGAGCAGCAGCGGACGGCAATTGCGCGTGCACTTGCCAACCAGCCCAAGCTGCTTCTGGCGGACGAACCAACCGGCAATCTGGATATCGGCACGGCTGATCATGTGTTTGGCGAACTTCTGCGTGTGGTGCGGGAAGAGGGCGCGGCAGCGCTGATCGCCACGCATAATGACGAACTGGCTTCCCGCATGGACCGGACCGTGACGCTGCGGGATGGAAAGCTGGTTCCGTTCTGAGGCAGGATATAGAGCAGGGAATATCAAAATCTCCTGTATCCGCTGCCCGTCCCTGATAGAATGACGGCATGTCTCATGCCGATTTTGTTCATCTCAGAAATCATTCCGCTTACTCGCTAAGTCAGGGCGCGATCCGAATTCCGGAACTCGTAAGCCTAGCTGCCAAGAACGGAATGCCGGCCGTCGCCCTGACCGATAGCGGCAATCTGTTCGGTGCGCTCGAATTCTCGCTGTACTGTCGCAGCAATGGCGTTCAGCCGATTGTCGGCTGCCAGATTTCACTCCCACCGCGCAGCACAAAACCCGGAGCGATGTCTGAGCCGCTGGTGGTTCTGGCGCGAAATGAGGAAGGGCTGGCAAATCTCCAGATCCTGTCATCAGAAGGCTTTCTGAACGGAGATCCGGCTGATCCTTCGGTTGCGATCGACTTTCTGTGCCAGCACGCTGCTGGGCTGTTTCTGCTGACAGGCGGCAATCGCGGGCCGATCAACAAGCTGATTCTTGAAGAACAGAAATCCGAGGCGCAGGCTCTACTGAGCCGTCTCGAAGACGCTTTCCGGGGGAATATTGCGGTCGAGTTGAACCGGCTTGGCGAGGCAGGGGAGCAGGAAGTCGAAAGTGTTCTGATCCCGATGGCGGATCAGATGGACATTCCGTTGGTCGCCACCAATGAAAGCTTTTTTCCCAAGCCTGAAATGCATGAGGCCCATGATGCGCTGCTGTGTATCGCGCAGGGCCGGACGATTGCGGAAGAAGACCGCTGGCATGTGTCTCCGCAGGCCTGGTTCAAGACGCCTGCCGAAATGCGGGCCGTCTTTCATGATCTTCCGGAAGCCTGTGACAACACACTGATTATTGCCCGGAAATGCGCGGTGGCGGCCTGCACGCGCAAGCCGCTTCTGCCGATCTGCCCCAAGGTCCGCGAAGGCTCGACGGAAGAGGAAACGCTGCGGGCCATGGCCTGGGAAGGGCTGGAAAAGCGTCTTGAAGCGATCAGCGCGGATGAGGAGAAGCGCAAGCTTTACTCGGAGCGCCTTCAGGTGGAGCTCGATATCATCGCGCGGATGGGCTTCCCCGGCTACTTCCTGATCGTTGCCGACTTTATCCAGTGGGCAAAAGCGCATGATATTCCGGTCGGGCCGGGGCGTGGATCGGGTGCAGGTTCGCTGGTGGCGTATGCACTGACGATTACGGATATCGATCCCATTCCGTTCGGACTGCTGTTCGAGCGCTTCCTGAATCCTGAGCGTGTCTCCATGCCGGATTTCGATATCGATTTCTGTCAGGACCGTCGTGATGAAGTGATCCGGTATGTGCGCAAGGAATATGGCGGGAGCCGTGTGGCGCAGATCATCACATTCGGAAAGCTTCAGGCCAAGGCGGCTGTGCGCGATGTCGGGCGTGTGTTGGGGCTGCCTTATGGCATGGTTAACCGCGTCGCCGAACTGATCCCGAACAATCCGGCCAAGCCTGTTTCGCTGTCGGATGCGATTGATGGGGAGCCGCGGCTTCAGGAAATGCGGGACAGCGATGAGTCGCTTAAGCGTCTCATGGAAATCGCGTTGCAGCTCGAGGGCCTGTACCGTCATGCTTCTACCCATGCTGCGGGTGTGGTGATCGGTGATCGTGAACTGGTGGAGTTAGTGCCGCTGTACCGCGATCCGAAGAGCGACATGCTCGTGACGCAGTACAACATGAAATATGTCGAACAGGCCGGTCTGGTGAAGTTCGATTTCCTTGGCCTGACAACCCTTACAATTCTCAAGCGGGGACTGGATTTCCTTAAAGAACAAGGGATTACAGTCGATCTCTCACGTATTCCGCTGGATGACGCAAAGACGTTCGAGATGCTGGCCAAGGGCGATACGGCCGGCGTGTTCCAGTTCGAAGGCGCGGGCATGCGGGACATGCTCAAGCAGATGGCGGCCAGTCGGCTGGAGGATCTGATTGCGGGCGTGTCGCTGTATCGTCCGGGACCGATGGCCAACATTCCGGATTACTGCCGACGCAAGCATGGCGAGCCATGGGAGCCACCGCACGAGGAAATCCGCGATATTCTTGAAGAGACCTATGGGATCATGGTCTATCAGGAGCAGGTCATGCAGATCGCCCAGAAGATGGCGGGCTACAGTCTGGGTGGCGCGGATCTGCTGCGGCGTGCGATGGGCAAGAAGATCGCAGCGGAAATGGAGAAGCAGCGCGCAATCTTCACTGAGGGGGCGACCGCGCGTGGTATTCCTCAGGAAAAAGCGGTCGAAGTCTTTGATCTTATGGCTCGTTTTGCGGATTACGGCTTTAACAAGTCACATGCCGCAGCCTATGCGCTGGTGTCCTATCAGACGGCCTGGATGAAGGCGAACCATCCGGTCGCATTCCTTGCGGGTTGCATGTCTCTGGCACGGGAAAAAACGGACAAGCTGGCGGCTCTGTGTCAGGAAGCACGACGAATGAAGATTCCCGTGTTACCCGTTGATATTAATAAATCTCTGGCAGATTTTTCCATTGAAACACTGGAAGACGGGCGTCAGGGGATCCGTTATGCGTTGTCGGCCATCAAACGTGTGGGCGCGGCCGCGATGCAGAGTGTCGTGGCTTGCCGTGGGGACAGACCGTTTCAGGATCTTACGGATTTTGCGGAGCGCTGTGACCCGAAGAGCCTGAACAAGATCCAGCTGGAAAGTCTTGCAAAAGCAGGGGCTTTCGACAGTCTTCTCAAGGAGCGGCATATTGTTTTTTCGAGTGCCGACATTCTGTTGCGCCGGGCGCAGGCGCGGGCGCAGGAGCAGCAGATGGGCCAGGCCGGACTGTTCGGAGGTGCGGGTCAGGAACGTGAGATTCTGCGTCTGAACGAAGGTCGGCCCTGGCCCGACTTTGAACGTCTCTCGCTGGAAGCTTCGGCTATCGGGTTCCACATGAGTGCGCATCCGCTGGATGCGTATCGCAGCGTCCTGAGGCGACTGGGTGTAACGCCATCGAATGCGCTGGAAAATGCTGCAAAAACAGGGACGACGCGCGTCAAGATCGCCGGCTGTGTTGTGGATCGCAAGGAACGGCCGACACGGACCGGCAAGAAAATGGCCTGGGTCAATCTGTCAGACAGTGGTGGCGGATGTGAGGTTACGCTGTTTTCCGAGACGCTGACGTCCTGCCGGGATCTGCTGGTGGCGGGACAGGCCATTCTGGTGACGGCGGAGCTCAAGGTGGATGGCGATGCGCTGCGGATTACGGCGCAGAATGTCATGGATCTGGAGGTCGCGGCTGCGGCCGAGCGTTCGGAAATCCGTGTCTGGCTGAATGAGGATGCGTCCGTGCCGGATCTGGCCTCCCTGCTGGAAGAGGTTCAGGGTGGCTTCGGGCGTGTGAAACTGCTGCCTTCTGTTGAGGAGACGCAGGATGTCGAAATCTCCATTCCGGGACATTACCGGGTGACGCCACGTCTTGCAGAGCGGTTGCGGACATTGCGGGGGGTTGAGAAGGCCTTACAGGTCTGACCGGGGCAGTATTGTGTGAAACTCTGCTGACAGGTCTTGCGTCTGCAGGCCTTTTCCGCCATATCGCGACCGTTCTTCTACGGAGTTTTCTCCCGATGAGAGCAATCCGCACGCATGGCTCTAGGGTTTTCTGGTGTCCCTTCGGGGACGTTGCCATGCGGAGGTTCAACCAGACGCAAGGAATTCTGAATCATGGCAATGCCTGATTTCACCATGCGCCAGCTCCTTGAAGCCGGCGTTCATTTCGGTCACCACACCCGTCGCTGGAACCCGGCCATGGCGCCGTACCTCTTCGGTGTGCGTAACCAGGTTCACATCATCGACCTGCAGCAGACGGTTCCGATGCTGGACCGCGCCCTGAAGGTTGTCCGTGACACGGTCGCCAACGGTGGCCGCGTCCTGTTCGTCGGCACCAAGCGCGCTGCGGCTGACCATGTTGCTGAAGCTGCACAGCGTTGCGGCCAGTACTACGTCAACCACCGCTGGCTCGGCGGCATGCTGACCAACTGGAAGACCATCACGGGTTCCATCAAGCGTCTGCGCCAGATCGACGAGATGCTGTCCGGTGACACGGCTGGTCTGACGAAGAAGGAAGTTCTCGACATCACGCGTGACCGCGAGAAGCTCGAGCGCTCCCTTGGTGGCATCAAGGAAATGGGTGGTCTGCCCGACCTGCTGTTCGTGATCGACACGAACAAGGAAAAGCTGGCGATCGAAGAAGCCACGAAGCTTGGCATTCCGGTCATCGGCGTCCTCGACAGCAACTCCAATCCTGCTGGCGTGACCTATCCGATCCCGGGCAACGATGACGCCATCCGCGCCATCACCCTGTATTGCGATCTGGTCTCCGGTGCGGTTCTCGACGGTATTTCTGCCGAGCTGGCTGCTTCGGGTCAGGACATCGGTGCTGCTGAAGAACTGCCGGCTGAGACGGCTGTTCTGGAAGCCGCCGCTGCTGAAGGCGCAGAAGCTCCCGCTTCCGCCGGCTGAACAGACTGCCGGGGTCCGGTCATGGAAAACGGCAACTGAAACACGGCATGCGGCCGGGCGAAATCGTCCGGCCGCATGATCTTTTTTGAGGGATGAGATAAATGGCAGAAATCACAGCAGCCCTGGTCCGCGAACTGCGCGAGAAGACCGGCGCGGGCATGATGGATTGCAAGAAGGCCCTGACGGAAGCTGCCGGCGACATGGAAGCTGCCATCGACTGGCTGCGCACGAAGGGTCTGTCCCAGGCTGCGAAGAAGTCCGGCCGTACGACGGCTGAAGGTCTGGTCGGCGTTGTGTCCGCCAAGAACCGCGCTGCCATGGTCGAAGTGAACGCCGAGACGGACTTCGTGGGCCGTAACGAGGCATTCCAGGCATTCGTGGAGCAGGTCGCTCATGTTGCTCTGGAAGTCGGCGACGATCTGGACGCCATCAAGGCTGGCAAGGTTCCGTCGGGCCGTACGGTTGCTGACGAGCTGACGCACCTGATCGCCACGATCGGCGAGAACATGGCCATCCGTCGCGCCAAGGTCCTGTCGGTCGAGTCCGGCGTTGTTGCCAGCTACGTCCACAGCGCACTGCGTCCGGGCATTGGCAAGATCGGCGTTCTGGCCGCTCTGGAAGCTCCGTCCGAGTCCGACGCCCTGCTGACGCTGGGTCGCCAGATCGGCATGCACGTTGCCGCAACCCGTCCGGCTGCTCTGGACGTTGCCAGCGTCGATCCGGAGTCCCTGGAGCGCGAGCGCGCCGTTCTGATCGAGCAGGCCCGTGAGTCCGGCAAGCCGGAAGCCATCATCGAAAAGATGGTCGAAGGCCGTATCCGCAAGTTCTATGAAGAAGTCGTTCTTCTGGAGCAGGTGTGGGTTCTGGACGGCGAGAGCCGCGTGTCCAAGATCGTCGACAAGGCTGGTGCAAAGCTGGTCGGTTTCGAGCGCTTCCAGCTCGGTGAAGGCATCGAAAAGGAAGAGAACGACTTCGCTGCTGAAGTCGCTGCTGCTGCCGGCACCAAGTAAGATTTTCCGTTCCTGTCCTGAGCCGGGTCTGCCCGGTTCAGGTCGGGCTCGAAAGTCTGTAGAAAGGCCCCTGTGCGCTCCGGCGTGCAGGGGCTTTCTGCGTTTTGGCGTGCGGATCAGGGAGGATGGACGATGGAATGGGAAGCGGCTGCGCTGGTTCTGTCAGTCCGACCTTATGGTGAGGGAAGCGCGCTTGTTCATCTGTTCAGCGAAGAGCACGGGGTCTCACATGGCATGGCGCGCGGGGGAGCGTCCCGCCGTCAGGCTTCCCTGTGGCAGACCGGCAATCTGGTCATGGCGCGCTGGCGCGCGCGGCTCGCAGATCAGCTCGGGACTCTGACGGCCGAGCCGGTTCAGTGCGTGGCAGGGCGTATTCTGGATGCTCCGTTGCAGCTTGAAATGGTGAGCAGCGCTTGTGCGCTGGTCGATGGGGCGTTACCGCAGGGCGAGCCACATCCGGAGCTTTTCATGCGGCTGGTCCGCCTTCTGACACTGATCAGCGTGGCGCCCGAGCCTGCGCCGATGGGGGCCTATCTGCGCTGGGAAGCCCAGCTTCTGGCTGGGCTCGGTTATGGGCTGGATCTGTCGGAATGTGCGGTGACGGGCGCGCGGGAGGATCTGATTTATGTGTCGCCGCGGTCGGGACGGGCGGTGAGCCGGGAAGGTGCCGGTGAATGGCGGGACAGGCTTCTTCCGCTACCCGCACTGATGACGGACGAGACACAGGACGGAACACCCGAGGACTGGAAAAATGGCCTGGCGCTGACGGGACATTTCCTGTCGCGTTGGGTCTTTGGCGTGCGGCACCAGCCGCTGCCCGCAGCGCGGGAGCGGCTGGTGGAGTATGTGCAGCGGCTTCAGCCTGCACCGGACGCTGATGCGGAGTCCGATCAGTAGAAAACGTGGCTGGGGCCGGGGCGCAAACCGTTGACGACGTCCACATCGGCCGTGCTGTCCCAGACGGACCAGTCCCAGCCCGGATGCTGGTTGATCTCGGCCGTCATGCGCTGCTCCTGCGCGATATCGATCGGATGACTGGCCTTGTAGGCAGCATAGGCCGTCTTGTCGCCCATATAGACGCAGCCGCAGGCGATCGGATCGGCATAGAGCAGGACTGGCTGCCCATTCTGCATACGGTAGGTCAGGGTGTTGGGGGGCAGGAGGTTCATCATGGCCCAGCGTGCGGTCGTATCGGCAGGGTGTGCCCTGAACCCGGCCAGCGCGAACGAGACTTCCGCCTTCTGAACCGGGCGGTAGGGTGAACAGGCGGCCGTGCCGATGAGGAGAGCGCTGGACAGGATGGCACGCCAGTGTCTAAGTCCTGCACGAAAGAGGGGAGATGCATGGGAACGGATCTGGCTGGTCATATCGAGGATACCAAGCTCGCTGAGGCTCTGAGCGAGCGATATATTGCGTATGCGATGTCGACAATCATGTCGCGGTCCCTTCCGGACGTGCGTGATGGCCTGAAGCCGGTACACCGCCGCCTCCTTTATGCGATGCAGCAGCTTCGCCTTGATCCCACATCAGGGTTTAAAAAGTGTGCACGTGTCGTCGGTGATGTGATCGGTAAGTTCCATCCGCATGGCGATGCGTCCGTGTACGAGGCGCTGGTGCGTCTGGCACAGGATTTTGCGGTCCGTTATCCGCTGGTCGAGGGGCAGGGCAATTTCGGCTCCATCGACGGTGATGGTGCGGCTGCCATGCGATACACCGAAAGCCGCCTGACGGAAGTTGCGCAGGCGTTGCTGGACGGGATTCAGGACGATGCGGTCGATTTCCGCGCGACCTATGACAATGAAGATCACGAGCCGATCGTACTGCCAGGCACGTTCCCGAATCTGCTGGCCAATGGTGCGGCAGGCATTGCCGTGGGCATGGCGACGAGCATCCCGCCGCATAATGCTGCCGAGATCTGCCGGGCCGCGAAGCTTCTGATCGAAAAACCGGATGTGACGATCGCCGAACTGGTAGATCTCATGCCCGGGCCGGATTTTCCGACGGGCGGCATTCTGGTGGAAGAGCGCGACTCCATTATCCGCTCCTACGAAACCGGCCGTGGCAGTTTCCGGACGCGGGCCCGTTGGGAAGTCGAGCAGGGGCGGTTTGGCACTTGGGTAATCATCGTTACCGAGATCCCATATCAGGTGCAGAAATCCCGCTTGATCGAGCAGATCGCCGACCTGATGGAGCAGCGCAAGCTACCGCTTCTGGGCGATGTGCGTGATGAGAGTACGACCGATATTCGCCTTGTGCTGGAGCCCAAGACCAAGGGTGTCGAGCCTGAAGTCCTGATGGAGACACTGTTCCGCAACACGGCGCTTGAGAACCGTTTCAGCCTGAACATGAATGTTCTGGGTGGAGACCGTGTTCCGGGTGTGCTGTCGCTGAAGCAGGTTCTGCGGGCTTGGCTGGATCACGTTCATGAAGTGCTCGTGCGGCGCTCGAACCATCGCCTCGCAGCGGTCCTGCGGCGGCTGGAGATCCTTGAAGGCTTCCTTGCGGTTTATCTGAACCTCGATGAAGTGATCCGGATCATCCGTGAAGAGGACGAGCCCAAGGTCAGCCTGATGGCGACATTCAGCCTGACGGACCTTCAGGCCGAAGCGGTGCTGAACATGCGGCTCCGCTCCCTGCGGCGACTTGAGGAAATGGAAATCCGGCGCGAGCGGGACAAGCTTGCGGATGAGCAGAAAGCCCTTGAGACGCTGCTGGGCTCAGAGCGCCGCCGCTGGACCCGGATTGGCAAGGATCTAGACGCGACCATCAAGAAATACGGTTCTGGCCCGCTGGGAGACCGGCGGACGTTGATCGCTGCTGCGCCGGAGCCGGTTGATATTTCGGCGGCACTGGAAATCGACCGTGAGCCACTGACGGTCCTTCTGTCCCGCGAAGGTTGGATCCGGGCCATGAAGGGTCATGGGCTCGATCCGCAGGGGCATCGCTTCAAGGAAGGTGATGAAGGCTGGCTGTCGGTTGAATGCCAGAGCACGGATCGTCTGTGCCTGATCTCCAGCAGCGGCAAGGCCTATACGATCAAGGCAGCGGATCTGCCGCGTGGACGCGGTTTCGGCCAGCCGTTCCGGACCGTGGTAGAGGTACCGCAGGAAGACCGTGTGGTGACGCTGTTCCCGGTTTCGGATGAGGGGCGCCGTCTGATCGCTTCGGCGGCCGGGCGTGGCATGATCGTGTCCGAAGCGGGGCTGGTGGCCGAGAAGCGGACGGGCAAACAGGTTTTCAACGTCAAGGATGGCGACGAGGTCTTTGCCTGTATTCCGGTTGGCGGCACCCATGTGCTGACCCTGGGGCAGAACAAACGCGCGCTGATCTTCCCGCTGGAACAGGTGCCGGAAATGACGCGTGGTGCTGGTGTGGCGTTCCAGAAACTGGGCGACAGCACGCTGCGGGATATCCGAACGCTCACCCTGTCCGAAGGGCTGCTGTGGCAGGAAGGGCAGCGCATCCGTCAGACTGCGGACCTGGTGCCACTTGAGGGACGTCGGGGCGCTGTAGGTCGAGCAGCGCCGCAGTGGATGCTGCGCAAGAGCTGACGTCAGGCAGGAAAAAGACCCGGCAGCAGGCCCCAGTGGCCATCGCGGAAAATTTCGGCGGGTCCAAAGGCGGCTTTGTAAGCCATCTTGGGGCTGCCGGGGACGTAATAGCCCAGATACAGATGATCCAGCCCCATCCGGGCGGTCTCCTCGATCAGCCAAAGGATCGAGAACGTACCCCATGAGGCCGTCAGGTCGTTGACGTCATAGAAGGTGTAAACGGCAGACAGACCATCTGAAAGGCGGTCGACCAGACTGACGCAGACGAGCGTCCCGTCAGGGCGCCGGAACTCGGCCAGGAAGGTCTCAACCGGGGTATTGGCGATCAGATCCACATAGTCACGCCAGCACATATGGGCCATGTCGCCATCAGCATGGCGGACGGCCTGATACATTTCGAACAGTCGGAACTGTTCGTCCGTTGGGACTGGAGGAACCATGCTGACAACAAGGTCCGCATGGCGGTTGCGGATTTTCCTCTGGGTCCGGGTCGGCGCAAAGGTCGCGGCAGGGATGCGCATGGGCGTGCAGGCACGGCAGCCGACACAGACCGGTGCGTAGGCTATGGTATGACTGCGGCGGAAGCCGGCCTGGGAAAGGCGATTGTGGAGGGCGACCGCTTCAGGACCGGCGAGCTCGGTGAGAACCTTGCGCTCGGTACGGTTCGGCAGATAGGGGCATGGGGCCGGGGCCGTCGTGTAGAAGAGCTGTGGGCGATGCTGCATGGAACGCTCTCCTTTTTAAAAAACCGGACCGGTCAATGATCTTATCGCAATGACGGGGGGTGGCGCATCCTTCATCTTTGCGAAAGGATGAAGCGTGAACACCTGGAGGCCTGTGTGCTGTTTTCAGGCGCGGGGTGTTCGCTACAGGGAGATTTATGACGCACTGGACCGTTTTCCATATCCTCACGCAGATTTTGCGCTGGATCCTTCCTGTTTTCGTGACGGTCCATGCTCTCATTCACAAACGTGACACGGCATCCTGCACAGGATGGATCGGCATCTGCTGGATCGCACCGCTGCTGGGGACGGTGCTGTATCTGATGTTTGGGATCAATCGTGTCCGGCGCCGGGCCCAGAAGATGGTCAACCAGCATCTGTGGGAGGGGCGCGATCCACTGGCCCAGTACCGGCAGACGGTGGAAGGCAATCTGGCACCGCTGTCAAAAATGCTGGGACGGCTAACGGAACGGCCGCTGATGCGGGGTAATTCAGTCACCTGTCTGCATGACGGGGACAATGCCTATCCGGTGATGCTGGAGGCGATCGGTCAGGCAAAGAAATCGATCATCCTGTGTTCCTATATTTTCAGGGATGATGAGGTTGGTCAGCGTTTTGCAGAGGCTCTGGTGGCCGCAAAGCGGCGCGGGGTTGCGGTCCGGGTTCTGGTGGACGGAATCGGGAGCGGATATTTCCGTTGCGGAATCGAACGCCGGCTGCGGCGAGAGGGCGTGGCCTGCGCGCGGTTCATGCACTCGGTCTGGCCCTGGCGCATGCCGTTCATCAATCTGCGCAATCACCGCAAAATCCTGGTGGTCGACGGGACAGTCGGTTTCATGGGCGGTCTGAACATCGGCGAGGAGAACATGCTCCGGCTGCGGACGAAGCTGCCAGTTGCGGACACGCATTTCCGCCTTCAGGGGCCGATCGTGCATCAGCTCGCCGTGTCTTTTGCCTGGGACTGGTCATTCACGACGGGAGAAGAACTCGAAGGCGAGCGTTATCTGCCCGAGCCGTCTCCGGTGGGAGACGTGCCGATGCGGATCGTGACGTCAGGCCCGGATACGGATCTGGAAAAGATCGAATACGGAATGCTGCAGGCCTTTTCGCTGGCCCGCTCGCATATCTGGGTCATGACGCCGTATTTCCTGCCGGATGACCGGTTCTCGACAGAACTTATTCTTGCGGCCCTGCGGGGTGTGACAATTGATATTGTCGTGCCCAAGAGCAGCAATCATGCGCTGATCGACCATGCGCGGGATGCCAATCTGCGGCCGTTTCTGGATGCGGGTTGCCGGGTGTGGATGGCCGATCCGCCGTTCAATCATTCCAAGCTGATGGTCGTGGATGATGAATGGAGCTTCGTGGGAAGTGCAAATATCGACATGCGCTCCCTGAGGCTGAACTTCGAAATCAATCTGGAAATCTACGACCGGGGTGTGGCCAAAGACCTTTCCACGTTCATGAAGACCCATCGGCGCAACCGGCTGACGCACCATGATCTGGACAGCATGCCATTCCCGATCCGGATGCGGAATTCCGCAATCAGGCTCCTGCTGCCGTATCTGTAAGGCTGTTACGCGCCCAGTCTGAGGGTGACGGAGATTGGGCGGTGATCGGAGCCGAAGCGCGGCAGAGCACGGGCCTCCAGACGGGACAGGCCACGCACGAGGCAGCGGTCCAGCCTCAGCGGAACATGGTTCAGCATCCGGTGGGTCTTTTCTTTGGGTCCGACATCCAGAAAACCGGGAAGCAGGACGGGACCAACAAGATTGAAATCCCCCATGATGACGGCGCGGTGGCGCATATTGGCGCTGATGCTGCGAAGCTGGCGCCGGTTGAGGATCTGGCCATGGGACAGATGCACGTTGGCGAGCGAGAAACTGCCGAAATCGATAAGCTGGGCCGTGCGCTTGACCAGAAGGCCACGGGGCAGGCGGCAGAATGACGGCGGGCGCGTAAACGGCAGGCGGCTCCAGCAGGCTGTTCCATGAGGGCGCCCGGGAAGCGGAATACGGTCGTAGTAACCCCCAAGGATTTCAGGAAGCTGGTCCACCGCCTCCTGCGCTTCCTGCATGACGACAATGTCGGGATCTTCCGCACGTATGACCGTCAGGACATCTTCCAGCGAGGCACCATCCCATCGGTAGAGGTTCCAGCTCAGGATCTTGAAAGAGGCTCCGGACAGAAGGGACGTCGTCATTTCGGAGGCTCCGGAAGGTAGAGGGGATTGCGTTCGCGGTGATGGGGACCGGCGGCAAATTCGCTGGTCAGTGTGTAGCCGACAGCCAGCAGAACGGGGCCGAGGAAGATCCCCACGCCGCCAAAGGTCACGATGCCGCCAAGCACACCAAGGACGGTCAGCAGATAGGGAAGCTGGGCACCGCGGGCGATGAAGGCCGGGCGGATAACGTGATCGGCACCCGAGATGATGAGGATGCCGTAGATGGCCAGGAATAGCCCGTGTCCAAAATGATGGGTCATGCCCAGCCAGATGGCGGCCGGCACCCAGACCAGCGGGGCGCCGATAGGAAAGACAGCCACGAAAGCGGTAATGCCTGCCAGCAGGACGGGAGACGGCACACCCGCGAGCATAAGGCCAATCCCGGTTAGCACACCTTGGATTAGGGCCGTCCCGAGGATGCCGTAAACTGTGCCACGGACCGTGCGACCGATGATGTTGATAAGACGGGGCGTCGTGCGGGGCCCGGCAATGCGGTCGATCAGGGCCGTGATGGTGTTCCCCAGTGTGTCGCCGTTGAGCCACAGGAAGAAAGCGACGAACAGCGCCATGATCAGCTCGGCGAGGCCTCCGGCGAGGCGGAGCAGGACCGTCAGCGTCAGATGGGCAATCTGTCCGGCATAGGGGCGGAGCACCTCGGTCGCGAAAGCGCCGACGTCATGGCTGAAATGATGCCAGGCATTTACGAGATGGGGACCGGCCATCGGGATACGGTTCAGCCAGGCGGGAGGCGGGTTCGCGCTGGTGACATGCACGATCAGGGCGTCGATTTCCGAGATCGTACCGGGAATGTCGCTGATCCCCGCGCTGGTCAGCACAGCAAGTGGGACGACAATGAACAGCGCGCTCAACGCCATCATGGCGAGGGCCGCCAGCACAGGGCGGACATGGCGGCGCATGCGGCGGTAGATCGGCCAGGTCGTGAAGGCGAGGATTGCGGCCCACAGAATGGCCGACAGAAACGGCCACAGGATGATGCCGCAGCCATAAGCGATTCCGGCCAGGATCAGGCCGAGAAGGATCCGCTCGGTCGTCATGCGGGAGCATGGTCCTGACGGGGGCCGGAGACGTACCCCGGCTCGCATGACTCTGTGCGCTGCGTGTTCATGGAGTGCTACTTTGGCACGCTCTGGCGTCCGGCGCATCCCTCGACCTATGGTAAGGATATGACGATCTCGCCACTTGTTGATGCCGCGACCCTGATCTCCGAGGTCGGCCGGTTCATTCCTCTTGATGCCAGCGTGCTTTTGCCGGGGCAGAAGGGCGATCCCGACGCTGCGTTTACTGAACGCCATCTGCCTGATGCACAGCGATTCGATATCGATGTGTTTGCAGATCCGGACAGCTCGCTTCCACACACGGTTCCCGGTGCTGCGCGGTTTGCGAGGCTGATGGGCGCGCTGGGTGTGAGTGAGGATGTGCCGGTCGTGTTTTATGACGGGCGCGGAAGTGTCGGTGCCTGCCGGGGTTGGTGGCTTGCACGGCTGTTCGGGCACCGGAACGCGCGGATACTCGATGGTGGACTGGAAGCCTGGCTGAAGGCAGGCGGTCCGGTTGAAAACAGTGCTCCTGCTGAGACTGAACCGGCAGTGTTCCGTCCTCGTCCCCGCTACGGGCTTCTGGCAGGTGCCGGCGATGTTCGGCTTGCGCTAGGGCGCGAAGACAGCCTTGTCCTTGATGCCAGGAGCGTGGGCCGGTTTGCTGCAACAGTGCCTGAACCGCGCCCGGGTGTACGGAGCGGCCACATGCCCGGCGCAATGAGCATGGACTGGACGCGGCTCGTGGACGGGAACGGCTGTTTTCTGCCGCCACACGAACTAAAGCAGATTCTGGGCGCCGCAAAAGGCCAGTCGGTAATCGCAACCTGCGGGTCCGGACTGACAGCCGCGACAATCGTGGCGGCGGTGGCGATCGCAGGATATGGCGATGCGGCTTTGTATGATGGATCCTGGGCGGAATGGGGCAGTGACCCCGATGCCCCGGTCGTGACGGGGGAAGGATGAGCATGAGCGATCTTGAAAAGCAGGTCAGCGCGGGATGGAGCCGGATGGCCTCCATGCTGGTGCGTGAGGGACGTCCACACGAGCTTCCGGAATCGGGAATATTCGTGAATGCGCCGGTGAGCCGGGGATCGACGGTCCTGTTCCCGTCGCTGGAAGCCATGAACAGGACGGATGGTCGCAGCCATGCCCATAAGGTGGTCTACGGGGCCATGGGCTCACCGATCCAGCATCAGCTTGAAGAAATGCTCAGCCGGATCGAGGGCGGAACCCATACACAGGTTGTTGGCTCGGGCCTCGCTGCCTGCGCATTGCCGCTTCTGGGGTTTCTGGGCTGCGGAGACCATCTTCTGCTTCCCGACTCGGTGTACGGACCGACGCGGCGCTTTGCGGAAACCATGCTTCAGCGCATGGTCGTGACGACGAGCTATTATCCTCCCACGGCATCCCGAGATGAAGTTCTGGCGCTCATGCGACCGGAGACGAAGGTACTTTTTGCGGAAAGTCCGGGCAGCCACACCTTTGAAGTGCAGGACGTCCCGATGCTGGCTGGGATCGCACATGAGGCCGGAGCGCTTCTAATGCTGGATAACACCTGGGGGATCGGTGTGTTCCAGCCCTTTACCCATGGTGTGGACGTGTCGATCCAGGCGCTGTCGAAATATCCCGCCGGGCATTCTGACGTGATTATGGGATCGGTTACGGTCAATAATGAGGCGCACTGGAAGACGCTGCGGGATGCCGCAATCCAGCTTGGACTATGCGCCGGGCCGGATGACTGCTGGCTGACTTTGCGCGGACTGCGGACGATGGGTGTGCGGTTGGCACATCAGTCGCGTTCGGCACTGCAAATCGCGCAGTGGCTGAAGACGCGTCCCGAGGTCGCACGGGTCCTGCATCCGGCGCTGGTAGACTGTCCGGGGCACGAGTTCTGGAAGCGCGATTTTACGGGGGCGTGCGGCCTGTTCGGGGTGGAGCTTCAGCCGGAAATTTCCGTTGAGGCCGTCGAGCGTATGATCGACGGGCTGAGTCTGTTCGGGATTGGCGCGTCCTGGGGCGGCTACGAAAGTCTGGTTCTGCCGACCACAGGGCATATCCGGCGCGTGACAGGGGACGGTGGGCCAACTTCCGCAACCTTCCGCCTGCATATTGGTCTGGAAGATGTTGAGGACCTGAAAATCGATCTGGCCCGAGGTCTGGACAGCCTTCAGTTCTGAATCTTAACGGCGACGAAAAGTCAGGGCTTCAGCGACGTGATGGCGCTGGATGCTCTGTGTCCCTTCCAGATCGGCGATGGTGCGGGAGACCCGGATCAGACGTGTGATGCCGCGATTGGATAGGCGCAGTCTTTCGGCGGCCTGCTCGGCAAGCGAGCGGGCATCATCGTCCATTTCAAGGGCATCGGGGGAAACCTGCGAATTGGGAACGCCCTGACGGTCAATCTGGCGTTGGCGGGCAACTTCCACGCGGGCCCGAACCTTGGCGCTGCTCTCGCCTTTCGGCGCACGGCTGATCTCGATGGGAGATAACGGCTCGATCTGCACGCACAGATCCATGCGATCGAGCATTGGGCCGGAAATCTTGGCCGTGTAGTCCTCGCCGCAGCGGGGAGCCTTGCGACAGCTCCGTTCCAGATCACCTAAGTAGCCGCAGCGGCACGGATTCATGGCTGCAATGAACTGGAAACGTGCGGGATACGTCGTGTGGTGGGCCGCACGGGCGATGGAAATGCTGCCGGTTTCAATCGGCTGGCGCAGGGATTCCAGACAGGATCGCGAAAATTCGGGCAGTTCATCGAGGAACAGCACGCCATTATTGGCGAGGCTGACCTCGCCGGGCCGGGCTTTTGCACCGCCACCTACGATGGCAGGAAGGCTCGCACTGTGATGCGGCGCGCGGTAGGGTGGTCGGACAACCAGTCTCCCGTTCTGCAGAATGCCAGAAACGCTGTGAATCCGACTGGTTTCCAGAGCTTCTTCCCGTGTCAGGTTGGGCAGAATACCGGGCAGGCGGCTGGCGAGCATGGATTTTCCAGCACCTGGCGGACCGCTCATGAGCATGGAATGCGCCCCGGCCGCGGCAATTTCCAGAGCCCGTCGTCCGATTGCCATCCCTTTGACGTCTGCGAGATCAGGTCCATACTCGATAAAATGTTCGGTTGGGAGCGGCGTCGGGGACAGGATCTGCTGACCCTGAAAATGGGAGACGAGGGCCGCAAGTGTGGGCGCGCCAAGAACGTCCGTGCTGCCATTCCCCCAGCGTGCTTCAATCGCCTGTGCGGCCGGGCAGATCAGTCCGAGCTTATCCTCGACGGCACCGATGGCAGCGGACAGAACGCCTGCGACGGGATTGATGCGTCCATCCAGTGAGAGTTCGCCGACAGCGGCATAGGCCGAGACTGCCTCAAACGATAGAATCCCCATGGCGCAGAGTAGGCCGAGCGCAATGGGAAGATCAAAATGCGCGCCTTCCTTGAGAAGATCGGCGGGTACGAGATTAACCAGGATGCGTTTTGGTGGAAGCGCCAGTCCCATGGCTGTCAGGGCAGCGCGGACACGTTCGCGGGCTTCACCGACGGATTTATCCGCTAGCCCCACCACGAGAAACGCCGGGAGGCCGCTGGAGACCTGCACCTCGACTTTGACCGGAACAGCTTCGATTCCGGAGAAGGCGAAGCTCTGGATGCGGGCGAGGGCAGGTGTGTGCGGGCTGGGACTCGTCATAAGGCAAATCCTAGGCCGAAATTATTTCCAGTTGGTTAACGGAAAGGTGTCAGGAACGCTGGTACAGCAGGCGGGCACGAAGGGTGCCGTCGAGAGCTTTGAGTCCGTCCAGAAGCTTCATATCCATGTCAGAGCTTTCCGACTCGGCTTCCACCACGACATAACCGACTTCACCATCCGTCTGGAGATACTGGGCGGTCACGTTGCAGTTCTCCGATGCGAACAGGTCATTGATCTGGCGCATGATGCCGGGGCGGTTGGCATGGACGTGCATGAAGCGCGTGCCGCGGGGGCGCTCGGGGAGCTGGACGCTGGGAAAGTTGACGGCCCCGATCGTGGACCCCACGTCGGAATAATCCACCAGCTTGCGGGAGACTTCGACGCCAATGCGTTCCTGCGCTTCCATGGTGGAACCGCCGATATGCGGTGTGAGGATGACGTTTTCGAGCCCCTGCAGCGGCGTCTTGAACTCTTCGCCAGCCTTCTTGGGTTCGACCGGGAACACGTCCACACCCGCACCCATGAGATGGCCGTCCTTCAGGGCAGCAGCCAGGGCCTCAAGGTCCACGACATTGCCGCGTGCGTTGTTGAGCAGGATGGAATTGGGCTTCATGGCCCGGATTTCCGCTTCGCCGATCAGCAGGTCGGTTTCCGGGGTCTGCGGAACGTGCAGGCTGACGATATCGGACTGGGCCAGCAGTTCATTCAGGCTGGAGACGGCAATGGCATTGCCATGTGGCAGGCGGGGCATCACGTCGAAATATACGACGCGCATGCCAAAGGCCTCGGCCAGGACGGAAAGCTGCGAGCCGATGGAGCCGTAACCGACAATACCAAGCGTCTTGCCGCGGACTTCCCAGGCGTTGGTGGCGGATTTGTCCCAGCCGCCCTTGTGGCAGGCTTCCGAGCGTGACGGGATGCGACGGAGCAGCATGACCACTTCGCCCATGACCAGTTCGGCCACGGAGCGCGTGTTGCTGAACGGTGCGTTGAACACGGGTATTCCGAGCATGCGTGCAGCGTTCAGATCGACCTGGTTGGTGCCAATGCAGAAGCAGCCAATGGCCATGAGGCGGTCTGCGCCTTCAAGAACTTCGCGGGTCAGCTGCGTACGGCTGCGGATGCCGACCATATGCACGCCTTGAAGGGCCTCTTTAAGCGCGTCACCTTCGAGCGCGCCCTTAACGCGTGTAACCTCGGTGTAGCCCTGCGCGGCGAAATGGGCCACGGCACTCTCATGAATGCCTTCCAGAAGAAGAATGCGGATCTTGTTCTTGGGGAGAGAGAACTGCGTTTCCATAAATCCGTCCCGGTCATGAACCGGAAGGCTCCGGTTTCAATTCAAACTGGTTCCATCAGAGGCCTGGCCGTGGCCAGACCAGTCCCGGCTCATGCCTGCCGCCACGTCCGCCGGGGCCCATTCCCTAGCCGATTGGCGGGATTCAGGAAAGGTGGCGGACGATTTCGGGTAACAAGGTTGCGTCTCCGCAGGCCAGAACAGTGCCATCGCTTTCAAGTGTCAGAGGCTGTCCCTGCCAGTCCGTGATCCGGCCGCCTGCGCCTTCAACAACCGGAACAAGAGCCCCCCAGTCCCAGGGCTTCATCGTGCATTCGGCAATGACGTCGATCTGGCCAAGGGCGAGGAGGCCGTAGGCATAGCAGTCTCCGCCCCAGGATGTACGGCGGGTATGTTTTTGCAGATTGGCAAAGCGCGGGGCATGCGCGGCGGTCATGATTTCGGGAGCCGTACAGGAGAGTTCGGCCTCGGCTGCCTGCGGGCAGGGACGCGTTCCGACAGTGCCGGGCAGGCGATCGGACACGAAGCGGGTCGGACGGCCAGAAACACCAATCCAGCGCTCGCCGGTAACGGGTTGGTCGATCAGGCCAAGGACAGGACTGCCTTTGTGGAAGAGCGCGATAAGCGTGCCGAACGTCGGACGACCGGTCAGAAACGCACGTGTGCCATCAATGGGATCCAGCACCCAGAGCCAGTCACTGCTGGCGCCGCTTATGCCGTTCTCCTCGCCAAGAATGGCATGTTCGGGCAGACGCTCTTCGAGAATGGCGCGCATGGCCTGTTCGGCCTGACGATCCGCAATGGTGACGGGACTGTCATCGGATTTGGCATCGGCGCGAAGGGAGGTCCGGAAATGGGGCAGGACGGTCCGGCGGGCGATGTCCGCGCAGGCTGTCGCAGCGTCGATGGCAGTCTGCAGAACCGTTTCACTCATGATTTTCGTCTATTCCCGTCGCTTGAGCATGACCTGAGATTGACGCCCGTTCTGGCGGGCGGCATCAGAGGGGCCATGCATCCGATCATCGTCATTCCGTCCAGACTTGCTTCGTCCCGCCTGCCGCGCAAGCCCCTCGCTGATATTGGTGGCGTTCCCATGATCGTCCGGGTTGTCCGCCGGGCGCTTGCGGCAAAGACCGGCCCAGTGGTCGTGGCGGCAGGAGATGCAGAGATCCTCGACGCCATCAGGGATATTCCCGGTGTTCGCGGCGTGCTGACCGACTCGGCACTGGCGAGTGGTTCGGACCGGGTTCACGCGGCCTTGGCGGAAGTGGACCCGGAAGGCGAGCATGATGTGGTCATCAATCTTCAGGGCGATCTGCCCCTGATCGAGCCCTCCAGCCTGACCGCTGTTCTGAAACCGCTGGAAAATCCGGCATTCGATATCGGCACGCTGGCGGCTCCGGTGACGAGTGAGGCTGAACGCGACGCCTCGCAGGTTGTAAAGATTGCCTGTGCATTTGGTGAGAAGGACGTGACGCGGGCACTGTATTTCTCGCGACTGCCTATTCCGTGGGGAGAGGGGCCGCACTGGCATCATGTGGGCGTCTATGCCTGGCGCCGGGAAGCGCTGGGGCGTTTCGTAGCCCTTGCACCGTCTGCACTGGAACGTCGGGAAAGTCTGGAGCAGCTTCGCGCGCTCGAGGCAGGCATGACGATCGGCTGTGCAAGGATTGACCATGCGCCTCAGGGCGTGGATACGCCTGCTGATCTGGAACATGTGAGAGGGTTGGTCTGATGCCGGTCATTGCATTTCAGGGCCGTCCCGGCGCCTATTCCGATCTAGCCTGCCGTCAGGCGCGTCCCGGCTGGACCACGCTGCCGTGTCCGACATTTGCCGATGCGATTGATGCCGTGCATGACGGGCGGGCCGATGAAGCGCTGCTGGCCTGCGAAAATACGCTGGCCGGGCGTGTGCCGGACATTCACTCGCTTCTGCCGGACGCCGGGCTTCACATTGTCGGAGAATATTTCCAGCGCGTCGAGCACTGCCTTCTGGGCGTACCGGGCGCCAGGATCGAAGACGTGCGCCGGATTCACACACATCCGGTCGCGCTGGGCCAGGTCCGCAAGCTGATCAGCGAACTGGGCGTGGAGCCGGTGGTGCAGTTCGATACGGCAGGGGCTGCGGAAATGGTCGCACAGTGGGGACGCAGGGAGGATGCGGCAATCGCGTCGTCTCTGGCGGCCGAACTGAACGGTTTGACGGTGTTGCGCAGCAATGTCGAAGACGCCTCGCATAACACCACACGCTTCTATCGTGTGGCACGCAAACCTTGCATTCCTTCACCCGAGCGCAAAGATGTGCTCACAACACTGCTGATGCGCGTCGGAAACTGCCCGGGTGCGCTCTATGCGGCATTGGGTGGATTTTCCCGGCATGGTATCAACATGACGCGGATCGAAAGCTACATGCTGGACGGCTCGTTCACGGCGACGCAGTTCCTGATGGATGTCGAGGGACATCCGGAACAGGCCCCTCTGGCGGCGGCGCTCGCGGAACTGGAGCAGGTCAGCGACGATCTCAGAATTCTGGGTGTGTACCCAAGCAGCCTTTCGCGCCGTTCAGCGTGACGGCAGGACAGGCAGAGCCCATGACAGAAGGCGGAATAATGACGGATACGAGCATGTATCAGGGGTCGCTGACGGCTCTGGTCACACCGATGCATACGGATGGACGGATTGATTTCGACGTTTCGGCAAAGCTGATCGAGCGTCAGATCGAAGCGGGCACGACGGCCCTGATCCCGGCCGGCACGACAGGCGAGAGTCCAACGCTGTCCCATGAGGAGCACGGACGCGTTGTGGCGCACTGCGTCGAGACCGCGAATGGCCGTGTGCGCGTCATGGCAGGCGCAGGCTCCAACAGCACGTCCGAAGCCGTTCTCATGGCAAAGCACGCCCATTCGGTCGGTGCTGACAGCCTGCTGGTGGTTGTGCCGTATTACAACAAGCCATCGCAGGAAGGGTTGTATCGTCATTTCATGACGATTGCCGATGCAACGCCGCTGCCAATGTTCCTGTACTGCATCCCTGGCCGGTCAGTCGTGGATATCTCGGTTGCGACCATGGCGCGTCTTGGCGAGCACCCGAATATCGTTGGAACCAAGGATGCGACGGCCAATATGGCCCGCCCGATTGCAGTGCGTCGTGCCGTGAACAAGCCGTTCAACCAGCTTTCCGGCGACGACAACAGCGTCCTGTCTTTTCTTGCTGCGGGTGGCGACGGATGCATTGGCGTGACATCCAATGTCGTGCCGCATCTCTGTGCCGACATGCATCTGGCTTGGCAGGAAGGGCGGATCGAGGATGCGATCGCCATCCAGGATCACCTAACGCCGCTGCATGATGCCATGTTCATGGAAAGCAACCCTGGGCCGGTGAAATACGCTCTGTCCAGACTGGGGCTGTGCAACGCGACGCTGCGCCTGCCTCTTGCAGAGCCGCAGGACGCAACGCGTCTGGCTATTGACGAGGCTCTGCGTTCTCTCGAGCTTCTGGACTGATTGCAGGTATGGCGGGAAAGAAAACCAAGAGCGGTATGATTTCTCATGGAATGGCCGCACAGAATCGCAAAGGGCGGTTCGATTACACCATTCTGGAGACAACAGAAGCAGGAATCGTGCTGAAGGGGCCGGAGGTGAAAAGTCTGCGTCTCGGTCGGGCGACCATTACGGAAGCTTATGCGGCTGAACGTGATGGCGAAATCTGGCTCTTCAATTCCTACATTCCGGAATATCAGGGCGGTGTCCTCTCCCGGTTTGAGCCGCGTGCTCCGCGCAAGCTTCTGATGCATCGCAAGCAGATCGCGCATTTTCTGGGCGCTGTCAGCCGTGCGGGCGCCAGTCTGGTGCCGCTGGATATTCACTTCAATGCCCGCGGTATGGCGAAAGTCACGCTGGGTCTGGGGCAGGGACGCCGCAAGGAAGACAAGCGCCACGCGATCGCTGAACGTGACTGGAAACGTGACAAGGCCCGTCTGGTACGCAGCAGCGGCAAAGATTACTGACGCATAAATCCTTATGAATCATCATAAAAAAGGCCGGAGTTTTCCGGCCTTTTTTATTTGCCTGAAATCTGCAGATCCGCGCATGAAAAAAGCCGCTGCAGCAAAAGCTGGCAGCGGCTTTTTTACTCAGACCGAAGTCCGGGTCATTCAGTCAGCGCTGATTTCAGCAGCTTCCGGACCCTTCTGGCCCTGAACAACCTTGACGTTGATCGTCTGGCCTTCGTCAAGCGTCGGCAGGCCCGAACGCTCGAGAGCGGAGGCGTGGACGAAGATGTCCTTGCCGCCGGATTCCGGCGTGATGAAGCCGAAGCCCTTCGTGGCGTTGTACCACTTGACCGTGCCACGCATGTCTTCAGCGCGGGACAGATCCGGAGCCGGACGGCCCGGACGTGCGCCACCGAAGCGGGGCTGGTCACCGAAAGCAGCGCGGGGACGCGGTGCTTCTGCCGTGCTCTCGTCAACGGAGAGAACTTCAGCGACCTGACGGCCCTTGGGGCCCTGGCCGATGCGGACCACAACCGTTGCGCCCGGATTGACGTTGCTGACACCAGCGTTCGTCAGGGCGTTGGCGTGCAGGAAGATGTCGCCCGAGCCGTCGGACAGTTCAACGAAACCGAAACCCTTCTCGGTGTTGAACCACTTCACGCGGGAGCTGATTTCCGGGCCTGAAGCTGCGACGAAGCTGTTGCGGCGGGGGGCGCCGTAGCCACCACCACCATTGCCACCACCAAAGCCTCCACGGTCGCCATAGGACGGCTGGGACGAGTATGTGTCGTCAAACCCGCCGCGGCGAGGTGAGTTGAAGCTGCTGCGGTCGGTTCTGTTGTTTCTCAACGGTCTAATCCCGAGACTGGGGTGTCATGGTAGGGCTGGGCCTGCCGTGACGTAATTTCAAAAATTTGGAAAAAAACGACGCTGTTTCTTTCCTGCAGCAATCACTAGCACGCTTTTTTCCTTCTCTGCCACAGGGAATATGGGGCTGAAACATAACTCGCGCTAATTTTAAGATTGAGATGAGTCTCGTGGAGACTTTGATTCGGCGTACGGAAATGACATACACACGTTCTCCAGTACTTGGTGGTTCCGGACCCCGCGCGTAACAGAGGTGCCCATGCGAAGCCGACTGACTTTTTCCATTGGAGCCACTGCCGTGCTGGCGCTGTCTTCTTCTGCTATGGCCACACCGTTACAGGATCCGTACGGAACCTGGACCGTCCAGGGCGAGAACGACGCCATTTCCACCCTGAAAGGAACGTCGGATCAGTATTATACGTCTGGCCTGCGCATCAACTGGACGTCAGGGACGGATAATCTTCCCCGTCCGATCGCGAAGCTGAACCGCACTCTGATGGGAGACGGCGTGCAGCGTATCAGCATCGGCCTGCAGCAGATCATTGATACGCCGCGTGACACGCAGGCTGACAACCCGCCGCAGGGTGACCGGCCTTATGCCGGCCTGCTGCTGGGAACGGTCAACCTCATCAACGATACCGATCTTTCCCGAACCGTAATGGGAATCCAGTTCGGCATGCTTGGTCCGTCTGGACTCGGGCGCCAGGTCCAGAACGGATTTCACAAGGCCATCAGCGATACGCCGAGCACAGGCTGGGGCCATCAGCTTGCAAACCAGCCGATCTTCCAGGTCCAGGCCGGACGGATCTGGCGTGTGCCAGTCCTGAATGTCTATGGCATCCATGCGGATGTTCTGCCGGCGATTTCAGGCGCGGCCGGTGACTACCGGACTTACGCTGACGTGGCGACAACGTTCCGCATCGGGCAGGGGCTGGACAGCGATTTCGGCAATGCGACGATTGGGCCGGGGCTGGATGGCACGGATGCGTTCCGCGCGACTCGTCCTTTTGCTTGGTACTTCTACGGCGGTGTCGAAGGGCAGGCCGTGGGTTATGACGTGACGCTGCAGGGCAGCACGGTTCGTCCCAATGCGCCGCATGTCGACAAGGTCTGGGATGTGGGCGAGATCCATGCCGGTGTGGCGGTCATGTGGCACGGGGTGCGTCTGTCCTACAGCCAGAACTGGCAGACGGCGCAGTTCCAGACCCAGAAAGCCGGTCTGTTCAACTACGGATCGCTCAAGCTTTCGGTCAAATTCTGATCTGTCCGCAGGCGATAAGTTAAAAAAGCCGCTTCCCTGATGGGGAGCGGCTTTTTTTATGCCTGGGCAAGGTGTGGGACGTGACTGTCCCGGATGGGCGTGCCCAGCAGATAGCCCTGAACTTCCTCGCACCCATTGGCATCAAGAATGGCCATCTGGTGTTCTGTCTCCACACCTTTTGCGCAGCATGTAATGTTCAGGGAGCGCGCAAGAGAGAGGATGGCATACATGATCTCGTCGGCCCGCATGTCCTCACCAAGGTACTGAACGAAGGCGCGATCAAGCTTGATCTGGTCCAGCGGATAGATTCGCAACCGTTCCAGCGAGGAGTATCCTGCTCCGAAATCGTCAATGGCAAGGCGCACACCGAGTGCACGGACGCGGGAGAGTTCGCGGAAGGCGATATCTGATGGACCGAAAGGTCTGCATTCCGATAGTTCGATCTGGAGACGTTCGGGCGCCAGACCGGTTTCTGTCAGCACGGCATCGACAAGGGCCGCAAGCCGTTCATTCACCAGCCATACGGGTGAGACATTCACGCAGACTCGCAAGGGAATGGGCCAGTGCAGGGCTGCCTGGCAGGCGTTACGCAGACTCCAGCTGTCCAGCGCTTCGATCATGCCGACTTCCTCGGCATAGCGAATGAACAGGTTTGGAGCGACTTCGCCATGTCCGGGGCGGGTCCAGCGCAGAAGAGCCTCATGCCCGACAATTTTCTGGGATGCCGTATCGACGATGGGCATCCATTTCAGGAAAAGGGCATCGCCTTCGACGGCCTTGAGAAGATCCTGTTCCAGATTGGATGTAATGGCGTAGGCATTGGTCAGTTCCGCGCTGGCACGGCGCTCATGTCCGCCGCCGGTGCGATTGGCTTCAGTCAGTGCCGCGCGGGCTGCGAGGATGAGCTGGTTCGCGTCCTCGGCATCCTGCGGATAGACGCTCCAGCCTGCGGAAATCGAGAAGGGAATGGCGCCCATGTCCAGAGAGACGGGCGTGCTGGAGATTTTCAGGATTGCGTTGACGAGGGAGCGTGTCGTCACGGCTGTTGTGCCGGGCGGGGTGAGAACCATGAAATGGCCGCCACCAACGGAACTCAGAAAACAGCCTTCCGGAAGAACGGCTTTAAGACGGCAGATCATTTCAGCAAGGATCAGATCGGCCGTATCCCATCCGTAACGTTCGTTGATGAGTGACAGATGATCCAGATTGAGATGGATCAGACTGAAGACGGCACGCCGTGAAAGTTTGCCCGTTCTCTCGATGAACTGATGCAGAACATGGAGACTTTCCTCGCGGTCGGGGAGGGACGATTTTCCGTGATGTTCCGGCTGGCCTGCAATCTGCCCTGCGACATCCTGCAGGGCGCTGTGAGCGGCAGAATGGAGGCTTTTTCCTGCCGGATAGAGAGCGACCAGGAACTGGTTCGTCCGGCTGTCATGATGGGGAGGAACAGGACATCCAAGAAATGACCAGTCTTCGGAGAACTGTCCACGAAAAGAGCCCTCGCTGTTCTGGGCGCGATCTGCGGCAAGAACGGTTTCACCAGCAATTATCTTACGCAGTGACGCTGGCAGATCTCCTGCATACTGAAGAACAGTGGTTGTCCCGGTTTTAATAATTTTCAGCAGAACGACAGCAGAAGCACCCGTCGCGGGCAGAAGCAGGCGAAAGAGAAGCGATCGGCTATCCGAAGAGGTGCCAGAGTATTCATATGGGGTCTCTTTCTGAGCGTCTCTGGCAGGACTGCTCATCACGCGTGTACTCCGTAAAACTCAGTTGAATGTGTTATTTCAATGCGGAGCATTATATCTGCGTGAGCTTTTCTGTCTAACCGGAAATCAGAAGCCTGTCGGGATCATTCCGGTCAAATATTTCCAGCAGGAGTCTGAGTGCATGGCCCCGGGGACCCTGCAGATGCGGGTTACGGGCGATTTCACGCTCGCTGTCCTGCTGCATGGCCGTCAGTAGTAGGCTGAGGCGCGCACCCTGAGCCAGACGGAAGCCGGGAAGTCCGGACTGCCTGTCCCCCGCAATGTCGCCGCCGCCACGGATTCTGTAGTCCTCGTCGGCGATCAGGAAACCGTCATTCGTGTCGCGCAGCAGGCTGAGGCGCCGAACGGCGGTGGGTGTTGCAGCGCGATCATGGAGGAGGAGACAGAAGGACTGTTTCGAGCCACGCCCGACGCGCCCGCGAAGCTGGTGAAGCTGGGCCAGACCGAAGCGCTCGGCCTGTTCGATGACCATGACGGAGGCAGCGGGAATGTCCACGCCGACCTCGATAACCGTGGTGGCGACGAGAAGGCGCGTTTTGCCCAGGCGGAACGTGTCCAGGGCGTCCTGACGGACGGTGATGTCCTGCTTGCCGTGGGCAAGACCAACGAGCCCTTCAAACCGCTGCTCCAGTGAGGCCCAGCGCTCTTCAGCCGCTGCTGCGGCCTGTGTCTCGCTGTTTTCGATGAGGGGGCAGACCCAGAAGACCTGCACGCCATCGCGCAGGGCACGGCTGATGCCGGCGAGCACGCTGTCGAGCGAGTCCATGCTGTGCAGGGTCGTGCGGATCGGCTGACGGCCCGGCGGTTTCGAGTCCAGACGGCTGACGCTCATTTCACCCCACTCCATAAGCTGGAGCGTGCGGGGAATGGGGGTCGCCGTCATGACGAGAATGTCGGTCGCTTCTCCCTTGGCGCTCAGATTCATGCGCTGGCGGACGCCGAATCGGTGCTGCTCGTCGATGACGGCAAGGCCAAGGTCGTGGAAAGTTACGCCGTCCTGAAACAGGGCGTGGGTGCCGACGACAATCTTTGCAGTTCCATCCGCGATGGCGGCGAGGGTCTTGCGCCGGGCTGCGCCCTTGATGGTGCCGCTCAGATAGACGCATTCCGTCGGGCAGAGACGGGAAAGCGTTTCAAAATGCTGGCGCGCGAGAATTTCGGTGGGCGCCATGAGGGCAGCCTGCGCGCTGGACTCGACGGTCTGAAGCATGGCGTTCATGGCGACGAAGGTCTTGCCTGCACCGACATCGCCCTGAAGAAGACGCATCATAGGCGTTGAAGCCGAAAGATCGGCAGCGATTTCGGCAATGGCCAGTGTCTGGGCGTGGGTGGGTTTGTGGCCGAAGCGGCGCAGCATTTCGGCCTGAAGTTCGCCAGTGCCGGGGAAGCTGCGTCCATGCCGCTCACGGGCCTTGAGGCGGGCAAGGCCAAAGCAGAGCTGATCAGCCAGAAGCTCGTCGGCGGCGAGGCGGGACAGGGCGCGGTTGCGGACAGGCTCCCATGCGACTTCCGGCGGGATGATTTCGGGGGACTGCATCAGGCGCAGCGCCTGCGTGAAAGACGGCCATTTCCGCTGGGTGACGAGGGCCGGATCCAGCCATTCCGGGAGATCGGGCAGGAGCGCCAGAGCAGCACGCATGGCCTTGCGGACCGTATAGGGAAACAGGCCCGCGGTCAGGGGCCACACGGGTTCGAGCGAGGGGAAACTGTCACGTTTGGCCCAGCTTACGACATGATCGGGCTGGGGCATCGTCAGTTCGCCCTGAAACGTGCCGGTCTTGCCGGAGACGAGAAGCTCGGCGCCGACCGTGGGACTGGGCATGTTGCGCGTCTGGAAAAACACCAGATCCAGCTTTCCGGTATCGTCCTCGGTGCGGATGATGGAAGGCTGTCCGGGGCGACCGGCCTTGCGCAGGGTGAGGACGCGGACATGGGCTGTCAGGATTTCGCCGGGCGCGAGATTGTGTCCGTCCGCGACTGTGCGCAGAATGCGCCGTTCAACAACCCGTTCGGGCAGGGTGAACAGCAGGTCCAGCACGCGTCGACCGCCCGCGATCTTTTCCAGCAGGCTAGCGTGCCGGGGGCCGATACCGGGCAGGCTCGTCAGCGGTGCGAAGAGGGGAGCGAGACGGTCGTCCCAGGCTTCGTTGCGCTGTTCTTTGTCGGAATGGGATGGAAGAGACTGCGGGAACTGTTCGGACGGCATCGTGACAACGGGCGCTTCCCGTGCTCCTCGGGCTGACAGGCGATGGAACGGCAGGTATAGGGCATTAGCAGGATGGAACAAAACGAAACCATGACCCGTGAAATGTCCACAGCCTCCTTCGGCAGGTCTTTCGGACCAACCGTCTGGGGCGTGCCGGATGGCAGTGTGGCCTTTCTTCTCCGCCAGCGCCTTGCCGAGCATGACGGACCTCTGCTTCACGTTGCGCGCGATGACGCTGCCGTGGCCGCGCTGGCCGACATGCTGGCCTGGCTCATGCCGGAAGTGGAAGTTCTGCGTCTGCCTGCCTGGGACTGCCTGCCTTATGACCGCGTCTCGCCCAATCCGGTTCTGATTGCCGAACGGGCCGGGACGCTGTGTCGCCTGCTGGAGCCCACGAAGGCACGGCGGATCGTTCTGACGACCGTGCACAGCCTGGTGCAGCGCGTGCCCCCGCGCTCGGCGTTCCGGGGGCAGTCCATCAGCGTGAAGACGGGCGAGAGCCTCGATCAGGCCATGCTGATCGAACTGCTGATCGCCAACGGCTACACCCGGACCGATACGGTCATGGAAGCGGGCGAATTCGCGACAAGGGGCGGGATCTTCGATCTGTTTCCGGCCGGCGAGAGCGATCCGATCCGGCTGGACCTGTTCGGGGACGAGGTGGAGAACATCCGCGCGTTTGACGTTGGCACGCAGCGTTCCACCGAGACCCTGAAGCGTTTTGAGCTGCGCCCGGTATCCGAATTCTCGCTGGGCCCGGACAGCATCAGCCGCTTCCGGACAGGCTGGCGCGATTCGTTCGGCCCTGCTGCGACATCCGATACGATCTACGAGAACGTCTCCGACGGACGGCGTTATCCGGGGCTGGAGCATTACCTGCCGCTGTTTCATGACGGTGACGGGCACCAGATGGAAACGCTGCTGGATTACTTGCCGGGCGGGGCGGTCAGCTTCGATCAACATGCGCCGGAAATCCTCAAGGCCCGGCTGGACATGATCGCCGATCATTATCAGGCCCGCCGTGTACCGACCCGCGAGGGCGAGATCCCGTACCGTCCGCTGCCGCCGCACCGGCTGTATCTGGATGCTCACGGCTGGGAGTCGATGCTGGCGGATGTCCCGTCCGTCATTCTCAATGCATTTGCCATGCCGGATACGGCTCAGGGCGTGGACGCAGGCTATCGCCCCGGACCGCTGTTCGCGCGCGCCAAGGATGGAAGCCGGGCCGGGATGTTCGAAGCCTTCGGACAGCAGGTGAAGACCTGGGCCGAGGCAGGACGGCGGACCTATGTCACGGCCTGGAGCCGCGGATCACGGGAACGGATCTCGCATCTTCTGGCCGAGCATGGTGTCACGACGACGTCCTATGAAGACTGGCCGGATGCATCGGGAATGCCGAAGGGCACGACCGGCCTGCTGACGCTGGGTCTGGAGCGCGGGTTTGTTTCGGACCGTCTGTGTTTCGTCTCCGAGCAGGATCTTCTGGGCGAGCGGATTTCCCGGCCGCCGCGCCGTCGCAAGCGTGGCGAGCAATTCATCTCGCAGGTCGGCGAGATCGCGGAAGGGGATCTGGTCGTTCATTCCGATTACGGGATCGGGCGCTATGTCGGGCTTGAGACAGTCGTCGAAGGCCGCGTTGCACACGATTACCTGTCGATCCTCTATGACGGGGAACAGCGGCTTCTCCTGCCGGTTGAGAATATCGAACTTCTGAGCCGGTTTGGCTCGGAACAGGCCGGAGTGCAGCTCGACAAGCTGGGCGGAACCGCCTGGCAGGCGCGCAAGGCCAAGATGAAGTCCCGCATCCGCGTCATGGCGGGTGAGCTGATCAAGACAGCCGCGGCCCGTGCGCTCAAGGATGCGCCGACGCTCGCGCCGGCTGAAGGGCTGTGGGACGAGTTCTGTGCGCGCTTCCCGTTCGTGGAAACGGAGGACCAGTCTCGCGCGATTGCGGATGTGCTGGAAGACATGAGCGCCGGGCGGCCGATGGATCGTCTGGTCTGTGGCGACGTGGGCTTCGGCAAGACGGAAGTGGCGCTGCGGGCAGCGTTCGTCGCCGCACTTTCGGGGATGCAGGTCGCGGTCGTGGTGCCGACGACGCTGCTGGCCCGTCAGCATTTCCGCAGCTTCTCGACGCGCTTCGAGGGCTTTCCGGTCAATGTGGCGCAGCTTTCCCGCCTGATCACGCCCAAGGAAGCTACGAAGGTCCGCGAAGGCATGGCGGATGGCACGGTGGATATCGTGGTCGGCACCCATGCACTGCTGGCCAAGACCGTGTCCTTCGAGCGTCTGGGTTTGCTGATCATCGACG
Source organism: Gluconobacter vitians (assembly GCF_015244565.1). GTDB lineage: Bacteria > Pseudomonadota > Alphaproteobacteria > Acetobacterales > Acetobacteraceae > Gluconobacter > Gluconobacter vitians. Next base: position 83,617 of record NZ_JABCQG010000002.1, on the reverse strand, counting down.
AGGAGCAGCATTTCGGTGTGGCGCATAAGGAGCGTCTGAAGGCGTTGCGTGAGGACGTGCATGTCCTGACCCTGTCGGCCACGCCGCTGCCCAGAACGCTTCAGCTTTCGTTGTCCGGTGTGCGCGAAATGAGCCTGATCGCAACGCCACCGACAGACCGTCTGGCGGTGCGCACCTTCATCACGCCGTTCGACAGCGTCATGATCCGCGAGGCGATCCAGCGTGAGCGGTTCCGCGGTGGTCAGATCTTCTGCGTCGTGCCGCGTCTGGCAGATATGGACCGGATGGCCGAGCGCCTGATCGAAATCGTCCCGGACGCCAAGACCGTTCAGGCCCATGGACGTCTGACGCCCACGGAACTCGAACGTGTCATGACGGAGTTCGCGGACGGAAAATACGACATCCTGCTCTCCACCAATATCGTGGAAAGCGGGCTGGATATGCCGAGCGTGAATACGATCATCATCCACCGTGCGGACATGTTCGGTCTGGGGCAGCTCTATCAGCTTCGTGGACGTGTCGGGCGTGGCAAGCAGCGTGGTTACGCCTACCTGACTTGGCCGCAGACGCGCCCGCTGTCTCCCGCATCGGAAAAGCGGCTTGAGGTCATGCAGACGCTGGACTCGCTGGGGGCAGGCTTCACGCTGGCGTCCCACGACCTTGATCTGCGTGGTGCGGGCAACCTGCTGGGCGACGAGCAGTCCGGGCATATCAAGGAAGTCGGAATCGAGCTGTATCAGCAGATGCTCGAAGACGCCGTGATTGATATGCGCCGTGAGCGCGGCAAGCGTCAGGAAGACGAGGACAGCTGGACCCCGACCATCATTCTCGGCCTGCCGGTGCTGATCCCCGAAACTTATGTGCCGGATCTGCCGGTACGCCTGGGGCTGTACCGGCGCATTGCATCGCTGACGAATGAGGCCGAGGTCGAGGCCATGCGCGCCGAGCTCGTGGACCGCTTCGGATCGCTTCCGCTGGAAGTCGGCAATCTGCTCGATGTGGTTCTGATCAAGCGTCTGTGTCGTGAGGCTGGCGTCGAGCGTCTGGAGACGGGGCCGAAGGGCATGGTGATCCAGTTCCGCCGGAACCGTTTCCGCAATCCGGCCGCGCTGATCGACTGGGTAACGCGCAAGAAGGAATCGGGCGTGAAGATCCGCCCCGACCACAAGCTTGCGGTCATCCGCGAAATGACGAACGCGACCCGCATCGGCTACGCCAAGAAGGTCACGACCGTTCTGTGCAAGATGATCCGCAAGCTTGAAGCGTCAAAATCAGGGGACTGAGAACGGCAGCGGGATGCGGTTGACGGTCACGACACCGCCACTCAGCCCGATGTCCCACAATGTCGCATCACCGCTCTGACGGCCCATCAGCCGGGCGATCGTCAGGGCGGCCACGACCTTCTTCGGTGCCGTGTCGCGGATCTGGCCAATCAGGGTCTCAACATTCGTGACACCGACCTGCAGGTCTGCTGCCGATGTCGATGCGGTGGCGCCGGGCTCAATCGTGCCTTTGCCGTCGATGGTGCTGGTACCGGAAACAGCGTGCAGGGCATTGATCGTGATCTGCTGGCGCGCCGTATCGAGACCCTGGACCGTCAGATCGGCTGAAAGCTGTGTCGGCATGAGGGGCTGCTTGGTGTCGTGGATACCGGTGCCCTCGACTTTCAGATGCAGGTCCGGTGTCGTCTGGACGGCCTGGATCGAGGCCTTGCGGATCGTCATGTCATGACCGGGGCGAGCCAGTTTGACATCTGTCCATGCCGCCTGCGGCGTTCCGGGCCGGAGATCGCTGCTGTTGATTCCAAGGCCCTGATCCTTGCAGGCATCGCTGATGCCGCCCCTGAAAGCACTGAGCGCGGCATAGGCTGCCACGGCATTGAAACGCTCCAGGGTTGCGCCCTGCACGTGGCCGGATGGATCGGACAGGCTGATGCCATGAATATCCAGCGTGATGTTAGTCCCGGTCAGCGTGGCATGAAGTGTTCTGGCCGTCAGGCCATGCGCACCACTCTGGGTTCCGGCAAGCTCATAGGTGAAGCAGGAGGCAGGCATGTCGGGCAGTGTGGACGCGCTGGCAACGGCAGGTATTACTAATGCCGCAGTCGCAGCAAGCAGCGTAAGTCGGGCGAACATGAGAAATCTCCGGAGGCTGGGGAGAAGGGCAAGAGACGTTAAGATTGTATTAGGGAATGGCGGGATAGGGTGACGCACCCGCTCCCTGTTTCGGAGAAATGCGCGTGTCTTCTTCCATCTCCGCCATGCCCGCAATCCCTCAGTATGTCTCCATCATCAAGGATGAAGACTCTTCGGCGAACAAGTGGGAAAAAACAAGCGTCTCCACCCAGCAGGCTGTTGCGGCTTTCAAGCAGGATGCGGCTACGATCAAGACACCGGAGCAGCTTCTGAAAAACTACAAGGCGCTCAAGGTTGTGCTGGGGGCTTACGGAATGTCCTCGGCAATTGGTGAGACTGCGGTCATCCAGAAACTTATGACGCAGGACCCGACATCCTCGACATCCCTTGCACAGACCAGCGGGAACTCCTCCTGGAAGGCCTTTGCAAATGCCTTTTCCGACTGGACGACCTCGCCGCTGTCCTCTCCTGACACGGTGCAGAGCATTACCCAGAGCTATCTGACCAACAGCTATGAAGACAGCCTGCAGACAGAGACGCCGGGCCTTGGGGATGCGCTGTATTTCACCCGTACAGCCACGACGGACATGACTCTTGCCAATGTCATGTCGGATCCGAAGCTCCTGAAGGTGGCCGAGGTTGTCTCCGGTTTTGATACCACGCAGTTCGGTGCATTGGATTACGACCAGCAGGTCCGTCTGCTGGGATCGAAGCTGGATATGTCCAAGCTCAGCACCACCAAGGGGATCCAGCAGTTTGCGCAGCAGTATCTTGCTTTGCTGCAGATCCATCCCACGGCGACCACAACACCCGCAAGCATGCTGACCCTGTATGGTGGGGACGGATCCACGACCGATATTCTTTCCCTCTTCACGGGAAACTCAAGCAGTGACAGCAGTTCCTCGCTGTATTCCGCTCTGCTCTAAGCCTTTTGCTGACGTGACATTGCGGGAATGGCCCTGTATCGCAAACACCTGATGGATTTCAGGTGAAGGGATAATCATGGCCGGACTGGACCCCACCGACTGGCGCGGTATCCGGGAGATCGGGCACCGGATGCTGGATGAGGTTTTCGACCGCATGGAACATGTGGGCGAGGGACCGGTCTGGCGTCCCATGCCGCCTGATGCGCGTCAGGCCATGAAGGAAGGTCTTCCAGAAAAGGGACATTCGCTCGATGAACTGTATGGGCGATACCTTGAACTGGTCGTACCTTATGGCGTGGGAAACACGCATCCCGGTTTCATGGGATGGGTACATGGCGCGGGTACGCCGGTCGGGATGCTGGCTGAAATGCTGGCGGGCGGACTGAACGCCAATTGCGGCGGTCGGGATCATGCACCGATTGAGGTCGAGCGTGAGGTGATCCGCTGGGCGCTCCAAATGGTCGGAATGCCGCGGGACGGGTCTGGCTGTCTGGTGACCGGATCGTCCATGGCCAATTTCATCAGCGTGATTACCGCAAGCCGGGCGCAGGATCTGTCCATGCGGCGGGAAGGTGTCGGTGGCCGTGGCTTTGTGGGCTATGCTGCGACGACTGCTCATGGATGCCTGCCGCGCGCCTTTGATCTCGCAGGGCTGGGTAGCGATGCACTTCGCCGCGTTCCGGTTCTGGCGGATCATTGCATGGATGTCTTGGCCCTGCGGGATATGATCGCGGCTGACCGTGAAGCTGGTCTGGTGCCATTCATGGTGGCCGGCACGGCCGGGACGGTTGATTGTGGCGCGATTGATGATCTGGCGGCAATCGAGGCCGTCGCCCGCGAGGCTGGCCTCTGGTTTCATGTCGATGCGGCTTTCGGCGCGCTGGCCTGCCTGTCAGACCGGTTTCAGGCTCGGCTTTCCGGAATTGAGAAAGCGGATAGTCTGGCGTTCGACTTCCACAAATGGGCGCAGGTTCCCTATGACGCGGGCTGTGTGCTTGTGCGTGACAGCCATAAACACGCGGCGGCCTTTGCGCAGTCTCTGGATTACCTGACGCGCGAGGAACGCGGGCTGGCTGCCGGCGCGCCTTGGTTCTGTGATTTCGGGCCGGATCTGTCCCGCGGGTTCCGGGCGCTCAAGGTCTGGATGACGCTCGGGCACTACGGATCGGAGCGCATGGGGCAGATGGTCGAGACATGCTGCGATGTCGCGGCGGATCTGGCCGAGCGGGTTGAGCGGACGGAAGGACTAGTCCTGCTGGCCCCTGTCACGCTGAATATCGTCTGCTTTGGTCTTGATGGGCTTGATGATGCCGAAGTCTCGGAACTGGTGCAGGACCTGCACGAAAGCGGGATCGCTGCACCGTCCACGACACGAATCAACGGCCAGTTGGCGGTGCGGGCGGCGATCGTCAATCACCGGACCACAACCGTCCATACCAACCGGATGCTGGAAGCGGTTATCGCGTTGCGCGACGAGCGCCTGCGGGCGCGAACAGTGCGCTGAGCTGGGACATCATGGTTCCGCCGAGATCTTCGGCGGAACTGATGGTGACGCTGTTGCGGTAATAGCGCGTCACGTCATGGCCGATGCCGATGGCCAGCAGTTCCGTGCTCTGGTCCGCTTCGATCCGGGCGATCACCTGCCGGAGATGGTCTTCCAGATAGTTGTGCGGATTGGCGGAGAACGTACTGTCATCCACAGGCGCACCATCGGAAATCACCATCAGAATATGGCGATGCTCCGAGCGACGGCGCAGGCGTTTCCAGGCCCAGAGCAGGGCTTCGCCGTCGATGTTTTCCTTGAGCAGACCATCGCGTAGCATCAGGCCCAGATTACGCCGGGCGCGCCGTAAGGGCGTATCCGCATCCTTGTAGATGATATGGCGCAGATCATTCAGTCGTCCCGGTTCAGCCGGTCGACCGGCCTTCAGCCAGCGCTCACGGCTCTGGCCACCTTTCCACTGGCGGGTCGTGAAGCCCAGAACTTCGACCTTCACGCCACAACGCTCAAGCGTACGGGCCAGAATGTCGCCGCAGATGGCCGCCGTGCCGATCGGCCGCCCACGCATGGAGCCGGAATTGTCGATCAGAAGGGTGACGACCGTATCGCGGAACTCTGTCTCGCATTCATGCTTGCAGGACAGTGGCATCGTCGGGTTGGTCACGACACGGGACAGGCGCCCGGCGTCAATGATGCCTTCTTCCTGATCGAACTCCCACCGACGCTGCTGCTGGGCCATGAGGCGGCGCTGCAGCCGGTGCGCCAGACGGGAGACGAGACCGTGCAACTGGGACATCTGCTGGTCAAGCTTCTGGCGCAGACGCTCCAGTTCGTCCGGATCGCACAGATCCGAGGCGCTGACCTCTTCGTCAAAATCAGTCGTATAGGCTTTGTAGCTGTTGAGGACTTCCGACGGGCCAGCATCGGCCTGCTGATCCGAAGGGCCTGCCGCTTCCTCGGTGCCATCTTCGGACATCTCGGCGGCTTCACTGGCGTCGCTTTCGCCTGACAGACCGGTTTCGCCACTCTCAGGCTGATAGCCTTCTTCTTCCTCTTCCGTTGCAGCAGGAGCCTGTTGGTCCTGACCATCCGCTTCGGGAGCGTCGCTGTCCGTTGTTTCCTCTTCGTCAGACGGCAGATCAGACGGTGCCATCTGCTCCTCGTCCTCATCGGGCACGCTGGTCAGATGGCAGGCACCGAGGAAGCGGGTTGTCGCACGCGCAAACGCAGCCTGATCGCTCTGGGTACGGGCCATGTCTTCCAGAGCGGCCTTGGCGGCCGGGGTCAGGGAAGCACGCCATTCATCCAGCGCCGGACCGGCCTGCACCGGCATGGGATGGCCGCTCATGGCCTCGCGGGCAAGGAGATCGAGCGCAACAGGAGCCGGCATGTCCTCGCGCGTTTTCATGCGATTGCAGCCCATTTCGGCACAATGCTGGGCGACGCGCTGTTCCAGATTGGCACGAACACCGGCCATGTGGCGTGACCCATAGACCTCGCAACGGGCCTGTTCGAGCGTATCGAAAGCCTGTCGGGCCAGAGGCTCTGACGGCGCGCTGGCAGTTTTTTCAGCGTGGTACCGCATCCGCAGCGCAGCAGCATCCGCAGCCCCACGGATCTTGCGGATTTCCCAGTCGTGCATGTGGCGCGACAGATGCGGAAGTTCCACGCTGTCGGCGCCGGACTGGTTCTGCTGGCTTCCTTTGACGGCGCCCTGGAAATCCACACCCTGTTCCGGCGCCCCACCTATGGCGCGCAGGGTGGCGACAGTCGCCTGCCGGAAGCGTTCCTGCTTTTGTTCGTCAGTCAGGGGATTCTTGGGAGCGGACAAGGGATCAGGCCAGCGGCGAGGCGTTGAAGCAGCGCTGATAGTACTCAGCCACAATGCCACGCTCGGCTTCATCGCACTTATTGAGGAAGGTCAGCCGGAAAGAAAACGCCACGTCATTGAAAATACGGTTGTTTTCGGCCCAGGCAATGACGGAACGCGGGGACATGACGGTGGAGATGTCACCGGCCATGAATCCCGCACGCGTCAGGTTCGCCAGAGCGACCATATGCTCGACCAATGTCGTGGCATCCTTATCTTCTGCCGGAATCTTCAGCTTGGACGTCACGATGCTGACTTCCTGTTCCAGCGGCAGGTAATTCAGGGTGGCGACGATATTCCAGCGGTCCATCTGGCCCTGATTGATCTGCTGGGTGCCGTGATACAGACCTGTCGTATCGCCCAGACCGACCGTATTCGCAGTAGCAAACAGGCGGAAAGCAGGGTTGGGCCGGATCACGCGGTTCTGGTCCAGAAGCGTCAGATGCCCCTCGGCTTCGAGCACACGCTGGATCACGAACATCACATCCGGGCGTCCCGCGTCATATTCATCAAAGATCAGGGCGCAGGGATGCTGGAGGCACCAGGGCAACAGGCCCTCGCGGAATTCGGTAACCTGCTTGCCGTCCTTGAGCACGATCGCATCCTTGCCGATCAGATCGATCCGCGAGACATGGCTGTCGAGGTTGATCCGGACGCAGGGCCAGTTCAGGCGGGCAGCGATCTGTTCGATATGGGACGATTTGCCGGTGCCGTGAAAGCCTTGGATCATGACGCGACGGTTGAAAGCAAAGCCTGCGAGGATGGCGCGGGTCGTGTCTTCGTCGAACTTGTAGGACGGGTCGATGTCAGGAACATGCTCGGTGCGGACCGAATAGGCCGGAACCTGCATGTCCGTGCGGATACCGAAAACCTCGGCCGACGACACCATGCGGTCCGGAGCCCCAAGAACGCTGGTCGGGACGGCAGCGTTTTCAGCGGTGGTCACGGCTTCCGGGGTTTCGATCGTTGCGAAATCGCTCATGGTGCTCTTAGGCTTTCTCTGGCTTTGGATCAGGACGTTCTGGAGAAGATGGAGCCTTGGCGGTCTCTGTTCCAGTCTAAAAATTCAGGAAACGAAATCGTCCTGACGCGTGAAATGAACTTTCAGAACCGCATAGGCCGATCCGATGGCCTTGAACCGCTCTTCGGATTTCGCATCGCCGATATTGGCATCCGGATGATGCTGGCGGGCGAGGGCGCGGTAACGGCTCTTTACCTCATCGAACGAGACCGGCCATGTCAGATCCAGCGTTGCCAGAGGCTGGCGCAGGGGCTCGGGTATCCCGGCGGCCTGGGCGGATGCACGCTGGCGCGCGGCATCTTTCGCACGTTCGGCGCGGCTGTGACGGGTCGCCCCGAGAATGTCCAGCGGATCAAGGATGTCCTCCTCGTTGAACTCCGCCTTGTTGGCTGTTCCCGTGCCAAGCTTCCATGACGGCCGCTGCCAGGACACGTCTGCCCGCAGATGCGCCTCAATCTGGCCTGGCGTCATGCCGCGATAGAAATCCCAGCGGGAGTTGTATTCGCGGACATGGTCGAGGCAGAACCAGAAATAAGAGCGCAGGGCATCGCGTCCGCGCGGCGCCCGATAGCCGGCAGGTTCATTGCAGCCCGGATGGTCACAGACCTGTTCCGGCGCGTCAGGATCGGGATCGAAAGCCCGGTGTCTGGTGGATTTGCGCTGCATGGTGTCTGATATGGGCAATCACAGTGGCCCTATGCAAGCGGGCATTCCTCAAGCCGGACGATTTTACTATGTCTGAAACAGCTTCACGTTCCTCTACCCAGCCGGGCAGCCGACGGGACCGGATCACGGAAATCCTTCAGCGTGAACTTGCACCGAGCAAGCTCGAAATTCATGATGACAGTGCACGGCACGCCCATCATGCCGGTGCAAAGGCGCTTGGCGGTGGCGGAGAGACGCATTTCAATGTTGCCATCACGAGCGCCCGTTTCGATGGCCTGAACCGGGTGGCCCGTCACCGGCTGGTCAATGGACTTCTGGCCGGAGAGTTCAGTTCGGGCCTTCATGCACTGTCACTGGTCCTGCACGGAGAGAAAACACCATGAAACGCGCCCTGCTGGCTCTTCTGCTGCTGTCTGGCTGTGCGACGAGCGGTTATGGGAACCTGCCTCAGTCGGAACAAAGCGATGTGCGTCGCATCGAGGCCTATCTGAACGGCATCCGGGGACTGCAAGCCGCTTTCGTGCAGCGTGGGCCGGATGCCGGACAGAGCGAAGGGCGGTTTTCGTATGTTCCGGGGCATCTGAGGCTGGATTACATCGTGCCACACCCGATGGAGCTGGTGGCCGGAGAGGGACATCTCGTGCTGGCCGATCAGGGAACAGGTGCTGTGACGCATCTGTCGCTGAGGCATAATCCGCTCGGGCTGCTGCTGAAATATCCGATCCGATTTGATGGCGACGTTCAGGTGACGGATGTCCGCCACGGAAACGGATCGCTTCAGGTTTCCGTGGCGCAGGCGGATAATCCGTCCCAGGGACTGCTGACGATCCAGTTTTCGGACGTGAACGGCCAGCTCAGCCTGATCGGATTACAGGGTGTGGATGCCCGGCAACATCATTTCGGTGTCCTGCTCTCCGACGTACGGCAGGGCGTGATGATCGTACCCTCCGTCTTTACGCCGCCCGCGGGATAGAGCCAAAGCGCTCCAGCCATGACGCCGCCAAGGCGTCATCGAGATCCTTCATCGTCAGGCTGCTGTCGAATCGCTGGAGACTGGTGACGCCGAATTCGCGGATGCCGCAGGGAACGATGCCGTCAAAGTCGTTCAGATCCGGACTGACATTGATCGAAACGCCATGCCAGCTCACCCAGCGGCTGACACGGATGCCCAGTGCGCCGATCTTGGCTTCCAGGCCGGTGAGGGGATCAATCGTCCAGACACCGATTCGTCCTTCCCGCGTAAACGCTTCAACGCCCAGCCGGGCAAGTGAATCGATCATCCATCCTTCCAGTCCCGCCACGAAAGCCCGCAAATCGCGGGGAGGGACGGTACCGTTCTGGTGCGTCAGGTCCAGCATGACATAGCCAAGGCGCTGTCCCGGCCCATGATAGGTCCACTGGCCTCCGCGCCCGGCCGCGTAAGTCGGGTATCCATGCGGATTATAGAGATCAGCATCTTTGGCGGACGTGCCGGCTGTAAAGACAGGCGGGTGCTCCAGCAGCCAGACCAGGGGTGCTGACGTTTCCTGATGGATCTCCTTTGCGCGCGCTTCCATGAAGGCGAGCGCTTCGGGATAGGGCGTCAGCCCCGGCGTGGATTTCCACAAAATTTCTTCACAAATCTCATTCCGGGTCATTGCCCTCGTTTCCGGCATCGGCTATAGCCCCTCCCACACCGGACGGTCATGCACCACGCAGGACCGTTTGTCACGGGGCGGCCGTGGCGGAATGGTAGACGCGCAAGCTTGAGGTGCTTGTGGGGGCAACCCCGTGGAAGTTCGAGTCTTCTCGGCCGCACCACTGACATTTTGATGTCAGTGTATCCCAGTACAAATCACACATCATAAAAATTAAACCCTGTTAAGGACTGAAAAGTTGCTAAGCAGTTCTCTGGTCTGTGCCATCTTGTTGCCAGACTACTGAGACAGAGTTATTCCTCGTTGCGTCCTTGAGAGCGTCTGGACTTCCGGTTCGGCGGTCGGGCGTCATTTTCGGCTGATGTGTGAGGTTTCGTGATCAAGCCACTGAAAAAAGCTGTTCTTCCTGTTGCCGGTCTCGGAACGCGGTTTCTGCCCGCGACCAAGGCCATGCCGAAGGAGATGCTTCCTGTTGTCGACAAGCCGCTGATCCAGTATGCGATCGATGAAGCGCGCGAAGCAGGAATTGAAGAGTTCTGCCTGGTCACCGGGCGGGGCAAGGACAGCCTGATCGATTATTTCGATATTGCCTATGAGCTTGAGGCAACGCTCAAGGAGCGCGGCAAGAAAAGTGCACTTGAAGCGCTTGCACCCAGCAGTGTGGAAGCGGGCTCCCTCGTGGCCGTGCGTCAGCAGGAACCGCTGGGCCTGGGGCATGCCATCTGGTGTGCGCGCTCTTTCATCGGGGATGACCCGTTCGCCATCCTGCTGCCGGACGATATCGTCAAGGGCCGCAGCTGCATTGGTCAGCTGGTTGAGGCATACAACAAGACCGGTGGTAACGTCGTGGCCGTGACGGAAGTCCCGCCCGAGCATACAAACCGCTACGGTATCCTCGATGTCGGCAGCGATGACGGCAAGCTCGTCGAGGTCAAGGGACTGGTCGAGAAGCCTGCTCCGGAAGACGCACCGTCGAACCTGTCCATCATCGGCCGCTATGTGCTGACACCCGACGTCATGAAGTATCTGGCGAAGCTGGAACGTGGCGCAGGCAATGAAGTGCAGCTTACGGATGCAATGGCCAAGACGATCGGTGAAGTACCGTTCCATGGTCTGCGCTACGAAGGCACGCGCTATGACTGCGGTGACAAGGCAGGCTTCCTTGAAGCTCAGATCGCGTTCTCGATCGATCGCGAGGATCTTGGCGCTTCCGTGAAGTCCTTCCTCAAGAAGTACAAACAGTACGTGGACGCCGCCTGATGCCATTTCGGCATGATTTTGATCCGACGAGCCTGCGGGAATATGACATCCGCGGGATCGTCGGCAAGACGCTGCATCCCGCCGACGCCTTTGCCATTGGTCGCACATTCGCGAGCATGGTGATCCGCGCCGGTGGGAAGCGGATCGTGGTTGGATATGACGGGCGCCTGTCTTCACCGGCTCTGGAAGAGGCGCTGGTTCGCGGCGCTGTCGAGTCCGGAGCAGAGGTTACACGGATCGGGTGTGGGCCAACGCCCATGCTCTATTTCGCATCCGTAGTTGATGATGCTGATGGCGCCGTCATGGTCACGGGCAGCCATAATCCGCCCGATTACAACGGCTTCAAGATGATGATGGGCGGCAAGCCCTTCTACGGTGATCAGATCCGTGAACTGGGCCGCCTGTCCGCTTCGGGTGATGTTCTGCCGGAAACGGAAGGATCGTCTGCCTTCGTTGATATTTCTGCCCGGTATATTGATCGTCTTGTGCAGGATTATGACGGTGTCAGGCCGCTGCGGGTTGTCTGGGATAATGGCAATTCGGCAGCGGGCGATGTCCTGAAACGTCTGGTCGAGCGTCTGCCCGGAGAGCATACCATTCTTTTCGGGGATATTGATGGGCATTTCCCCAACCATCATCCGGATCCGACGGTTGAGAAAAACCTGCAGGACCTGATCCGGACTGTTGACGAAAAGCAGGCTGATCTGGGGATCGCTTTTGATGGTGATGCGGACCGGATCGGTATTGTCGATAACCGGGGGCAGATCTTCTGGGGCGACCAGATGCTGGTTCTTCTGGCGCAGGATGTTCTGAGCCGTCATCCGGGTGCGACGATCATCGCGGATGTGAAAGCCAGCCAGATCCTGTTCGATGAAGTCGCAAAGGCCGGTGGTCAGCCGCTGATGTGGAAGACCGGCCATTCTCTCATCAAGACCAAGATGGCTGAAACCGGCTCTCCGCTTGCAGGTGAGATGTCCGGCCATATCTTCTTTGCCGACAAATGGTACGGCTTTGATGATGCGCTTTATGCCGCCGTACGGGTACTTGGGATCGTCTCACGTCTGCCGGGACCGCTCTCGGACTTCCGTGACAGCCTGCCGGTGACGGTCACGACGCCTGAACTGCGCTTTAACTGCGATGATACGCGTAAGTTCGAGGTCATCAGGGAAGTGGCCGCACGTCTGCGCACCGAAGGCGCTGATGTGTCCGAGATCGACGGCGTTCGCGTCAAGACGCAGGATGGCTGGTGGCTGCTTCGGGCGTCCAACACGCAGGCGGTGCTGGTGGCGCGCGCCGAGGCCCGCGACGAAGCAGGGCTGGATCGCCTGAAAAGCGCTCTGGCGTCCCAGCTTGAAGCATCCGGCCTTGAAGCTCCTGATTTCTCTGGCGAGAATGCAGGGCACTGAAACGGGATCGGCTCCGGTCAGTTGGCAGGTTTGCCAGTGACCGGACCGTTCCAGTCTTTCCTCGAGCCCGGCCAGATCGTTGAACATCCCGATTATCCCGAATGGGGCTGGGGGCAGGTGCAGTCTGCTGTGGGAGAGCGGGTAACCGTCAATTTCCAGCATCAGGGCAAGGTCCTGATCGACGCATCCCTTGTCACGCTCAGGCTGCTGCCGCGATAGGATGCCAAAGCTTCTGACCCGCGGCGCGCGTCTTGTTCTGAATACGCTCCTGCCTCCGACCTGCGCCGCCTGCGGTACGGAAGTCATGACGGAAGGGGCGTTCTGCGGGACGTGCTTTCAGGCGGCACGGCGGATTGTTGCGCCATGCTGTCACCGGTGCAGTGTTCCGCTGGAAAACGAAGGGCTGGGAGGGGCGCAGAACTGCTGCGCGGCCTGTCAGGCCCATCCGCCATTATGGCGCTCGGCGAGGGCGGCCTTCGTCTATGATGCCTGGTCACGCCGCCTGATCCTCCCACTCAAATATTCCGATCATACTGAAAATGCCGCAGTGCTGGCCCGTCAGATGGCCGCTTCAGGCGCAGAACTGCTGAAGAACGCCACGGTGGTTGTGCCTGTGCCTCTGTATCGCACCCGATTGTGGAAGCGGCGCTACAATCAGGCTGCATTGATGGCGCAGGCCATTTCCCGGCTTGCGGGTCTGCCCTGTGTGGTGGATGCTCTGCAGCGTGTCCGGCCCACAAGGGCACTGGCCCGGTTGCCCGCCGGTGAACGTGAGCAGGAGATGGAACAGGCGGTCCGGATGCGGAAAGGCCGTGACGTTCGGATACAGGGCCAGGCCGTTCTGCTGGTTGATGATGTGCTGACGACAGGCTCTACCGCAACGGCCTGCACGGCGGCTTTGATGAAGGCTGGTGCGGCGAGCGTGGATATTTTGGTTGCAGCACGGACCGGGAGAGTGGATGAACAGAACCCGCGCTTTGTCCAGGAATGAGGATCCTATGCCGAAAATCGAGATTTTTACCCAGCCTGGATGTCCGTATTGTGTGCATGCCGTGAGCCTGCTTCGCTCCAAGGGTGTGGCGTTTCAGGAAATCAACGCGCCACATGGATCAGTCGAGCGAGAAGACTCCATTCGCCGCTCCGGCAGCCGGACCGTGCCGCAGACATTTGTGGACGGTAAGGGTCTGGGGGGGTGTGACGATCTGATGGCACTTGATCGTGCGGGGCGCCTTGATGCCCTGCTGGGCAAGGTCTGAATGCGGGGAGCAGGCTTTTTTGCAGCTGTCCTGCTGGCTGTGACATCTCTCACCGGTGCGTACGCCCAGTCCGCTCCACCTCCGTCCGATATTCCGGAAGAAGGTCTGTGGCTGTCCGAAGAGCATGACGGTCTCTTTTCCATTGAGCCCTGTGGTCACATGCTCTGCGGACAATTGATTGGCATGGCGTATGACGGCGCGGTTCCCAAGGACGTCTGGGGACGGTCACAGTGTGGAATCCGCATGCTGACAGACTTTGTCCCAATTGAGGACCGCAAGTGGCAGGGCCATATTCTTGATCCGCGGACCGGACGAGTCTATCAGGCGCGGATATGGGTATCCCAGCCCAATATTCTGAAACTGCGCGGATTCGTTCTGGGGATGCCTCTTCTGGGTGAAACCCAGACCTGGAGCCGCTATAATGGTCCGCCCGTTGGGCCACAATGCAAACTGCCGAAGGATGCTCACTGAGTCTGTCACCGGGAAAACGGCGTCCGGGTCGGGAATGCGCCTTTACCCTGGCAGCGGCGTTTTAACTCCGCCACACCGAAAGGAATGCAGACCCATCATGTCCCACCCTGTTTCCCGTCGCAGCTTTGCGGTCGGGCTGGTTGCAGGCGTTGCTGCAGCCGGTACCGGCGTTGCCGGCGCCGCTGACCCTGAAAAGACCGTCCCGACGCCTCCGCCCCCACCGAAGCCTGTGTCCAGGACGATCTGCTTTGTCGGCGGATATACGAAACACGGGCCGCCAGGAGGCGGGGCCGGAAACGGGCAGGGCATCTCCGTCTTCGACATGGATCGGGATACGGGTGTTCTGACACCGATCACGACGTTCACCGACATCGCAAGCCCCTCCTTCCTTGCCATCTCGAAGGACCAGCGCTTCCTGTATGCGCTCAGCGAGATCGACGATTTCAACAAGGATGGTGACGGGTCCGTCACGGCGTTTGCGATCGATCCCAAGACGGGTTCGCTGCGCAAGCTGAACGTTGTCAGCTCGAAAGGCGCTGTTCCGGCGCATCTGAGCATCCATCATTCGGGTCGCTATGTGCTGGTGGCCAACTATGTTGGTGGCTGTGTTGCCGTTCTGCCGATCCGCTCTGACGGGTCGCTGGGTGAGGCGTCAGACGTCGTGCACAACACGGGACCGCGCCAGCCGGAGCGGGCTTCGGACAATCCACAGGGCAATTTTGCCGTGTCCGACCATTCGGGCTCGCATCCGCATATGATCCATTCTGACCCGAGCGGCAAGTTCGTGCTGTCGGATGATGCAGGGCTGGACCGGGTGTATGTCTGGACGCTGAATATCGATACCGGCAAGCTGATCCCGGCCAAGACGCCCTATTACGATATGGAACCGGGTTCGGCGCCGCGCCACTTCCAGTTCAATCATTCCGGCCGCATCCTGTACAATCTGTGCGAGCAGGATTCGAAGGTGGTCGTTTCCAATTTCGATCCGGCAACAGGCGCAATAGACGATATCCAGACCGTCAGCACCGTCACGTCGCATTTCCGCGGCTCGACGCTGGCAGCAGAAATCCTGATCTCCGCCAGTGGCAAGTTCGTTTACGTCTCCAACCGCCTGGGTGATTCGCTGGCCGTGTTCGCCATCGGGACGGACGGAACCCTGACGCTTCAGGACGAGGTCTGGATGCACGCGGATTACGGCCGCGCGCTGATGTTCGATCCGTCCGGCGCGTTCCTGTTCTGCGCCAACCAGCGCTCGGATGCGGTCACGTCTTTCAAAGTGGACAAGAAGACGGGCGAAATTGCGTTTACGAACAATTTCACGCCCGTCGGCAGCCCGACGACCTTTGCGTTCATGAACACGCAGGTCTGATCGAGCACTGTTCCGGGAAAGGGCGGTTGCAGCGGGACATTTCGCTGCAACCGTCCTTTTTTGTTCAGTCCTTGCGGAAGATCGCGATGTAATTGATGCCAGTGTCGCGGGTTTCACGCCATTCGAACGGCACATAGCTCATCCCCGCGATGTCCAGCATGCGCAGGCCTGCACGACGGGCCATGGCAGCCAGTTCGTCAGGCTTGATGAATTTCTTCCAGTCATGCGTACCCACAGGCAGCATCCGCAGAAGGTACTCCGCACCAAGCTTGGCGACGGCAAAGGAGCGCGGGGTCCGGTTCAGGGTGGACACCGCGACCATGCCACCCGGCTTCGTCAGCGTGGCCAGCATGATCAGGAAGTCCTGCGGATCGTTGACGTGCTCGATGACCTCAAGGGCGTTGACGACATCAAACTGCGCGCCCTCCGCCACAAGGTCTTCCGCGCTGCCATTGCGGTAGGACAGCAAAGCTGCCTCTGACGGAAGGGGATGCTCGGCCAGATGGGTTTCTGCTGCGAGGATGCCCGCAGCGCTGGCGTCGATTCCAATCGTGTCAAAGCCAAGCTTGGCATAGGCCTCGCTGGCCAGACCGGCGCCACAGCCGATATCGAGCAGGGTCAGGGGCTGCTCGGATGTTTTGCGCAGCGGAGCCACATGGCGGCTGACCCATTCGGTACGCAGGGGGTTCATGGCGTGAAGCGGGGCCATGGGGCCGCGTGGATTCCACCAGTCTTCGGCCAGGGCGCTGAAATGGGCGATTTCGGATTCAGAGACGGAGGAGCGTCTGGAATCCTGTCCTGAAGACGTATCTGTAGGCATCGGAACTGTCCTTCTGTGTGCCTGTCTGCTGCGCGTCATCTGGACGTGACGGAGCGAGACGAGTATGTGGACCGGCAGAGTCTGTTCAGGTGCCGGGCGGTTTGCATGTCGTTGCCCTACCCGATGCCAGACCCGAGCGCGCAACGCCAGACACGTACTGGAGCCCAATCCGCGATGTCCATGCCCGATACTCCCGTCCGCGACCAGCTTTCCGGTCGTGCCGATCCCCATGCCGCCGTCCAGGGCGAAAACGGGAAACGGAAGACGGTTGTCATGAAATTCGGCGGGACATCCGTCGGAAATATCGAGCGTATCCGGAACGTTGCGAAACGCGTGAAAGCAGAACATGACCGCGGGCGCCGGGTTGCGGTCGTGGTGTCCGCCATGGCCGGTGTTACGAACCGGATGGTCGGCTACTGTGCCGAACTGGATCCGCTGGCCGATCCGAAAGAATATGATGCCGTTGTCGCCGCCGGCGAGCAGGTGACGAGCGGGCTTGTGTCCATCGCGCTTCAGGCGCTCGGCGTGAAGGCACGGTCGTTCCAGGGCTGGCAGATCCCGCTCGTGACGGATGACGCGCATGGCAAGGCCGCCATCGAGAGCGTGGACGGCACGGCGCTGCTGGCCTGTCTGGATGATGATGTCGTGCCCGTTGTGGCCGGCTTCCAGGGTGTCGGCCCCGATGGTCGCATTGCGACTCTGGGACGCGGAGGATCGGATACGTCCGCCGTGGCCGTCGCGGCTGCCATCAATGCCGATCAGTGTGATATCTATACCGATGTGGACGGGATCTACACGACCGATCCGCGCATCGTGAAACGCGCCAAGAAGCTGGATCGCATCACCTATGAGGAGATGCTTGAACTGGCTTCCGTAGGCGCCAAGGTACTTCAGACCCGCAGTGTCGGTCTCGCCATGCGCGAGGGCGTCCGGGTGCGGGTGCTGTCATCATTCGCCGAGACGGATGACGACAGCGGTTCGATTGTGGTTGATGAGGACGAGATCATGGAGAAGGAACTGGTTGCGGGGATTGCCAACTCGCATGACGAAGCGAAAATCTCCGTGCGGAACATTCCGGACCGTCCGGGCATCGCCGCTGCGATTTTCGACCCGCTGGCAGCCGCGAACATCAATGTTGACATGATCGTCCAGAGCGTCGGCGTGGATAACATGACGAACATGACCTTCACGGTCAGCAAGTCTGACGAAGCCGCGGCCCGCGCCGTGCTGGAGAAGGCCCGCGAATATATCCAGTATGGCGAACTGATCACGTCCCACAACGTGGTGAAGATCAGTGTTGTGGGTATCGGCATGCGCTCGAATGCCGGTCTGGCCGCGCGAATGTTCCGCACGCTGGCCGATCGTGGCATCAACGTGCAGGTCATCTCCACGAGCGAGATCAAGATCTCCGTGCTGATTGATTCCGAATATACCGAACTGGCCATGCGCGCACTGCATACGGCTTATGGCCTTGATGCCAAAGAAGGAGCCGACGCGTGAGCGAAACCCTGAACGCCCGCGCGACGCTGGACCGGCTGTGGAAGCCGGGCTGTGATTTCCTCGGGAGCGAAGTCGCCATCCTCGGGGGCGCTATGTCCTGGGTCAGCGAGCGGCATCTGGTTTCCGCGATTTCCAATGCCGGTGGATTCGGCGTCATCGCTTGTGGTGCGATGTCACCCGAGCGTTTGGAAGAAGAAATCGTTGCCACGCAGGCAATGACGAAGCGCCCGTTTGGCGTGAATCTCATCACCATGCACCCCGAACTGGACCGGCTGGTGGATGTCTGTCTGGCGCATGATGTCTCGCATATTGTGCTCGCAGGCGGCGTTCCGAACAGTGCCACGATCCGCAAGGTGCGCGATGGCGGGGCGCGGGCGATCGGCTTTGCCCCGGCGCTGGCTCTGGGCAAGCGTCTGGTGCGGATGGGGATTGAGGCCCTGATCATTGAAGGCTCGGAAGCGGGCGGCCATGTCGGCCCGGTCTCCCTGACGGTGCTGGCGCAGGAAATCCTGCCGCATATCCGTGATGTTCCCGTTTTCGTTGCGGGTGGTCTGGGCCGTGGCGACGCGATCCTGTCTTATCTGGAGCAGGGTGCAGCTGGTGCTCAGCTTGGAACGCTCTTTGCTGCGTCTGAGGAGAGCATCGCGCATGAGAACTTCAAGAAGGCCTTCCTGCGTGCCAATGCCCGTGATGCCGTGACGACCGTACAGCTCGACGAGCTGTTCCCCGTCATCCCGGTGCGGGGTCTTTCGAACGAAGGCGGGCGCCGGTATGCGCGGCTTCAGGGCGAAGCGCTCCAGAAGTTCCAGAGCGGTGAGCTGACGAAGGAAGAAGCCCAGCTTTCGATCGAACATTACTGGGCCGGTGCCCTGCGTCGTGCGGTCATCGAGGGTGACGTGGAAACAGGTTCGGTCATGGCCGGGCAGTCCGTAGGCATGGTCAAGGAAGTCCGTCCGGTCGCCGAAATCATTGCAACGCTGGTTGAACAGGCTGTGGATGCCATCAAACAGCGCGAAACCCGTATCCACGCTCCAGGCTAACGGATTTCGGTCATGTCTCCTCCATCCTCAAATCGCCCGTTTTCGCAGCCTTCCGACCAGCCAAGTGTCGGAACGGTGCTGCGTGAGCGCCGCGAGGAACTGGGTTGGAGGCTTGAAGACGTGGCGGAATGGCTGCGGATCCGGCCGAAGCTTCTGGCCGCACTTGAAGCCGATGACCTGGCACGGCTTCCGGGCGTAGCCTATGCCGTGGGTTTCCTGCGGACCTATGCTCATGCCATGCAGCTTGATGCAGATGCGCTGGTCGAGCGTTTCCGCCGCGACACGCGCGGTGCTGTCACCCGCAAACCGGATCTGGTGTTTCCCCAGCCGGAAGGCGACCGGGGGCTGCCGATCGGTGTTCTGGTCGGGGCAGGGCTCGTGGTTGTGGCAGCGGCCTATGTGGGCTGGTACCGCTTTACGGATCATGACACGCCGGCACAGCGGCAGGTGCCAGCGGTAGCAGAACTGATGCCGGGCGCCGCAACGCCGGCCACCACATCACCGCAGGTTGCCTCCGTGATGCCGGGGCGTGCGCCGACGCCGGAGCCTCATGCTCCCGCGGTCGTAACGCCAGCTCCGGTTGCCCCCACAGCCGTGCCGGTTCCAGCACCTACATCGCCTGCGCCGGAAACGACCCAGACGTCGCCATCCGCGCCGGTTCCGAATCAGGCTCCGGAGACTCCTGCATCCGGGGCAGATGACAATGCAGAAGCGCCTCCAGCGGATACGGCCGCGTCTGCGCAGAACACGCCAAACGGCGAACCTGCAACGGATCTGCCGCCTGCGGTTCCCGAAGGAGCTGTTGTTGTCAGGACGCTGTCACCCGTCTGGACGCAGATCCGGGACCGGGATGGTCACGTCCTGATGTCGCGCGTGATGCAGCCTGGTGAGAGCTGGCAGGGCGATCCTGCTGGTGCACCGTTCAAAATGTCTTTCGGCAATGCCGGCGGTGTTGTCCTCACCACGGCCGGGGCGACCAGTGCGCCGCTCGGCCGGGAAGGGCAGGTCCGCCGCAATGTTGAGGTGACGGCGGACGCCATCCGGTCTGGTATGTTCGGATCAGGGGTCGCTCTGCCGGTTCAGCCCAGCACGCCGTCTCCCGCACCGGCTGGTCCTGCACCGCAGGCTGGACCGCCAGCCCCTGTGACTGTGAAACCGCCTCCGGCTCCGCGGAAAATATCGCCGCCGTCACATGATGTTTCGGCAGATGACCTGAATGCCCGGCAGCTTGAACATCAGCCGCTGGAACAATCGTCGCCATCGCATTAAACCCTTATATCAGTCAGGGGGGCTCAATGCCCCTGAATAGAGCCCACTGGGTCAGAGCTCCCGGTCCTTTCCGGGCACGAAGAGGTAAATCATGAGCAGCTACCGTCCCTATCAGCACATCGAGCGTCGCAAGTCGCGCCAGATCCATGTCGGCAAGGTTGCGGTCGGTGGTGATGCCCCGATCTCCGTGCAGACCATGACCAACACCTTGACATCCGATGCGCAGGCCACGATCGAGCAGATCCGCCGCGCCGAACTGGCGGGCGTGGACATCGTGCGCGTATCGTGCCCTGACGAAGCCAGCACGGCTGCTCTGGAAGAAATCGTGCGTGAGGTGAATGTTCCGATCGTCGCGGACATTCACTTCCACTACAAGCGCGCCATCGAAGCCGCGAAGGCCGGTGCGGCCTGCCTGCGTATCAACCCGGGCAATATCGGCAGCGCCGAGCGTGTGCGTGAAGTCGTCAACGCCGCCAGGGATTATGGCTGCTCCATCCGGATCGGCGTGAATGCCGGCTCGCTCGAAAAGCACCTGCTCGAAAAATACGGTGAGCCCAACCCGGAAGCTCTGGTCGAAAGCGCTCTGGAACACGCGAAGATCCTCGAGGATCACGACTTCCATGAGTTCAAGATTAGTGTGAAGGCCTCCGACGTGTTTATGGCGGTCGCAGCCTATCAGCAGCTTGCGGATTGCTGTGATCATCCGCTGCATATCGGCATCACCGAAGCCGGCTCCAAGCGTGCGGGCACCGTGAAGTCCTCCATTGGTCTGGGCAATTTGCTCTGGGCCGGTGTGGGCGATACGATGCGTGTTTCGCTTTCCGCCGCTCCGGAAGAAGAAGTGCTGGTTGGCTGGGACATCCTGAAGTCCCTTGGCCTGCGTCATCGTGGCGTGAAGATTATTTCCTGCCCGTCCTGTGCGCGTCAGGGCTTCAACGTCGTCGAGACAGTGCAGACGCTGGAAGACCGCCTGCAGCACATCAAGACGCCGCTGACGCTGTCCATCATCGGCTGCGTGGTGAATGGCCCCGGTGAGGCTCTGATGACCGATATCGGTGTGACCGGCGGCGGCAATGGCCGTCACATGGTCTATGCCGCGGGCCGTCAGGACCACACGATGCCGGCTGGCGACATGATCGAGCATATCGTCGAACTGGTGGAAAAGAAGGTTTCGGACATCGAGGCAGGCAAGGTCGAGGCCTCCACGGCCAAGCAGATGGACCCGGCAGCCAGCTGATGTCAGGACTTCAGCCCCCACGCGGCACCCATGACCTCATCGGCGAGACCATGCGTCGTCACCACCATGTCGTGGAGACGGCCCGCAGGGTGCTGCGGACCTATGGTTTCGAGGAATGGAGCACACCGATCTTCGAGGATACGCGCGTCTTTTCGCGCACGCTCGGTGAGACGTCCGATGTCGTGTCCAAGGAGATGTACACGTTCGAGGATCGCGGCGGTGAGAGCATCACTCTGCGCCCCGAAGGCACGGCGGCGATCTGCCGGGCACTGGTTACGAATGGCCTGACGCAGTCCCTGCCGCAGAAGGTGTTCTATCACGGGCCGATGTTCCGCTACGAGCGTCCGCAGAAGGGGCGTTACCGGCAGTTCCATCAGATTGGTGCGGAACTGATCGGTGCAGAGAGCCCTCTGCGGGACGCCGAGACGATTGCCATGGCGCAGGACATTCTGCGCGAGCTGGGTCTGGGCGATCACGTTACGCTGGAGCTCAACACGCTTGGCGATCTGGCCAGCCGTCAGGCCTGGCGTGAGGCTCTGGTGGCGTATTTCCGCGATCATGCGGATGCGCTGTCGGAAGAAAGCCGTGTCCGTCTCGAAGCCAATCCGCTACGGATTCTGGACAGCAAGTCTGAACAGGACCGCAAATTGCTCGACGATGCTCCGGCATTTGCAGACTATCTGAACGACGCCTCCCGCCAGTTCTGGGACGGGTTGCGCTCCAGCCTCCAGGCGTTTGGCGTGGATTTCGTGGAAAACCCGCGCATCGTTCGTGGCCTTGATTATTACAGCCACACGGCGTTCGAGTTCGTGACCTCGAAGCTTGGCGCTCAGGGCACGGTGCTGGCCGGTGGCCGGTATGAAGGTCTTGTAGAACAGATGGGTGGTCCGGCTATTCCGGCGATCGGCTGGGCTGGCGGGATCGAGCGTCTGGCGATGCTGCTGGATTCCGTTCCCGAACTTCCGGCCGGTATTGCGCTGGTTCCGATGGGAGATGAAGCCGTCCTCAAAGCCGCGTCCATTGCTCGCGCTCTGCGCTCTGCTGGTCTGCGAGCGGAGATCGAGACCCGCGGCAACATGAAGAAGCGCATGGAGCGTGTGGTGAAGTCCGGTGCATCCCATGCGATTGTTCTGGGCGATAAGGAAATCGCCAAGAATATCGTGCAGCTTCGTGACCTCTCCAGCCGCGAGCAGCAGGAAGTGCCGGTTGCGGATCTGGCGCGGATTCTGAGCGCAGGACGCGCCTGAACAGATGGCCTTTGACGACAGGCTTGAGCGGATTGTCGCGCGTTCGGAGGAAGTCCAGGCCTTGATGTCTTCCGGCGAGCTGACGGGTGAGGATTTCACCCGTCTGTCGCAGGAATATGCCGAGCTGGAGCCTGTGGTCGCATCCATTCAGGCGTGGAAAAGCGCTGAGGAACAGAAAGCCGGGGCGCAGGCCCTGCTTGATGACCCGGAAATGCGTGAACTCGCCCAGATGGAGCTGGCGGAGATCGAGGCGACGCTGCCCGATCTTCAGCATGCCCTGCGGCTTGCGCTTCTGCCGAAAGATGCGGCAGATGAACGCAGCGCCATTCTTGAAATCCGTCCCGCAGCGGGTGGCGATGAGGCAGGCCTGTTCGCAGCGGAACTGTTCGATGCCTATCGCCGCTTTTCCGAGCAGAATGGCTGGCGTTTTGAAGTCATGGAATATGCCGAGAACGAGGTAGCCGGCCTCAAGGAAGGCATGGCGACCATTTCCGGCCGATCTGTTTTCGCGCGGCTGAAATACGAATCCGGTGTGCACCGGGTGCAGCGTGTTCCGGCGACGGAAAGTCAGGGACGGATTCATACCTCGACCGTGACCGTGGCCGTACTGCCTGAAGCCGAAGAAGTCGATGTGACGGTCAATGACGATGATCTGCGGATCGACGTCTACCGGGCTTCTGGCGCGGGCGGCCAGCATGTCAACAAGACGGAGAGTGCGGTCCGCATCACACATATGCCCAGTGGCATTGTCGTGGCGATGCAGGAAGAGAAAAGCCAGCACAAGAACAAGGCCAAGGCCATGAAGATCCTGCGGGCCCGGCTCTATGAGCGGGAACTCGCGCAGCTTCATGCCACCCGGGCTGCTGACCGGAAATCACAGGTCGGGACGGGCGATCGTTCGGAGCGCATCCGGACGTATAATTTCCCGCAGGGGCGCGTGACGGATCATCGGATCAACCTGACGCTCTACAAGATCGACCGGATCATGGGCGGCGAGTTCGACGAGATCATCGATGCTCTAACCCGCGAAGAGCAGACGGAACTGCTCGCCGCCGAAGGGTTCTGAGCCTCAGGTATTCGGTGTCGCGCAGACGGCGGCACGGCCATGCCGGTGTGTGGCGACAGCGGCATCGTCGTAATCGACCAGAAAGAAATCAGTGAAGTTGTTGGTCCCCACGGCGTCGAGCGAATGGCCTTCGGGATGGTGGAGCTGGCCTTCGCTGCTGACCTGATGGGTTTCCTGATGACCGTTATGGACGATGGTGATTTCGCCACACAGGGCATAATCGACATCGAAGCGGCCGACTGGAAGCGGGATCGTCTGCGTCTCGTGCGCCTTGGACAGGCCCAGCCTGAAGGTCGCAACCAGATTGCCGTCCAGATAGAGGCGTGAGACTTCCGAAATTTCTTCGGGCGCGCGCTCGTCCGTCACTGTAAAGGACGGGGGCAGCTCCGTGGACAGTTCCGACTGGGCGTGAACAGGATTGAGCGTGCAGCCAAGCAGCAGGGCGGAATAGAGGAAGGCGCGTTTGGGCTTCATGACACCAACTATAACAGGTTCGCTTGAATGATGATGGCCAAAGATGATCTTTTGCGCGAGGCCTCACAGGCGCTGGAGCAGGCCGGGATCGATGATGCGCGCCGTGAAGCCCGGCTTCTGCTGTGCTGGGCGACAGGGCGGGATCTGGGCGGTCTGCTGTCTCTGGATGGTGTAAAACCTGCACAGGAATCGCGATTCGCAGAGGCTCTGAAGCGGCGTTTGAAACGGGAGCCGTTGGCATTCATTACCGGAGAGACGGGCTTCTGGACCCTGGATCTGGAGACGGGGCGTGACACGCTCATTCCCCGTGCCGACAGTGAAGCCCTGATCGAAGCCCTGCTGGATGTCTGTCCGGATCGCAGCGCGCCGCTCTCCATTCTCGATCTTGGAACCGGAACAGGCTGCCTGCTGCTGGCGGCCCTGTCCGAATATCCGCAGGCGAGGGGTATCGGCGTGGATCTGTCTCCGCAGGCGGCGGCACTGGCACGGCGTAATTCCATTCGCACAGGACTGGAGAAGCGCAGTGCCTTTCTGGCCGGAAGCTGGGCGGATGCGCTGAACGCCCGATTTGACGTCGTTCTGTCCAATCCCCCTTACATCGAGACCGGGGATCTGGCCGGGCTGATGCCGGAAGTCGTGCAGTACGAGCCCGCTAGGGCTCTGGATGGTGGCACGGACGGGCTGGAAGCCTACCGTATCCTGTGCAGGGCTCTGCCAGACCTTTTGGTGCCGCGTGGTCACGCGATCCTGGAAATGGGCATTGGCCAGATTGATGCGGTGTCCACGCTTGGGGCGGAAAATGGATTGCGGAAAGTCGCGCGCAGGGCTGATCTGGGTGGCGTGGACAGGGCCCTGGTCCTGCAATCGGACGGGTGAGGGCGGATCGTGGCGAAAAACCGTTGGCTTGACTGACGGAACTTGGTATTGCTAAAGCCAATGCATGCGATTTGAGGGTGTTTTATCAGCACTGTCAGGCGTATCTTTGCCCATCGTTCATGTCATCATGCACTGACGATGGAAGACTGGCTGAGCCGGGTTCAGCCATAGCGGAACAGACAGACGTCTTTTTCGACAGCGGCGGTCGGAACTTTCTGCGGTTGCAGAACGGTCCACGTCATCATGAAAGTGCATCACGGGTCGATGAATATGAAGCGCATAAGAGGCCGGCATCATCGTGCGGGCAGTGGGCCATCACGCAGCAGCAATGCCCAGACACCTCTGAACCGCAACCATGTGTTTGACAGTAACGGACCCGATCTGCGGGTCCGCGGTACGGCGCAGCAGCTGTTCGAGAAGTATCTCCAGCTCGGCCGCGACGCGACCGGAACTGGCGACCGCATTCTTGCAGAAGCGTATTTTCAGCATGCGGAGCACTACTTCCG
Organism: Gluconobacter vitians; assembly: GCF_015244565.1. Lineage (GTDB taxonomy): Bacteria > Pseudomonadota > Alphaproteobacteria > Acetobacterales > Acetobacteraceae > Gluconobacter > Gluconobacter vitians. Next base: position 58,064 of record NZ_JABCQG010000002.1, on the reverse strand, counting down.
TATTCTCAACGCCATGAACCAGGCTGCCGAGAAGAGCCAGCAGGAACGCAACGAGCGCCAGCAGCAGCGTCAGCGCGCCTATGAAGATCGCAGGGAGCCGCGTGGCGAGCGGAATGAGGACGAGCAGCCCTCACAGGAACAGGACGCGGAATACGGGTCCGAGCGGTCTTCGGATGAAGATCAGGACCGTCGCACGGCTGAAGCCGAAGCGGACTGAAACGAAAAAACCGGCTCTATAAGGAGCCGGTTTTTTTATGCCTCAGACACGCCCCACGAAGCGGTCGGGCAGGCGCCAGAGTTCGGTTCCGCTCAAATGCAGGTCGAGGCGATAGCGGTCGTGCAGGCGTGACTGGGCGCTGTCTTCCACCTGCTGGCGCCACTGGGTCAGGCGTTCATCGCGGCTGTCCAGTGTGCTGTCGCTTCGGGGAAGTCCGGCCATGGCACGCAGCATGTTTTCCCAGTCCGTGTTCTCAAGGCGCTGGTGACGCCCGACATCTTCTGAGACCCAGGGCTGCCTGCGCGTGCGTTCCAGCCGCTCCAGTCCCGAAGGCAGGTCGGCATAGCGCAGATGAAACAGGAAGAGCGGGGCTGCAAGGCTGGGAACAGCTTCTTCGCAGCAGTGAAAGCCCGGTGCCCAGGTGATGGGGATGCGGGTGAGGACCGGCTTGCACATTGCGCTGGAAAAGCGGAGATGCAGGCGCTGGAGCGAGAAGGGGCGGCTGTAATCGAACGGAGCTTCCTCGTCCGGGATATGAATGACGTCAAAACCTGTGGCGGTGACGACCGGAGACCGGTTCAGAAGCGCGAGTTCCGTCAGGGACGGGACGAATGCCGGATCGGCAAGAAGGATTTCGTCCACATCCGTATAGATGACGCTGTCATACCATTCGAGCAGACTGTCGCAGAACTTGCCGATAGCGCGGGTCCGGCGTTCGTCATCCTGTGGGGAGCGCGGAATGCGGACGACATTGACCTGTCCCAGATATGCGGTCGAGCCGTCGTCCGAGCCGTGATCGATGACATAACAGGCGGTTTCTCCAACCTGTGCGCCATAATGACGGCGCCACAACTGCAAATGTTCCGGCTCGTTGTAAACCATCGTCACGACGGCGAGGGGCTTTTTGATCATGCCCGAAAGAATACAGGAAACAGTCCCACGAAACAGGATGCTGCCACTGTCTATTTTCTGTTTTCGGGAAAAGGGATGGTAGCGGTGGACGGATTTGAACCGCCGACCAAGGGATTATGATTCCCCTGCTCTACCACTGAGCTACACCGCCATCCTGCCGGGGTTAACCGGCGTTGACGCGGGGTTTTAAGGGGGATCTTTCAGGGTGTCAACACGTTGGTTCCGGGAAAATAAGATGTTTTTTCGGGTCGCAATGGCGTGGGTGCCCGTGGCATTTGAAGTATCACTGTTTTCCATTCTGCGCGGCTCCCTGCGGCGCGTCCTGTTTTTTCGCGGCAAGGAGTCCTTCCCCTGGTGACGCAACACTTCGTCAGCACCCTGTTTGTCATAAGGTCCTACTTCACCTGGCTGCCCGCTTCCGTCGTGTCGGTGCTGATGCTGGTGGTTGTGGGGGTGCTGGCGTTCTATTGCGGCAATCTTGTCACGACACAGCTCCTGCGGATCCCGGGATCGCGCAAGGCCGCACTGATCCGGCGGATCGTCTCGTCCCTGCGCAGGCCCACACGGCTGATGGTGGCACTTCTGGCCATGCTGTCCGCGCTGCCGGCCGCAACGGGGTTTACGGCGGCGCAGGAAGACGATCTTCAGCTTTTCTTCCTGTTCCTGCTGATCCTGACTTTCGGTTTCTCGGCGATCATGGTCTTCCGGATCATGACGGAAGTCTATCTCAACCGCCTCGCAGCGCGCGAAGAGACCGACGACATCATGATCCGTTCGCATCAGACGCAGATCCGCGTCCTGCGACGGCTGACGGAAATCCTGGTGGGCATTGTGACCGTGGCTTCGGCTCTGATGCTGTTTCCCTCCGTCAAGCAGTATGGGCTGTCCCTGTTCGCGTCGGCAGGGGCGGCGTCCCTGATCGTCGGTCTGTCGGCGCGCGGATTGCTGACGAACCTGATCGCGGGTGTGCAGATTGCACTCACCCAGCCGATCCGGATGGAAGACCTGATCATTATCAATGGCGACTGGTGCTGGGTTGAGGAAATCAACGCGACCTATGTGGTGCTGCGGGTCTGGGACTGGCGGCGGCATATCGTGCCGATCTCGTATTTTCTGGAAAACCAGTTCGAGAACTGGACGCATAACTCCGCGGCCATCATCGGTGTCGTATTTCTATGGGTCGATTATCAGGCACCGATGGACAAGATCCGCGAGATACTGAACGAGATCGTGCGCGGCTGCCCGCTGTGGGACGGGCGCGTGTTCGACGTTCAGGTGGCGGATTGCGATGCGCATGTCATGTCCATCCGCATCATCGCCAGTGCCCGTACGGCACTCCAGAGCTGGGATTTGCGGTGCGATATCCGTGAGAAAATCATCGCCCGGATCCGCGATGAATGCCCCGAGGCGCTACCCCGGTCGCGTTTCTCCATGATGCCTCCCGCAGCCGAGGCTCAGGAGCCCTGGGAGCGGATGGCGCCCCCGATCAGCCGGCCACCGCCGGGAAGCTATATGGGTCCGGGTATGGGGCCCGGCAGTTCGTCGATGTCATCAGACTGAGGGCTGCTCGGGGCGCATTTTGGAATGGCGCCGTCCGTAGAAGACGTAAGTTGCAAGGCCCAGCGCCAGATAGGTCACCAGAAGGATCAGCGGGACCGGATTGCCGCTGGTGACGGCGTGCACCATGTCCGAGACCAGTGGAATGGTCATCACCAGACAGAACAGGATGCCAAGTGCGGGTGTCGTGCCGATCCAGACCCCGCGGATGCGGATGCCGCCGAGCGGGACGCTGAAGGGGCGTACAATGTCCGGGCGCGTGTTGCGCTGCCAGATGACCGTAAAGCAGACAATTCCAAACGCTGCCGCCGTGCCGATGGAAACGAGGTCGCTGATGATGTCGATCGGTAGCGTCGCGGTGATGAGGGCCACGACCAGACCAAGGACAATCGTTCCGATCCACGGTGTGCGGAATTTCGGATGGATCAGGCAGAAAATGCCCGGGATCAGACCATCACGGCTGATGGTGAGCAGAACACGGGACTGGGCATACATCAGGCCCATCAGAACCGAGCACAGGCCGATCGTGGCGCCGACATTGACCAGCAGGGACAGCCAGGGTGTGTGCATGATCTTTACGGCAATGGCGAGCGGGTCAGGGACGTCCAGCTCACGATAAGGCACGATGCCAAGCAGCACGGTTGCGACGATCATGTAGACGATGGTGCAGATCAGCAAACTGCCGATAATGCCGATCGGAACGTCGCGTGTAGGGTTGCGCGCTTCGGCTGAGGCTGTGGAGACGGCCTCGAACCCGACATAGGCAAAGAAAATGACCGAAGCCGCGCGGAAAATGCCGCGCACGCCGTAATGGAAACCGCCTTCACTGGCGGGAATGAACGGATGCCAGTTTGCCGGATTGACGGCACCGATGCCCAGCGCCACGAACACGAACAGCACCCCGACCTTGAGCGCCACGATCATGGTGTTGATCCGGGCTGACTCTTCGACGCCTCGGACCAGCAGTGCCGTGACGAGAAGTGTTGCGGTGAAGCCGATCAGATCAAACCGCCACCCTGCGCCGATCCGGGCACCTGCCGTGCCGGCAATGGGCTGCAGGGTCGCCTGCGTCAATGATGCGGGCATATGAATGCCAGTAACGCCAAGCAGCGAACTCGCATATCCCGACAGGCCGGCCGCGACAGCGGAACACGAAATGCCGTATTCAAGAAGCAGCAGCCAGCCGACCATCCAGGCAGCCTTTTCGCCCATCGAGATATAGGCATAGGAATAGGCTGAACCCGACACAGGCAGGGTCGAGGAAAGTTCGCCGTAGGAAAATGCCGTAAACAGGCAGGCGAGGGCGGCGATAACGAATGAGATCAGGACGGAAGGACCGGCATATTCCGCAGCGGCCGTACCCGTCATGACGTAAATGCCAGCGCCGATCGTGGAACCGACGCCCAGAATGATCAACTGTGTTGCCGTCAGGCTCCGTTTGAGACCGTTCGTGTCGTTTTCGAACAGGACCTGTTCAAGGGTCTTGCGACGACTGGGACCGGAGGCATCAGGAGAAGATTGTATCGAAGCTGGCATGATCCGCAATGTGCCGCGAAAAACGGCGGCTGGAAAGGTCAGAGAAGAATGACGGCACCGGCAAAAAGGCCCGCCACGATGCAGTAGATTCCAAAGGGCGTCAGCGCCCAGCCATCATGGTTGCGAAAGAAGCGCAGCATTAGCAGCGAACAGATCAGCGCCGTCAGTCCCGCGACGACGGCACCGGCAACGCATTGCACCATGACGTCATGCGAGATTGTCATGTGACGCATCTGCCAGGCCTCCCGGACCGTGGCGGCCAGCACGATGGGCTGGGCCATCAGCAGAGAGAAACGCGCAGCTGTTTCATGATCCAGTCCGCGCAGCAGGCCGCCATTCATGGTCGCTCCCGAGCGCGACAGTCCCGGCAGAAGCGCAAGACACTGCCAGATGCCGATGATCACGGCGTCCTTGGGCGCAAGCGTGGCGATGGGCTTGTGATCGCGATGACCTTTCTGGCGCCGGAGCCATTCCGTCGCCATAAGCAGAAAGCCATTGAGGATCAGGAACCCGGCAACGGCGAGAGGGGTACCGAACACGGCGCGCAGACGGTGTTCCAGCAGCCAGCCAACCAGCACGGCAGGAATGGTCGCAATCACGAGCAGCCCGAAGATCCGAATCGCTTCCATCTGCGCGTAGCGGCCATAACGGCCGAACATGCCACCCAGAATGGCTATCCAGTCCCGCCAGAAAACGCCTGCCAGCGCGACCAGCGTGCCCACATGGAGCATAGTCAGGAACGGCAGGAACATGGGCGCGTGTTCGTCCAGATCCCAGTGCAGAAGCGCGGGCAGGAGAACGGCATGGCCGAGGCTGCTAACCGGGAAGGGTTCGGTAATACCCTGAACGATGGCGAGAATGAGGGCCTGGAGAAGCGTCATGGAGCCTGTATCGGGTGGAGGCCTTCGTCACAAAGGCGGAAAAGCAGATCACTTGCCTCATGGTGGCAGGCGACGCAACCTTGGACGTAACCTTGACCGGGCGGTCAAGGGAGGACTAACTCCCGTTCTGTTCAAGATTTTCCAGAAGGCGAGGCTGGCATGCAGTCAACATTGAGCGGCCGTGGGGGCGCCATCCTGGCCAGTGGTCTCGTTCTGGCGATCGCCGGAACATTCCTCGTCTATGGCAACGCCTTGCGCAAGGGACCTGATTTTCAGGGCGAGGTCCTGCACGCGGCCTTTAATTCCGCGAATGGCCTCCACACGGGCGCGAATGTCGATCTCGCAGGTGTGCCGGTGGGACGTGTCGTCTCCATCACGCTCGATCCGCGCACACAGATGGCCGACGTGGCCTTTACGGTGGACCAGCGCCTGCATCTTCCCGTGGATACGGCCGTAGGCATCGGTGCGCCGACCATGACTGCGGATAACGCCCTGCAGATTCAGCCCGGCCATTCCCGCACGACACTGTCCAGCGAAGGCAAGATCACCGATACGCGGGATCAGCTTTCCCTGGAGCAGCAGGTCAGCAATTACATCTTTGGTGGCGGCAAGCTGGGCCAGTAAGGCCAGCCTGCCGCGCTGGATTCAGTCGTTCAGCGGATAGGACGCAAGCAGCCGACGCTGCTTGCGCCAGGAATGCAGCATCGAGAACGCGCCTGACGTTTTCCAGCCCCGCGCCCTGTTGGCAGCGCCGATCAGGAACGTCTGACGGTAATGTGAGAACTGGGCGCGATAGGCTTCCCAGAGCGTCGTGCGACGGTCCCAGATATGAGTGGCCTCGGAGCCGACGCCATTGATCTCGATGATCCGGAAGTTCTCGCCCCGGCGCAGATCCTCAATGGAAGCGGCTTTCACGTCCACCCGGCCGAAATGGAAATCCGGAATATCCTTCATGATGGCATCCAGCCGCACGGTCAGAGCCTCGGTCGTATCGGCGCGACCATCGCGGAAGACGGAACCCTTGCAGTGGTTTCCGGCAAAAACCAGCGGCATTTCCTCACCTTTGGCAAGGACGTTCTTTTCCTTGCCAGCCAGCCGCGGCAGATAGATCTGCGGAACAAGGCCCATGCGCGGATCCCGCAGGATCAGTTCCTCGATCGTGGAGACACCATCGCCCGTCAGGATCGGCGCTTCCTTGTAGGTGATGGACGTGATGCGGCCACGGGGTTCGTCGGGGTGACGGATATAGAACAGGCCTGCCTCAACCGGATAGGTGATGAGCTCCTGAACCAGCATATCCACATCATCGGGGAACTGCGGCAGGACGGCTTCAAGCTGTTCGCGGGACTGGACGAGTTTTACGCCCGTGCCATTGCAGCCGATATCGGGCTTGATGACGACGGGGAAGGACAGGCCCTTGCGCTCCATGGCGTCCAGCGCCCGGCGTTCCGAGCCCTTGCCGCTGCGGAAGACGACGTAGGGGGCAATATAGGACTGTGCCGTGGAGCCGCCCATATCGAGGATCGAGGACTTGCTCTCTCCACACAGGCCACCGGTTTCAATACGCGGATTGGCGGCGGTCGAGATGCTGAGGTCGCGGTATTTGATTCCCATGGCGATCCAGTACAGGACGATGGGGGTGTAGAAGATGGATCCGGGCCAGAATTCGAAAAGGGAGAGCGGGTTCTGGTCGGCTTCTGACTTGGACATTGCTGTTACTGGCTCACGGTCTGGAGACGGGCGATCAGGCGCCCGACGACAACGATACACAGGACAAACCCCGCCAGTCCGGCCCAGCGCCAGCCGCCCTGATGGGCGAGCAGCCAGCCTCCGACTCTCATGGCGAGCAGGAAAAGACACGTTGTCCAGACCAGCGTAGCCAGAACTGCGGTCATGGCAAAGGGAAGGAACGGCGCGCGGAAAAAACCGCAGGCGGTATAGAGCGGCAGTCTGGCGCCGGGCACGAAGCGGGAGATGGCCACGACGCGGATGACGTTCGTGCTGAACCAGTCCTGTGTACGTTCGCGTTTGGGAAGGGTCAGGAACCGCTTGAGGTAAGGCCAGCGGGCACCGGCGGCGCCAAGCCCGTACAGGCCCATATCCCCGACCGCCACGCCGAAATACAGCGCACCCAGGGCGAGGGGGATGCTGACTTCGCCGGCGCGGGCTGCAATCGCGGAAAGCACCGTTGCCACGTCTTCAAGGATGAAGGTGCCAACAATGATGGTGGCTGCCTTCAGCCAGGCTGGCTGGGAGGCCATGGCAGGGCCGATGGCAATCACGATTGGGAAGGTTCCATGAACATTGAGGCGCCGGTTTCGCACGCCAGCGCGCCAACGACAATCTTGCCCTGCCATATTTCGGTGCGAATGACCTGCGACACTCCTTTGGAGGCTGGCGGTCCGTGCTGCGGATTGCTAGCGTATGTCCTATCATTTCTACCCGTAAGGGATCATTCCTGACCGTGCTTCAACGACGCCATCTGCTTGCGGCCCTGACCTCCGTTGCCGGCTCGGCGGCAGTCGGGTTTTCGTCCGCCCGCGCGCAGGATTACAGCGCTTTTCTCGCCAGTGTCCGGGCACAGGCCGTGGCGCAGGGACTGTCCCCTTCGATCGTTTCACAGGCGCTCAGCCTGACGACGCAGCCCAACGCCTCCGTCCTCAAGCTCGACCGCCACCAGCCGGAGTTTACTCTGACCTGGGCGCAGTATCGTGATCGCGTCCTGCCGGAGTCGCGTTTTGCAAAGGGACGGAGCGTTTACGCGGCCCAGCAGTCCGTGATGTCTCCCGTCAGCGCACGTTTCGGATGCGACGACCGCGCCGTCATGGGGATCTGGGGGCTCGAGTCGGGATTTGGCGCGCATGACGGGACCTATTCCGTCATCGACGCGCTTGCGACGCTGGCCTTTGACGGACGGCGTTCTGCTTTCTTCCGTAACGAGCTTATGAAGGCGCTTCAGATCCTCAATGACGGTGATATCGCACCCTCGGCCATGATTGGCAGCTATGCTGGTGCCATGGGGCAGGCGCAGTTCATGCCCAGCGCCTATCTGCGCTACGCGGCGGATGGGGACGGGGACGGCAAGCGCAATATCTGGACATCGGAAGCGGATGTGTTCGCCTCCATCGCCAATTATCTCGGCAAATGTGGTTGGCAGGTCAACGAGCCTTGGGGACAGGAAATCACACTGACCAAAGTGCTCGACAAGGCGGAAATCGGCCGGACCCGTCAGCGGACGCTGGGCGAATGGATGGCGCTGGGCGTGCGCCGGGCTGACGGGACGGCATTCTCGCGGTCCGATGCACAGGGTGCTGTCGTGCAGCCTGATGGTCCGAACACGCAGGCCTTCATGGTCTATCACAACTTCAACGTGATCCGCCGGTACAACCCGTCGGACTACTATGCGCTCGGCGTCGGGCTTCTGGGGACCGGAATTGTCTCTGCGTAAGTACGGGGCCGCTCTGGCCCTTCTGCCGCTGCTCGCATCCTGCCAGCGCGACGAGCCGGCACCTGCGGTCCATCCGCATTACGAACTGGGTGATGCCTGGCCTGGCACACACGGATGGTTCTATCCGAACGAGCAGTTTGACTATCACGCGACAGGACTGGCGACGCGCGAACACGCGCCTGCCTCCGGCCTGACGGCTGATGGGGAAGCTTGGTCTGCGGACGGGATGACGGGGGCGCACCAGACGCTCCAGCTTCCGGCAATCGTCAGTGTCCGCAACCTTCTGAACGGCCGGATCGTACGCATCCGGCTGACGGATCGTGGACCGGCTGATCCCGGACGCATTATTGCACTATCTCCGAAAGCGGCGGACCTTCTGGGCATGACGGCAGATACACCTGTCGAGGTTACGGAAGACGAAGCGGTCAGCCGTGTGCTGGCGGAAAAGCTGGTGAAAGTGCCACCCCAGAATATTTCGGCAGCGCCTGTCGGAGAAGTTCGGGCGACCTCGCTGAGTGATGGCTCCTCGCAGGTCTATGGCAACGACTCGTCTGCCGAGACAAATTCCGTTCCTGTCGGGCCATTGCCTGCGACATGGACACAGGGCAGTCGGGGGCCGTCGGGGCTTTATATCCTGATGGGAATATTTTCTGGCAGCGCGACGGCAGCAGGTGTTGCAGCGCGCTGTGGTGGCTCGGTCCTGCATGCGCGGGAGGCCGTCGGGCTTGAGTGGCGCGTTCTTGGTGGACCCTATTCCGACATCGCACAGGCTGATGCGGCACTGGACCACACCCGCCTGTGCGGGGTAGAGGGCGCGCGGATCATTGTGGAATGACGGCCGGTTGTCTGAAGGCCGTGGAACTGGGGACGAACGTGCGGACTAGACGCTCTCTTTTCGGTGGGGTGGCAGGTATTGCGGCCTGTGCTTCTTTTGCGGGACCCCTGAAGGCGTTCGCCCGCCCGCACCGTCATGCGGCTCACGCTGCAAAGGCTGCTGCGGCCGCTACGACAGACGCTCCGGTCGGAACGCCTGCGAATACGCCCATCGGTCCGTTCGATACGGTGGCGCGCTGGGCTTATGTCGTGGATTACGATACGGGCGCGGTCCTGCTCGACAAGGCCTCCGACGAGCGCATGGCACCATCTTCGCTGACGAAGATGATGACCGCCTATATCGTGTTCGGCATGCTGGCCACGGGTCGCATCCGTCTGGAGCAGAGCCTGCCGGTCAGCGAAAAAGCATGGCGTACGCAGGGCTCCAAGATGTTCGTGCCGCTGGGCCAGAGCGTTCTGGTATCTGATCTGATTCAGGGCATGCTGATCCAGTCCGGCAATGACGCCTGTATCGTTCTGGCGGAAGGCATTGCGGGTTCGGAAGAGCGCTTTGTCGCGATGATGAACGAGGAAGCACCGAAGCTCGGCATGATGAACTCGCACTTCCTCAATGTGACGGGTCTGCCGGCGGATGGTCATTACATGACGGCGCGCGATGTCGCGACGGTGGCGTCCCATCTGATCCGCGATTTCCCGCAGTACTATCATTATTTCGGCGAGCTCGAGTTCACCTACAACCATATCCGTCAGGGCAACCGGAACGTGCTGGTGGACAAGGGCCTCGCTGACGGTCTGAAGACCGGTCATACGGATGCGGGCGGTTTTGGTCTGTGCGCAAGCTCCCAGCGCAACGGCAACCGTGTCATCGTCGTCATCAACGGCACATCGTCGAGCAATGAGCGTGCCCATGAGGGCGAGCGTCTGATGTCCTGGGCGTTTGCGAATTTCGAGAACGCCACGCTGTTCCGTCGCGGGCAGGTCGTGGATTCCGCGCCGGTCTGGATGGGCGAACACCGTCAGGTCCCGCTGGTCGCAGGCGCCGATATTGTCATGACGCTCCCGGTGGGCTGGCAGCAGCGCTCCCATATCGGGGTGGATTATGCCTCTCCGGTGATTGCGCCGGTGACAAAGGGACAGGTCTGCGGGGCACTGGTGATTTCCGCGCCGAACATGGCTGACATCCGCGTGCCGCTGGAGGCTGGCGAATCGGTCGCAAAGCTCGGACTGGTTGCCCGCGCCATGACGCGTTTGGGCCATGGTCCCGCGCAGTAAGGGCATGACTGGAAAAGGACTGTTCATTACGCTCGAAGGCGGCGAGGGTGCGGGGAAATCCACCCAGGCCCGCCTTCTGGCCGAGGCCCTGCGTGCGGAAGGACATAAGGTTCTTCTGTCGCGGGAGCCCGGTGGAACGCCGGGCGCGGAGGAAATCCGCAACCTGCTGCTGTTCGGGGAGGTTGATCTCTCCTGGCGGGCGGAAATCCTGATGCACATGGCCGCCCGGTCGGACCATCTCGACAACGCCATTCTGCCGGCGCTTGAGCGGGGCGAGATCGTGGTCTGTGACCGCTTCCATGACTCGACACTGGCCTATCAGGGCTATGGCATCGGGCAGGGTGCGCCCGAGGTTCTGGCGTTCCTCAAGGGTGCCCGCAAACTCGTGGACTTCGAGCCGGATCTGACACTGATGCTGGAACTCCCCCGGACGCAGGCGCTTGCGCGTCTGAAAGCCCGGGGCGGCCAGACGGACCGTTACGAGGCTCAGGCAGAAGCATTCCATGAGCGTGTTCTGGCCGGGTTCGATGCGATTGCGTCGGCTGATCCGGCGCGCGTGAAACGTGTAGATGCTGGCCAGACGCCCAAGGCCGTTAGTGCGGCGCTCCTGCAGGCCGTGCATGAAAGCCTGTCGGTTCAGGGCGTGTGAGCGATCCGCGGCATACTCTGGATCTGTATGGCCATGCCGAGGCGGAGGCGACGTTCCGGCAGGCGCTGGCCGGTGGCAAGCTGCATCATGCCTGGCTGATCTGTGGCCCGGCGGGGATCGGGAAGGCAACGCTGGCTTTCCGTCTGGCCAGACTGCTTCTGAATGCGGAAAATCCGGATTCCTCGCAGGCGCGTCGCATTGCAGCCGGAACACACGGGGACCTGCTGGAAATCTCGCGGGTCGTGGACGAGAAAAAAGGCCGTCTGCGGGGCGAAATTACCGCCGCGGATGTCCGTCCGGTCCAGACGTTCCTTCACCATACGGCGACCGAAGGGGGTTGGCGTGTGGTGATCGTGGACGGGGCGGAATATCTGAACCGGTTCGCGGCCAACGCGCTGCTCAAGATCCTAGAAGAGCCCCCCCCGCGCTGCATCCTGCTGCTGACCACGTCCTCTCCGGGCGCGCTCCTGCCCACGATCCGCAGCCGCTGCCGGATGCTTACACTGTCCGCACTGTCGGACGCGGATATGCGCGCCGCACTACCGGGCATCTCTGCGGATGTGCTGGCGCGGGCGCATGGATCGCCGGGCCGGGCACTCTTTCTGTCGCAGGACCGGGACGGGGCGATTGCCTCATTTGTGGCGGAAATCCTTGCCGGACAGGTGCGTGGATCGGAAACCATGGCCCTGAGCGAGCGTATTGCGAGAGAGGCTGAAGGTTTCGCATTGCTCTGCGATTTGCTAGGCGAGGGACTGGCAGACCGTGCGCGCTCGGCAGCGCGGCGCGGGGATCTCGCAAAAGCCGATCTGACGGCGCGGCAGTGTTCCGAACTGGACACGCTGAGGCGTCAGACCGAAGGCTTCAATCTGGACAAGGCCCAGGCCATCCGTCAGGCAGCGGAACTCGCTTCCGGCAGCTGAGATGGTCCGGGCGTTATGAAACGAGTGGACATGACGCGGCGCTTCACCATCACGACCCCGATCTTCTATGTGAACGGCGCTCCGCATATCGGGCATGCCTATACCTCTATTGCGGCCGACGTTCTGGCCCGCTTTCATCGCCTGAACGGCGAAGAAGTCCTGTTCGTTAGCGGCACCGACGAGCATGGCCAGAAGGTCGAGCAGACGGCTGTCGCCAAGGGTATGGACCCGCAGGCCTATGCCGACGAGGTTTCAGCTTCCTTCCGCCAGATGCAGAAGGACATGGCGATCTCGACCGATGAGTTCATCCGCACGACCGAAGAGCGCCACAAGGGCGCGGCCAAGGCGCTGTGGGAAAAGGTTGCGGCGAACGGACATATTTATCTGGGCGCCTATGAGGGCTGGTACTCGACGCGCGACGAGGCGTTCATCGGCGAGGACGAACTGGTCAAGAAGCCTGACGGGACGTTCGTGGCCCCGTCTGGTGCGCCGGTCGAGCGCGTCAAGGAGCCGTCCTATTTCTTCCGTCTGTCCGATTTTCAGGACCGGCTTTTGAAGCTCTACGAAGACAATCCCGACTTCATCGGCCCCGTCGGTCCGCGTCGTGAAATCGAGAGCTTCGTCCGTCAGGGCCTGCGCGACCTGTCCGTCAGCCGTACGAGCTTCAAATGGGGCGTTCCGGTTCCGAACGATCCGGACCATGTCATGTATGTCTGGTTCGACGCGCTGGCGAACTATCTCACGGCCGTCGGTTATCCGAACCTTGATGACCCGCGGGCGAAGTTCTGGCCGGCGGATGTCCATATCGTGGGCAAGGAAATTGCTCGCTTCCACTGCGTGTACTGGCCGGCCTTCCTGATGGCGGCTGGCATTGATCTGCCGAAGAGCGTCTTCGCCCATGGCTGGTGGACGGTCGAAGGCGAGAAGATGAGCAAGTCTCTCGGTAACGTCCTCGACCCGAAGGCGCTCGCTGACGAATTCGGGCTGGATGCGCTGCGCTTTTTCCTGATGCGCGAAGTGCCGTTTGGCGGGGATTCCAATTTCAGCCGCCGCTCCATGATCACGCGTACGAATGTCGAACTGGCGAACGATCTTGGCAATCTGTGCCAGCGTACGCTGAGCCAGGTGGCCCGCAATCTGGGCGGCGTTCTGCCTGAAAGCGGCACGCTGACCGAAGACGATCAGGCCATGCTGGCCATGGTGACGCTGCTGCCGACGATCATGTCCGAACAGATTGAGCGCAAGGCGATCACCGATGCGCTGGAAGAAGTCTGGAAGGTCATCCGCGCCGCCAATTCCTACATCGACCGTCAGGCGCCCTGGGCCCTGAAAAAGACCGATCCGGAGCGTATGGCGGACGTGTTGCGGGTTCTCGTTGACATGATCCGCGGGATCGCAACCATGCTTCAGCCTTACATGCCGAACACGATGGACCGGATGCTGACGCAGCTCGGTGTGCAGGAAAATGAACGGACATTCGCGGCCCTCGAAACGCCACTGCCGGCGGGTCGCACGCTTCCCAAGCCGGAAGGTCTGTTCCCGCGTTTTGTCGAGGAAGAGGCATGACGGGACTGATCGACACCCACTGTCATCTGGACAAGCTCGACGACCTCGCGCCTGCTTTCGAGCTGGCGCGGGAGTCGGGCCTGTCCGGCATGATCACGATCGGGACGCGCTTTTCACAAGCTGATACGCAGATCGCCCTGACTCAGCATGACACGCCGGATCTGCGGATCTGGTGCGCAATCGGCATTCATCCGGATTATGCGGGCGAGGAGCGTCTGCCGTCCGTCGAGGAACTCGTCGCCAAGACCGAAGCGCCTTCCGTTGTGGCAATCGGAGAGACGGGGCTGGATTATTTCCATAGCGGAGACGAGGCCAAGCCAGCCCAGCACGCCGCGTTCCGCACCCATATCGCGGCCGCACGTCAGACGGGACTGCCGGTCGTCATCCATACCCGCAACGCCGATGACGACATGATCGCCATCCTGCGTGACGAACACGCCAAGGGTGCCTTTCCGTTCCTGATCCATTGCTTTGCGTCTGGTCCGAAACTGGCGGAAGCGGCGCTGGAACTCGGGGGCTATATCAGCTTCTCCGGCCTGCTGACCTTCCCGAAATGCGAGGAAGTCCGCGAAGTGGCGCGGATGGTTCCGGAAGACCGCATTCTGGTCGAGACGGACAGTCCGTTCCTCGCACCTGTCCCGAAACGTGGAAAACCCAATACGCCGGGTTACGTCGCCCATACGGCCGCCCGACTGGCCGAAGAGCGGGGCATGTCTCTGGACGAGATCGCGCGGATCACGTCTGAAAACGCCCGTCGTCTGTTTACGAGGATCGCTGCGTGAAAGTGACAATCCTTGGATGTGGTGGCTCTGCCGGCGTTCCCATGATCGGGGGCGAGGAGGGACCACGGACGGGGATCTGGGGCGCCTGCGACCCAACCGAGCCGCGTAACCGGCGCACACGCTCCTCAGTCGTGATTGAAGGTGAGGGCGGTTTCCGGCTTCTGGTGGATTCCGGGCCTGATTTTCGCGATCAGATGCTGAACTGCGGCCTGAGCCATGTTCATGCGGTTCTCTATACGCATCCGCACAGCGATCATATCGGCGGCCTCGATGAATTGCGGGCCATCAACCGCGTGATCGAAACGCCTCTGCCGCTGCTGGCCACGCCGGATGTTCTGGAAGAACTGCGCCTGCGTTATGCCTATGCGTTTGCGCCCTGGAAAGGGCCAGAGTTCTACCGGCCTGTCTTTGACGAGCATGTCGTGCAGCCTGGAGAGACAGTGACGTTCCCCGGTCTGACAGCTCGGATTTTCGAGCAGCGACACGGTCGAATTGCGTCCCTTGGCGTGCGTTGCGGAAACTTTGCCTACAGCACGGATGTCGAGACGCTTTCGGAGGAGTCCCTGTCGCTGCTTGAAGGCGTGCAGACCTGGATTGTGGACTGCTTCCAGTACGAACCACATCCGGCCCATGCCTGGCTTGGGCGTGTTTTGGAATGGCGTGAACGGCTCGGCGTGGGGCACGTGGTTTTGACCCATATGGGGCCGGATATGGATTACCAGACCCTGCGCCAGACCTTGCCGGTAGGTGTTGAACCAGCCTATGACGGAATGGTGCTCGACCTTCAGGCTTAATGCGGGGTGCTGGTCTGTATCGGGCTGTCCGTGGCGAGAACGATCTGTCCTCCCGGGCGCTCGACCGGTTCGGCTGGCGGGACTGATGGATTGAGCGGATACCGTGCGCCATCAAACCGCATGCGACTGGTGACAAGAGCAGGGCGCCCATCCGGCAGTTTGCCGGAATAGGACACTTCGAGATCATGCCAGCCCTTTGACAGATGCGGCAGGGCACGAATGGGCAGGTGAACCAGCGTCATGCGTGACAGGACCCGCCAGCCGTCGCTACTGTTCGTGAGAATGAAGAGCATGCAGCCCCCGGTTACTCCACACCATGTGCTGTCCCGGGCATAGACAAGATATTGCCGTGTCGTACCGCTCCCGTTCAGCACGACATCCACTTCCTGATAGAGGGACAGTCCAAGCTTTGACTTGATGATGTCCTGCATTGCGGTGGCAGATGCGGCTTCCGCCTGTCCATGGAGCGCAAACAGGGCGCTCAGGACAAAGGGAAGAGGCGTTTTGATGGACACTTCCTTTTGAAAGACCGGGCAGGGGAATGCCCGGTCTTTCAGGCTCAGAACGTCATCATCGCACCGGCGGACATGGTGTGGTCGCTTTCGTGAGCGATGCTGTGGGAATCCGATTCTGTATGGGCATATTCGCCCACGATCGTGAACCAGTCCGTCAGATTGTAATAGATCGCTCCGACTTCCGACTGGTTGCGCCGGACCATGGACGGATTGTCTTCGCCCGGAGCCTGATAGAGGTTGCTGACGCCATAGCTGCCAACAAGCTTGAGCTTGGGCAGGATCTTGTAGGCCGCCTGAACATAGTAGCCTTCGGAGTCACGCTTGCGTCCGTCGGCAGATACGCCATCGAAGAAGATGCCAGTCGTACCAAGACCACTGCCATAGTAGTAATAGGCCACGCCTTCAAACGGGCCGCGCGAAACCTTGACGCCAACGTCGCCGGCCTCGACCGTCGTGCCTTTCCGGCTGCTGCTGCCAAGGGTTGCGCTGGTCAGGTTCTGCTGGTGCTGAACGAGGAAGCTGCTCCAGAAGCGGGTCGTAAAGCCTGCGATATTGCCATCATAGGTGACCTTGCCCTGAAGCATGGGAGAGCTGTGCTGGGTCGTGGTTGCGGAGATGCCGCCGCCGGCAAAGTTGAACTCGTCGAGTGGCGTCATGATGCCAACGGAGGCCTGGAAGCCTTTCCATTTCGGCGAGATATAGGTGATCTGCGGCAGCCAGTCGGTATAGACGTAACCCACGCCGATACGGCCCAGAGACGTGTTGGCAGGATTGGCGTTGCTGCCGGTACTGCCAACGCTGAGAAGCGTGGCGTCGTTCAGGATAGCGTCAGACGCGAACAGCGCAATGTCGCGACCCAGCTTGACCGTACCGAACCTGTCGGTGCCAGCGGTCATGTAGACCTGACGAAAATCGAGGCCGGCCGTTCCAAGGCCGACTGGGCTGCCGCCCGAGTTGGCATTGAAGGTGCTGGGATTGTTGTTGTTGATGCCGGGATACATGCCGAAGACAGCACCAAGCTTGATCCCGTCCTGAACCGTATTCAGCTTGAGGATCAGACCACCGGGCAGCAGGCCGTTACGGACAGACGAGGAGTCAAAGCCGCTGCTGCCGGTCGAGACGCCACCTGCGACCGGGCGACCACCGCCGGGGCTGTTATAGGTGTAGTAGGCGTTGACGAAGCCCGAGATATTGATATCGATCTGGCCGGCCTGGATCGTCACACCTTTTCCCGCGACATAGGGTTTCACGCGCACGATGCTGTCCGGATTATAGGTCCGGCGCGCTTCCAGAAGCGAATTGCGGGCGTCCTGTGCACTGGCCGATGCATCCATGGCGGCACGGCGCGCGGCGGAAACGGCGGCGATGGTCGTCACATCCGGGGGAGCCTCCAGGCTGCTTCCTTCGTTCTGGGGCCCATAGCGCATGTAGCGGTTGCGGTGTCGTGAGGGGGCAGCGGGTGCGCTGTCATCGTCACGTTGCAGCGAAGGATGTGAGTGATGCTGATGATGGGCCAGCAGCACATTATATTCCGAGCGGGTCAGACTGCCCTTGGCCCTAAGAATGTCGAGCAGTTCCGTATAATCATCGGCCCATGCGGCGTTCGGGAGGACGGAGAGTGCAGCAATGCAGAATGTGCTTCCCAGAAGGCTCAGGCGGCACAGGGACATAGATGGCATATAAACAGCCGCTCCCGCGGATATACCGACGATCGCAATGCGGGCGCTCACCGGCAGATTGGACTACACTGCTTTTCCTAGCGCGAATGGAGACATTCTTCGCAACAATAGGATGTGTTCTCACAAAAACGTCAGAAATTCATGGTTTCCAGATATATTAGTTGGCATAATATATCTTATACGACATGCGTGTGAGAACGGCCCTGCCTGAGGCTCGCAGCTCATCCATTTTGTTCACCATGATTCCTGAACGCGCAAAATCCGCAGTTTTCAGCCATTCCTCTTATGGCAATAAGCCATAACTCTGTCTTTCCCTAAGCTAGCTTTGAATCGGTCCGCATAACGCACGGACATTTATGCTCTCGAAAGCTGCTGGGCAACGCATCTATGGCAAAAAGCCACAGATCGAAATTTAGGACAAAATGCCACATCTAGAACATGCACCTGTGGCACAATGGCAAAATGCCATAACTAATGCCCTATGGCATTTTGCCATCCCCTCTTCTCTGCCTCTTTACCTCACCGGCTTTCTGCCTCTACGCAGGATCTTCTTCCCCTGCGCATATGAGGCCGCATGACCGAGATCATTCCTCAATCCCCAGCCGTCGAGCGGCCTGCGGTCTCAAGCACGCAGCAGGAACTCTGGGGCCATCCGATCGGTTTGTGGGTGCTGACACTCACCGAAGGCTGGGTCGGTTTCTCGCTTTATGGAATGCAGGCCATCCTGGCGCTGTACCTGACGGATCATCTGCTGCAGCCGGACCATGCGGGACATGTGCTGGGTCTGGCGCCGCTTGAAACTCTTGTTTCGGCTCTTTACGCACCTGTCGGAACCCAGGCTTTGGCTGGCGCCATTACGGGCCTGTTCCTGGCTCTGATTTACGCAACCCCTCTCCTTGGCGGTTTTCTTGCAGACCGCGTGCTCGGCCAGACAAGGACCATTCTGCTGGGCGCTATCCTGATGACAGCGGGACATTTCCTGATGTCGTTCGACTGGAGTTTCGTGCTGGCGCTCGGCCTGCTGCTTCTGGGTCTAGGTATGGCGGGCGGTCTGCGGGCGCAGGTGGGCGCATTATATGCCCTGACAGACCGACGACGCTCGGACGCCTATCAGATCTACACGATGGGACTTCAGGTTGCAGTCATCGTCTCCCCGGTCCTCTGTGCGAGCCTGGCGCAGATCGAATGGCACTGGGGATTTCTGGCCGCGGGTCTGGGCATGCTGATCGGGCTGGTCGTCTATCTTGTTGGGCGTCGCTGGCTCCCCGCCCCGTCTCTGTTGGCGCGGACTGCCCCTGATGCGATCGGGACTGAAAAAAGGCCGCGCCCTGCCCTGACCTTGCAGGAAAAGAAAACAACGATCCTGCTTCTTGCGCTCGTTCCTGTCATGGCCGTGGGCGCTGTTCCGAATTCCGAGATTTTCGATGGCTATCTGCTCTGGGGGCGTGAACATTTCCAGCTTCACCTTCTTGGATATGAAATGCCGGTCAGCGATCTCATATCCCTCGACGGCTTCATCAGTACCCTGTGCGCCGTGCTCGTCCTCTGGTTCTGGAAAGCCTATGCGCGCCGACGTCAGGACCTGTCGGAAATCGCCAAGGTGGCGCTGGGAGCTTTCATAGCAGCTTTCGCGCCCCTGATGCTGGCTCTCGGAGCATGGCTGAGCCCCGGGCCGCATGAAGTCAGCCTGTTCTGGGGGCTGGCTTTCCACATCATCAATGATATCGGGTTTTCGATGAATTACGCGATCGGCATGGCGCTTTTCTCACGCGCCGCACCTGTCAGTCTGAATACCATTCTCGTCGCCTGCTTCTCGCTCCATCTGTTCCTGTCCAATCTTCTGATCGGAAAGCTGGCGACGCTGCTGGGCCGCATTTCAGATGTCTCGTTCTGGCTGCTGCATTCAGGCGCTGCATTGCTGGCAGCGGCGCTTCTTGGCTTCTGCGCCGTGCGATTCCGCGATCTGCTGGCACCCGGAAAAGAGACCGCGCCGCCCGTTCCTTAAGGCGGCGCGACCAGACGACGCATCTCGGTGGCCGAAGCCGTCGAGACCGCAGCGCCGTCCAGCGTCCGGACCGTGACAGGCGTAAGCAGCCCATCTGCCCTCTTCTGGCTACGCTGTATGATGAGGCGCTGAACGATGGGATAGTCCTTCAGCAGCCTTTCAAACACAGGACGTGGAATGGCGAGCAGATGGCTGAACTGCAGGGAGCGCACTGTCCCCGGCATGACATCGTTCCGGATGACAGACGCCGCCCCGATCAAATCCCCGCTCCCGAAAAGCAGATCCCGTTCCGCAAGATTGACCTCTGCCAGTCCTGCGACCTGCGCATAAACGAAGCGCACGCGCTGCCCACGCTTGAACAGGACTTCACCAGGCGAGACAAAATGCATCGAGACCTTGCCTGCGAGCTTTTGCAGCACATTGTCAGGCACGCCGTTAAAGGCAGGAAACGCCCGGAGACGCTGCTCGATACCGCTCTTGAGATTGAAGCGCAGAGGCGCATCAAGCCGGGCACGCTGACGCTCGATCTCGCGATGCAGTTCGCGGTGCAGTTCTTCCGAAATCAGATTATCGGCTTCCAGCGCATCATATTCCTCGTCCTCCAGACGCAGTGCGATCTGACGCAGGATACGGCTCTCCAAAGCCTCTGAATAACCGGAATAATGCAGACGCAGCGTTTCAAGCGCGTCATCGAGAAGCTTGCGCTGCCGCCCCAGAACCTCGGACACGATTTCCGTGATGCGCGGGCCGAGCGTCGGTTCCATGCGCTGGCGGATAAAGCGCTGGAGCGAAAGTGAGACGAGATGCGCGATGATGAGCATCTCAAAACGCTCCATCATGCAGTTCGTCAGCGGCTCGTCGATATGAAGGCGGCTGTGCAGTTCCTGTGCAATCCGGAAGCGCCAGGACGGCTGAAGACGCCGCTTGAGCGCACGGACATAGCCATACCGCCCTTCCAGACGGGCGCCGTCAGCCATGGCCTCTGCTGTTCGCAGCAGGGTCTCCATCACACGGCGGGACAGCCCCTGAATGCGGAACAGATCCAGCAGCAGGGAGCGCTCCTGATTGGCGATCGTAATCAGGGCGATATTGACACGGTTACGGTCACTCAGGGCGGACTCAAAATTATTGGCCGCCCTCTCCTTCTCGGCACGTCGCTCAAGACGGCTGATAACGCCTGCACGCGTCTGTTCGCTGAAGCCCAGTTCTTCCGAAAGCTCTCGTGTCCGTTCAGCAACCTCGCCCAGTCCAATTCCCACGATCTGCTGGCGGATGGCCTGATCGATCGGTGATAGCTGATCCAGTTTGAAGAACAGGACGAGAGCCCGAAGCGTAGTCCCGTTGACCAGAAGAGTGATGAGAACAAAACCGGTGGCAATAATACCGACGAAATGCGCAACCGGGCTCGAAACACTCTGGTTTTCGGTCACGGCTAGGGCAAGAGCGAGCGTGATGGCGCCACGGATGCCACCCCACGCCATCGTCGCCTTGAAGGGGTTCGGTACCGGCGGAGACAGCTTGGTAACAGCCAGCAGTGGCAGCATGCCGAAGATCACCGCCGCACGGGCGATCAGACCCGCGAGGCTTGCGATAATGATCAGCACGAAATCCCATTTCGTCATGCCGATCAGCAACCGGGGCACGAGCATGGCCGCCAGAAGGAAGACGAGCGACCCGGCCCAGAAGACGAGCTGCTCCCACATTTCGTTCAGGAAGCGCCAGACCTGCGGCCGGAAAGTGGACGGCCCGTAAGCAGAGACCGTCAGACCTGCCGCCGCCGTCGCCACAACCCCGGAAAAGCCGAGCATTTCATCGCACAGGATATAGACTGCATAGGGCAATGCCAGCGTTAGCGTGACCTCGGAGGCCGCCGATCCTCCCAGCCCTGCAATCAGCAGCAGTGTGAGGCGCGCCAGACAGACGCCGACCACGATTGCTCCGATGAAGGCCGTCAGGAAGTCCATCAGCGCATCGGCCAGATGGATCTGATGATGTGATGTTACGGCCGCGAGAAGGATCGAGAAGATGGAAATGGCCGCCGCGTCATTGAGAAGCGCCTCACCCTCGACAAGCCGCGTCAGGCGCGAAGCCGCACCGATTTCCCGGAAGATTCCCGCCACGGCAGAAGGATCAGTCGTGGCGACGATGGAGCCAAGAAGCAGACAGACAACAAGGCTCTGTTTGGCAAAGGGATAGAGCGCAAAACCGATCGTCGCGGTCGAAACGATGACCGCCACCACAGCCAGCAGGAGCACCGTCGCCGTCTCATGCGCCAGACGCCGGACATCAATGGCCATCGCACCCTGGAAAACTAGGATCGGCAGGAAGATCAGCAGGAAAGCTTCACTGTTGACGGGAAAATAGATCAGCGCCTCGGCAGCCCCGTCCAACAGATCGGTTGCAGAAGAGCGAACGATCAGAGACGCAACAAGCCCAAGCCCGATCCCGGTCAGAGCCAGCAGAACCGCCTCGGAAATCTCAAGACGTTTCGCGAGAGGCTGAATGATGCTGACAAGCGTGAGCAGGAACGCAAGCGCTAGGAGTACGGCCGCCAGTCCTGTCACCATCATCGTTGGTTCTGTCCCTTCATGAGATCGTCCGCAGACGGCTTATCGTGTTTCAAGTTGATATGGTCTCCCGCGAGACGGCCTCGAGCCAGCGCCGGACCTGTCCTTCCGGATCCTGATGGCCGATGAAGTCGCTCATGACGGCCACGGTATCGGCTCCGGCTTTGAGACAGTCTTCCAGACGGGACACGTTAATCCCGCCAATCGCGACAAGCGGAACATTTCCGCACAGCTTCCGCCATTCCGCCAGCTGCTTCAGCCCACGCCCCTCAAGTTCCACGCCCCGAAGCTGCGTGGACCAGACCGGGCCAAAGGAAATGTAATCCGGCTTGCAGGCCAGCGCCGTTTCCAGTTCCTCACGGGTATGGGTGGAAATCCCGAACCGGATGCCAGCTGTCCGGATCGCGTCCAGATCGGCCGTTTCCAGATCTTCCGGGCCAAGATGCAGCCACTCATAGCCCAGTTCGATGGCGGTCTGCCAGTAGCGGTTCAGGGCCAGAGACACATTGAAACGTGCGGCAAGTTCCTGGGCAAGCAGAGCCTGCGCCCTGATTTCCTCTTCCGGAAGGTCCCGCAGGTAAAGCTCGATGAAGCGCAGGCCTGCACCACCAAGCCGTTCCACCCAGCGGGGATGGTCAACGACGGCATAGATCCTTGACGGAAGGGAAGACATCACGTTCGTACTCCACAGGCCTGCATACAAGGTGGCGCATCATCAGACTGGACCATACTGTTACAGTTCGGACCGGATGCGTCCAGAGATACCATATCTTTATTAACGTCCTGTTTTCAGGACCGTTCCTGCAAAGCGGCGAGCAGAGCCTCTGCCGGATGGGCCGGGCGATGACCGGCCATGCGCTCTGTCTGGCAGCGGCATGAAAATCCGGTCGCGAGGACTGGCTTTTCGACCTTGGTCCGCCAGTTCTGATCAAAAATCTTCCGTGACAGGTCGACATGCTCTTTCTGATGCCCGAACAGCCCGGCCATCCCGCAACATCCCGCTTTGCCCGCCTGCACCGGCACGCCGAAATGACCGAGGATAAAGGCCCAGTCCCCGGCACTTTCCGGTCGTGCAGCCTGTTCCGTACAGTGGGAGATGACAGTCATGGGGGTCGCCAGGTTTTTGATCTGTGCGGACTGCAACATCCCCTGCTCTATCTGCTGCCGCAGGAACGTTTCCAGCGGGATAACGGCCGGTATCGGCGCCTCGCCTGCAACGTCCTTATATTCCTGGGTGAACATAAGCCCCGTTGCAGCATCCAGCGAAATGACCGGAATGTCGAATGTTGCGAGTTTGCGCAGGTTTCGAAGCGTCTGGCGGGCCGTAACGCCAAAGCCTCTGCGAAATCCCAGAACATGACGGGCTTTGCCATTGTCCCAGACAGGCGTGACCCTCACATCCAGCCCGAGAGCCGTCAGAAGCGTATAAACGTTCTCGACAAGACCGCCATCAAAGCTGCCTGTAAATGAGTCCTGCATCAGCACGACCGCACGCGGATTGCCGCGGTTGCGCCGCAACCACGAACGGCTGATCCGGCTGTCCGCATCCAGTTGCGCCGGATGCAGGTGCGGAAGATCCACCAGCCCGAACCGCGACAGAACGGCCCGCGAGAGCGGATTATGCATCAGGAAATTGGCCAGCGTCGGGATCGTCCGGCCTACAGCCAGAAGCGGCTCCAGCCAGTAGACAAGATAATCGCGGATCGGCCTGCGACGGTCCCGGAAATAGCTGGCAAGAAATTTCGAACGCATGGAGGGAATGTCCACACGGATCGGGCACTGTGTCGCACAGGCCTTGCAGGACAGGCAGGTATCCAGCGCATCCTTGAGTTCGTCCGTCAGGGCCGGAAGCATGCTGCGATCGGGGGCGTCCTGCGGCAGTGAGCGTAGCCTGGCCCAGCTCCGGATCAGAAGCGCGCGACCTTTCGGAGACTGGGACCGGTCTTTCGTGGCCTTGTAGGACGGGCACATGGCCATGTCCGACTCACGGTTGAAACAGGCGCCATTACCATTACAGCTTATGGAAAGCGCATAGGGTTCGCGGAGCGCGGGAGCAATGTCCTCGTCGAAACGTCCCTTGAACGGGATGCCGTCGATCCGGTCTACAGGATAACCCGCCCCACCGGGTGCCAGCTTGCCGCGGTTGAAAATATCTTTGGGATCAAAGACATCCTTGATCCGGCAGAGTTCCGCGAACAACGTCTCGCCGAAAAACAGCGGGGAGAACTCACCACGGAAGCCACGCCCGTGTTCGCCCCAGAGCAGACCGCCATGTCGTTTCGTCAGATTGGCCACAGCATCGGAAATCGGGCGGATCAGTGCGCGGTCTTCTACGGTCAGCATATTCAGGTACGGCCGGACATGCAGGCAGCCCACATCCGCATGTCCGAACATGCCATAAGACAGCCCGTAACCATCGAGAATGTCCCGGAACTCGCTCACATACTCAGGCAGCACATCCGGAGGAACGGCAGTGTCTTCAACGAAGGGAACACCCTGCCGATGGCCGTCCGGACGCCCGAGCAGACCAACCGACTTTTCCCGCAAAGTCCAGAGGTTCGCAATGATGCTCGGATCTGAAACTGCTTTATGATCAATGGGTTTGTGGGGAGAGTTCTCAAGCAAGATGACCGCATGAGCCATCTGCTCCTGCAAAACATCCAGATCGTCTCCAACGAACTCGACGAAGCTCATGCCTTTGACCGGAAGTGCAGATTTGTTGCCCAGAACGCTCTCAAGCAAATGCCAGATCACGTCCTGCTGGGCCTTGGCAAGAACGCGATCGTCCAGCACTTCCACCGCAGAAGGATTGGCAGGAAGAAGAGTCTGCACGTCGCGCAGGGTATCATTGAAGCTGGCATAGCGGACGACGATGAGCTGACGGTATTTCGGCAGCCGCTTCACGCGCAGAACAACTTTTTTGGTCAGGGCAAGCGTGCCCTCTGATCCCGCCAAGAGCCGCGCGAGATGAAAGCTTCCATCCTCAAGCAGGACATTCTGAAGGTTGTACCCGGTCAGCCCGCGGTTCATGTCCGGAAAGACACGCCGGATTTCGTCTGCCTGTTCCGTGACAACCCGCTGAACTTCACGATAGGCACGGGCCGCAAGCCCTGCTCCGTTCACGCGGTTTTCCAACTGCGCAGCTGTCAGCGGGCTCACATGGAGGTCAGTCCCGTCCGACAGAACGACATCCATGGCGTCTATATAGTCGGACGTCCGGCCATAGATGCGCGATCCCTTGCCGGACGCATCAGTCGCAATCATGCCACCGATTGTGGCCCGGGTGGCCGTCGAGACCGTTGGTGGGAAGAAAAAACCGTGGGGTTTCAGAAACGCATTAAGCCGCGCCAGAATAACGCCTGGCTCCACAGTGACCGTCCCGGCCTCAGCATCGAAATCGAGGATCCGGTCCAGATGCCGTGAGACATCAAGCACAATGCCATCCGTCAGCGACTGGCCATTGGTTCCCGTTCCACCGCCACGGATCGCAAGGATCAGTTCACCATCGGCAGCGGCGCGTACGGCCCGGTTGATGTCTTCGCCTGTTCGCGGATGAATGACGGCCGCAGGAAGACGCTGGTAGATGCTGTTATCGGTGGAAGACACCAGACGGGAGGAGACCTGAAGATGGATATCGCCTTCAAATCCCTGCTCATCCAGTCGTCTGACAAAGGCTTCGCGGACGGCGATTTCAGATGCGCTGGGAGACAGGCCTGAATTCCCGGTTGTTCTGCCGGATACTGCGTCTCCACCCATCTGTGCGTTTCCTTCACCGTCTCACTGTCTGTGCCGTTATACTCTATGCAGAAAACTTTCCCCCGATAGGAAAATCCTTCATTCCACCGTAACGGACTTCGCAAGATTGCGGGGCTGATCCACGTCCGTCCCTTTGAGCAGCGCCACTTCATAGGCCAGCATCTGGACGGGAATGGCATACAGGATCGGTGCTACGAACGCGTCCACATCCGGCATGATGACAACCTGCTCAGCCACGTCCTTCAGCCGCTTCGCACCTTCTGCATCGGTGAAAGCGAGGATGCGTCCTCCCCGAGCCTTGGCTTCCTGAAGATTAGACAGGGTCTTGTCGAACAGGATCGTGGACGGTGCGATGGCAACGACCGGAACGGTCTGGTCGATCAGGCTGATTGGGCCATGCTTCAGTTCACCTGCGGCATAAGCTTCCGCGTGGATATAACTGATTTCCTTTAATTTTAAGGCGCCTTCAAACGCAATCGGCGTACAGATCCCGCGTCCCAGATACAGGACATCGCGAGCCTGTGCCACAACGGCCGCCATGGCCTGGATATCCTTTGTGCGGGTAAAGACTTCCGCAGCGCGGGACGGCAGATCCAGCAGGCTAGCCGTCAGACGTTCTTCACGAGCCTGATCCATGGTGCCGCGAGCCCGTGCGAAGTCGATCGCCAGTGCCGCCAGAACGGAAAGCTGCGCCGTGAAGGCCTTGGTAGAGGCAACGGAGATTTCCGGCCCAGCATCCATACCCAGCACGAGATCGCTTTCACGTCCCATGGTCGAATGCTCGACGTTCAGCACGGAAACAATGCTCTGCCCGGCCTTCTTGAGGCTTCGCAGAACCCCGAGCGTATCGGCCGTCTCGCCCGACTGGGAAATCAGCAGCGCCACGCCCTTGTCCGGCTGCGGCGGCTCGCGATAGCGCATTTCGGATGCAACATCGATCTCCACCGGGATGCGCGCAAGGGATTCCAGCCAGTACCGCCCGACCATGCCGGCATAATAGGCCGAGCCGCAGGCCGTGATGGTGATGCGCGGAACCTGCGCCGGATCGAACGGCATTTCCGGAAGGGCGATGCGCTTCGAAGCTGGGTCGGTAATGCGCTTCAGCGTCTGTCCGATGGCGACGGGGTGTTCATGGAGTTCCTTCTCCATGTAATGCCGGTAACCATCCTTGCCGACCTGTCCGGCCATGAAGGTCAGGTCCTGAACCGGACGGCTGACTTCCGCGCCGGTCATGTCGAAAATCGTGACATGACCGGGGGTCAGTTCGCACCAGTCGCCATCTTCCAGATAGGTCATCTTCCGGGCCATCGGAGCCAGCGCAATGCTGTCAGACCCGAGGAACATCTCACCATTGCCATAGCCCACCGCCAGCGGTGCGCCATGGCGTGCACCAATCAGCAGACCCTCATGATCCTTGAAGATCATGGCAATGGCATAGGCGCCTTCCAGCCGCTTGATCGCGGCAAAGGCTGCATCGCGAGGTTCCAGCCCCTGGCCCAGATAGTCATCGACCAGATGGGCAACCGTCTCTGAATCCGTCTCGGTCCGGAACACGCGTCCCTTCGCCTCAAGCTCTTTCTTGAGCTCGGCAAAGTTCTCGATGATGCCGTTATGGACGATTGCTACACGGCCAGCCTCATGAGGATGGGCATTGTTTTCCGTAGGCGCGCCATGCGTGGCCCACCGCGTATGTCCAATGCCAGTCGTACCAGGCAGCGGGTGTTCCTTCAGGACATGCTCAAGATTGTCGAGCTTGCCAGCTGCACGACGGCGCTCAATATCTCCGGACGCCGTCAGCGTGGCGATGCCTGCGGAATCATATCCGCGATATTCAAGACGGCGGAGCGCCTCGAACGCGATCGGACTGGCAGGCTGGTGTCCAACAATGCCGCAGATACCGCACATCAGCCCTGTTCCTTCCGAGCTTTGAGAGACTGTTTGATCTGAAGACCCTGCCCGCTTTTCAGCGTCTGCCGGGCCCGGCCCAGAGCGAGATCGCCGGGGGGAACGTCACTGGTAATGACGCTGCCGGCCGCAATAAGGGCATCGTCCCCGACGGTTACCGGCGCCACGAGGATAGAATCAGAGCCGACGAACACGCGCTCTCCGATCGTGGTCCGGTGTTTGAAGATGCCATCGTAGTTGCAGGTAATGGTCCCTGCTCCGACATTCGTGCCGCTCCCGATCGAGGCGTCGCCCAGATAGGTCAGATGATTGGCCTTCGCGCCCTCACCCAGCTCTACATTCTTGAGTTCGACGAAATTTCCGACATGCGTCTGCGCGGCGCAGAGCGTGCCGGGACGCAGCCGCGCATAGGGACCGATCATCGCATTTTCCCCAACCTCGCAACCTTCCAGATGGGAAAAGGCACGAATGAGGGCACCGGAACGGACCCTGACGCCGGGGCCAAAGAAAACGTTCGGCTCGACCGTCACATCCGCCTCGATAACGGTGTCGGTGCTCAAGAACACGGTTTCAGGAGCAACAAGCGTAACGCCCGCATCCATGGCCGCATTTCGCAGCCGGGTCTGAAGCGTCGCCTCGGCACGGGCCAGTTCCGAGCGGGAATTAACGCCCGCCAGTTCGGCTTCCGGTGCTTCCACGCAAACGACCGGTCCGGCTTTCGCGGCCATTTCAACCACGTCTGTCAGGTAATATTCGCCCTGGGCATTGTCGTTGCCGACATTCGCAAGCCAAGTCCGGAAATCGTCGGCTCCGGCACACATGACGCCCGCATTGCACAGCGTGATGCGGCGTTCGTCTTCTGTGGCGTCCTTGAATTCGACGATCTTCACGACCCTGCCGTGATCTTCGACAATCCGGCCATAACGTCCTGGTTCGGCAGGCCGCATTCCGAGAAGCACCAAACTGGCGCCTTCCCTGCGTGCTGCCAGCAGGCGTTGCATCGTCTCTGCCGTAATGAGCGGATTATCGGCATAGAGAATGGCCACATCGCCTGTGCCAAACAGGGCCCGCGCCGTGTTGGCAGCATGGGCCGTGCCAAGCCGCTCGATCTGCGTGATGGTTTTGAAAGGACGGACGGCCTTTTCAAGCTCCGGCATGTCCGGTCCGGTGACGACGACCACATCATCAAAGACCTGCCGGGCAGTTGTGATGAGATGGTTGATCATCGGCTGGTTGCCCAGACGATGCAGCGCCTTTGGCAGACGGGATTTCATGCGCGTGCCGAGGCCCGCGGCAAGGATAATGGCAGTGGTGCGATGGGTGCTGTCGGTCATGTCCCGCCCGGGGTATCCAAACCGCGGGCCCGCGTCAAACGGAGCCCGCAGACTGTGTCATCACTTCGAATTGCCGATTATTGCAAGACGTTCGAGTGCTCCGTTCAGGGAGCCACGGCGTGCTGCATGACAACCATGACACGCCCGAGTTTGGGGTGATTGAACTCGATCCGGACCGGGACTGCGCCCAGACCATCGATCTTCTTAAACCAGACTGCTCCCGGCTGTGGCGCAGCCAGTTTTGCCCGGTTTGGAGAGTCCTTCACAAAGCCGGCAAGCTGCCGACCAATAAAGTCACACCGCAGGGCCTGCCCCGAATAGGCTTCATCCTGCCCTTGCGGAATATCTGCCACGGTGGGGCCATGCACCACCATTTCGCTCAGGCGGATCCCATCAAAAACGATCTGCGAGCCGTCACATTTGCCGGTTGTCACAAGGGAATGCAGCAGCCGTGCCATACCGCTCAGCGTATCGACCGTATGGGGTAGCGAACTGTCGGGGATCGGTTCGCGATCGGTTTCCGGTGGCTGGAGATCCGTCACTTTTGGAGTGTCGTTCGAGAACTCGAGCCGGACATGCCGATGCTTGCCGCGGGAAATGCCCCCGCTGTCAAACAGGACCGGCTGCACGCTGCCATCGGGCGTGAACTTCCCCTCAACGCGGGATGTCACGTCCATGGTCACGAACCAGCTGATCAGGCCCGCGGGCTTGATCTGGGTGCTGCCCCCATAGCCCCAGGGCTGGAGCTGATAGGATGCCTGCGCGTTCAGGGCGTGAAAGCCCTTGAGATAAACGGCATAGGCAGCGTTGACCTGCCCCTCGGCCCGGGCCGGGCTACAGCCCAGTCCGGCCATCAGGGCAAGTGCGGTTCCTGCGACAAGAGCCTTAAACGTCAAGATTGGCGACTTTCAGGGCATTGCCGACAATGAAGTCCCTGCGGGGCTCCACAACATCGCCCATCAGTGTCGAGAACACCTGCCCGGCATCTTCCACATCGCCGACCCGGACCTGCAGCAGGGTGCGGGTCGAAGGATCGAGCGTCGTGTGCCACAGCTGCTCGTCATTCATCTCGCCCAGGCCTTTGAACCGGTTGATGGTCAGGCCACGGCGTCCCTGAAGCAGGATGCGCTCCATGACGGCTGCGGGACCAAAGAGCTCATAAGCCGTGGGGTCGAGCGTAAGCGTGACAGGCTTTGCGAAATCGCGGGCAAGACGCTCCCATTCCGACACCAGCCAGCGGGCTTCCGCCGAGCGCAAAAGCGAAGGCTCGATCCGGTAGACCTCACCCACACCGCGAACCGACCGGGCACATTCCAGACCGGTTTCCGAAATGGAAACCTTCCAGCCGCGCTCGTTGGGTAGCGAAGCTCCATCCAGACGCCGCTGGAACTCGGGCATCCGCGATGTCGCAACAGCGATATCGTTGTCAAGAACGCCCGAGATGGCGGCCTGCTCCATGACCCAGACGGGAACCTTGGAAGCAATGCTCTGAAGGCGACGGGCGGCAGCCGAAAGGAACGCGACTTCCTCGACCAGAGGCTCTCCCGTCAGCTCCCGACCATCCGCAAAGCGCAGGGAGGCATTCGCCAGTGCCTTGTCCAGCAGATACTGCTCAAGAGCGGCATCATCCTTGAGATAACGCTCTTCCTGACCGCGCTTGGCACGGTAGAGCGGCGGCTGGGCGATATAGAGATAGCCCTGCTCGATCAACTCCGGCATCTGGCGGAAGAAGAAGGTCAGCAGCAGCGTACGAATATGCGATCCGTCGACGTCAGCGTCAGTCATGATGACGATCTTGTGGTAGCGCAGCTTTTCGGCCGAGAAACCGCCCTGATCGACGTCACCACGGCCAATACCGGTGCCAAGCGCCGTAATCAGTGTTCCGATTTCTGCCGAGCCCAGCATCCGGTCGAACCGGGCGCGCTCGACGTTCAGGATCTTGCCACGCAGAGGCAGGATGGCCTGGAAGCGACGGTCACGTCCCTGCTTGGCCGTGCCACCCGCGGAATCACCCTCAACGATGAAAATTTCAGCCTTGGAGGCGTCACGCTCCTGACAGTCCGCGAGCTTGCCCGGAAGCGAGGACACATCCAGCACGCCCTTGCGGCGCGTCAGCTCACGCGCACGACGCGCAGCTTCACGCGCGCTGGCAGCATCGATGATCTTGGCGACAATGGCTTTCGCTTCTTTCGGATGCGTCTCGAACCAGTGGGAGATCGCATCGGAGGCCGCGGCGTGAACGACCGGCTGGACTTCGGACGAGACGAGCTTGTCCTTGGTCTGCGAGGAGAACTTGGGGTCCGGCACCTTCACGGACAGGACAGCGGTCATGCCTTCACGCATATCCTCGCCCGTCAGCGATCCGGCCTCACGCTTGGCCACACCTTCGGCATACTTGCCAACAACGCGCGTCAGGGCCTGACGGAAACCGGCCAGATGCGTGCCGCCATCGCGCTGCGGGATGTTGTTGGTGAAGCACAGCATCGTCTCGTGATAGCTGTCGTTCCAGGTCAGCGCGAACTCGACGCGGATGCCGCTTTCGGGGTTGTCGATCTCACCCGTAATCGGCGGAGTGACGATGGAAGTTTTTGAAGAATCAAGCCATTCCGCGAACGCGCTTAGACCACCATCATAGTGGAAGCGCATTTCCTTCGGCTCGGCATGACGCTCGTCACGCAGGATGATCAGCATGCCCGAATTCAGGAACGCCAGCTCGCGGACGCGCCGCTCCAGGATGGAAAGATCGAAATCAACCTTCGTGAAGGTCTGTTTGCTGGGTTTGAACGTAACCAGCGTGCCGCGGTCTTCCGTGGACGGTCCGATGACATGAAGTGCTTCGTCACGCTCGCCATGCTGGAAGCGGATCTTGTGCTCCAGCCCGTTGCGCCAGATGCGCACTTCCATCCATTCGGAGAGCGCGTTCACCACAGCCGCACCCACCCCATGCAGACCACCGGAAACTTTGTAAGAGTTCTGGTTGAACTTGCCGCCGGCATGAAGCTTGGTCAGCACGACTTCGGCGGCGCTGATACCTTCTTCGGGATGGAGGTCCGTCGGAATACCACGCCCATTGTCGCGCACGGAAACCGACCCGTCGCCATTGAGCGTCAGGATGCAGTAGGTCGCGTGTCCGGCCTGGGCCTCGTCCACGGCATTGTCGATGATTTCGAAGACCATGTGATGCAGGCCGGAGCCGTCATCCGTGTCACCGATATACATACCCGGACGTTTGCGGACGGCATCCAGTCCCTTTAGTACCGAGATGGAGGAAGCGCCGTAATCTTCACCGTCGGCGCCAGGAATCTCGGGCTGGTTCTGGGTCTCTGACATGCGCGTGACGGTCTCCATGGTACTCTGAAAATCTGTGGGGTCAGTATAGCCTGCGCCGCCCAATTAGGCCAGCGGCGCGGGTATGTCAGGATGGAGATATGGTGCCGTTCCTGACGGAAAAAAACTGGGCGCGGCCTGCAATTGGCGCAAATGGTTCGATATCGGTGCCCGTAATCAGGACAGGAGCCTGCAATCCTTCAAGGCTTTCAAGAAGCGCGCGCCGCCGCCCTTCATCCAGATGAAGCAGAGGCTCGTCCAGAAGGATCGCCGGCGCATGACCACGCTCCTGCCGCATCAACCGTGCATGGGTCAGGATCGTACCCGTCAGCATGACTTTCTGCTGTCCACTGCTCGAAAGCTCGGCGGGACGCCCTGTCGCGGTGTCAGACAGGGTGAAATCGGCGCGATGGGCACCGACAGAGGTGCCGGAACGCAGCCGGTCCTCATCGCGGGACTGCTGAAGGCTACTCCTGATCCAGTCCTCTACCTCCAATGCGGGCTGCCTGCCAAGACGAGCGGAGATGGCACAGTCCAGATGAAGCGTACTGGCAGAAAATCCATCATTTTCAAATGGATAGGCGTTCATGCTCTCAACAAGTGCGAGCCGTGCAGCGGAAGCGGCAACAGCATGGCGGGCAATGGAGTCTTCAATGGAAGACAACCATGCCGCCTCAGTCGGGCGCTCGGAAAGGAGCCGGTTGCGGCTGGCAACTGACCGGTCATGAGCTGCAATCTGCCGCCCATGATCGGGAGATAAGGCCATGACTAGCCTGTCCAGAAACCGGCGTCGTCCGCTGGAGCCTTCCTGAAAAAGCCGGTCCATCTGCGGGGTCAGCCACACACAGGAAAATTTTTGCCCGATTACAGCTTGAGAGCGGATATTTTCCCCATCAAGGCGGAATGTCCGGCGCTGCCTTTCGGTCAGATCGCTGCCGGTGCCGATCCGGAATTCATCCAGTCCGGACTGAAGTGTCGCTGCAACGCCCCAGTGGTCCGCTCCATTGCGACAGAGAGCAGGAAGTGGCGCTCCCCGAAGACCGCGGCCAGGTGCCAGCAGGGAGACGGCTTCGAGCAGATTGGTTTTCCCGGAACCGTTCTCTCCCGTCAGAACCAGAATGGAGGCATCCGGGGTCCAGACGGTATGGGTGTAGTTCCGGAAATCCGTCAGCGCGAGCCGGGTCAGTTTCAATAGCGGCTCGTGCTCAGACCCGCATGGGCATCAGGACATACAGCGCCGAAGGCGATGCCGTGTCACGGACGATGGTGGGAGCAGAGCTGTCGGAAAATGCGAATTCTACTTCCACGTCGATCTGATCGGTGATGTCCGTCAGGTAACGGGCCTGGAAGCCAATCTCGATCGGCGCAGCGTCGTAGGAAACGGCATTTTCATCCAGTTCCTCATGCGCCACACCCTGATCTGGGCTAGTGGCGGAGAGGTTCAGCATGTTCTGCGTGACAGACAGCTTGACCGGTCGTGAACGCTCCTGGCTGATGGCTGCGACGCGACCAACAGCAGCGGCAAAGTCGCGCTTGCCGACGCGCAGGATGCGGTCATTGCCCTTGGGAATGACGCGCTCATATTCCGGGAAAGTGCCGTCGATCAGCTTGGAGGTCAGCAGGACCGGACCGGCCTGGAACTGGATGCGGGTGTCGGACAGCGATACTTCTAGATCGGCCGCCCCTTCGTCGAGCAGCTTGCGCAGTTCGTTGATGGTCTTGCGCGGGATGATGACTCCCGGCATACCGCGCGCGCCTTCCGGAAGTTCCGTCTCGACGCGGGCAAGACGGTGGCCATCTGTAGCCACAGCCCGCAGCATCGGGATGGACCCGTTTTCTGCAACATGCAGGTAAATACCGTTCAGGTAATAACGCGTTTCTTCGTTAGAAATGGCGAATTTCGTACGGTCGATCAGCCCACGGAGCGTTGCCGCCGGGATCGAAAAACGATGCGGCAGATCACCCGCGACCATGGCCGGAAAATCATCAACCGGCAGCACGTTCAGGCTGGTGGCATAACGACCGGCCCGCAGGGCAAGCGGTGCTTCGCTGTCCTGATGGTCGAACTCCAGAGCCACGCCATCAGGCAGCTTCCGAACGATTTCGAAAAGCACTGCTGCCGGAACGGTCGTGGAACCGGAACGCTCGCCGCTCGCAGGAACATCTTCCACGACAGCGATTTCCATATCCGTCGCCGTCAGGCGCAGAACGTCATCCTGATAGCTCATCAGAACGTTGGCCAGGATGGGAATGGTATTCCGCTTTTCCGCAACGCCGTGAATATGCGCCAGAGCCCGTTGCAGCAGGGTACGGTCAACCTTGAATTTCATTCCGAGCCTCGGCGAAGATCTTGAATTAATTGAGAGAACCTAGCAGACCCCCGCCCCTCGGGAAAGAGAGGGATCGGAGGTCTCGCGAGGTTAGCCTTCGAGCATCCGGCGCAGTAGTTCCACGTCCTCGGCGAAGGACGTGTCCTGATCCATCAGCTCTGTCACGCGGTTGACGGCGTGCATGACGGTCGTGTGATCGCGGTTGCCAAACTTGCGTCCAATTTCCGGCAGCGAACGGCTCGTGAGCTGCTTGGCCAGATACATGGCAACCTGACGCGGACGTGCCACGGCACGGGCACGGCGGGCTGAGGACATGTCTGTCAGACGGATGTTCCAGTGCTCGGAAACCTTACGCTGGATTTCCTCAATGGTTACGCGGCGATCGTGTGCCTTCAGCATGTCCTTGAGAACATCCTGCGTCGTATCGAGCGTCACAGGACGTCCAACCAGATCAGCATGGGCGATCAGGCGGTTCAGCGCGCCTTCAAGTTCACGGACATTGGTCGTGATCTTGTGGGCGAGATATTCCAGAACCTTGGACGGAACATGCGTGCCCGACGCCTTGGCCTTGGCTTCCAGAATGGAAATGCGCAGCTCGAAGGTCGTGGCATGGATGTCGGCCACCATGCCGCAGCCCAGACGGGTCCGCAGACGGTCTTCTAGACCCGACAGATCAGACGGGCTCTTGTCAGCGCTGACGATGATCTGACGACCGGCATCGACCAGGGCGTTGAACGTATGGAAGAATTCTTCCTGCGTGTTGTCCTTGCCGATCAGGAACTGGAGATCATCGATCATCAGCACGTCAACGGAACGGAGCTGTTCCTTGAACTCCATCGTGGACTGCGAACGGATCGCCGCGATGAAGCGGTACATGAACTTTTCCGCGGACATATAGGCCACGGAGACCTTCCCTGTCCGGGTCAGTTCCGTTCCGATCGCGTGCATCAGATGCGTCTTGCCGAGACCAACGCCACCATACAGGAAAAGTGGATTAAAGCCGGGGCTCGACGGCTTTTCCGCCACGCGGCGGGCGCAGGCATAGGCGAACTCGTTCGGCTTGCCGACAATGAAGGTATCAAACGTAAAGCGCGGATCAAGCGGCACAGCCAGATCGCTGCGGCTTTCCGGTGCGGCAGCCTGAGGCAGGCTTTCGCTGATTTCGCCCGTGCCCTCGCCGCCCTCGTCCAGATCATCCACAGGCACTTCCGGCAGACCACGCTTGACCTGAAGTTCAACGCCCTTGATGTCTTCGCGCTCGGTACGCCAGAGCGTCTGAAGGCGCTCTTCATACTGGCTGCGGACCCAGTCGCGGAGAAAGCGTGTGGGTAGGTAAAGGGTCAGTTCATCTTCATCGAGCGGCCCCAGAACGATCTGCCGGAGCCACGTCCGGTATTCGACCTCGCCGACCTCACTCTTCAGTTTCTCACGAACGCGGACCCAGGCGGTCTCCAGCGATGTCGTCGAACCGGGGGCGGAGGCGCTGGCGTCCAGATACTGAGCGTTTTCCACCATTGTACCCCCTTTCATGTCCATTCCCGCATTCGCGGGCATCAGTTATGGTTCCCTGCACGCAGGGCAGTTGCGCTCTCGACAGAAAAACTGCAGCAGAAAAGCCGGCGAATTTCCGGAGAGGCCAGAGCATCCGATACTTTTTTGTCGAACGCCCAGAATAGGCGTCCGTTCTGCCCGAAGCAAGCTGGAACACGAAGGGTTCAGCGGGATGTCCCGGGAGTGTTCCCAATGAGCAACCCGGCAACAGAAGCCCGGAAAAAGATCTCGGAGATGCAGTCAAAAAAGAACGCGCTCCTGGAGGGGAGCGCGTTCTTCAGTTCCGACCCGAAGGTGAAGCTCAGGCGGTTGCCAGAGCCTTCACGCGGGCGGACAGACGGGACAGCTTGCGGCTGACCGTGTTCTTGGCAATCACGCCCTTGCCTGCTGCGCGCTGCATTTCCGGCTGTGCAACCTTGAAAGCCTCGGAAGCAGCGGACTTGTCACCGGCCTGGATGGCGAGTTCAACCTTCTTGATGAAGGTACGCATGCGGGACATGCGGGCAACGTTGCGCTCACGGCGACGTTCGTTCTGACGGATACGCTTGCGGGCAGAAGCTGTGTTTGCCATGGATCTTTCGGTTCAGTTTGCGTTTTGGTCGCGTAAATGGTTGGCGCCGTCTACTCTGTCCGGACGGGTCACGTCAAGCGTTTTGCACATTTTACACAGGATGGGGGCATCTTCCTGTCACGCTGCCTATTTCTGGCAGGTCGGACAGAAGAACGTTGACCGCCCTGCCTGTGTGATCCGCTGGATCGGATGTTCTGCTCCACAGTTCGGGCATGGAGCCCCTTCGCGTCCATAGACGAGATGCAGGTCCTGAAACCCGCCTTTCGTGCCGTCAGCCTGCACATAGTCGCGCAGGGACGATCCTCCGGACGCGATGGCCTGCTCCAGGATCTGTGGAATGGCTTCTGCAAGAGCGGCGGTCTCTTCTCCTGTCAGGGTACAGGCCTGTCGTTCGGGATGAATGCCGCAGCGGAATAGCGCCTCGCACACATAGATATTGCCAAGTCCCGTAATCAGCTTCTGATCCAGCAGCACGGATTTGATCGGTGTACGTCTGCCCCGGAACAGTTCCGCCAGTACCGGACCGGTCATGGCGTCCGAAAGCGGCTCCATTCCCAGATGGGCCAGGAGGCGGTGGCTGTCCTCTTCAGACGTCCGAACCAGATCGACCATGCCAAAGCGCCGGGGATCAACCAGCCCTGCCCGCGCGCCGCTGTCCGTTTCAAGAACCAGATGCTCGTGAGCTGGCGGAGTCGCGTTTGTCCCTGCCCGGCCAATCGTGAGTCGGCCCGACATGCCCAGATGCAGCAGCATGCTCCACCCGCCTTCAAGACGCATGAGAATATACTTCGCGCGCCTGCGGAACGAGAGAACGTGATGACCTTCCAGCTTTTCCCGCAGATCAGCGGGAAACGGCCAACGAAGGTCGGGGCGATTGACGGAAACATGGCTGATTCGGTGCCCTTCAAAGGCATCACGAAATCCGCGCATGACGGTTTCGACTTCTGGAAGCTCTGGCATGGCTGGCCTCAACGATATATCGATTGCCCCATGACCGATAGCGCAGAACACAACGCCTCGCCCTTCCAGTCCTCCGCACACGCCGAGGACACCACCGATTTCGGCTACCGGAGTGTTCCGCGCGGCCAGAAGAAGACGATGGTCCGGGAGGTGTTCGAGAGCGTCGCCGGGAAATACGACATCATGAATGACGTGATGTCGCTGGGCATTCACCGCGTCTGGAAACGCATTTTCGTGGGCATGCTCAATCCGCGCCCGAACATGAAGCTGCTGGATCTGGCGGGTGGCACGGGTGACATCACCTTTGGCTGGCTCCGTGCCGGTGGTGGTCCGGCCATCCTGTCCGACATCAATGCCGCCATGCTTTCCGTGGGACGGGACCGCGCCATCAAGGCCGGACTGATCGGCAAAATCGAGGTCTGCGTCGTGGACGCGGAAGCCATCCCCCTGCCCGACTGCTCCGTCGATCGCGTGACGATCGCCTTTGGCCTGCGTAACTGCACGGACAAGGACGTCGTGCTGCGTGAGGCGCGTCGTGTGCTCAAGCCAGGCGGGCGCTTCTTCTGCCTTGAGTTCTCGCAGGTCGAGGTCGCAGCCCTCGCGCCGATCTATGACATGTGGTCCTTCCAGGTTCTGCCCAAGATGGGCCAGATCATCGCCAAGGACTCCGAGAGCTACCAGTATCTCGCCGAAAGCATCCGCATGTTCCCCGATCAGGAAACGCTGGCGCAGATGATGCGCGATGCCGGGCTCGAGCAGGTCCAGTACCGCAACCTGTCCGGTGGCATTGCCGCCATTCATTCCGGCTGGCGTCTGTAAGACCATGCGCCGCGTCCTGCTGATCGTCTCGGGCGGCATTGCGGCGTTCCGGGCGCTTGAGCTGGTGCGGCTGCTGCGGGCGGAAGGCATTGCCGTCACGCCCGTCATGACCGAGGCCGCCAAGGCCTTCGTCACTCCGCTCAGCCTCGAGACGCTGGCAGGCGAGCGCGTGCATGACGCGCTGTTCGAGCCGACGCAGGAAAGCGAGATCGGCCATATCGCCCTCGCCCGAAGCGCGGATCTTGTGGTCGTCTGTCCCGCCACCGCCAACATCATGGCGCGCATGGCCCATGGTCTTGCCGATGATCTGGCGACCACGCTTCTGCTCGCGACCACATCCCCCATCCTTCTGGCCCCGGCCATGAATGTGCGGATGTGGGAACACCCCGCGACGCAGGCCAATCTGAAAGCTCTCGAAGCACGCGGCGTTTCTGTTGTCGGGCCGGATGTGGGAAGCATGGCCTGCGGAGAAGTCGGCGCGGGCCGTCTGAGCGAGCCATCCGCGATCCGCGATGCCATCCTGCATATCCTGACGCCGGACCGCTCTTTGGCCGGACGCCGCATTCTCGTGACGGCTGGCCCGACCGTCGAGCCGCTCGATCCCGTGCGGTTCCTGTCCAACCATTCTTCCGGCCGACAGGGCTATGCCATTGCGGCGGCTCTGGCGGTACGGGGTGCGGACGTCACGCTGATCAGCGGGCCGGTCTCGATCTCTGTGCCTGACGGCATCCATCGCATCTCCGTTCAGACCACCCGCGAGATGCTGGCGGCCTGTGAAACTGCCCTGCCGGTCGATGCTGCCGTCTGCACCGCCGCCGTCAGCGACTGGCGTGCAAAGGAACTGGCGCCGGGCAAGATCAAGAAGACGGGTGACGGACCGCCCAGACTCGAACTCGTGGAAAACCCCGACATTCTGGCGACGCTCTGCTGTGCCGCCCAACGTCCGCGCCTCGTTGTAGGATTTGCCGCCGAGACGGATGATGTTCTGGACAACGCCCAGGCCAAGCGTCTGCGCAAGGGGTGCGACTGGCTGGTGGCCAATGATGTGCGTCAGGGCGTGTTCGGCGCCATGCGCAATACCGTCAGCCTGATCGACGATAATGGCATTCAGAGCTGGCCGGAAATGGACAAGACGGACGTCGCGGAACAGCTTGCTCAGAGGATTGCAGCGTTCTTTGCCCATCCATCTTCATAGGTATCGCGATCCGGGATAAGACAGAGGCCATGACGACAGACCTGATTGATGTGCGCATCACGCGCATGCCTCATTCCGAAGGCCTTCCCCTTCCCGCCTATGCCACTGCCGGTGCTGCAGGATTCGATTTTCTGGCGGCAGTAGATGCTCCCATGACGATCGCCCCGGGTGAGCGCGTTCTGGTGCCGACGGGGCTGTGCATCGCCCTGCCACCCGCTTACGAGCTTCAGGTGCGTCCCCGCTCGGGTCTGGCTCTCAAGCACGGCATCACGCTGCCCAATTCGCCTGGCACCATCGACGAAGACTATCGCGGCGAGCTTCGCATCATCGTCATGAATGCGGGCACCGAACCCTTCACCGTCGAGCGTGGCGCCCGGATCGCACAGGGCGTGCTGGCCCCTGTCTCCCGCCTGCGCTGGACGGAGGTCGAGACGCTGGATGAGACGGCGCGTGGCGAAGGCGGCTTTGGCAGCACCGGCCACTGATCCGGCCGGTGAAATGCAGAAAACACTTGAGCCTTCCAGATTTCTCTTTCTAACCTCTGACTCCCATCAAGAGGAAGGATCGCGCGCATCATGACGGGCAGCCCGATGGCCATGCCCATGCGGATCATGCATCGCTGGCGACAGCGCATGAGCGGTATCGAGCTTTCGATCCTGTTCTGCGCGACGGCTCTTGCACTTCTCGTAGCGCATCGCGGCCCGGCCATGTCCGTCCTTGCCGCCGTTCCGCCGAGCCTGACCCCGCCCCTGTGGGAGGTGGCCGGTCTGACGCTTCTGCATATCGCCCTGTCACTGGTGATTGTTGTGGGAGCGTCCCTGCTTCTATCGGGTGCTGCGTGTCAGTGGCCGCGCTTCCGGGCCTTTCTGGTCCCCGCTCTTTCTGTGGCCCGTGCCATTCCGGGCCTTGGACTGATCGGGATACTGGCCGCCATCTTTCCCCCTGACCTGACAATCATGCTGGTTGCGGCCTCAAGCATGATCTGGCGGATTGTAACCGCTGTCCTGGATGCGGAGGACACACTCCCTGCCGCGCTGGATGAAGTGGCAACGGGTCTGCGCATGACGGGCTGGCAACGCTTCTGGCGTCTGCAGATGCCGATTGCCGTACCCCTGACGACGTTCAGGGCCATGCAGGCCATGCCGGCCTTCTGGGTCCGTCTTCTGTCCGCGGAAGGCGTAATGATGCTGATGAGCCACCAGACAACAGGCGGATGCGGAGCGGAAGTTCTGCGGGCGACGCTGGAGCATCACCCTGTCCAAATCATCGAAGTCTCCGTGGTCATCCTTCTGCTGATCCTCCTGATCGATCAGGCCATCATGCGTCCGATGATGGGCTGGGCACAGCGCTATCGTCCGGAAGGCCCGTTCGAGGAGCGCTCACGTCCGCAGTCATGGCTGCTGATGATCTGGCGCCGGACGAAACCCATGCTCTGGATCAGCGGCACCATAGGCCGCGCTCTCACATGGATCGGCAACTGGCGGATCGGGCGTCCCCGGATCATTCTTCCCGAACGCACCACGGCAATCTGGCAGCTTCCCGAAGCGGTCCTGCCTGTCGTTTCGCTGCTTCTACTCGTCTATGCGATCTATCATGCCGGTCTTCTCCGACTGCTTCCTTCGGATCTTGCCGAAGCTATGCTGACGCTCTTGCATGTCTGCGGAACACTGGTTCTGTGCGTGTTGGTCTGGGTTCCCCTGGGTCTTCTGATCAGCGAGAGCAGGTCGTCCCTGCGAAACCTGTGCCGCGCAGCTGTTGCAGCCTGCGGGCTGTTTCCGGCCGTCCTGCTTTACCCTCTCTGCCGGGAACTCGGGCTCAATTCCGCTGTCGTGCTGCTGTTCCTCGGCGCGCACTGGCTGATCGGGATCGTCGTTCTGGATGCGGCAAAAGCCATTCCTTCGGGTCTGAGACAGGTCGCCGCAGGGCTTCGACTGCGCGGCGTCCTGCTGTGGCGCAGGCTTCTGCTGCCGGCCATCGCGCCCGAATTGTGCGGCGGCCTTCTGACGGCCGTCGTGCCGGTCTGGAATGCCGTGATGGTGGCGGAGGCCTTCGTGCCTGCCGATAGCGGGCTGGGCGCGCGGCTGCTCTCCGAAGTGCTGAGTGGTGCCGTGAGTGCCCAGATCCTTGCCCTGATGCTGCTGACGCTTCTGTCCATGATGCTGGACCGGCTGGTCCTGCAACCTCTCGCCGTGAACGCGGCCCAGAAATACACGATCTGAACCTCAGGCTGAAATCCACAGACCTATGAAATCGCTCCTGTCCCTTCGCGAATGTCGCCAGACCTATCTCAAGGAGAGCAGCACGGATCTGGTCGTGCTCGATCACGTCAGCTTCGATGTACGGACTGGAGAAATCCTGGGCCTGCTCGGGCGCTCCGGCTCGGGAAAATCATCCCTGCTGCGGATCATGGCCGGACTGACGCCGCCGATGTCAGGACAGGTCTTCTGGCAGGGTACCCCCGTAACCGGGCCTCTGGATGGTGTGGCGACGGTCTTTCAGTCCGGAGCGCTTTTCCCTTGGCTGACCCTGCGGCAGAATGTGGCGCTGGGTCTGGAAATGCGCCGCCTGCCCCGTGCCGAGCGCGAAGCCATGACCGACGCCGCCATCGAAGTCATGGGGCTTGAAGGCTACGAGAACGCTTACCCGAAGGAACTGTCCGAAGCGCTCAGCCAGCGTGTTTCCTTCGCCCGCGCACTGGCGCTTCAGCCGTCCCTGCTTCTGCTGGACGAGCCCTTCTCGGCGCTGGATGTCCTGAGTGCCGAAAACCTGCGAACCGATCTGATCGAACTGTGGGATGAAAAGCGCCTGCCCCTCAAGGCCATGCTGCTTGCAACGCACGGGATCGAGGAAGCAGTCCTGATGTGCGACCGCATCCTCATTTTCTCCTCCAGCCCCGGCCGCGTGACACACGAGATCGCCGTCCCCTTCCCCCATCCGCGTAACCGTGAAGACGAAGATTTCCGCCGTTTCGTGGACCAGATCTATACCCTCATGACGCGCCGTGCGCCGATCGTGTCCGAGGCGGATCCGGTGCAGCCCTCTTCGGCTTCAGGCACGACCCTTCCACCCTTCTCCATCGTCCTGCCAGATCTTGCGGTCGAGGTTCTGGTCGGACTGATGGAAGTTCTGGGAAGTGAACCGCTTTCCGGCCGCGCGGATCTTCCTGAACTGGCGCAGCGGCTTCAGATGACGCTGGACGATCTTCTGCCCTTGGGTGAGTCGCTCCAGTTGCTTGATCTGGCTGAACTGGAAGATGGCGACATCCTGCTCACACCTGATGGCAAGGCTTTCGTCGAGGGCGATTCTGATACCCGCAAGGATCTGATGCGCACGGCCCTGTTGCATCATCTCCCCCTGCTCCGCTCCATCCGCAGCACGCTGGACGAGCGGTCCAGCCATGTCGTTGATGCGGCGCGGTTCCGAAAGGCCATGGAAGAAAACATGTCCCCGGACTATGCGCGTCAGACCCTCACCACCGCCATCAGCTGGGCACGCTATGCCGAGCTGTTCGACTATGATGAAGAATCCGACCGCTTCCATCTGGAAAATGAGGAATAAACCAGCCCACCGGCCTCAGGCGCAGAAGACACGCTTGTCCGCGATGGCCTGCGTAAATGCCTTCCAGTCCGCCTCGCTCTGCTTGGCGTAGAGCACGGCAAATTCGGTAATAGCCTTGGCAAAGGAATGTCCTTTTCCAAGATACCCGGCCAGCATCGCCAGATCCGCAGAGCGTCCATGCGCACGCCCGAGCGTCCGCCCACACAG
Source organism: Gluconobacter vitians (assembly GCF_015244565.1). Classification (GTDB taxonomy): domain Bacteria; phylum Pseudomonadota; class Alphaproteobacteria; order Acetobacterales; family Acetobacteraceae; genus Gluconobacter; species Gluconobacter vitians. Next base: position 14,417 of record NZ_JABCQG010000002.1, on the reverse strand, counting down.
GGCAGCGTAGTCCGGCAGAAGATTGTCCTGGATTTTCTCGCCAATAGCGGCAAGGCGGACGTCCTTGGTCTGACGCACATAGAAATCCCGCCCGCCTCCGGCCTTGCGCCCCGTCTGTGCGGTGGTTCGTTTCCCCGTAGTGTGCGTCCAGCCCAGGAACGGGTCCGAGGCCGCCTGCATAATGCGCTGCCCCGTCACAACCCGCTCACCATGATTGGGCATGTCCACCGCGCCCTGATAGGGCTCCAGCACCGATGACTGGGCTTCCTTGATCTGCAGGATCAGCGGTTCGTTGTCAGCCGTGGTGAAAAGCCCGAGGGCACAGAATGTCCCCACGCTACCGATGCCCACCACCTTGAACAGTACGTCCTGAAGGGCATAGCGGTCGAGCACGATCCTGCGTTCCGGGGGGAGCTGGCTGACATAACGGGCGAAGGCTGCGCGAACGAGATCGTTCTGCTGCGGCAGGCGTGTCACGAAAGGCGGCCGTTCTTTCAGGCGCCGGGCGGATTTGGGATCAATCATCCCGAAATGACTGGAAATCGCCCGAAGCTGGGACTGGAGCTTTTCCGTCATGCCTGTCCGGATGTCGTCATCCTCGATCCGGCTGATGACGTCCCGCACATCCACCCGCTCATTCCAGGCCCGCAGCGGCGGAAGTGCTGCAAGACGCGCAATTTCGCCGACATAACTGCCAACCGCAGAACTCACGAGACCCTGACACGCCTTGTCCGACATGGACGCTTCGCGACCGGCCAGCACAAGGCTTGTAGCCAGACGCTTGAGATCCCATTCGAAAGTGGCCGGTGCGGTCTCGTCGAAATCGTTGATATCGAAAACGGGAATGCCTTCAGGCGACGGATAGCATCCGAAATTGGCCAGATGGCAATCCCCGCAGGACTGAACCTTAAGCCCGGTCTGCGGCGTGAAGGACAGATCCGAAGCCATCACAGCCGCCGCGCCCCGCAGAAATGCGAACGGGGACGCTTTCATGCGCTGGTGCCGGATAGGTAGAAGATCCGCAATCCGGCTCTTCCCCTGTTCAAGCAGGATTTCAACCGGGTCGCGCCGGTTGGCAGGAGGCAGCCAGAGGGCATGGCTGCTGCGCTTGACGGTCTTGCGCAGGGCCACACCCGCCTCATAGCGATCCTGACGGGTACGAAGCGGGGGAAATGTTCTGGCTTGGGTCATAATTTGTCACGATAGCGGAGAACGCTGCCGTGACAAAGTTTTCCCGGCCCTGTGCGTGCCTTAGCCCGGAGTCTTCAGACGATCCCGGTAGAGCTTCCGTGCCTTGGCGACCTTCGGGGCAACAACCGCGGCACAATAGGCCGTCTGCGGATTGCGGGCGAAGTAGTCGTGGTGCTTTTCCTCGGCTGGCCAGAAATGCGCCGGTCCTTCGATCGAGGTCACGATCGGGGCAGACCAGATGCCTTCCGCTGCGATTTCGTCACGGACCTTGCGGGCCGTTTCCTGCTGTGCGGCATCCGCAAAAATGACCGACCGGTACTGAGTGCCAACGTCATTGCCCTGACGGTTGAGCTGCGTCGGATCATGGGTTGTGAAAAACACGCGCAGCACGTCTTCCAGTCCAATTTCAGCCGGGTCAAACACGACTTTCACGACTTCGGCATGGCCCGTCCGGCCGGTGCAGACCTGTTCGTAACTCGGGCTCTCAACGGAGCCACCGGCATAGCCCGGTTCCGCCGAGATGATACCGCGCAGACCGGTAAAGACGGCTTCTACGCACCAGAAGCAGCCGCCGCCAAGGAGAATGGACGACAGATTGGGGGACTGGGTCGTCATGATGATGCTCCGTTAAAAGGACAGCCTCCCCATATGGGAAGGCTGATCCAGTTTGACGAGTTGCCAGCCGGAATTACGGCGCCGGCGTCACCGTCGGCAGCCAGATGGCGCTGGCATGATCGCCACCACGATGGATGGTCTGGGTCGCAACGTGATAGTCCGAAGCCTTGGCGTCGAAGATGTTCGGCACGAAGGTCTGCGGGTTGCGGTCATAGAGCGGGAACCAGCTCGACTGGATCTGGATCATGATCCGGTGGCCCTTCTGGAACACGTGGTTCATGGCCGGAAGCGTGAAGCGGTATTCCTGCACCTGCCCCGCCGGAATGGCGGACGGATGCGTGAAGCTCTGCCTATAACGTCCGCGGAAAATATCCATCGACATCGGCAGTTCATACCCGCCCATCTGCGGATTATCCGGCGTCAGACCAGGCTGGACGTCAATGATCTTGACGACCCAGTCCGCATCCGTCCCCGTGGTCGCGGCGAACAGATCCGCCGTCGGAACACCGGAAACCGTGACCGGAGCGTCAAGCACAGGCGTTTCGTAGGTCAGCACATCCGGGCGGCTTTCGGCGAAACGCTGGTCAGTCACAAGCCAGGCCTTCCAGCGCGGATCCTCACCCATCATGTACGGACGCTGGACGAAAGGCACCGGATGGGCCGGATCGGAGACATAGCTGTCCGTGCCAGGCAGTGTGCGCTTGAACGCCAGACCATGATCCGGCTGCAGATACAGGCGCTCCCCCTTCTGCATGCAGGTCGTGGTGCAGTCGCTCAGCCAGTTGCGGAAGTGATCCCAGTGGTTCTCGCCCGTATTGTAGATGATGGCTTCATCGAAATGGGGATCGGGTGCGTTCTTCAAATAATGATCGAAGAACGGACGCATGACATTGGCGCGGTACCACAGGGCCGTGTCACCGTTGAAATGCAGCGGACCAAGCGTGGAGCCATCATAGTTTACGCCGCTATGACGCCACGGCCCCATGACGAGGATGTTCGGAACCTGCGTGTGATGCGCTTTGAGGTTCATCCAGGAATGGATCGCACCCCACATGTCTTCCTGATCCCACAGCCCCTGCTCCCACATGGTCGGAACCTTGAGCGACTTCTTCACGATCAACTGGTCGAGCGCCTGATCCTGCCAGAAGGCATCATAGGCCGGGTGGGCCTTCATGCGACGCCACCAGGGGAACTGGTCCAGACCGGCTTTCGTCGCGAAATTGCCGGTCGAGACATCGGCAAGGAACGTCGTGTAATCATCCGCATCCGGGCGGGGAATGGACGCACCGGACCCGGCCTGCGTCATCTGGGCGGTGAAGTAATCCAGACCCGGCTGGCGGAACGCGCCATAATGGAACCAGTCATCGCCCATCCAGCCATCGACCATCGGGCTCTCCGGAGAAGCGACCTTCAGGGCCGGATGCGGATCAAGCAGCGCCATGACCACGGTCCAGCCCTCATAGGACGATCCCGTCATGCCGACCTTGCCGTTGCTCTCGGGCAGGTTCTTCACCAGCCAGTCGATCGTGTCCCAGGCATCGGTCGTATCGTCCGTCTTGGTCGGGTTCAGCGGACCGATCGGCGGGCGCGTCATGACATAGTCGCCCTGTGAGCCATACTTGCCACGAACGTCCTGAAAGACGCGGATATAGCCTTCATCCACGAACACGCCGTCACCCTGCGGCAGAATGGCGCGCATGGTCGAGGCATTGGGAACACGGTTGGCGCGCTCGCTCGCATGATAAGGCGTGCGGGTCAGCAGGATCGGGGCGTTCTTCGCGCCCTTGGGGATCACGATGACGGTATGCAGCTTGATCCCGTCACGCATCGGGATCATCACGTCGCGCTTGATATAGTCGCGCTGGTCGATCGGCATATTGACATGGGCGGGAATGTCGCTGCCCGTCTGGATCATGTCAGGTGTGACCGCAGGGCTGGATGCAGCAGGTTCGGCGGCCTGGGCTGCACACAGGCAGGTCACGGCCAGAGCGGTACCGAGGCTCAGAAAATGACGTCTCACAAAAGGCTCCTGATCTTTGTTGCGAGTTTGGACCGAACGGAGTCTTCGGGGCAAGGGGAGCCGGCGCGGGTTTTCACATCTTTCCCGCACTGGCTTCTGCGCGTCTGATTCGCTATGGATCAGGGCCTTCTCCTGTCATGAAAGTATCTTCCATGCCTGCCTATCGCTCCCGCACCACCACACATGGCCGCAACATGGCTGGCGCACGTGCGCTCTGGCGGGCGACGGGCATGAAAGACGGTGATTTCGGCAAACCCATTATCGCCATCGCCAATTCCTTCACGCAGTTCGTGCCTGGCCACGTCCATCTGAAGGATATGGGCAGTCTGGTGGCCTCCGCGATCGAGGAAGTCGGCGGAATTGCCAAGGAATTCAACACGATCGCAGTGGATGACGGCATCGCGATGGGCCATGGCGGAATGTTGTATTCCCTGCCCTCGCGCGAGCTGATCGCAGATTCCGTGGAATACATGGTCAACGCGCACTGTGCCGATGCGATCGTCTGCATCAGCAACTGCGACAAGATCACGCCGGGCATGCTGATGGCCTCCATGCGCCTGAACATCCCGGTGGTATTCGTCTCCGGTGGCCCGATGGAAGCCGGCAAGGTCAACGGTCCGGGTGTGACGCGCAAGCTGGACCTGATTGATTCCATGGTCGCCGCCGCCAATCCGGACGTGTCCGACAGCGAGTCCGAACAGATCGAGCGCTCCGCCTGCCCGACCTGCGGCTCCTGCTCGGGCATGTTCACCGCCAATTCCATGAACTGCCTGACCGAAGCTCTGGGCCTGTCCCTGCCCGGAAACGGCTCCCTGCTCGCCACCCACAGCGACCGCCGCGAACTATTCCTGAGCGCAGGCCGCCGGATCGTGGATCTGGCACGTCGCTGGTACGAACAGGATGATGCGTCTGTCCTGCCCCGCAATATCGCCACGCGTGCGGCCTTTGAGAACGCCATGACGCTCGACATCGCTATGGGTGGCTCGACCAACACGGTCCTGCATCTTCTGGCCGCAGCCCGCGAAGGTGAAGTCGATTTCCACATGCACGACATCGACCACCTGTCGCGCCGTGTGCCGAATTTGTGCAAGGTCGCGCCCGCAAAGAACGACGTGCACATGGAAGACGTCCATCGCGCAGGCGGCATCCCCGCCATTCTGGGTGAACTGGACCGCGCCGGCCTGCTCGATACGAGCGTTTCAACCGTTCACGCGCCGACACTGGGCGATGCCCTGAAGAAGTGGGACATCCTCAACGGTGATGAAGAAGCCGCTCATCTGTTCAAGGCCGCTCCCGGAAACGTCCGCACTGTTCATGCCTTCTCACAGTCCAGCCGCTACCATGAACTGGATCAGGACCGCGAAGCCGGCGTCCTGCGCGACAAGGCGCATGCCTTCTCGCAGGATGGCGGTCTGGCCGTACTGTACGGTAACCTCGCCGAGGATGGCGCCATCGTCAAAACGGCAGGCGTCGAAGCCAGCATCCTGACCTTCACAGGAACGGCGCGCGTGTTCGAAAGCCAGGACGACGCCGTGGCGGCCATTCTCGGCAACCGCATCGTGGCCGGAGACGTCGTGGTCATCCGTTACGAAGGCCCCAAGGGCGGCCCCGGCATGCAGGAAATGCTGTATCCGACGAGCTATCTGAAATCGAAAGGTCTGGGCAAGGTCTGTGCCCTGATCACGGATGGCCGCTTCTCAGGCGGAAGCTCGGGCCTGTCCATCGGCCACATGTCCCCCGAAGCCGCCGAAGGCGGCCTGATCGGTCTGGTCGAGGACGGCGATCGCATCGAGATCGACATCCCCAAGCGCGGCCTCCACCTTGCCGTTTCGGATTCCGACATCGCGGATCGCCGCGAGCGCATGAATGAGCGTGGTGCAAATGCCTGGAAGCCGAACCGTGAGCGTGTGGTTTCGAAAGCCCTTCACGCCTATGCCGCAATGACCACGAGCGCAGCCCATGGTGCCGTCCGCGATCTGTCGCAGATCATCGTGAAGACGCGGATCTGATCGCAGTCTCAATGGCGTCCTGCAATTCGGCGGACGCCAGCATTTTTGAAGCATCATGGCCGGTCGCCGGGACGAGCGTAATCGTCCAGCCAAAGGGAACATTCAGCTTTTCAGCCTGTTCCCGCGCCTGCGCATACGCCCACTGCCCCCGTTCAAGACGGTTGCGACCCTGCTCTGCGGCTGCAGGGCTGTGGTAAGTGGCTGATGTCGTTTCGGTATCATCCGCGCCCAGAATAACCGCGATATTTCTTGCAAGATAACGTCTGAGGTCTGGAAGACTGGCCGGCTCCGGCCAGTTGCGAAAGCCGTAAGGAACGGCCGTGTCCGTCTCGGGCTCGACATAGGTGGAAGGGTTCATGATCACGGTCATGCTCTCCTCCCCCGGAGCATAAGCTGCGACACGCTCCAGATACTGCGCCCCGGCAGAATGTCCGACAAGAATGATCGGAACCCGTTGCTCGTCCGAAACGCTGCGCGTCCATTGCTCCAGCGGCTTCATGTAGGATGCTGCCGGCACAGTCTGCCGTGAGACGGGATATCCCCCGCGCTGATACTGCTGGACCGGAAAACGCGACATGGGAAAGTCGGGAGCGAACACCAGACTGCATTCATGTCTGGCAAGCGGAATTGCGTCGTCGCGATAGGTCGCGCTGTCACGGTTTTTTCCGGCAAGCACGATCAGGATGGCCCGGATCTGACAGGATGCGGGCCTGAAAACCGCAACATCGAAATGCTCACCGGCGACGGTCACATTTTCAAGGCTGCGGCCTTCGGGCAAAATCCCGGCTTGAGCCGTTCCTGCCATAAGAGCAAGAACGGCGGCGCCGAGGCAGGTAGAGGCCTTCAAATCAGGCAAGACGCCCCAGGGCTGCCTTGAGACGGGCCAGATCGCTCTGGAAAGCCACGAGACGTTCACGATTTTCTTCCACGACTTCCGGCTTGGCCCGGGCAACGAAATCCGCATTGTCCAGCTTGCGCGTCACCTTGAGGATCTCCCCTTCAATCCGGGAGGTTTCCTTGGCAAGACGCGCCCGTTCCGCATCAAGGTCGATCAGACCTTCCAGCGGGATGAAAATGGTCGCTTCATCCAGAACGATCTGGGCGGCATTGCGCGGCGTATCCTCGCCGACCACGCCAACTTCGGAAACCCGCGCCATGCGACCAATGGCCTCAGCCCAGGTCTTTGCACGTTCCAGATTTTCCGGTGCTGCGTCACGCAGCAGGAGCGGCGCCTTCTGTGACGGCGGAATGTTCATTTCCGACCGTACGGTCCGGACCTCACCAATCAGACGGATCACCCAGTCCAGCTCCGAACGGGCTTCGTCCGCGGCAGGAACCGTCATGATTTCCGGCCAGCGGATCTCCTCGAACTTGCCCGGATAACCAAGCTCCTGCCACAGCGTCGCCGTCACGAACGGAATGACCGGCTGCATCAGCCGCAGGATCAGCCCCAGAACATGCGCGCTGACAGCCCGCAACTCGGTGGTTTCCTCGTTTTCTGCCGCAAAGACAGGCTTCGAGAATTCCACAAACCAGTCACAGAAACGGCTCCAGACGAACCGGTAGCAGCAGTTGGCATATTCATCGAAACGATAGACCGAGAGAACCCGCCCCGCTTCGGTGATGGCATCATTCGCTTCCGTCAGGATCCACCGCCCAAGCGCGCTCTTGACGCTCGCGGGGTCGAAGCCTTCCGTCGGCTTGGCGCCGTTCATTTCAAGGAAACGCGCGGCATTCCACAGCTTCGTGACGAAAGCCCGGTGTTCTTCAACACGCTTGCGCCCAAGCTTGATATCCCGTCCCGGCCCCGTGCCCGCACAAATCGCCAGACGCGTCGCATCTGCCCCGAACTCGGCCACAAGATCCAGCGGATCAAGACCGTTGCCCTTGGACTTGGACATCTTCTGTCCCTTTTCGTCCCGGACCAGCCCGTGAATCAGGACAGTCCGGAACGGGACATCATCCATGAAATGCAGACCCATCATCATCATCCGGGCAACCCAGAAGAAAATGATGTCAAAACCCGTAACCAGCACGCTGGTCGGATAATAACGGGCCAGCTCCTCCGTCTTGTCAGGCCAGCCAAGTGTCGTAAAGGGCCACAGGGCCGAGCTGAACCATGTGTCCAGAACGTCCTCATCCTGCGTAAGGCTTACGCCCTCGCCGGCCTGTGCCTGCGCATCCTGTTCGTTTTCAGCGACATAGACCTTGCCGTCCGCGCCATACCAGGCCGGGATCCGGTGTCCCCACCAGAGCTGCCGGCTGATGCACCAGGGCTGGATATCGCGCATCCAGGCGTGGAACGTGTTTTCCCACTGCCGTGGCTCAAAAGCGATCTTTCCGCTTTCGACCGCTTCTACGGCGGGGCCCGACAGGGTCTTGGCATCGCAGTACCACTGAAGCGTCAGGCGTGGCTCAACGATTGCACCACCACGCTCCGCATGCGGCACCTGAAGCTTGTGTGGCTCGATCTTCTCCAGCCATTCCAGCCGCTCAAGCTCGGCAACAACCTGCTTGCGGCCTTCTTCGCGGCTCAGCCCATTCAGGGATTCGACAAACGCAACTGAAGCCAGTCCCTCAACATCGCGCAGTTCAGGACGGATTTCCTCGATCCACAGACAGGCCGTTTCATCAAAAACGGTCGGAGCTGGCAGATTGTGACGCTTGCCGACTTCAAAGTCATTGAAGTCATGTGCCGGCGTGATCTTGACCGCGCCTGTGCCCTTTTCCGGATCGGAATGCAGATCGGCGACAACAGGAATGCGACGCCCCGTAAGCGGCAGGATCACGGTCTTACCGATCATGTCGGCATAGCGCTCATCCTCCGGATGAACGGCCACGGCGACATCGCCCAGCATGGTTTCTGGACGTGTTGTAGCCACCGTGATGGTCCGACCGTCTTCCAGCGGATAGCGGATGTACCACATGGACCCCTTGGTCTCATGGTTTTCCACTTCCAGGTCCGAAATGGCCGAACGGAACTTCGGGTCCCAGTTCACCAGACGACGGTCGCGGTAGATCAGACCTTCTTTGTAAAGGGTAACGAAAACCTTCCGGACAGCACGGGACAATCCGTCGTCCATCGTAAACCGCTCACGCTCCCAGTCCGCCGAGGCGCCGAGCTTACGGAGCTGCTTGACGATCGTGCCGCCGTATTCCTGCTTCCAGTCCCAAACACGTTCGAGAAAACCTTCGCGCCCCAGAGCGGTTCTGCTGGTGCCTTCTTTATCGAGAGCACGCTCGACGACCATCTGCGTGGCGATGCCCGCGTGGTCCGTTCCGGGCTGCCAGAGGACATTGAATCCTTCCTGACGTTTCCAGCGAATCAGCATATCCTGAAGGACAAAATTCAGGGAATGGCCGAGATGCAGCGTACCCGTGACGTTCGGCGGCGGGAACATGATCGAAAAAGGCTCACCCGGCTGATCGGGGTGAGCCCGGAAAGCGCCGCTTTTCTCCCACGCATCGTAGAGGGCATTTTCGTGATCGGCGGGGACGAAGCTTTTTTCGAGCATGGTTATCCAGGACAGTCAGTACAGCGGGTGGAAGAACGTGCTTCCACCGCTCTTCTTACTCTCGTGGACGCAGACGGGCAATTTCCGCACGGACAAGAATTTCAACGAGTGACGGAAGATGGGCATCCAGCCACGTGCGCACCATGCTCCGGACTTCGCTACGAACCATATCTTCAATGGTCAGACCGCTGCTGCGGCTGATGACTGTATCGGACGCGAGAGGTGTCGCACCACTGAACGCTGTGTGCAGTTCGTCCAGCGAGCGTTCCGCGGCTGCCACCGTCTGCGCATTCATGAGATCGTCTTTGCTTTGCTCGGTTTCAGCCGGAGTGGAGGCCGCAGACGATACCGGCGCCGTTGTTTCAGCATCTTTGGATGGTGCAGGAGGTGTGACCATCATGGAGCTATCCAGTGTCAGTTCGTCTTCCTGGGATGACATGTCTGGTGTTTCCTCGGTTGCGTGATGCTGGGATGCGGCAGGGTCATCGTGAAGAACACGCCTGATTGAACTCAGGACATCGGTCACTGCTGTATCGTCTTGATGATCAGGCTGAACCAAATCAGAGGAAGTCATGGTTTTTTGATATTCCGTTTTACTGAAAAGATTTATCGACCGGGCTGGTTGATTGCATAATCGTTCATGCCCCAGAGCTTGTTCTTGACCGCATTATAGTAAGCTTTTTCGTCATAAAGCGGCACACCGAGTTTAAGATCGACGGCCGTGAGACGCCCAATCGCTGCGGCGACAGCATAGGACGACGTCACCAGATTCGAGAGATGCTGAACGAGCGTCCGCTGTGACTGCAGCAGGGTCTGCTGCTGCTGAAGAACAGCAAGTGTCGTACTTGTGCCTACGAGAGCCTGCCGCTCGACACCATCCAGCGCGATCACATTGGCAGAGATAGCCATCCGGTCGCTGGAAATGGACTGCTTGAAGGAAACCATCTGCTGCCAGTTCGATGCCGCCTTCTGAAGGGCCGTTCTGCGCTGAACATCGACTTCACGATGCGCTGCCTGTGCATCCTGACGTGCACCTCGAATGGAGGCATACTCTGACCCTCCTTGATACAGAGGCACAGAGAACTCGATCTCACCATATTTATTGTCCTGCAGTGAGTCGCCGTAAGCTTGATTCACAGAACGCTGATAGTTCAGGCTTGCAGAAACCTTGGGCATGATCTGGGAGATCTGGACGGAGATATTGTCTTTGCGCTGTGCTTCAAGAAAGAGCGCATTGACAACCTGTGGATTGTTTTGAACCGCAATTGCCACGGCTTCCTGTTCGCTATGTACAGGCAGGTTCAGAGGCTGGGGGGCTTCAAGATTTGGGGCCGCTGCAATTCCAACGATCTGGAGGTAGGTTGCTTGGGCGCTCTGAAGTGTTCCTTCGGCCTGCTGACGCTCGGCTGTGGCACTGGCAAGAGCGGCCTGCGCCTGTGCTACATCGGTACGGGTAATTTCGCCGACGTGGAACCGCTCCTGGGTCGCTTCAACCTGTTGCTGCAAAACATGTTCATTGTTGATCGCAATCTGTAGCAACTGCTCGTCTTCAATAATCCCGACATAAGCGTTGACGACGTTGGTGAAGACGTCCTGCTCCGTCTGGATCAGGCGGGCACGCTCAGCCATGATCTGATTGGTTGCAGCATGAACGCTCGCGACTGTCTTGCCGCCCTGGTAAAGAGGCTGGGTGATGCCAACAGTCCCCATATAACCGGGCGTTTGATAGCGACGTGAACTTCCGAGATATCCACCCTTTGACGCGTAGTTTGTACTGCCATCGTAGTAGGTCAGGTTCATGCTGGTCTGAACAGTGGGGCGCCAACCTGCCAATGCTGTAGGGAGCTGCTCATCGGTAGCGCGCAAATGTGCCCGCTCTTCACGAAGAGTTGGGTTGGTCAGGTATGCGGTCTGAAGCGCTTCCTGCAGCGTGTGCGGAATGAAGTTTGGCGAGCTGCTGCCATCATATTTCTGGGCAAGAGCAGTTCCGCTCAGGAGAAGCGATAGGAGACCGAGCCCAAGTGGAGCCGTCATTTTTACCGCACCGTCGCATCCTGAAGTCATGAGATTTCCTGCTCTTTAAGTATGCATCATATCACAGAATTATGTGAATCAGTCCTTAATAGCCTGTCGGGTGACAGAATAAAAATCCTTCTGCAGATCAATTATCGGTCTTGACCCATCGGGCTTCAGAGGGGATATAGCGCCTGTCTCCGTCGAGGTCCGGTGGCAGAATGGTGATGTAGCGGACTGCAAATCCGCGTATGTGGGTTCGATTCCCGCCCGGACCTCCAGAGACAATTTCCGATCCGTAAAAATAGCTTTTGTTTATGAGGTTTCGCGATCTCGAGTGGCGCGTTGGCCTCGTTTTTTCGGCTGTTATTGATTGAGTGAGCGCGTATATCGTTAGCGCTCCGATAGAGTTTGATGACTGGTGATCACTGCGATTTGAAGAATTGCTCTGCTGCTTTCATGAGCTTTTCAATCGCTGTCTTGCACAAGATTCATGCCCCAAAGGGGCTAGATGCAATTCGACGCCCAGTGTGTAGTCCTTCTAGGTCACCAAGCGAATCGAAGAATGGTCTCTGCTTGGGCGTGACCTGTAGAAAATGGACTCTTACCTTTGGCATCGCGGAAGGCAGCAAGCCTGGGTCTTTGAGGATTGGCACTATCAGACCAGTGCCTGCCTCTTCCATGTGGTATCCGCCTAGATCAAATCCTGTTCTGTGGTGAGACCGAGCAGGCCGAAAAGTACGGGCAACAGATTCTGATGCAGGTCTCGAACGCTCAGTCGACAAATTCGAAATCCTGATCTTTGAGAATTGTGACGGCAAAAGCGGCATCATAGATATGTGGTTCAGGGACCGACGATCTGGTTCCGAGATTAAAAGACGGACGAGAGAGCGTAGTGTTACGCTCCAATCCTTTATGCTCGCCGTCACTCAAGCATAGAATCGCATCCCTGTGGGTGCCCGGTACATGCCATATCCGTTTCATTTGCATGAATGAATTTCGGGACGCCTAGACTAAATGTAAAGCTCTTTGCGGGACATGCCACTAGTTATCCAGACTATAATTCACAATTGTACGGTGATGATGATTGACTGTAGGAACACCATTTATGGTCGCTGGAGCATACCTCTGCTGTCGACAGTGCTCTAACGCACTTTCGTTGAATTCAGGGTTTGTGCTGGAGGTTACTTGGCAGTTTGCAGTATGCCCAGTTTTATCAATGTCAAACATCAAATGAACCTGATCCGTAGCATTTTTCTCAATCAGCTTTTTTGGGTATACAGGGCCTTTGTTTGTGATTTGCGGCTTATCGGATTTTATCTCCTGCCCCAAGGCCACGCCGGGCGCAACCAAGACAGCTGCCAACAATAGAAAATTCTTTAAATTCACCTCGTTCCAATCGTTATCTGGTCAAGATAATACATTTTTATCGTCTATATAAATATGGAATCAATTTTACAGCTTTTATGCACATCTTTCATTCCACTCCAGCCTGTTGGTGGCCGATCTAAGACCAGTCTTCTATACCTCATTGTTTTGGTATCTTTGCCGATTTTTAGCTATTTCCAGCTTGATTTTAAACTCATGCGTATCGAGCATATATATGGTTTGTAGTATTGTTGTATTGCGAGAAGACAGTATTAATTGGTACTCGCAGTAAAGCTATGGTGGCGAATCTGTAAAAGAAATTCAATTCTAGCCGTCCTTTCTGGGTCAGACACTATTTTAGTGTGATGTCCAGGGCGGGCAAAATCTGCCGAGGGGGCGAATGCGATATTGATGCTTCAATCGCCGCGGCGGAGAATCAAGCTGTGGGCTTTCAGTGCTCTCCGGTAGGCCATCATTATGCGCCTTGAGGTCGCGGTTGTCTGGAGGGAGAACCGGCTTTGGGGTCTGTTCATCAACTGGAATGGACATGGTTCGCCCTTCCGGCAAAATGATTCAAGCGCGCCACAGATCCGGAGTTTGGCTGAGATAAAAAGAAACCCGGCTTTTACCGGGTCTCTTTATCAGTTCACCAGATTTGGTGGTTCCTGCATGGGCGGGGGATCTTCACCTGGTGGCGGATATGGATTGGGTTTTGGCGGCTGAGGTGGCATCGGTGGCGGAGGATTAGGCAACTCACTGGCGCTTTGAGGATAAGACATCATCATCTCCATTTTAGGGGTGACAACACTTCAAAGCCGTTCCGAAGCAGAGGTTTGGTCGCAGGGAAAAGAAACTCGGCCGAAGCCGGGCGGAATCAGTTGGTGGGATTGTCCGGAGACTTCGGAAGTACGGGCGGCTCTCCCGGTTTGGAAGGCGGAGCACTTTTCGTTGGATCGTAGTCCTCTTCAGGCGCGTCTTCTTCTGGCGACCCGTCTATGATCGGGTTCTCGTCCAGAAAGAGATCAAAAGGCTCCCCCTCGCTTGGAGAACCTGTTGGTTTCGTCGGATTACCATGTGCATTACCGGATTGAGCGAACATGGTCGCCTCCTGTTGTATGACGACTTAAACCCGCGGCCAGCAACGGGTTCAAAATACACAAAAAGAAACCTGGCTGGGGGTAAGCTGAAATCCGGGTCTGCCTACCACCCAGCTTTCTGATGAAGATTTTGTATCATGCGGCGATGGCACACCGGTGCAGACGGCTGAGGTCGTGCTTCGTGCAGCAGGCGGGCTTGTACGGATGGTGATGTATGGCCTTAACGAGGCAAAAGAGCATGCAAAGCTGAACTGTCATGACAGTTTGTTGATGTTATGTACGGTGACGAACAGACTGATATCCAAAATCAAAACACATTGCAGTATCGACGCTATTAATCAGGCTATCTGACATGACACAGATACAGCACGACTTCCTTGATCCTGAACTCGCGATCGCCCGAATGATTCTGACAGAAGTCGGACTTCTAGGTGTTTAGTCCCGGGATTTGATGGGTTGGATTGATGATGAATCTTTCTGGCTCTGAAGTCCAGATTTTGCAGACGTATTCGTAAGGGGTAAGGCCACTGAGGGTCTTGAGTCTTCGCCCGAAATTATAGGCTGCCATGAAGTCGTTGAGGTGTGTCCT
>NZ_JABCQG010000001.1 GCF_015244565.1 Gluconobacter vitians | reverse complement strand
GATCATGGGGCGGCGTCTTGCCTCGTGGGCGAACCGCTTCAATCAGAGGCTCCCAGATCGCCCATGTCTCGTCCGTAAAAGTGCCTGTTCCGTCTCCTTCTTCCATCCCTACAATATGGGAAGAAATTCAAGATCTAACAAGCCCTAGAACTCAGTAGCTGTAGCCGTAGGACAGGCCGATGCTTGATCCCGGATCGTTTTCCGGCGTCGTAAAGCCCGTGACCTGACCGCCTGTTCCGACCGTCGTGTTGAACTTCAGCCGCTTCGTCAGGTCGATCTGGACCTGTGCCTGCGTGCCGGAGCCGGATGTCGCCTGCTTGGCGCCCACATAGACGCCCTTCATGACGTATTTTCCGGCTTCAACACTGGTGCCGCCATTATCCACGCCGCTGCCACCACCCACGGCCAGACGGTCCAGTCCCAGCAGATTGCGGACCTTGCTCAGCGGATCGAAGGCCGAACCACCCGCAAGCTGCACCACGGCCGCACCCAGCTCGGCCAGCTGCGTCGTGGACAGCGAATGGCTGTCAGTGCCGAACAGCAGGATGGACAGAACCTGATCACGCGGCAGGCTGGGCGTGGAAGCAAAGTCGATCTTCGGCGCGCTGGCATAGCCCGTCACCAGCAGGCTCGCGAGCGTGCCACTGGCGTTGCGGTCGGCGCGGAAATCAAGCGTCGGGTCGAGCTTGTGGTTCACGCCCGAGCCGTTGAACGCCACACGCCCGTTGGTGAAGTTAAGGTTGATCCCGCCCAGGTTAAAATTGCCGCGCTTGAGATCGAAGCCGCCACCTACCGAAGGCTCCGCACTCGTACCGCGCACGCGCAGACGGCCCTGCATTTCCGCAAAGACGCCATGCCCGCGCACGAAGAACTCACCCGGCGAAATCACGTCCACCCCGAGCCCGATGATCAGGTTTGAAGAAGACGTGGCAGGCGGTTTCTGTCCCGGACGGATGACCTCAAGCTGCGGCACGGAAGCCGGCATGGAGTCCGGAATATTGATCGTGGCATTGGGAATGTTGACCTTCCCGTCCACATCCAGCCGCGTCGTGGCCTGCCCGTGAATATGCAGGTCGGTATTGACCGTCGCGGTCAGCAGATCGCTTGAAACCGGGCGGGCATTGTCGGACGTGATATGGATGTCCATCGGAATATCCGGCCGGAAAGCGCCCACGGAGCCATCCATTGTGATGGTGCCCGGTCCTGCATGCGCGACGATATGGTTGATCGCAATGCTGTCGCCGGACGCAACGAGCGCTCCATTGATGTGATTGAGATGCACGCCCTGCGCATAGTGGTCGAACGAGGCGTTCTCGAGCGTGACCTGCCCTGTGGCCTGCGGCTGTGCGGCCGTTCCCGCGACATTGAGGTTGATCACGACCTTGCCGGCCATCCCCATGCCGCTGGCCCCCAGAACCACATTGCCGACCGACAGATCAACATGTCCCGTAGTCGCAAGAGCCATCGACCCCGTCTTGGAGAGCGGTGCGGTTCCGCGCACGGCAAGCGCGACGGATGGCCCTGCTCCAAGCGTTGCATCCACTTTTGCGGAGCTTCCGGCCAGACCGATATTGGCCAGGATCTGGGCGGCCGGGAGGGACGCGGCGGGACCGGTCCGCATCCGCAGATCACGCCCGTTCAACGAGACTGTGCCCGTTGGCGCGGCCAGCGTTCCCCCGAGTTTCGCATTGAGCGAAATCGCGCCTGTTGCCGAAAGGTCCGGCGCAAAAGGCTTTGCGATCGCGGGCGTGATGCGGTCCAGACGGGCCGTGAGTGCGAGGGCCGGCTTGATCGTGCCTGCAACATCAATCGTCGCCGGCGCGACGCCCTGCGGGGCCACCGTTGCCAGCAGATGATCCACGCCCATCGTCTTGCCGAAGGATACCACGGCCGGGCGGCTCAGACGCAGGCTCTCGCCCTTGGCCAGCGCCGTCAGCTGCCCGAGGCGCACCGTCTTTTCGGGCACATTCAGCACAAGCGCGGTGTCGATATTCGCCGGAGCATCCATCACGTTCTGGAAGGCCGCGTTCAGCGCAATGGCCATGGCGGTCTGCGGGCCCTTGATCGTAGCATGGGCCCTGCCCGTCATGGCCTGATAGCGCATTCCGGCCAGATCCAGCACGAGCGAAGGCTCAGGCGCATCGATCGGATTGGTGATGGTGCCGCTGACCTTCAGGGACTGGACAGCGGCCTGAGCCATCGACAGCATTCCGTCCAGTCCAAGTTTCACGACAGGCGGCGCATTTTCAGCTTCCGTTGTGTGCAGGCCCAGAGTCAGGTGACCTGAAATCGCCTGCCCGATCAGACGCCGGAAATCACCCAGATCGCGGATCGAGATGTCCAGGTCCCCGAGCGGGACTTTTGCGCCCTTGGGCAGGCGCAGCTTGCCCTTCCCGCTCAGGCTGTTCCAGTCCAGCGTGTTGAGGTCCAGATGGTACGCGCCCGCATCATCCTGCTGCAGCGCGGTATCGAGGGCGAGTGGCGCATGGTCCAGCGTGCCCTTGGCCGTCAGCGTGCCATCGGGATGGGACGGCAGATGCTGGAAATCCGCATGAAGCGTCACCGGTCCTTTCGCGACTTCCTTTGTCCCGAAATCCCCGTTCAGGTCGGCCTTGACCGCCAGATCATCGGTCGGGCCATCCGCCGTGGCCGTCAGCGTCGTATTGCCAAGAATGGCAGGGCTGGCCTTTGCAAGATCGGGCAACTGGACAGAGGCTTTCGTCTGCATCCGGTTGCCATGGGCCATGTCGATGACGGACGACACCAGCATGTGCAGGGCCGCCCCATCCAGCCCGAAGCTTTTCAGCGTCAGGATATTGGCCGGGGATTTCGTCAGATCGAGCGAGAACGTGCCCGTCTTGCCGATCAGGTTGACAGCCTGTGCCTGACCGTCCGTGATCGCGAGCGTCCCCGTGCTTTTCAGCGTCAGGTCGTCCTGCTTCGTGACCGGCATGGCAAAATCGGCATGCAGCCCTGCACTGCCTTTAAGGTCCGTCTTGCCCATGGCGGCCAGCGGGCGCAGGTCTGGCAGGTCGAGATCCAGATGCCCTTTCGCGGCAGGCTTCAGATCCGCCGTGGCCGCAGCATGGAGCAGCGGATGATCCAGCTTCGCCACGATCGGCGCGGATGGCGCCAGAGGATGCGCCAGAACATCCAGTGTCAGAGGCGCGGACGCCAGAAGCGTGGGCTGGGAGCCCGGGATTCTCAGCCCGTCCAGGGAGGCGGTCAGATGGCCTGTCGCATCACTAGGCTGATCGCTCTCGACGCCTTCGAACTGTGCATGCAGATGCCCGATTCCGGCACCCGCCGCACTCAGGGAGTCGATATCCAGAACACCCTGCCCGTTCGGTGCCGTCAGCGGCCCATGCAGGTCCGTATCCAGTGCGATCGTGTTCCACGCAATGCCCGGACGCAGCGTCATGGACGGCGCGTTGGCCTTTACATGCAGGTCCCCGATACGGGTCAGCAGGTTCATCGTCCCGCTGGCCGACGCCTTGATCGGACCTGCACCCAGACCGAAATCCAGCACTGCCCCCGTACGCGGCCCGTTGAGGTTCAGGTGCAGGTCCATCGGATCGAGCTGCGGCATCTGCCCGAGGGTGGTGGCAAAACCGTTATCGCCTTCCTGAAACCGCACCCCGACTGCAATCCGCTTCTTCAGGGTCTGGACGTTCAGTGTCAGACTGCCCGGCTGATCGAGCCGTTTCAGGGCCAGCGCCACATCCATGACCGGTAGGGTCTTCATTGTCACGCCATCCAGGAACGGCGCGATGCTGTGAATATGGCCGTGACCATCCAGCGAGAATGCCGTTGGCGTCACCGTATAATCCGGCCCGATATCCAGCCGTCCGATATGCAGGGATGCCAGATCGACCCGCAGATGCAGCTTCGACGGCGCCGTGCTGGTCGTCGTGGGCTTGGCAGGCGTCGTATCCGGCGCAGAGACCATCTTGCGCAGGATGGCCACACGCGCGGCAGTCAGGCTTGCGATCTTCGCATCCATGTAGATCAACGACAGCGGCGACCATTTCAGGTCGGCATTATCCAGTTCGATCCAGGGGCCTTTCGTATCCTTGATCAGCAGCTTCGTTACCGCCAAATGATGCGGCAGGAAGCCCGAAAGCCCGGAAATCTCGACCATGCCCCCCGTCAGCGGGCTGATCTTGCGCTCGATCAGACGCTGTCCGGGCGAGATGTTGATCCCGACCAGAACCCCCGTGACCGCCACGGCCACAAGCCCCACGGGCACAATGACCAAACCGGCCGCAACACGGAGAAGAATCCTGCGAACACGCATCAGAACGTCTCCCCGAGGCCGAAATACAGTTCCCATTTATCGCCGTAAGCCGGACGGTTCATCGGCAACGCCACATCTACTCGGATCGGCCCGATGGGCGTAAAATAGCGCACGCCACCACCATAGCCGACCCGCAGCGTGCCCTGCCCCGGCCGTGACCCCGTGCCCACCTGACCGGCATCCACGAACCCGGCAAAACCCAGATTCATGGGCAGGCGCTGGCGGAACTCGACACTGCCCGCATCCATGGACGTGCCACCGATACCGTATTTGGATTTGCCATATTGCGGTCCGACACCCTGATAGCGGAACCCGCGCACCGTGGCCGGGCCACCGGCATAGAGTCGCTGATCGGGCGGGATCTGATAGGTGGATGCGCCCTGCACCGAGCCTACGATCCCGCGCACGGCGATCACGCTGCGTCCGGGACGGGAGATGCCGAGATGTTTCAGATCGAAATAGGTTGAGACCTGCGCCGACAGCAGCGTGAAGAACGATGACCCGCTTTCCAGCGATTCCGAGGGCGTCACCGAAAGCGAAGCGCGCACGCCATGCGTCGCCGGATCGATCGGGTTGGAGAGTTGGGTGTTGTCGAATGTCGCGTTCAGCGGGGCGGCTATGATGAAATAGCTCCGCGTGTCACCAAACTGCTGGATCTGTTCCTGCTCCCCCATCACGCCGCCCGAGACGTTCCAGTATTTTCCGACATGGCGGCTCAGCCCCGCGCGGCCGATGATGGCGGTCTGGTGATAGGAATAGAGAAGCTGGCGGATGCCTTCGAGACGCACGCTCAGGTTCTGCCCCTTGGACAGGAAGTCCGGCTTCATGAAATCCGCATAGACGTCATAGCCCAAGCCCTGCTGGGCGGAACCGCCAAGGCCGGTGATCAGGGCCGTCAGGCGCAGCTGTTCGGCATTGCCCAGCAGGTTGTGATGCGTCCAGCTTACACCAACGCGCCCGCCCAGATCGGTCGAATATCCGATTTCGGCAGACAGGGTGCGCCGCTTGGCTTCCTTGAAACTGAACTCGATCGGCATGGCCTGAAGGATACCAGGCATGAGGGTCTTGTTCGGGGGGAGCGTGATGATCGGCGGCACGTTCCGGACCTGGACGGAGGCGAACACGCCCGTGCTTGCCAGATCCTGACGGGCGGCCTCAATCCGTGACGGGCGGTACAATTCGCCTTCCCTGAGCTCCAGCCGGTTCATGAGATAGCGCTGGTTGGTCTGTTTCAGTCCCGTCAGGCCAACCGGACCGATTACGACCTTCGGGCCACGATTGACCCTGAACACGACATCCAGCGTATGCGTCTGGGGCTTCAGATAGGCCAGCGGCGTAGACACGCTTGCGGTGGCATAACCTTCTTCCTGAAGCTGGTTGAGCAGGCTGTTCTGCGCCGCCAGTACATCGGCCGCCACTGCAGGCTGCCCGGATGTCAGACCGAACGCCTTGCGTTCCTCGGGCAGGAGCGTGACGGGTTGCGCCTGGGCGATGGCCTGCTCGGAGGTCGCGGCAACTGTTGTGGTCGCAGGTGCCGGGGACGCGGTTTTCTGGTCCGGAGTTCCACTGGCAGGCGTTTTCGTGGCGGATGTTTTTGCGGCGGCCGCTTTCGGCGCGGGCTGCGACATGGCGGATACCGTGGGTGTCGTCGGAGCGGGTGCTGCAACGGATGCGGCGGGCGCTTCCTGCGGCGGTGTGGTCAGCGCCACAGCGCCAAGACTGAATCGCGGTCCGGTCGTGGCCGAAACCGTAATGGCGACCTTCTGCTTTTTATCCAGCGCCTTAAGGATATCCGGCAGGGACGGATCCTTGCCATCCACGGTCCGTGCGCCTGCCTTGACGCTGATCTTCACAGACCCCGCATAATATCCCTGCGATTCAAGCGCACCGGTGACGCGGTCGTAATCGCTGCGGATGCGCCCGGCGAGGGCATAGGCTCCGACGGTATGGGACGTCTGCAGCGATTTGAGCTGGGAGGAGGCGCTGATCGCGGCATCCAGATCGGCCTGTTTCGTGGGCGTCAGCGTGACGACATAGGGAATGGCGGGATCGGTCGTGCCATCCGTGACCGGCTTTGCGTTTGCCGCCGGTTTCGAAGCCTTTGCCTCGGCCGGATGTGGCACGCAGAACACAGTCACGATGCCCAGCGCGCAGGACATCGAGGCAAAAGAAACAGAAAAGGAAACGGGGCGGCGGCCTGATTTCACCGTGCGTCCTGGAATCGTCTTGAGGGCACTTCCGGCCATGTCAGAGCCGGACACGAGAGCGCAGACCGAACGACAGGACTGCTACCGTTCGAGGAACCTTGCACGGCCTTTCCTGTCAAGTCCTCCCGGACAGGTGCGGTCCGGAAAATGCCCTGTCAGACCCCTTTGCCATATCGCCGCCTTATTCTGGCACGGCAGCGAAAACGCTTTCCAGCCGGCGAGCGGACACAAACAAGATTGTGTCGTCCCCGCGAAAACCGTATCACTCAGCACCCATGTCCCATCGTGATGCCAAGACACCAAACGGCCGGCGCGGTCACAATCGCCCCGTCCTGGATGGAAATGCCGATTTCCCGGCTTTCCAGCCGACAACGTCGTCCTCGCTGTACAGCCGTCTGCGCTGCATCAGGCGGCTGTCGCTTGTCCTGATCTGGGCATTCTGGGTGTGCTGCATACAGGCCATCCTCATCCGTCTTCCCGGACGCCTGAAGATCCTGATGCCACAGCTGCTCTGGAAGGGCGTGTGCCTGATCATGGGAATCAGGACCACCGTCATCGGCAAGAGCGCAGGCGGCGTGCGGAGTGCCAAGGATGTCCGCAGCGGGCAGCGCCCGGTCGTGTTCGTCGCCAATCACTGCTCCTGGCTCGACATCATCATCATCGGCAGCGCCTTGCCCGGCGTGTTCGTCGCCAAGGGCGAAGTCGGGAAATGGCCTCTCATCGGCACGGCCTCGCGACTGGGTCGGACGATTTTCGTCAGCCGCAACCGTCAGGACACCGGCCGCGAACTGCAGGACATGGCGGCGCGCCTGTGGGACGGCGACGACATCGTCCTGTTCCCGGAAGGCACATCCTCCGACGGCTCTAGGGTCCTTCCGTTCCTGTCATCGTTTTTTGCCGTCGCAAAACCCGGCCGGCTGGAACAGGCCGGGCTTCCGAAAGCTCCTCCGGTCCTGATCCAGCCCGTCTCGGTGGTCTATGACCGTCTTGAAGGCCTGCCGGTCGGGCGCAGCCGGCGGAATGTCTTTTCATGGTACGGGGACATGGACCTTGCCCCCCATCTCTGGTCGTTCGGGCAATGGCGCTCGATGGGCGCCTCGCTGATGCTGCATGATCCCATCAATCCCGAGGATTACCGCTCCCGCAAGGAACTCGCGCGCGCCACGTTCAAGGTCGTCAATGACGGCGCGGCGGAACTGCGGCGCGGCCAGACAGACACGGCCCGGTCCTGAAATCTGCGCGAAACCGGGCCCTGTCATCATGTTTGTCTTGACTTGAAGCCTGCCCACGCGCCACCTTCGGATCATGACACGGCGGTAATCCAGCCTGCGTGTCCGGAGGTGGTGATACCCATTCAGGCCCGTCTGACAATCCGTCGGCCCGTCACATTCGGTTCGCCGTTCTCCGGAACAGGCTTGACCCCGTGGATATCTGCCCCGATGTGTGTGCCTGATTCTGCCATTCCCGGACCGAGACCTTGACTGCCCCGACTTCCCCAGCCGTGCCTGCCTCTTCCGACACCGCGCCCACCGGACATGCTCCACGAGGCCTCCATGTCATTACATGGGGCTGCCAGATGAACGTGTATGACAGCGCGCGCATGGCCGACGTCCTGCGCCCGCTGGGTTATGGACCGGTCGAGCGGCCCGAAGACGCGGACATGGTCATTCTCAACACCTGTCATATCCGCGAACGGGCGACTGAAAAGGTCTTTTCCGAACTCGGACGCCTGCGCAAGATCCGTGACGAGCGGATGAGCAATGGGGCTGACCGCACCATCATCGCCGTCGCCGGCTGCGTGGCGCAGGCTGAGGGTGAAGTCATCCTCTCCCGCGCGCCTTATGTGGATCTGGTGCTCGGGCCGCAGACCTATCACAAGCTGCCTGAAATGGTGGCCCGTGCCGCCCGTGCGGGTGGAGCGGTGATCGAGACGGATTTTCCGGTCGAGCAGAAGTTCGATTTCCTGCCCACGGATGCCGCCCCCCAGACGCAGGGCAATCTCACGGCGTTCCTCACCATTCAGGAAGGCTGCGACAAGTTCTGTTCGTTCTGCGTGGTGCCCTATACCCGTGGCGCGGAAACAAGCCGCCCGGTCGCTTCGGTTCTTGCCGAGGCCCGCCGGATGGCCGAAAGCGGCGTGCGCGAGATCACGCTGCTCGGGCAGAACGTCAACGCCTATCATGGCGATGATGGCAAGGGTGGCAGTGAGACTCTGGCCGGGCTGGTCGAACAGCTCGCGCAGATCCCCGGTCTGGGCCGCATCCGCTACATGACGTCCCATCCCCGCGACGTGGACCAGAGCCTGATCGACGCCCACCGGGACAATCCGGCGCTCATGCCGTTCCTGCATCTGCCCGTGCAGAGCGGCTCGGACCGGATCCTCAAGGCCATGAACCGCGGCCATACGGCGGACGAATACCGCGAGAGCGTCCGCAAGCTGCGCGAGGCCCGTCCCGATCTGGCCCTGTCTTCCGATTTCATCGTCGGCCATCCCGGCGAGACGGAAGAGGATTTCGAAGCGACCATGCAACTCGTGCGCGATATCGGTTTCGCCATGGCCTACAGCTTCAAATATTCCCCCCGTCCCGGCACACCGGCTGCCGGCCAGCCGATGCAGGTGCCCGAGGACGTGAAGGATCGCCGTCTGGCCGAACTACAGGCGCTTCTGCGCGAGCAGCAGGACGCCTTCAATGCCGACATGGTCGGAACGGTGCAGGAAATCCTGGTGACGAACCGGGGCCGCAAGCCCGGGCAGATCGCCGGGCGTTCCCCCTATCTACAACCCGTTCATTTCGACGGGCCGGATCATCTGATCGGGTCCACCGTCAAGGTCGCCATCACCACGCGCCGCACCAACTCCCTGGGCGGCACCATGATCCGGGAGACAGCCTCCGCTTGCTGACAACGCACCCGACCCGTCCCGCCGCCACCAGCACTGGCTCCGAAGGCAACCGCACCGTTGCCCTTCGCTTCAATGACAACATCCTGCTCCAGCGCCTGCTGGGGGATCATGACCGGCATCTCGTCCGGCTTGAGGAAGGATTCGACGTCAAGCTGTCCTGTCGTGGCAACAAGATCGCCATATCCGGGGAGACGGAAACGGTCGGCCGCGCACAGGCGGCCATCATCGCGCTATACAACCAGCTCGAACAGGGCGGCACGATCGATGCCTCGCAGGTCGATGGCGTGATCCGCCTGACGGCCCTGCCAAGCCGCCCGGAACGACCGGTTGACACGAGGCAGGCTCGCCCTGTTCCCGACGAACGCCCGCGTGGCAATAACAGCCACCGGCGTCCGGAAAAGGGCCATGGCAAGCCGCATAATGCGCCCGCCACGGCATTCGGGGATCTGCCCGCCATCAAGACCAAGCGCGGCGTCATCGCACCCCGCTCGCATGGTCAGGCCGCCTATATGGAAATGCTGGCCAATACCGACATGGTCTTCGGCATTGGCCCGGCCGGTACGGGCAAGACCTATCTGGCCGTGGCGCAGGCCGTGGGCATGCTGCTCGCCGGGCAGGTGGACCGGATCATTCTCTCGCGCCCGGCCGTCGAAGCCGGTGAGCGCTTGGGCTTCCTGCCCGGCGACATGCGCGAAAAGATCGACCCCTATCTGCGCCCTCTGTACGACGCCCTGCATGACATGATGCCGGGCGATCAGGTGGTACGCCGCATGGGGACGGGTGAGATCGAAGTGGCGCCGCTCGCCTTCATGCGCGGTCGGACTCTGGCTCATTCCTACGTCATTCTGGATGAAGCCCAGAATACGACCGCAGCCCAGATGAAGATGTTCCTTACCCGCATGGGCGAAGGCACACGCATGGCCATTACGGGCGATCTGAGTCAGATCGATCTGCCGAATGGTGTATCATCCGGTCTGCGTGAAGCGGTCGAGACCCTCGAAGGCATCAAGGGAATCGGCATCACGCGCTTTTCTTCCGAAGATGTGGTGCGCCATTCGCTGGTTGCCCGTATCGTCGATGCCTATGAACAGAAAGCGCCAGCGTCCCGGGATGTGTTCCGGAACAGGCTGCGCCGGGAAAACAATGGAACCTCCAAGTCGACACGCCGGTACTGACATCATCATCGAGGACGCCCGCTGGCGCGCCTCGGTTCCGGGGACAGAGCGTGCAATCCGGCGCGCCCTCGTCGCGGTCGCCCGTCAGGGTGGACCCGACTTCACGCAGTCCCCGGCTCCTTCGATCCTTCTGGCGACAGACCGGATCGTCAAGCGCCTCAATGCGCGCTTTCGAAACAAGAACAAGCCCACGAACGTGCTGACGTTCGAGCCTGTGTCATCCGTGCATGGCGGGGACATTGTGCTGGGTTACGAGACCGTGCGCCGTGAAGCCACGGCAGCAAGACGCTCGCTGCGGGCGCATCTGTCGCATCTTGTGGTGCATGGCGCGCTGCATCTTGCCGGTTACGACCATCACCATCCCGGCGAGGCCCGGGAAATGGAAGGAATTGAGACCCGCACCCTGCGGTCCCTTGGTTTCGGGGACCCGTGGCGCCAGGGAAACTGGCAGCAGGCCGGGAGTGTCCGGATATGAGTGACGAATTAAACGACCGCCTGTCTGAAGAGTCGGGCAAGAGCCGTCCCTCACGCGGCCTTTTCGGACTTTTCAACCGCCGCAGCCGCGATCAGGGCCTTCGCGAGTCCATCGCCACCCTTGTGCAGGAAGCCGGACAGCCGGCTGAGGAAGCGAGCGACGAACCCGAACTGGACCGGCAGGAACGCGCGCTCATCATGAACGTGCTGCGTCTGCGCGACATCACGGCGGATGACGTCATGATCCCGCGGGCAGACATCATCGCGATGCCCGAGGCCCTGCCATTCCAGGAAGCGCTGGACCTGATGCGCCGGGAAAACCATTCCCGCCTTCCCGTCTATCGCGACCAGCTCGACGACATCGCAGGCATGATCCATGTGAAGGACCTGATCGCCTATGTCGGCGATCCGGAGGCCTTCGACATCCGGCCGCTCCTGCGTCAGCCGCTGATGATTGCCCCGACCATCCCGGTGCTGGACCTGCTGCTGCAGATGCGTCAGCGTCAGATGCACATGGCCCTCGTCATCGACGAATATGGCAGCATCGACGGGCTCGTGACGATCGAGGACCTGATCGAAACCATCGTGGGCGATATTTCCGACGAGCATGACGATCCGGTCACGACCATGTGGGTGGAGCGCCCGGATGGTTCGTTCGATATCGATGCCCGTCTCCCGGTCCGGCAGCTTGAGGAGCGCCTCGGTGCTGTCCTGACCGATGCCGAACGTGAGGCCGAGATCGAGACGGTCGGCGGTCTGGTCTTCCGTCTGGCCGAGCATGTCCCGGCCAAGGATGAAGTGCTGACCCATGAGAGCGGTCTGGAGTTCCGGGTGCTGGATGCGGATGCGCGGCATATCCGTTCCCTGCGCATGCGGGTGCCGGATGGCTGGGAAAACAAGCCGCTTCCCACCCTCAAGACGCAGGAAGATGACCGGGGCTCTTGACGGAGCCCCCCGTTCATCGTTCGAGTACCATATCGTTTCCAGCGGAGCCCCGCCCATGTCTGCCCCCCTGCTTTCCGGACGCCGCGCCTTTCTCGTGACTGGTGCTGCTCTCGTGGCCACGGCCTCGGTGCCATCCCTGCGTGCCGAGGATCTTCCGGCCAGCGATCCACGCATGGGACCACGGGTCATCGGTTCGCCGGATGCCAAGGTCATGGTGGATGAATGGTTCTCGCTGACCTGCTCGCACTGTGCCCATTTCGCACAGGAGGTCTTCCCGCAGATCCGCAAAAACCTGATCGATACGGGAAAGATCCGCTACCGCTTCCATGACTTCCCGCTCGATCAGGTCGCCCTGCTGGCGTCCATGGTGTCGCGCTCCCTGCCCGCCGACCGGTACGAACCGTTCGTGACAGATCTGCTCGACCATCAGGACCAGTGGGCTTTCGCACAGAACATTGACCCTGTCGCGGAGCTGAAAAAGCGTGCGGCCCTGTTCGGCATCAATGCCGCAGAGTTCGACCGGATCAATGCCGACAATGCCCTGCGTGAGGCCATCATCGACAAACAGGATCATGATGGCGCTTTCCTCCAGATCCAGGGCACGCCATATTTCCGTATCAATGATGTTGCCGCACCAGACGTGGTGGGCAGTTATGATGATTTTGCCAAAGCAGTCGCAAAGGCTTCCTGAATGACCCGTCTTTCCCTCTCCCGCCGCCTTTTCGTCTCTGCCGCACCGGCCCTCGCCGTTGCTGGCAGCGTAAGCGCGTCCCGTGCCGCCGATGCCGTCGATCCCCGCCTGAGCCCGCGTATCATCGGCAATCCGAACGCCAAGGTTCTGGTTCAGGAATGGTTCTCCCTGACCTGCACGCACTGCGCCCATTTCGCGACGGAAGAGTTTCCGAAGATCAAGGAACAGCTCATCGACACTGGTAAGATCCGCTATCAATTCCACGATTTCTGCGGTGACCGCGTTGGCCTGACCGCTGCCATGGTTGCACGCTCCCTGCCTCAGGACCGTTACGTACCGTTCCTTGAGGCCCTGTTCTCCAGCCAGATGCAGTGGGCTTTTGCGGCTGGTGGTGACCCAATGCAGCGCCTGCAGCAGATGTCTGCTCTCGCCGGTGTCTCCGCGACGCAGTTCCAGTCCATCAGCCAAGACAATGTCTTTGCGGAAGCCCTGTTCGATCAGGTCAAGAAGGATTCGGACACCTACAACATCCAGGGCACGCCGTATTTCCGCTTCAACAACACGCATTACGACCAGGATCCGGAAACCTACGAAAAGTTCGCCGATCTCGTCGCTAAGGCGTCCTGATCCAGGACCGTAGGACCAGTATCTCCATACCCTGATGTCGAGCCGTGCCACGACGATCGACCGCCTGAGCATTGGCGGTTTCAAGAGTTTCGCCGATGAGGTGCGTCTCGATATCCTTCCGGGTCTGACGGGGATCATCGGGCCGAACGGCTGCGGAAAATCCAATGTCGTCGAAGGCCTGCGCTGGGCGATGGGTGAAACCTCCGCCCGTGCCCTGCGTGGTGGGGAACTCGACGACCTGATCTTTGCGGGCACGGGCGCACGCTCCGCCCGCAACATTGCTCAGGTCACACTGCATCTAAGCAACGCGGCCGGTCTGGCCCCGTCCCCGTTTCAAGACGCGGATGAACTGGAAATCAGCCGCCGGGCCGAGCGCGGTTCAGGCAGCGAATACCGCATCAATGGCCGCGTCATGCGTGCCCGTGACGTTCAGACGCTCTTTGCCGATCTGGCATCTGGTGCACGCAGTTCCGCCATCATCAGCCAGAACCGCGTCGGCCAGCTCATCGCGGCCAAGCCCGAGGAACGGCGCCTGCTGCTCGAAGAGGCCGCGGGCATCACCGGCCTGCACGCCCGGCGCCACGATGCCGAACTCAAGCTGCGCCAAACCGAGACAAATCTTTCCCGCGCCGAGGATCTGCGTCTTCAGCTCGAGGAACGGCTTGCAAGCCTTGAAGGCCAGACCGTTCAGGCCCGGAAATATCGCGAGATTTCCGAAAAGATCCGTACGACGGAAACCGAGCTTCACGCCCTGCTCCATGCCCGCGCCAATCTGGCCGTCCAGCGCAGCCGGGATGATCTCGCCAAGGCCCGCGAAGATCTCAAAAAGGCGGAGCAGGCTGCCGAAGCTGCGGCCATTGCCGAATTCGAAGCCCGCAAGGCAGCACCCGATGCCCGCGAGGAAACGGACCGCCTGCGCAGTGCCTTGGAGCGACTGAAGGTCCAGTTCGAAACCCTGCGTCAGGACCTTGAGCGCGCCCGACAGGCCGAGTCCGAAACCCGCGCGCGTCTGGAGCAGGCCCAGGGTGATCTTGCCCGGAGCGAAGCCAGCCTTGCGGCCGATCGCGCGGCCCATACAGCCGCAACGGAAGAATGTTCCGCCCTTGAAGCCGAGGCCGCCGCTCTCCCTGCGCAACGCAGTGCCGGTGCAGCCGAATGTGACCGCCTTGCCGCGCTTGAAAAAGATCAGGCGAGCGCTTTCGAAGAAGCAATCCGCCTGCGTGACGCCGAAGCCATTCGACGGGATGCCGTCATGGAAGGGCTGGATGCCCTGACCATCCGGCTTGATGCAGAAGTCGGGGCACTGGAAGCACTCACAGCAGAAATCACAGCGCTGGATCAGGCTACGCCCGGCAGTGATACGCTCAGCACACTGCGTCAGAACGTCGCAGCGACGCAGGCGCAGTCAGAAACTGCCAGCCGACGGGAACAGGACTGCGCCAGCGCGTTGCAGGATGCGCGGCTGAAGGCCGAACTGGACGGTCGTGCCCTGACGGAAGGAAAGAACCGCCTCGAAACCCTGCAGGCCGCCGAGGCCGATCTGGACCGGCGCCTTCAGACGACCGAAAGCCAGATCCGCCAGGACCGGACCACGCGCGAGACGGCCCAGACCGCGCTCCTGAGCGAACAGGCCCGGACCGGACTCGAGACGACCCGCAATACCGCTGCGCAGGCCCTGAACGAAGCCCAAGTGCACGAAGAGCAGGCGCGACAGGAACAGGAACGGCTCGGCACGCTGTGGCTCGAATCCCGCGCGGCAGCCGAAGAGGGCACGCAGCGTCAGAAAGCCCTTCTGCGCACTGTGGAGCAGAACCGATACGCTCTCGAGCAGGCCCGACAGAAGGCTGCGTCTGCTGCGGCCGCTGAAGCAGAAGCCAGAACGGCGCTCATGCCTGAACAGACTGTTCAGGAGGCGGTCAGTGCCGTTGCCCGGATCGAAGACCGCCTGAATGGTCTTCAGGATGCACTGACGAAAGCCGAAGCCAGTCTCACGGAGAGGCGCGAACAGGAAAATCAGGCCTGCTCCGCTCTTTTGGAACTGGAAACGCTGATTCTGCGGACGCAGGGAGAATGTGAAGGGCTGGAGCAGAGTCTGAATGCGGTCGCCGCCCAGCCCGACCCGCTGGAGGATGCACTGGACCTTCCGGCAGACATGGCGCGGGCCGTCGCAGCCGTGCTGGCGGATGGTCTGGATGCCTCGCTCGCACCCGATACCACGCCTGCCGACCGGCGCTGGCGCACACTGGACCGGCTGGGCGTAACAGAACTGCCGTCCTGCCGGGCACTTTCCACACTCATTGAAGCACCCGAAGCCCTGATGCGCTGTCTGGATGCAGCGTTTCTGCTTGAAGACGAGTCCGCAGGGACCCGCTTGCAGAAAGCGCTCCAGCCGGGACAGGTCCTTGTCTGCCGCAGCGGTGCATTGTGGCGCTGGGACGGCTTTACGCGCTCAGCCGATGCGCCGGATGCTGGTGCAGTACGCCTCGAACAGCGTCGGCGCCTGACAGATGCCCGCGCCCTGCTCCAGTCGCATGAGGCTTCGCAGCCCGCACTGAGCGAAAACCATGCCTCTGCCAGCCGCGCCCGCGAACAGGCCGAAGCAGCCCTTGCGGCATTACGCCGGGATCGCGCAACGCTGGAGCCACACCTGGCCGAAGCACGAACCGTCGCCTCCAGACTCGAGCAGAAAGCCGCATTGGTTCGGACCCAATGGGAGCAGGTCACACAGCGCCGACAGGAAGCCGACGAAGCACTGACACTGGCCCAGACCGCAGCCACGCAGGCCGAAGCAGAGTTGGCGGCCCATCCCGCACCCGACGCTCTGCAGGCCCGCGCCACGGCCTGCGCGGAAGATGCCGAAAACGCTCGCAATGCACTCCGAGCAGTCAGCACCCAATTGCAGGAGGCCCGGAGCATTGCAGACACCGCCGTCCGTGCCCTCGATCAGGCCATTCTGCGTCATGATGCCGCACGCTCCCGCCTGCAGGATCTGGACGATGGGCTGGCGCGTCTGGAGGACGAGCGCGCGCGACTCGCTGCCCAGCGGGTCTCGCTTCAGCAGCAGAACAACCGCCCCGACATGACTGCCCTGACGGCCGCTGCACAGGCCTCACAGGACGTTCTTGATGCCGCCGGCTCTACGGCCGATGCGGCA
Source organism: Gluconobacter vitians (assembly GCF_015244565.1). Classification (GTDB taxonomy): domain Bacteria; phylum Pseudomonadota; class Alphaproteobacteria; order Acetobacterales; family Acetobacteraceae; genus Gluconobacter; species Gluconobacter vitians. Next base: position 325,755 of record NZ_JABCQG010000001.1, on the reverse strand, counting down.
TCACATACTGCGCGGGAAAGCCGCGAACAGGCCGCCCGTCTGCTGCGGGAGCTTCAGGCACTCGATCAGGCCGCCGCAACAGCCCAGGCCCGCCGCTCCGCCCTTGAACCCCGCCGGGCGGACCTGCAGGCCTTGGTCGGACGCCTTCGGGAAGACCATGCCAAACGAAGGGCCGAACTGGCCGAACGTCCTGAACCCGCCGTGCTGGAACAGGCTGTTCTGGACGCTGCGGGCCCTCTCCAGCAGACGCGCCACCTGTTGGAGGAGGCGCGGACCGAGAGCAGCCGCCTGTCTCTCGAAGAGGTTCGCCTGACCGGAGCGCTGACTGCCGTCCGCGCCCGTCTTGAAACACTCGCCAGCCGTATTGCTACGGAAGAGGCCAGTCTCGCCCAGCTTCGCACCCGCCACGACGTATTGCAGGAGAGCTTCCAGACCGCGAGCGCTCTCCCCGCTGAGCTGGAACGCAAACTTGCCGGTCACGATCAGACCCTGACGGAGGCCCAGAATGCGTATGATGCAGCGCGCGCCCGTGACGAGGCCGCAGGGGTTGCCGGACTGGAAGCGCAGGAACAGCGGCGCAATGCCGACCTCGCACTCGCGGCCGGACGCGAGGCGATCGCCCGCCTGACCGAGCGGGCCGAACAGGCAGTTGCCGCCCGCGAGCGCCTGCTGGCTGACAGCGAACCGCCACAGGGCAGCGCTCAGGGGGGCGCCTATCCATCTGATCTTTCCGAGCAGGCCGAGACGTCCACCCGCCGGCGCCTCTCACGGCTGACGCGTGAGCGTGAAGAGCTCGGCGCCGTCAATCTGCGGGCGGAAGCCGAGTTCGAAGAAGCCCGTGAGACGGCCGAGACCATCGCCCGTGAACATGCCGAGCTGACCGCCGCCATCAACAGACTGCGCGGTGGCATCGGCACGATCAACCGTGAGGGGCGCGAGCGGCTTCTGGCAGTTTTCACGGAAGTGGACCGGCATTTCCAGTCCCTGTTCGCCCGCATGTTCGGCGGTGGGCGCGCGCATCTGGGCATGGTCGGCAGCGATGATCCGCTGGAAGCCGGGCTGGAAATCTTTGCCCAGCCGCCGGGCAAAAAGCTTTCGACGCTGTCCCTGCTTTCGGGTGGCGAACAGGCCCTGACCGCGCTTTCGCTGATCTTTGCAACCTTCCGCTGTAACCCGGCCCCGATCTGCGTACTCGATGAGGTCGATGCGCCGCTGGATGACGCGAATGTCGAGCGTTTCTGCTCCCTGCTGTCCGACATGACCAAAGAAGCCGGCACGCGGTTTCTGGTCGTGACGCATCATCAGCTGACGATGGCGCATATGGATCGACTTTATGGTGTCACAATGCAGGAACGTGGTGTAAGCCGGGTTCTGTCAGTCGATCTGGGGCACGCCACCGCGCTTGTGGACGGCTGAGGTCAATTTTCTCAAACAGATAAATTGACGTTGGACCGTTCTGGCCCTTTGATAGAAGGAAAACCAGAAAGCACGCGCCATCTTCGTTGATCCACCCCTTCCCGACCCCGTCATGACGCGAATCCGTGAACACGGCATCCGCGTGGTGGGAGACGTACATGGTGATTTCAACGCTTTCCGGCACGCAACGGCAACGGACCGCTTTGTCATCCAGCTCGGGGACCTTGTGGATCACGGGCCGGACAGCGCCGGTGTGCTGGAACTGATGCTCGAACTTCTGGAACAGCAGCGCGGTCTGTTCATCCTGGGCAATCACGACCGCAAGCTGGGCCGTGCCCTCGAAGGTCGCCGCCTGCGCCGTGACCCGCCCCTTGAGGAAACGCTACGGCAGATTTCCCTTCCGGAATATGAAGGTCTGCCCGAACGCGCCTACGAGGCAATCGACAAGGCCCCGACCTGGCTGCGGATCGGGCGCTCGCTGTTCGTGCATGGCGGCTTCCATACGGCGATGCTGTCCCTTTCCCCCGTTCCGGGTCTGGGCGAGATGTCCGCGCCGCTTTCCCGCGCCCTTTTTGGGGAAACCACCGGCCGCATGCAGCCGGATGGCTATCCCGAACGCCGCCTGACCTGGATCAACCGCATTCCCGAAGGAATGATGGTCTATGTTGGCCATGACCGCCGCTCGACGGACGGCCGCCCCTGGCGCCGGACGGGTCGTCTGGGCGGTACGGCCATCTTCACCGATCTCGGTGCCGGAAAAGGTGGCCATCTTGCATGGATCGATCTGAATGAACCCTAAGCCTGTCCCTTCCACGCCCCGCAACCCTGATCCGGCCGGCTCCGATCCCGCGATGGCCGAACTCGAACGCCTGCGTGCCAGTATCGACAACATCGACGCTGCACTGATCCACATGCTGGCGGAGCGCTTCCGCTGCACGCAGGAAGTCGGGAAGCTCAAGGCCCGCGCCCATCTTCCTCCGGCCGACCCGTCCCGGGAGACGCGGCAGATCGAACGCCTGCGCCAGCTTGCACGGGATGCGCATCTGGATCCCGATTTCGCCGAGAAATTTCTGGCATTCGTTATCCGCGAGGTCATCCGACATCACGAAGCCATCGCCGCAAACGCCCGTCAGGCATCGGAGGACTGATGTCCATGCGCCGCCTCCTTCTTCTGCGCCACGCCGAAGCCGTTCCCCATGTCCGGACAGAGAGCGGTGACCGGGCCCGTGTGCTCACCCCGAAGGGACAGGAGCAGGCCGCCAGTATTGGCCGGCAGATTGCCACGCTTGACCTGCCCAGCCCCATGCAGATCCTGTGCAGCCCCGCTGCACGGACCCGGCAGACCGCACAGGGCGTGCTGGATGCATTGAGCAATGCGCCTGCCTTCACACTCGAAGACAGCCTTTATTCCGCCGTGGCAGATGATTTTTACGGCCTCATCCACGCCACGTCCGAAGCCGTTCAAACGCTGCTGATCGTCGGCCATAACCCCACCATTAGCGAGTTTGCCTGTGATCTCCTTGGTCCGGCCCTTCAGGGTGGGCAGTTCTCAGCACTCAACCGAGGCTATCCGCTGGCAGGGCTGACGGTCTTTGATGTTCCGGGAGACTGGCTGGACGTTCGACCGTCCACGGTCCAGCCCGTCAGACTGCTGCAACCCTGAAAATATCATCCGAAGGGCGTCTCTGGACATAAAAAACCTTTCGGACGTAAAACAGAATAATATCCTTACTCTCAGGCCGGTTTATTATCCCTATGTCCGAAAAACGCTCCGCAACCTTTGGTCTCGATGGCCTCAGCCGTCAGTTTCCAGTTCTGGAAGGGACAATCGGTCCGGACGTCGTGGACATGCGTGCCCTGTCCCAGAAAACAGGCATGTTCTCCTATGATCCGGGACTGGGGAGCACGGCCACCTGCACCAGCGCCATCAGCTATATTGACGGCGACAAGGGCGTGCTGCTGCACCGTGGCTATCCGATCGAGGATCTGGCTCTCAATGCCAGCTTCACCGAGACGGCCTATCTGCTGCTCTATGGCGAACTGCCGACTGCCGCGCAGTATCAAGCCTTCCGCACGGACATGAACACCCACCGCCTGCTGAACGAGCAGATCCGGAACTTCTTCAACGGCTTCCGCCGCGATGCGCATCCCATGGCCATCCTGTGCGGTACGGTCGGCGCGCTTTCGGCCTTTTATCATGATGATGTGGACATTTCGCAGCCTGCGACCCGCGATCTGTCCGCCCGTCGCCTGATCGCCAAGGTCCCGACCATCGCCGCCTGGGCCTACAAATATTCTATCGGTGAGCCTTTCATCTACCCCGATGAGGAAATGTCGTTCTCCGAGAACTTCCTGCACATGCTGTTTGCCCGGCCGGGCAATCATTACCGGGTCAATCCGGTGCTGGCGCGGGCCATGGATCGCATCCTTCTGCTGCATGCCGATCATGAGCAGAACGCCTCCACGACGACCGTGCGCCTCGTCGGCTCAACCGGTGCAAACCCCTATGCCTGTATTGCGGCAGGTATTGCGGCACTCTGGGGGCCGGCACATGGCGGTGCAAACGAAGCCGCTCTCAGTATGCTGGAATCCATCGGCACCCGTGACGGCATCCCGGCCTTCCTCGAGCAGGTCAAGAACCGCAATTCCGGCGTGCGCCTGATGGGCTTCGGCCACCGCGTTTACAAGAACTTCGACCCGCGCGCGAAGATCCTTCAGGCGACCTGCCATGAAGTTATCGAGGAGCTCGGCCTCAAGCGTGATCCGCTGCTCGACCTAGCCATGGAGCTTGAACGCGTGGCGACCGAGGACGATTATTTCGTCAGCCGCCGTCTCTATCCGAATGTGGATTTCTATTCCGGACTGATCCTCAAGGCGCTTGGGATTCCCAAGAGCATGTTCACCGTTCTGTTCGCGGTCGCGCGGACGGTCGGCTGGGTCAGTCAGTGGAAGGAAATGATCGAGGAGCCGTCCGTGCGCATCAGCCGCCCAAGGCAGCTCTATATCGGCGCAGCGGAACGGAGTTTCGTCCAGATGAGCGAGAGGAGCTGAGGCTCCTCTGCAAAGTTCAGCAGTCGCAGCCTGGCGTCTGGCCTCGGGCCTGACGGATGACGTGATGGTCGATCCATTCGGCCACAAGCCGTCTGGCCTCTTTCACGGAGGATTCGGGATGATGGATGCGGTACAGCGTCGTGCAGGCGGCAAAGGCCTGCATGTCCGGCTGGCCGACTTCACGCAGTTCCTGATAGGCCGTCACAACAGCGCGTTCGCATTTCCGGCCGATCCGACTGGTCTCTATGCTCACTTCTGTTCCTGCCGTAAATGAGAATGAATATCGATATCTCTCCCTAGAACTCCATGGCTTCCCATGCAAGCACGAAGATCGACGGGACCGAAGACACTGACAGGTCCGATTAAAGTTCATCCGTTCCGAAACCGGGCCATATTGCCCCTACCCTTCCCGGCAACAGCCCGGTAAACCACGAGAAAACGACGTCAGCGGAGACAAGCATGACCCAGTTCGCCGAAAGCCCGATGGCGGGCCGCACCCAGTGGGACCGTGACGCGGCCCTCACCACGGCCCGTATCCTGCTTGAGATCAAGGCCATCAACTTCCGCCCGGAAGAGCCCTATACCCTGACGTCCGGCTGGAAGTCCCCGGTCTATATCGACTGCCGCAAAATCATTTTCTTCCCGCGCGCCCGCACCAAGATCATGGAACTGGCCGTCGAGAAGATCGGCCGTCATATCGGCTATGAAAGCATCGACGCTGTCGTCGGTGGCGAAACCGCCGGTATCCCGTTCGCCGCCTGGATCGCGGACCGGATGATGACGCCGATGGCCTATGTGCGCAAAAAGCCGAAGGGTTTCGGCCGCAACGCGCAGATCGAAGGTGATGTGCCCGAAGGCATGCGCACCCTGCTGGTCGAGGATCTGACGACGGACGGCGCGTCCAAGATCCGATTCGCCAATGCCCTGCGCGATGCCGGCGCCATCGTGAACCACACCTTCGTTGTGTTCTTCTATGGCGTGTTCCCGGGCGCCCATAAGACGCTGGCGGACATGGACATCTCGCTCCATTCGCTCTGCACCTGGTGGGACGTTCTGGAAGCCTGTGCCGGCGGTGACTACTTCTCCGAAAAGGACAGCGCCGAAGTCCGCCGCTTCCTGGAAGACCCCTGCGGCTGGTCCAAGAAGCATGGCGGCGTGAGCAGCGCGGAAGAGGCGCTGGCTCTCAAGGCCAAAGCCGAAGCCTGATGGACACTGGCGCATCCGTGCCAGTCGGCCGGAGTCTGGTTTTTGACTCCGGCATTGGCGGGATGGGGGTCGTGCAGGCCCTGCGCGATCTCCTCCCCGCCCTGCATATCGATTATCTCGCCGATACGGCCCTGTTTCCCTATGGCGAACAGCCTGACGATCTGCTGACTTCCCGGATCGTCAGCCTTCTGTGTGCCGCCTGCGAGCGTCTTCAGCCCGACGTTCTGGTTATTGCCTGCAACACCGCCAGCACAATTGCCCTTCCTGCCCTTCGGGAACGGCTGAAGATTCCGGTAGTCGGATGCGTGCCCCCGATCCGCTGGGCCGGGCGCGTTTCGACAAGCCGGGTCATCGGCCTGCTTTCAACATCCGCGACCGCACGACGCCCCTACATCCTCCAGCTTCACCGGGACTTCGCATCAGACTGCCGCCTGATCACGCATGGCGCCCGCAGGCTGGCCGATCTGGCAGAGCGTGCCTTTCTGGGCGAAACCATTGCGGATGCGGACGTGCAGCACGAACTGCACTGTCTTTTCAGCCAGCCTCATGGCGATGAGATCGACACGGTCGGACTGGGCTGCACCCATTACACATTTCTGATGGACGCCTTCGAGCGCCTTTCACCGGATGGCGTCACCTGGCTGGACCCAGCTCCCGCCGTTGCGCGTCAGGTCAGAACAGTCTTGCAGACTGCCGAACGCCTGTCTGAAATCTTACAGGCAGGCAGGCTTCTTATGACTCGCGCGCCCCAGGAAGCGGTAAGGCTGGAGACAGCCGCAAAGCGGCTCGGGTTCAACGAATGGGAACTGTTCACAGCTCCTGCCCTGCAGACAGTAGGAGCCTGAAAAAACGCCCTGTCGGTTTAAAGACAGGGCGTCTCGTGCATCTCAGCGTGCGCGGTCGACGGTGTACTGAACCGTCTCGATCATCAGGCGACGCAGTTCGCTTTCCGGGAAAATGGACAGCGCATCCACGGCCTCGGCTGCATAGGCCTGGGCGCGGGCAATAGTCGTGGCAATCGCACCCGTCTTCTCGATCAGATCCAGAGCATGCGGCAGGTCCGCTTCCGTCTGCTCGCCCTTCTCGATCACACGCTCCCAGAAGGCCCGGTCTTCCGCAGATCCGGCTTCATAGGCGGCCAGAACCGGCAGGGTGATCTTGCCTTCACGCATGTCGTCGCCAACCGTCTTGCCAAGGATCTGCTGGTCAGCTGCATAATCCAGAGCATCATCGACCAGCTGGAATGCCATGCCCAGATTGGTCCCGAAACGGTCCAGCGCCAGCTCTTCCGCTTCCGGACGATCCGCGACCACTGCACCGACACGGCAGGCCGCCGCGAACAGGGCGGCCGTCTTGCCGTGAATGACTTCGAGATAGCGATCGACCGGCGTGGACAGGTCGTTCTGCGTCACCATCTGAAGGACTTCGCCTTCGGCAATGGTCGCCGAAGCATCGGACAGGATCGCCATAACCTTGAGCGAGCCATCTGCCGTCATCAGCTGGAAAGACCGTGCAAACAGGAAGTCGCCCACCAGGACGGAGGCCTTGTTGCCGAAGACGGCATTGGCCGAGGCCAGACCTCGACGCAGGTTGCTCTCATCGACCACATCATCGTGAAGCAGCGTCGCCGTATGGATGAACTCCACGCAGGCCGCCAGACCAACATGACGCTGGTTTTCAGGAGTCGACTGGTAGCCGCACAGACGGGAGGAGGCGAGTGTCAGCAGGGGTCGCAAACGCTTGCCGCCAGCCGCGACAAGATGGGCGCCAAGCTGCGGAATGAGCGGGACCGGGCTCTCCATCCGCGCGATGATCGCACGGTTGCAGGCCTGCATGTCCTGTTCCAGGTAGGCGGACAGAGCGGAAAGGGCGCTCTCGCCCCCTGCATCCCTGACCACAGCTTTGTCAACGGTCGCAGAAACGTCCGGTGCGGCAGAATCCAAGGGTCATTACTCCAGTTCCCGCAACGGACCCGGAGACTGGCCCAGGACCGCACGGGCACGATATGATGTGGCGTGGCCCGCCTCTTTCTTTCCTGTCGCGGGAAGAACGAACGGGCCATGTAACGCCGGACGACAGGTTGGAAAGACCATATGAGCGGCAGCAGGAAGACGGTCAACCCATTGCAGCCCCCGAAGCCCCTTCCCGATGGCTCATTTGCCACGCTTTGCCCCGCACGGGAGGAAGGCTCCCTACTGGGGGGACGGGTCCGCTATGACCAGTTCAGCAGGGGCTACCGGACCGGGCTTGAGCCGGTCCTGATGGCTGCTTCCATTCCAGCGAGACCGGGCGAAACGGTTCTGGAAGCCGGCTGTGGCGCCGGTGCCGCACTCCTGTGTCTTTCGGCCCGCATTCCAGGTGTGCATGGAGTCGGACTGGAAGCCGATCCAGAAACCATCAAGCTGGCTGAATGGAACATCCGGAACAATTTCGGTCCGACTGGCCTCCCCGAGCTCCAGATCCTTCAGGCCCACCTGCCCGACATTCCCAGAACCCTGCGCGCGCTCACACCAACCGCAAACGGCCGTTTTCATCATGTCATGGCCAACCCACCCTGGCACAGCCCACACGGAACGCCCTCGCCCGATACCAGACGCCGACTTGCCCTGAGTGCAGAGACAACCGCGCCGGAGGAGTGGATCCGAGCCCTGACGAAATGGGTGCTACCGGGAGGGACACTGACATTCGTGCTGTCCGCTGCGGTTGCAGACCGGGCATGCCAGACATTGTTGGAAAACGGCTGTGGTTCGATCCAGTTCTACCCCTTCTGGGCCCGTCAGGGACGTGAAGCGAAGTTGGTTCTGGTCCGCGCGGTGCATGGAGGCCGCGGGATTTTCCGGCTGCGTGCCGGGCTGGTCCTGCATGAGGCAGGCGGCCGCTTCACTGTTGCGGCCGAACGTGTCCTGCGGGACGGAGAAGCCCTGCCCGAAGGCTAAGGCTTCTCCACACGATGGATCTTAGCTGAAGATGTTGCCTTCGAACGCTTCTTCCCAGGTCCCGGACGTGGACGCGCGGGAGTATTCGGTCGAACGGTTCTCGAAGAAGTTAGCGTGCTCGACGGCATTCAGCATGTCGTCGATCCACGGCAGCGGATTGCTTTCCTGCCCATAGACCGGGTCCAGACCCAGCTGCGTCAGGCGACGGTCAGCAATAAAGCGGATGTAACGCTTCACGTCCTCGGAGGACATGCCCTCGACCGGACCCATCTCGAAGCACAGATCAATGAACGCATCTTCATGCTCGACCGTAGTCCGGCAGATCTGCGTCAGTTCCTCGCGGAAATCCGGCGTCCAGATTTCGCTGTTTTCGCGGACGAAGGTGCGGAACAGGCGGATCATGGACAGGCAGTGCAGCGTCTCGTCACGCACCGACCAGGACACGATCTGCCCCATGCCCTTGAGCTTGTTGAAGCGCGGGAAGTTCAGCAGGATCGCGAAGGACGCGAACAGCTGAAGTCCTTCCATGAACGCCCCGAAGGCCGCCATGGTCTTGGCGATTTCACGCTTGTTGTCGATGTTGAACGACTGCATGAAATCGTATTTGTCCTTCATCTCCTTGTATTTCAGGAAGGCCGAATACTCGGTCTCGGGCATCCCGATCGTATCAAGAAGATGGGAATACGCAGCGATGTGGATCGTCTCGATGTTTGAGAACGCGGACAGCATCATCAGCACTTCAGTCGGTTTAAAGACCTGGCTGTAATACTTCATGTACGCGGAGTTTACTTCCACGTCCGACTGCGTAAAGAAGCGGAAGATCTGCGTCACGAGATGACGTTCGGCTTCCGTCAGCGTGCGGTGCCAGTCCTTCACATCATCGGCCAGCGGCACTTCTTCCGGCAGCCAATGGACGCGCTGCTGGGTCAGCCAGGCGTCATAGGCCCAGGGGTAGCGGAAGGGCTTGTAGACCGGGTTGGCGGTCATCAGGTCGAAATGCTGCTCGGCCTGGGTTCCGGCATTCTGAGAACCGGTGGTCGGGGTCGTGTCGCTCATGATCGCGTCCTTTCACATCCCGCCATTACTGGCAGGACAGGCACTCTTCGTAATCGCCGCTGCTCATCTCGCCGCGCGGGGCAGCCTGAGCCGTGGCTTCGTATTTTTCGTCTTCCAGAATGTCGCTCTTCACCGCGAGGTTGGACACGGCATCCGCGCGCTGCACGGACAGGGAGCGGCAGTAGTACAGGGACTTCAGGCCCTTCTTCCACGCCTGGAAATGGATCTGGTGCAGGTCGCGCTTGTGAACGTCGGCCGGCAGGAACAGGTTCACCGACTGCGCCTGACAGATGAACGGTGCACGGTCGGCAGCATGTTCGACGACCCAGCGCTGGTCGAGTTCGAACGCCGTTTTGAACACGTCCTTCTCGTCCTGCGTCAGGAAGTCGAGGTTCTGCACGGAGCCCTTGTTCAGCGTGATGGCCGACCAGACTTCGTCCGTGTCATAACCGCGCTCTTCCAGAATTTTCTTCAGGTGGCGGTTACGCACCGAGAACGAGCCCGAGAGCGTTTTCTGCAGGAACACATTCGCGCTGATCGGCTCGATCCCAGGGCTCGCATTGCCCGTGATGATGGAAATCGAGGCCGTCGGGGCAATGGCGAGCTTATGCGAGAAACGCTCCATAAAGCCGTATTCGGCAGCATCGGGGCATGGACCGCGCACTTCCGCCAGATGCTTCGACGCAGCATCGGCCTGCTTGCGGATGTGCTCGAAAATCTTCCGGTTCCAGACCTTCGCCATCACGGACTCGAACGGGATCATCCGGGCCTGAAGGAAGGAGTGGAATCCCATCACGCCCAGACCGACCGAACGCTCACGCGCGGCGGCATACTTCGCCCGCGCCATATCGTCCGGTGCGCGATCGATGAAGTCCTGCAGCACGTTATCGAGGAACAGCATCACGTCTTCGATGAACTGCGGATCATCCTTCCACTCGTCCCAGGTCTCAAGATTGAGCGAGGACAGGCAGCAGACAGCCGTACGGTTCTTGCCGTGATGGTCGATGCCGGTTGGCAGCGTGATTTCGGCGCAGAGATTGGAGGTCTTCACTTCCAGCCCGGCCAGCTTGTGATGCTCCGGACGGGCGCGGTTCACATGGTCGGAATAGATGATGTAGGGCTCGCCCTGCTCCATCCGTGCCGTCAGGATACGGATCCACAGCGCACGGGCCGACACCTTGCGGATCGTGCTGTGATCCTTCGGTGACAGAAGCGCCCATTCCTCGTCCGCTTCAACCGCACGCATGAACGCATCCGTCACGAGCACGCCGTGATGCAAATTCAGGGCCTTGCGGTTGGGATCACCACCGGTCGGGCGGCGCATCTCAACGAATTCTTCCACTTCCGGATGCCAGACCGGCAGATACACCGCAGCCGAGCCGCGACGGAGCGAACCCTGCGAAATGGCCAGCGTCAGGCTGTCCATGACGCGGATGAACGGAATGACGCCGGACGTCTTGCCGTTGCGGCCGATATTCTCGCCGATGGAACGCAGATTGCCCCAGTAGGAGCCAATGCCGCCACCCTTGGACGCCAGCCAGACATTTTCGTTCCACAACCCCACGATTCCCGAGAGGCTGTCCTCAGCCTCGTTCAGGAAGCAGGAAATCGGCAGGCCGCGCTCGGTGCCGCCATTGGACAGAACAGGCGTAGCCGGCATAAACCAGTGGCGGGAAATGTAGTCATAGATCCGCTGCGCATGGCCCGCATCCGCGCCGTAATAGGAGGCCACACGCGCAAAAAGCGCCTGATAGTCCTCGCCCGGCAACAGGTAGCGGTTGTTCAGAGTCGCCTTGCCGAAATCCGTCAGCAGGGAGTCGCGCGAACGGTCCACCCGCACGGCATGATGGCCAGGAAGCTGCACGACATCGTCAAACATGTCTGCGGAATCGGCATCACCCGGAAGCGGCGCTTCACCGATGGGATGGTCAAGCGGCGGACGCACGTCATGGGCGCGATCAGTCTTTTCGGACACGTCCATCGTCACGTCATGAAGGGTCATCGCTCTCTCCGCCGGGCATCTATTTTTGAATTCTTGAGCACTCATTTCCATCACTCCGAACCCGACCGCAAGCACGAAGTTCGCTTGCAAAATCGGAAGAGGTGTGAATTTGGCCTCGCCTATATCTAGGGAAGGATTTCGTGAATGCCCCTAGATATAGTGCCGATCGCAGAAAACCGCCCCTATCAGACTGTTATCCCAAGAGTTTTCCCAAGGCACTTTTCCACTGTGTGATGGCAGTCACAGGATCGGGAAATTTCGTGAACACCGACGCGGGCAACGATCCATGACATGTCACGTTTGAACAGGCGAGCCCACAACATGGAAGAGCCCATCATGACCATCAAGAAGACAGCCTCAGCCCACTGGAGCGGCGGCCTCAAGGACGGCAAAGGCACGATTTCCACGCAGAGCGGCGCCCTGCAGAACCAGCCCTATGGCTTCAACACCCGTTTTGAAGACAAGCCCGGCACAAACCCCGAGGAGTTGCTCGGCGCGGCCCATGCCGGTTGTTTCACCATGGCGCTGTCCATGATGCTCGAACAGGCCGGCTTCAAGGCAGAATCCCTGGAGACGAAAGCCACGGTGTCTCTGGACAAGTCCGGTGAAGGTTTTGCCATCACGGAGTCTCACCTGACGCTGCGTGGCAAGGTTCCCGGCGCATCGGAAACGCAGTTCCTGGATATTGCCAACAAGGCCAAGGAAGGCTGCCCGCTGTCACAGGTCATCGACGCCAAGATCACGCTGGACGCCACCTTCGAAGGCTGAGGCGCCCGATACCGAAAGGCTGGGGCCTAACGCCCCCAGCCACACTGCGCATGATCGCGCAGCAGGTGATCGGCCAGCACACAGGCCATCATCGCTTCAGCGACCGGCACGGCCCGAATACCGATGCAGGGATCGTGCCGACCCTTCGTCATCACCTCGACGGACTCTCCGTCGCGCGTGATGCTCGGAACAGGCGTAAGGATCGAGCTGGTCGGCTTGATCGCAAAACGCGCCATGATAGGCTGTCCCGTTGAAATACCGCCCAGAATGCCGCCGGCATGGTTTGAGGCGAACTGTGGCCCCGGTGCAATCGGATCAGCATTCTGCTCACCGCGCAGAGCGGCTACAGCAAAACCGTCCCCAATCTCGACGCCCTTCACACCATTGATGCCCATCATGGCGCTCGCCAGATCAGCATCAAGCTTGCCGTAAACCGGCGCGCCGAGTCCGGCAGGCAGACCTTCCGCCACGACTTCGACAGTCGCCCCGATCGATGATCCATCCTTGCGAATAGAGTCGAGCAACGCTTCCCATGGCCCCACGGATTCCGCATCCGGACACCACAGCGGATTGCGCTCGACCTCGTCCCAGTCCCAGCGGGACGGATCGATGGTCTGGCCACCGATTCCCGTCAGGGCGGCACGGATTTTCACGCCCTCACCCACCAGCATTCTGAGCAGCACACGCGCCACGGCACCCGCTGCAACCCGCATGGCTGTCTCGCGCGCCGAGGAGCGTCCGCCCCCGCGATAGTCGCGGATGCCGTATTTCATGTCGTAGGCGATGTCGGCATGACCGGGGCGATAGCGGGTTGCGATATCGCCGTAATCCTTCGACCGCTGATCGGTATTCTCGATCATAAGCGAAATGGGCGTTCCGGTCGTCTGCCCTTCAAAAACGCCTGAGAGGATCCGGACCTGATCCGGCTCCCGGCGCTGCGTGGTAAAGCGGGACTGCCCCGGCCGACGACGGTCGAGCCAGGGCTGGATGTCCTCTTCGGACAGCTTCAGGCGGGGTGGGCAGCCATCGATGACGCAGCCAATGGCCGGTCCATGACTTTCACCCCAGGTCGTGACGCGAAAGAGCTTCCCGAAGCTGTTGTCCGACATGTCAGTTCCCGGAACCGACCGCTGCGATGTCCGGAGCGTCCGGGTTCTTCATGCCGACCGTGTGGTAGCCGCAATCCACGTGATGGATTTCGCCCGTCACACCGCTGGACAGGTCGGAAAGCAGGTACATGCCCGAACCGCCAACGTCCTTGAGGGTGACGTTACGCTCCATCGGCGCATTGAGCTGGTTCCAGCGCAGGATGTAGCGGAAATCGCTGATCCCGTTGGCGGCCAGCGTCATGATCGGGCCAGCCGAGATGCCGTTCACACGGATATCGTCACGGCCCAGATCGGCAGCCATGTAGCGCACGGAAGCTTCCAGAGCAGCCTTGGCCACACCCATTACATTATAATGTGGCATGACGCGCTCGGCACCGAGATAGGTCATGCTCAGGAACGAGCCGCCCGGATTCATCATTGCGGATGCACGGCGCGCGACAGCCACAAAAGAATAGCAGGAGATGTCCATGGCCTGCAGGAAGGCATCACGCGGCGTATCGATGTAGCGGCCGCGGAGATACTGCTTGTCGGCGAAAGCGATGGCGTGAAGTACGAAGTCGATCTTGCCCCAGCTCTTCTCGATCTCGTCGAACGTCGCGTTGATGGCGTCGTCATTGCTCACATCGCAGGGCAGGACCAGCGAGGAGCCCACGCTCTCGGCCAGCGGACGAACGCGCTTGCCCAGCGCCTCACCCTGATAGGTGAAAGCAAGTTCCGCACCCTGTGCCGCACAGGCGCTAGCAATGGCCCAGGCAATGGAGTGCTTGTTGGCAACACCCATGATCACACCGCGCTTGCCCTTCATGAGCGTGCCGGTCACTGGAGCCGGGATATTGTCTTCCGTTTCAGACATGGTGATTTCCTGAATCGCGTTGGCGTATTGAGGGCCGTGGTTGCACAAGCGCCCGTGACAGACAAGACTTTGCGACCATTACGCCGTTTTTTGCCTGCAAACTGGGCATTAAGGCATCACTGGGACCTGCGGAAAGCACTCGTCTTAACAGACCGTACTTATTTTTCGTGCACTGTCCCAGATCAAGGCATGACATGCAGAGCGCTCTTAAACTCTCCACATGGATGGACCCGACCGGACGCGCTATGACTGCGAGCATGGCGGCCCGGTCCTGCCGCGCCGATCTTGTTACCAAGGAGACTCCCATGTCCGACATTCCCCTGATTGACCTCAAGGCCGATCCTTTTGCCCTGTTCGCGGCCTGGATGTCGGATGCGGAAAAGTCCGAGCCGAATGATCCCAATGCGATGGCCGTCGCGACCGCCACGCCGGACGGACGCCCGTCCGTACGGATGCTGCTGCTCAAGGGCGCGGATGAGCGGGGCTTTGTCTTCTATACCAATCTCGAAAGCCGCAAGGGGCGCGAGCTTCTGGCCAATCCGCATGCCGCCCTGCTGTTCCACTGGAAGTCCCTGCGCCGCCAGATCCGGATCGAAGGACTGGTCGAGGCTGTCAGCGCGGAAGAAGCCGACGCCTATTTCGCAAGCCGCTCGCGCATGTCCCGTCTTGGCGCCATTGCCTCGGACCAGTCCCGCCCGCTGGATGATCGCAGCACGTTCGAGGAGCGCCTGAAGGCTGCGGACGAAAAATATGGCGATGGTCCGATCCCCCGCCCCGCCAACTGGTCCGGATTCCGCGTAGTCCCCGAGGCCATCGAATTCTGGCAGGACCGGCCCTATCGCCTGCATGACCGGGCTGTGTGGACACGTGATGGAAACGGATGGAACGTCACGCGACTTTATCCGTAAATACATCAGAACGACGTACAAAGATTTTTGGCCGGGGAGCCTTTACCCATGCTTATTGATATCAAGAATATCCTTCTCCCCCTGAACGGCTCCGGTGACCTCGAAGCCGTCATGTCAGTGGCGCTTGATTTCGCGCGCCGTTTCGAAGCCCATCTGTCGGCCGTCGTGGTCGGCTCGGACCCGTCCGAGGTCGCGACGCTTGCGGGTGAAGGCATTTCGGCCGGCATGGTCAATGAAATGATCGACACGGCCACGACCGAGGCCCAGCGCCGCGCGATCTCGATCCGCAAGGCTTTCGACAGTTTCATTCATGAACACGGCATCCGCCGCGTCGAGCCCTCCAAGATCGGCTCCTCCGCGGGCGATGGCGTCAGCGCCAGCCTCGATGTCCTCAACGGGACCGAGCATGATTCCCTGACATGGCGTTCGCGTCTGGCCGACATGACGCTGGTCCCGAACCTGGCCAAGGACGGCGATCCGCGTGCTTCCGAGACACTGCACGCCATTCTCTTTGACAGCGGACGCCCTCTGGTGATCGCGCCTCCCACACCGCCGAAGACGGTGGGCAAGCGGATTGCCATCGCCTGGAACGGCACACCGGAAGCCTCGCTGGCCCTGCGCTGCATCCTGCCCTGGGCTCACAAGGCCGAAGCCGTGCAGGTTCTGACCTGTCAGGATTACCAGCGTCGTGGTCCGGGTGCGGATGAGGTCGTGACCTATCTGCGGATGCACGGCATTTCCGCCACGACCCGCGAATTCGGGGCCATCAACCGTGACATCGGTGCGGGTCTGCTGAAAGCGGCTACGGAGTTCAATGCCGATATGCTGGGCATGGGCGCCTATTCCCACTCCCGCCTGCGCCAGATGATTCTGGGTGGCGTGACCCGTCACATTCTTGAAAAGGCTCAGCTGACCGTTCTCATGAGCCGCTGAAGATATTTTTCCCGCCTGCCCGTTTTCCTGAAGGATCCATCATGTCCCTGTCCCGCCTTGTCTGTGCGACCTGCCTGACCCTTGCCCTGGCAGGTCCAGCCCTGACACCCGCATGGGGCATGGACACGCCGCAGCCACCACAGGCAGGCAGCTTCACCCTTCAGGAACCGGCCGCACGCCTGAAGCTGCGCCTCATTCCGGGCAACACGCTTGCAGCCGGGTATCACAGCCCGTTTTACCAACGGAATACGGCGACAGGTGCGATTACCCTGCAGACGGACGGGCTCCAGCCCTCCATCCAGGGACAGACGGCCCCTGCAACGGTCCTGCGTGAAGGCACGGCCTGGTACTTCCAGCAGACCCCGGCCGATATGAGTGCCAGCCTGCATATCGACACCTGGCCCAGCGACCAGCGCGTCATAGTCGGGCGTATCCAGAGCCCGCATGGCCCCGTCGCCGAACTGGTTGCCGACAACCGTCATTCGCAGGTGACCGCCATCGTCCATGACGGCACCAGCACGCGCCGTATTACCGCCGGGACGATCTATCCGGACCGCCATATCAGCTACACGATTTCATCCCGCCCCAGTGGCACGCTGCAGATCATCGTCAACGGAACTCGCAGCGTGCTTCCCATGCCTGTCGCTGCAACAGCGCCGGTCATGTGGTTTGAGGCCGTGGCAGGCCAGACCGGATGGCACATGCCCTGTCATGGCGACATGGCCCGCGTGACCTTCACATCCCTTGATGTCCGTCATCCGGCGCCGTGATGGCCGCAGCGCCGGGTGAAAACATGCACAGCCTTTGCCGCCTGTAACGCCGCGTGCTACCCGACACGCCATGACACTGCTTCCGCGCCTCCTGCGCCTGTGGCTGGGGGCCTGCCTACGCTCCACGCGCTGGCAGGTCAGCGGCTCCCCCCGCGCCCTTGAGACCCTGACAACCGCGGATCAGGGCACGGTTGTCGCGTTCTGGCACCGCTCCCTGACACTGAGCCCGACCCTGTGGTTCTGGGCACGCACACTGGAACCCCGCCTGTCACTGCGGGTGCTGATCTCCCGCAATCCGGATGGCATGCTGATCGCCGATGTCGTGCGTCCGTGGGGCATCATCGGTATCCACGGCTCGTCCGGCAAAAAGGGCAAGAACAAGGGCGGCGCGGCAGTCCTCCGCACGGCTCTGAAAGAACTCGAAACGGGCTCGCTGGTCGCGATCACGCCCGACGGACCCCGTGGCCCTGCGGAAGAAGTGCAGCCCGGAGCCGTCGCGCTGTCACGGCTTGCACGCTGCGCGGTGGTTCCTGTCGGGCTGGCCAGCACGGGCCTGCCTCTGCCGTCATGGGACGGACTGATTTTCCCGCTCCCTTTCGGACGCGGTGCCCTGATCATGGGCGAACCCCTGTTCCAGCCTGACGCGACAGCTCTCCAGAGCGCATTGAATGATGTGTCCCGGCGGGCCGAGAGCGTTGTCCGGCACCGGCAGTCCAATCTCGCCGATCGCGCATGGCGTATCGCCGGCACCGTGCTGGCACCGGCCCTTACGGTCATGCTGCGGATCCGCCTGCATCGTGGCCGCGAACTCCCCGGACGTCTGCGCGAACGCATGGGGCTGGGCAATGGCCGCCGCCCGACGGGGCAGCTTCTCTGGATCCATGCCGCAAGCGTCGGCGAAACGCTCTGCGCCCTGCCGCTGGCCGATGCCCTTCTTGCCGCCAGACCGGACATGCGTCTTCTGTTCACGACTGCCACCGTCACCGGCAGTGAGATCGTGGCGCGGCATCCCCTGTACGGACAGCGGATCATTCACCGGTTCATCCCCCATGACGTTCCCCGCTGGCTCCGGCGCTTCCTGAACCTGTGGCAGCCGGAAGGTGCCATTTTCGTTGAAAGCGAACTCTGGCCCGGCATTATCGCCGCGTGCTCGCGCCGCGATATTCCGGTCATGCTCGTCAACGGCCGCCTGTCAGACCGCTCGGCCCGACGCTGGGGCCGCCTGCATGGCCCGGCGCAGCGCATGATGAAGCGCCTGACCTGGGTTGCGGCACGCGGACCGGAAGATGCGGCCCGTTTCCGCGCGCTTGGCGCCTCTCCGGTCTATGAGGACGGCGACCTGAAACAGGATGCACCGCCCCTTCCCTATGATGAAGCCGAATATGCGCGCCTGAAGACACTGATCGGCAACCGCCCGGTCTTCGTAGCCGCCTCCACCCATCCGGGTGAAGAAGAACTGGTGCTTCAGGCCGCTGAGAATGCCCGCAGGCTCCTGCCCGACCTGCTGACCATCATCGTCCCGCGCCACCCGGCCCGGGGCGCGGAACTGGCAGCCCGTTTCAGCTTCCCAAGACGCTCCATGGGTCAGGACCCGACCCCACACACGCCAGTCTGGATGGCGGATACGCTTGGCGAGCTTGGCCTGTTCTACCGGCTGGCCGATCGCTGTTTCCTTGGCAATTCCCTTGCCGGAAAAGGCGGCGGTCACAATCCGTTCGAGCCGCTGCGTCTGGGAGTTCCGACAGCCACGGGGCCAAAAATGGAGAACTGGCGGGAGGCAATAGCCGCTGTTTCTGATACACTCCAGATCGTGAACGATGTGGAGTGTCTGACACGATGGCTCGAATCCCCCCTCCCGCCCGTCAGGACAGAAGGGTTGCAGCGCTCCGTAGTGAGCGTTCTGCGGGATCGCATCCTGGACACGGTTGAACGATGAAACGTCGCCCGCCCCGTTTCTGGCTTCGTCCCGCCCCCGGCGTCGCAGCCCGCCTTCTGCGTCCCTTTTCGCTTATCGCCACGACACTCACCCGCCGCCGTCTCAGACAGCCCACCTTTCATGCCTCCGTCCCGGTCCTGTGCTGCGGCAACATCACCACTGGCGGAACAGGCAAGACCCCCCTCACCCTTGATCTTGTCCAGCGTCTTAAGGATCGCGGCTATCATCCCCATATCCTGAGCCGCGGCCATGGCGGCCGTGAGCGTGGCCCCATCGCGGTCAATCCCGGTCACAGCACGCCCCGCGATGTCGGCGACGAACCGCTTCTCCTTGCGCAGGCGGCTCCCACATGGATTGGTGCGGACCGCGCCGAAACCGCGCGGCTGGCCATCGCCCAGGGCGCCGACTGCCTGATCATGGATGACGGCTTCCAGAACCCGACGCTCCATAAGGATGTTTCTGTCCTTGTGGTGGACGGACCGTCCGGCTTCGGGAATGGTTGCGTCCTCCCCGCTGGCCCCCTGCGCGAACCGCTCGCCGATGCTCTTCCGCGCGCACAGGCCGCCGTCATCATCGGGGAGGACAGGCACAATCTTCTACCCACTTTCCCGACCAGCCTTCTGACCGCGCAGGCAAGGCTGGTTCCCGGGCCGGAAATCCGGAAACTTCAGGGCCGACGCATTGTTGCCTTCGCCGGGATCGGACGGCCGGAAAAATTCTTCGACATGCTGCGGGATGCCGGTGTCGCTCCCATCCGGGCACTGCCTTTCCCGGACCACCATTTCTATACGCCCCGTGACATCCAGCGCCTCGAGACCCTCAGCCGGGAATCGGGCACCACGCTGGTTACAACCGCAAAGGACGCCGTGAAACTGCCATTCCCGTTCCGGACACAGGTCAAAGTCATTGGCGTGGAACTGCTCTGGGCCGACCCGCAATCCCCCGAACGCCTGCTCGACCTGCTGTTTACTGCCTCGTGACATCTTTTCTGTACCGTGCCGAAACCCTGCTCGTCCGGAGCCTGCTGGCCGCGATCCGCGCCCTGCCTCCCGCAGCATCCTCCAATGTCGGAGGTTTCGTCGCCCGCACGATCGGCCCACTGCTGCCCGTCTCCAGAGTGGCCGACCGCAATTTGCAACTGGCCCTCCCCGAATATGATGCGCCAGCCCGCAGGCAGATCGTCCGCGACTGCTGGGAAAATCTGGGCCGCACCGTCGGAGAATTTCCACATATTGGCCGCCTGAAACAGGACACACCTTCCGGCGCAGGCTGGAGCGTTGAGGGTGCCGAACACCTTGAGGCTGCAAAAGCCTCAGGTCGGCCAGTCATCTTCTTTTCAGGCCATATCGGCAACTGGGAACTCATGCCGCCGGTCGTCGCCCGCTACGGCATGCCATTCGCCTCCTTCTATCGTGCGGCGAGCAATCCCGGCGTTGACAGGCTGATCCATCAGCTGCGTCAGGATGCCATGGGACAGGACGTCCCCATGTTTCCCAAAGGCGCAAAAGGCGCACGCTCGGCCCTGAAATACCTGTCCAAAGGCGGGCATCTGGGCGTGCTGGGCGACCAGAAAATGAATGACGGGATCGAGGCCCGGCTGTTCGGTCGCCCTGCCATGACGGCATCCGCCGCAGCCGTGTTTGCGCTGAGACATGACGCCCTGATCGTCACCGGCCATGTGCGCCGGGACGGTCCGGCCAGACTCGTGCTGGTCGTGGACCCGCCTTTCCTGCCCGAGAAGAGTGACGACCGCGCGAAAGACACCCACGCCCTGACGCAGCTGTTCAATAACCGCCTCGAATCATGGATCCGCGAAATCCCGGGCTCATGGCTGTGGCTGCACCGGCGCTGGGACAAATCACTGTACCGGAATATGACAACATAATGTTAAGCTATGCGTTTAGAGCATGGCAGATTTGTCACAGTAGGGACGGTTTGTGTCGCGAAACCCGCTTCAGACGTTATTAAAGATTGTGAATCGCCCCTTTCGGACCCTAGCCTGAACCCATCACCACGACCCGGGTGTCTTGCCCGGCTTTTTGATGAGGACTTCCTGATGGCGCAGGTGACTCACCTTCACGACCTCCCTCATGGCCGCAGCGCAGGCAATATCGTGCCTCTGCGCCAGGGCCTTCTGCCCCGTCACCGCGAGTATCTCCTGCGCTGGCTGGAAGCCGGACAGCGGATGGGCGTGTTCGACGCGGAAATTGCTCCGGCGGCCCATGATGTTGTCAATGTGGATGGTACCGCGCCTGTCGATCACGTTCTGGTCTGGGTGCGCGAAAACCCCGATCCGGCCTACATGCTGCGCCCGCAAGGAATGCGCTGGGTGCTGATCGACCAGATCCGCGAGCACGAACTCGGAAGCTATGCCAGCTTCGAACTCGCCCTGCATGTCATCCGTCCGGTCCTGCCCCTCGCCGAGACCTACGCCGCCTGACCCTGCGCCCGGATTTCCTCGTCCAGACACAAAAAAAGCGCGCCGTTCAAAGAACGGACGCGCTTTTTTCTTGGGATATCCTAATCAGCTTGGCCGAAGAGCGACGTCCCGCGATGCCGGCACCACAACACGTGCTCCGCCACCGCGCTGGATCTGATAGATCGCCAAAGCCCGCGTCACATGTCCGTCCGGACGCAGACGGAACAGGCCATCCACACCCATATAACCATCCGGCCGCGTCAGCGCTTCGGTCGTCACACCGCCTTGGCGGATCAGGCTTCCGGCCAGAGCCGCAGCGTCATAGGCGAAATCACTGACCGGTGACGGGGCCTGTTTGTACAGCGCCCGGTACTGCGCAACGTATCCCATGCGGTCATGTGCATCGGACGCCGCATACCAGGCGCCATGTAGCGCACCGAGCTTGCCATCAAATGCCTTCCACAGCGCCGGTCCCATGATCTGGACCTGTGACGAATCAATGTGGTCGGCCTGAAGCGCCGTGATGATCCGTCCGAGTTCCAGCCCTGTATCGGCCAGCACCAGAGCGTCGAATGGCGGCGGCGGAACCGGCGCGGGCGGTGCTGCGGGCGTCGGTGTCGCAGCAGGCGTTCCCGGCGTGGTCGTGGACGGGGTGGCCCCTGTCGTTCCCGCCGTGGCTGTATCAGGCGCAGCTTCTCCCGTCGGATCAATCGCGGACGGCCCGGCGGGCACATCCGCAGCCGGTGCGGCAGGAGGCTGGCGTGTCTCGATAGCAGAAAGCGACTTCATCCCGTCATCAATGTTCTGCGCATCCATCGTATGGAACACGATCTGGGGCTCCGTCAGACCCGCATCCCGGCAGGCCCGCACGAGCCCGTCACCCATCGCATGCCCGAAAGCATTATCCGGCAGGAAAGCCGCAAAAGTCTTGCGTCCCGTCGCCCGCGCCGCATCCACCATCCGGCGCACCTGCTGCTCCGGCGTCAGACCCATGACCCAGACGCCCGGACGGGCCTGTGTGGAGTCGCTGGTGAAAGCCAGTTCAGGCTTGCCTGCATTAATGGCCAGCGGTGCTGCCATCCCGGTCTCGGTGGCCGTCAGGGGGCCCAGCAGAATCGCATCCCCACGCGCCAGAGCATCGCGCGCTGCCTGCGCCGCACCGCCCGGACCATTCGTGTCATGCACGTCGAGCGCAGGGGACCCCTTGGTGGAGAGTGCCAGTTTCGCCGCATCGCGCATCCGTGCGCCGTAAGCCGCATTGCGTCCCGTCAGGGGCAGGATCAGTCCAACATCATGTGCGCCCGGCCCTTCGGAAACGCCCGGAATGCCGCCTACACCGGGCACGGAGGATGACCCGCCACCCGAGCAGGCAGCAAGGGTCAGGAAGGTTCCCGCGGCAAGGCCGGTGCTTACACCCTTGCGCAGACGGCTCAACGGGCGACAATGCGCCCCTGAGTTTGTCACCGAGGATGCAGATGTCCGAAAAGTCATGTTCCGCTGAAACTCCCTTGAGCGATGCGGCTGAAACGTTACCGGCCGCCGCCCTGCCAGCGCAGGGCCAGGCCGAAGGTGGATGTCTGATATTGGTTGCAACGCCGATCGGCAACCTAGCCGATATCAGCGAACGCGCGATCGAGGCGCTGAACACCGTGGACGCGATCCTCTGCGAGGACACGCGCGTCACGGCAAAGCTCCTGCTTTCGCGCAATATTGCCACACCGACCCGGACACTGCACGACCATAACGAACAGGACCGCACTCCGTTCCTGATCGAAAAACTGCAGGACGGCGCACGCTATGCGGTCGTCTCCGACGCAGGCACACCCCTGGTCTCCGATCCCGGATACCGGCTGGTCCGCGCGGCCATCGCGGCCGGCATCCATGTCACGGCCATTCCCGGTCCGAACGCCGTCGTCACGGCCCTGACGCTGTCGGGCCTGCCGCCCCTGCCCTTTATGTTCCTGGGCTTCCCTGCGCCCCGAAGCGAAGCCCGCAAGACCGGTTTCGCCACCCTGCGCGCCGCTGAACAGGCCGGACTGCATTCCACCCTGATCTGGTATGAAGCCCCACACCGCCTGATCGAAACACTGGAAGACCTGATTGACGTCTTCGGCCCGGACCGCGAAGCCGCAGTCGGCCGCGAACTCACCAAACGCTTCGAGGAAATGGTGCGTGGCACCCTCACAGAGGTTCTGGAACATTTCCGCACAACCGTACCGCGGGGCGAAATCACGCTTCTGATCGGTCCCTCTGCCGAAGATGACAGCGGCGCTGCCGATCTGGACACGCATCTGCGCGAAGCCCTGGCGACCCATTCCGTCAAGGATGCCGCCGCCCTCGTGGCGGGAATCGTAAAGCTACCCAAACGCACGGTCTATGCCCGCGCGCTGGAGCTTTCACGCGAACTGAAGGACTGAAGCCTCAGTCAGCCTTGGGCAGGACGAACAGGGACTGAGGCACGGTCCCGCCCAGACGCACATCGGACAGGGCAATCGTGGTCGTGCGCCCCTGCGCATCCACGACCGTCCAGCCCAGAAGACCAAGCGGCGCATCAGACAGGACGAGCGTCAGGGTGCCTTCCCCCGCACTCTGCGTCCGCACCACCTGCACCCGGATCTGTCCGTTACTGTGCTCGAAGCCCGTCACCGTCACATCGCCCGACAGCTTGAGTTCCGGACGCAGCAGAAGCCCGAGCGGCGTGCGGTCCAGCGGAATGGTCGTGACCTGATCGACGCTGCGATCCTGAAACACCACACGCCCGTCATTGGCGACCAGCAGCAGCGGACTCGGCTTGTCGTAATCGAAACGCATGCGGCCCGGCCGGTCGAGCGTCGCTGTTCCGACCGTCGTGCTGCCATCCGCCGCCGTCTGCCTGAAACGCGCCTGAAGCGTCGTGACCTGCCCCAGCGCGTCCTCAATCCGTGAAATCCAGCCCTGATCCGCAGGACGAAGCTGGGCGGGAGTTGCCTGCGCAAAAGCCATGGATGGCAGTGCAACGGGCAGCAGCGCCGCCAGAGCGGCAGCGCGGAAAAAAGAACGGTTCATCATGTCTCAGGAACTGCCAATCAGCACACCGGTTGCAAAAACGAGAGCCCCGCCGAGGAAGACCTGCACCATGGCCGATCCGAACGGTGTGTCCTGATACCGCCAGCGCACCCAGGAAATCAGCAGAAGCTCGATCGCCACGGCAATAATCGCGACACCAAAGGCGAGATGGAAATCCGGCACAAGGAACGGCAACGTATGCCCGATCCCGCCCCCAAAGGTCATGGCGCCGCAGATCAGACCACGCAGCAGCGGAGCCCCACGCCCGGACAGCTTGCCATCATCCGCCAGCGCTTCCGCCAGCCCCATGGAAATCCCGGCTCCCAGCGAGGCCGCAAGCCCGACCAGAAAGGCCGCATGCGGACTATGCGTTGCAAAGGCCGCGGCAAAGACGGGCGCCAGCGTCGAAACCGAGCCATCCATGAGCCCGACCAGCCCCGGCTGCACGACCCGCAGAACAAAATCCCGGCGGCTGTGCTCGTCCTCGCGGTCACGCGTGTTGTCATTCAGATGCGCATCTTCCAGGCGCCGCGCCTCACGCTGATGCCGGTCTTCCTCGGTCGCCAGATCGCCCAGCAGCTTGCGGATTTCGGCATCGTTGGTCTGCCCGGCGGCCTGACGATAGAACCGCGCCGCCTGCCGCTCCATGTCGGCCGCCTGCGCCCGGATCGCCTCGATCCCGCGATTCTGCATCTGCCAGGCGGATTTGCGGGACGGAAACCCCTGCACATCCTGCCGGCGGACCAGCGGGATATGATTACCGAACCGCCGGACGAACAGATCGATCAGCGCGCGGCGATGGTGGTTTTCCTCTTCCGCCATGTCCTGGAAAATGGCGGCGCTGTCGGGATAATCCTCCGCCAGCATCTGGCCGAAATCCGCGTAAATATGACCATCCTCCTCCTCGCTGGCGATGGCCAGCGCAAGGATTTCGCGTTCGGTCAGATCGGAAAGTTTCGTCACGTAGGCAGCAGATCCCGTCTCGTAAAATCAGATGGCGGCTTCGGTAAAGAGCGGCTTCACGCTCTGTCCCCAGGCACCGTTATACAGATCCAGCCAGTACTGGGCCTGATTCGGACCGCCATCCGCAATCAGGTGCAGCGGGTCGAGATACCCGGCCTCATTGCGCACACGCGCCCGCAGACCCTGCTCGGCCAGTTCAACCACACGCTTGGCAAACGGCTTCAGACCGCCCGGGAACGCAGCATCCAGCCCCAGACGCGGCACTTCGGCGCGGAGCTGCTGATACACGCTCCAGGGCTGCTCACGCACCAGTTTCTCGGCCGCTTCCAGCGTGGCAGGATCGTAAAGCAGGCCGACCCACAGAGCCGACTGCGCCACCATCATTTCCAGCTTGCCCGCATCCGCGCCGCGCATTTCAAGGAACTGCTTGAGACGCACATCCGGGAACACCGTCGTCAGATGATCTTCAAAATCCCCGACCGTCGGCGTCAGGCCCTTCAGCGGTTCCTGAACATCACCCGCCAGCCAGCGACGGAAAGAGCAACCGGCAACGTCGATGTTCTTTCCGTCCCGCGAGACGAAATACATCGGCACGTCCAGCGCCCAGTCCACATACTGCTCGAAGCCAAACCCATCCTCGAAGAACACGGAAGGCTGTCCCGAACGCTGGTTGTCCGTGTCGGTCCAGATCCGCGCCCGGTTGGACAGCAGGCCATTGGCCTTACCCTCGACGAAAGGTGAGTTCGCAAACAGCGCAGTCGCCACGGGCTGAAGTGCGAGCGACACCCGCATCTTGCGCGCCATGTCGGCTTCATCGCTGAAATCAAGATTGACCTGAACCGTGCAGGTCCGCGTCATCATGTCGAGGCCGAGCGAACCGACTTTCGGCATGTAGTTGCGCATGATCGCATAGCGGCTCTTGGGCATCCACGGCATCGCGTCGCGCGTCCAGAGCGGCTGAAAGCCAAACGGCAGGAAGCCAAGCCCGAGTTCCGCAGCCGGACCACGCACCTGATCGAAATGCGCCTGCATTTCTGCTTCCGTCTCCTGAAGCGAGACAACCGGGGCGCCCGAAAGCTCGAACTGTCCGGCCGGCTCAAGCGAGATCGCCCGTCCTGCCTGTGCGTTCTGCCCTTTCAGACCGATCAGGTTCTCACCGTCCATGATCGGCGCCCAGTCCGGTCCCTGAAGCTTTTCCAGCAGGGCTCCGATTCCACGCGGCTCGTAAGGCGGCGGGGAGAGCGGTTCGCGTCCGTCAGCAGCATGAGGAAGAACAAAACCGAATTTTTCATGTTCGGTACCGATCTTCCATTCCGATTGCGGTTTGCAACCACGCGCGATCGCCTCGACGAGCTGCGCCCGGCTTTCGATCGACGCAGTATTGGACGTGCCGGGATTGGACATGGCGTTTGGCCTCGGTCTGAATTCGTTGTTCGATAATGATTGAACTGTAGCAGGTCCGACGGTTCTGTCACCCTCGGGCGGCATCCTCAGCCCTCGCCGCCAGACGGGACAGCCCCGCACACACGGCCGTCTCCGCCCGCAGCACCAGCGGCCCCAGGCTGAGTGCATGAACGGCAGCATGCCGCCGCAGAAGCTCCACTTCCGCCTCGGAGAAGCCTCCCTCCGGCCCGATCAGCAGGGCCGCAGCCTGCACCGCCACACCCTCACCCGGACGACGCTCAAGCGCGGCAAACAGCGGACAATCGTCCGGCCACTCCGCCAGCAGCACCCGCAGCGACTCAGGCGGCAGGATCTCCGGGACATCTAGTCGCTCGCACTGCTCCGCCGCTTCGGTCGCAATCACCGACAGCCGCTCCAGATTGAGCCGGTGCGTATTGGTCCGCTCCGTCACGACCGGCCGAAAGCGCGTCACGCCCAGTTCGGTTCCCATACGGATGACAAGTTCCGTCGCATCCCGCTTGAGCGGCGCAAACAGCAGTTCCACACCTTGCGTCGGAACCGCAGTCCGCTCGCAGCGATGCAGCAGAACACTTCCCTTGTCCTTTTTCAGGGCCGCGATCTCTGCTGTCCACTCGCCGTCCCGCTCATTGAACACACGGACGGCGCTGCCCACGCCCTGCCGCATGACGTTGCCCAGATAATGCGCCTGCCCGGGAGGAAGCGGGATGGTCTGGCCTTCCGCGAAGGCTGTTTCAGACGCAGGGACGTAAAGACGGGGGTCGGATCGGCTCATCCTTTTCCGATAGCGCGCCTCGCCCATTGACGGAAGCATGTCCGCGCAGCATCACATCTCCCATGAGCCAGACCCGCGCCCATACCGATATCCAGCTGACCGGCCGCATTGCGCGCCTGCCCGAGCCATGGCGCTCCTATGCCCTGCTCGCCCGTCTCGACCGTCCGGTCGGAACATGGCTCCTGTTCCTGCCCGGCGTATGGGGCCTGTTCCTTGCACCCCACGCGTCGCTTCAGACGCGCCTGATCGACACGGCCCTGTTCGCCTTCGGCTCGCTCGTCATGCGCTCGGCCGGCTGCGTCGTGAACGACATCTGGGACCGCGACATCGACGCCAAAGTCGCCCGCACCGCAGGCCGCCCGCTCGCCAGCGGCGCACTCTCCCTGAAACAGGGCCTGCTCCTTCTGGCCGTCCTGCTGCTGATGGGGCTGGGCGTGCTCGTGTGCCTGCCGCCCGTCTGCTGGGCTCTCGCCCCGATCGCGCTCCTGCTCGTTGCCCTGTATCCGGCCGCCAAGCGCGTCACCTGGTGGCCGCAACTCGTCATGGGTTTCACCTTCGGATTCGGTGCCCCCATGGGCTACGCCGCAGCCGCCGGCACACTGGATGGCAACGGCCTGCTGCTTTACGGCGCCGTCATTCTCTGGCAACTCGGATTCGACACGATCTACGGCTTTCAGGACATGGACGACGACGCCCGCATCGGCGTCCGCTCCACCTCCCGCCTGATGGAAAAGAGCGCCCGCCCGTTCATAGCCACCTGCTACACCCTCATGCTGCTGGCACTGGCCCTCGTCGCGATCCACGCCCATCTGCACTGGACTTTCTGGCCGTTCCTCGCTGTCGCCACCGCAATGCTGCTCCAGCAGGTCCGCGTACTGAACCCGTATGACGCCCCGGCCTGCCTCAGGGAGTTCCGCCGCAACGTGCCCATCGGATTCGTACTGGCCGCAGGGTTTGTCGCCGCAAGACTTTTCGGATGAGCACGGCCCTGAGCGATCCCGCCGGTTTCATCCGCGACAACACCGCCATCGCACAGGCCACGCTCGTGCCGGAGATTTCCCTGCATCTGGCGACCCAAATCACGCCCATCTGGCAGGCCAGCGAAGTCTATCTCGAACAGATCGGCATTGAGCCGCCTTTCTGGGCCTTCGCATGGCCCGGCAGCCAGCTCATCGCACGCTTCATTCTCGACAATCCCGGGCATGTCCGCGGACGCCGCGTGCTGGATGTGGCCTGCGGATGTGGACTTGCCGCCATTGCAGCCGCGATGTCGGGTGCGTCCGGCGTGCAGGCCAATGACATTGATCCGATGGCACTCGAAGCCACGGTCCTCAACGCCAGCCTGAATAACGTCACCATTGGGCCTGTCGCTGGAGATCTGATCGGAACGATCCCCGACTGTGACCTGCTGGTGATCGGAGACGTCTGTTACAACGAGGCCATGGCCTCGCGGATCGTGCCATGGCTGCTGGAGTGTTCGAAAACCTGCGAAGTCTGGCTCTGCGATCCGGGCCGGCACTACGCCCCGTCAATGCCGCTCGAAGTCCTGACGCGCCAGACCGTTCCCGTCACGCAGGAGCTGGAAAGCGCGGATCAGCGCGCCACCACACTTTTCAGGCTGCGAGATATTTCCGTCCCAGACTGAGCGCAGATCCCGTTAGCGCCGCAACCATCGCAGCCCCGAGGCAGATGAAGGCCGGGTGGGGAAAGACCGTGAACAGTCCAGCCACAAGCAGGGCTCCGCTCGTCTGACCCGCCAGACGCGCAACGGAGAGCATACCGCTCGCCCCGCCCTCACGTCCGGGAGGTGCGGTGACCATGATGGCGCGGTTATTGGGCGGCTGAAACAGCCCGAACCCGCATCCGGCAAACAGCGTCCGCCAGGCGATGGCCCAGTTGCTGGCATCCGTCGGCAGGAACCACAGCAGGCAGAACCCGCTTGCCGTGATGGCCAGACCAATCGAGGACAGGATCGAAGCCGGAAAACGGTCCGCCAGACGGCTGACCACGAACGACATTGTCGCCACACCCACAGCCCAGGGCGCAATCAGAAGACCGATCGTCCCGGCACCACGATGGAATGCGGATGCCAGTGTAAACGGCATGGCCACGATGTAGAGATTGGAGGCCACGAAGCCCAGAAACCCGACCAGACAGGCCAGCAGGAACGGCCTGCGCGCCAGCAGATCGACCGGCACGATCGGCTCCAGCCGCTCACGCTGGTAATGCAGGAGCATGGCCCAGCACAGCACGCCCGCAACTGTCACGACGCCGCCCGACAGGAAATCGGCGTGCATCAGCCCGTCCAGACCAACGCCGGTCAACGCAAATGAAGCGACCGTCAGAAGAGAGCCGACCATATCGGTCGGAATATCGCTCCGCGGGGTCTGCGGCAGTGCGGCATGGGCCAGAGCCAGAGCCGCGAGGGCCAGCGGCAGGTTGATCCAGAAAATCCAGGGCCAGCTCGCCACGGACAGGATGAGCGACCCCAGAGACGGGCCAAGCGCCACACCGAGCCCAACGAACAGCCCGTTCAGTGCAATCCCGCGCCCCAGTTCCTTATGCGGGTAGATGAAGCGGACGAGCGCGATGTTCACGCTCATGATGCAGGCGCCGCCCATACCCTGCAGGGCGCGGGCCAGCGTCAGTTCCAGCAGGTTCTGCGACAGCGCACAGGCCACGGATGCGATCAGGAACAGAAAAATTCCAAGCTGGCTCAGTCGCGCAAATCCGACACGTGACCCGAGGGACGCCAGCGGTAGAAGGCAGGACAGATTGGCGAGCTGATAGGCATTGACGACCCAGATGGCCCGCGAAGACGACGCATGCAGATCCTGCGCAATCAGCGGCAGGGCCACATTGGCAATCGCATAATCCAGCACCGACAGAAGCAGGGCCAGCAGTACGGCCGACATCGCCTTGAGGCGCTGGGCCCCGTACAGCCCGGCATGGCGTTGCGGATCGTATTCTTCTTGCGGACCGTCTTCCGTCGTAGCCGTCATCGTCTCAGCGTCCCAGATCACGCAGGCGGGTGCCTGCAAAAAGATTGGCCTCAAGCCTTTCGAGCGAGACGCCTTTCGTTTCCGGAACGAACCATAGGGTCACAAGAATGAAAAGACCATTGAAGACAGCAAACATCAGGAACGTCGTGGACGCTCCCATCATGGCCATACCCAGCGGAAACAGGTTGGAAATCACCCAGTTGGCGGCCCAGTTGGTCACCGTGGAACAGCCGATGCCAAAGTCCCGCCCGCGCGTCGGCTGAACTTCCGAGCACAATGTCCAGACCAGCGGGCCCTCACCAATGGCAAACCCTGCCACGAACAGAAGGACAAACCCGCAGAGCAGCAGCTGGGACGCAAAACTCGATGCCCCGACAGCCAGCAGTGTTCCGACCCCGGCCAGCGAAAATGCCGCAATCGCGCAGCTCAGAATCAGAAGTGGACGCCGCCCCCACCGATCCACACAAGCGATCGCCACACCCGTCAGCGCCATATTGGTCAGCCCCACGAGCGTCGTAGCCCAGATCGAGGCATTCGTCCCGAAATGCGCCGCCTGAAAGACGCGCGGGGCATAATACAGAAGCGCATTGATCCCCGAGAGCTGCTGCATGATCTGAAGCAGCATCCCCAGGAAAACCGTCCGGCGGAAATTGGGATTGCTTTTGAAAAGTCCCACGCCAGCATCGCTGCTCTTCTGCAGGCGCGACTGGATATCCACCAGTTCGGCTTCAGCCACTTCTTCGTCGGATCGCAGGCTCTGCAACACTCGCCGCGCACGGTCCTTCTCGCCACGCATCATGAGCCAGCGGGGACTATGAGGAAGGATCAGAACAATGCCGAGAAAACAGCTGGCTGGTACGGCCATGACCCCCAGCATCCAGCGCCAGTGCCCGCCTGGAGCCAGCAGGCTGTCGGAGACAAAAGCGAGGAAAATGCCAAGGGACACCATGAGCTGGTAGAACGAAATCATGGCGCCACGAACGGATTCAACCGTGATTTCAGAAATATAGAGTGGCGCAGCAAAGGCAGCCACACCGACCGCCAGTCCCAGGAAAAGACGGCCTACGATCATGATCGCGGCACCCGGCGCCAGAGCGCAGAACAATGTCCCGATCAGGAACAGGATCGCCGCCCCGAGCATGGCGCCCGTCCGGCCGAACCGCACCGAAATCCGCCCGGCAAACAGCGACCCGACCGTCGCCCCGGCCATCATCGACGAGACGATCCAGCCCTGCAGGGCGTCACTCGCATGGAAATCGGTCGCAATGAAAGGCAGCGCACCAGCAACCACGCCGGTATCAAGACCGAACATCAGCCCGGCCAGCGCTGCCAGAATACCAAGGGTTGTCGCCCGTGCCGTGCTGCGGGGCTGGTCCGTGGACAGCCCCTCACTGGAAGACGAAGCAATCCCAGCCATACCCGTAGTCACCTCACCCGAAACACAGTCCCTCTTCATATCGAGGGGTACAGGACCAAACGTTCCGAAACCGGAAGTAGCCGGTCCTGTATTAATGATCCATCAGGGGTGTGGTCTATATCCAAACGAACAGAAAATCACTTTTCCGCGTAAGGATTTTTCGTTCCACGCAGCTGCAGACGCACCGGAACGCCCGGCATATGGAATGTTTCGCGCAGTCCGTTAACCAGATAGCGCTTGTAGGAATCGGGTAACTGTTCTGCCCGCGTGCCAAACAGCAGGAATGTCGGAGGGCGGGCCTTCACCTGCGTCATGTAACGCAGCTTGAGACGGCGTCCGTCCACGAGCGGCGGCTGATGACGCTCAAGAGCATCCTCGAACCAGCGGTTCAGTTCGCCCGTGGAGACGCGCGAGTTCCAGATCTCATAGACGTTGCGCACGGCAGGCAGCAGACGGTGCACGCCCGCGCCCGTCAGTGCCGAGAATGTCACGACCGGAATACCACGAACCTGTGCCAGCGAGATTTCCAGACGGTCCAAAATCGCCTTCTTGGTCGCGTTCCGGTCCTCGACAGCATCCCACTTGTTCAGCGCGATGACGCAGGCCCGTCCCTCACGCTCGATCAGG
This sequence comes from Gluconobacter vitians, assembly GCF_015244565.1. GTDB lineage: Bacteria > Pseudomonadota > Alphaproteobacteria > Acetobacterales > Acetobacteraceae > Gluconobacter > Gluconobacter vitians. Next base: position 293,141 of record NZ_JABCQG010000001.1, on the reverse strand, counting down.
CGGCCGATCTGGAGATCCTGCTCATGCACGCCAAGCGTCGCATCAATCACCAACACGACCACTTCCGCCATTTTCAGGGCTTCGATGGAGGCCGAGACCGACATTTTCTCCAGATGCTGCTCGACGCGGGCGCGCTTGCGCATCCCGGCCGTATCAACCAGCTGGATGGGGCCCTGCTCGTCATGCAGTTCGACGGTGATGGAATCGCGCGTCAGGCCCGCTTCAGGCCCCGTAATCATCCGCTCTTCGCCCAACAGACAGTTCAGCAGCGTGGACTTGCCCGCATTCGGACGACCAATGATCGCCAGACGCAGCGGACCGGCAGGACGCTCGTCCTCCCCGTCTTCACCTTCAGCTTTCGGGGCCTCACGACGGCGGGTTTTTTCCGCAGGCGGCAGACGCTCGGCAATCTCACCCATGAGATCGGCAATGCCTTCGCCATGCTCGGCGGACAGTGCCAGAGGCGTGCCCAATCCCAGCGAATAGGCTTCAAGAGCCGCATTCGTCCCGGCCTGCCCTTCCGCCTTGTTCGCGATCAGCAGAACCGGCCGGTTCTGACGGCGCAGCCAGCTCGCAAAATGCGCATCCGCAGGCGTGATGCCCGAACGTGCGTCGATGCAGAACAGCACCAGATCCGCCATGGCAACAGCGGATTCGGAAGAGGCCCGCATCCGCCCGTACAGCGTATCCGGCGCCGCTTCCTCCAGCCCGGCCGTATCGATCAGCCGGACACGGCGGCCGCGCAGAAGGGCCTCGCCCTCCTTGCGATCGCGCGTGACACCCGGCATGTCGGAGACGATCGCCTGACGGCGGCCGACAAGCCGGTTGAACAGAGTGGATTTCCCGACATTCGGGCGCCCGGCGATAACAACAACGGGCAGGTTTTCAGAGGTCATTCGTTCAGCCATAGGCCCGCAGAACGGCGTCTTGGGACAGGGTCAGCACATGACCGTCACAGACGATCGGCTGAACCTGACACGGGGCGGTGGTCTTGCGGGTCAGTTCAAGTTTCCCGGTCACGGCATTCAGGACAGCCATGCCTTCTTTCGGAAAGGTGGAGAAGCAGATCAGCTTGCCGTTCACCAGAAGCGGGCCCACCCAGGCAATCGCGTCCTTTTCCGCATCCTCACGAATGAAGCGACGCAGCTGGGTGATCCAGCGCACATGCCCGGACAGACGATCCAGACAGGCGATCTGCTGATCCGTGGACAGGACATACATCCAGTCGCCACAGATCGCCATAGGACTCTGCCCGCTGACCTCACGTTCCCACAGACGACGGCCTGACCGCATGTCGATCGCCACCAGCACGCGGGACATGGACACGGCATAGGCCGTCCCATCCATGATGACCGGTGCGCCCCGAATGCAGGAGAAATCGAGCATGGCGCCCATGCCGTTGGAGCCGCCGAGACTGTCACTCCAGACCACCTCGCCCGAGGCCGCACGCAGGGCCACCAGATCGCCACTGCCGAAGCCGGCAAGCACGACACCATCCACGAAGGCCGGTGCAGACTGACCGAAGATAACCGTATCGGAGGCCGTGGCCTGATACGTCCAGACCTGGTGGCCCGTATTGGCGTTCAGCGCGATCAGACGCTCGTCAATCGTGCCGAAGATCATCAGACCTTCCGCGATCGTCGGCGCGGAACGACCCGGCGTTCCGGTGCTGATGCGCCATTTCACCTTGCCGGTCAGGGCCTCAACGGCCAGGGCCTGTGCCACACCATCCACGATGTAGAGCGTGTCCCCATCGAGGGCGAGGCCACCACCGATATTGGTCGAGCGGCTTTTGGACGTGGCGGGCTGACGGGTCCAGACATGACGCCGCTCCGGCCATGTCCAGGCCTTCACCACACCCTGTGCGTCAGTCGTGAAAATATGACCGTTTCCGATGACCGGTGGCGACTGGATCGCACCACGGTTGGTCGGCATGATGGCAATCATCGACAGGAAGCTGGACGGATCAGTCTGCGCGCCGACTGAATGGCTCCAGGCCAGATCCGGACCATTCCACGCCGCATTCACGGCAACATGGGACGGACGTCCGCCTTCCTGCAGCCATTCGCGGACCGGTTGGACAGGGCCCAGCGTGATCGGCGTGTGATCGTCATGATCAACCGTCAGCCCTGCGCCCGTAGAGAGGACATTCACGCGATGCCCGGCCAGAGGCGGCTTCTTGTCGTCTTCGAACAGGCTGCACCCGCCCAGAACGGCCAAGGCGCTCCCCGAGCAGGCCGTCCGCAGAAGACCACGGCGGCCCATGGGGCGGTTCATGGAAAGGGAAGAGCGGGAAAGAACAGGACGGCGCATCAACCGGCGTCTCCAAATGTCTCGAGCAGGGCCTGTGCACGTGCACGCACCCCTTCGGTCGCGTTTTCACTGCCAACGATCTGCGTCAGGATGCGCCGGGCTTCCTTCTGCTGATCGGCTGTCGCACCGGAACGCAGATCCAGCGCAACAAGCCCTTCCTGAGCCAGTGATGCCCAGGCACCCCCGCTCTGCGCCAGAGCTTCATATCCCGGACGCAGCGTCTTCGGATCGGCGCTCGCGGTCCGGGCATTCAGGCTCATATAGCGCGCCATGTCCCGCAGGGCCGGTTCGGCAGACCCATCGTCTGCCACACTCTGCCACGTCTTCAGCGCCGCGTCCGTCTGACCGGCCTGGCTCTGCAGATCAGCCAGACGCAGCGCTGCATAAGAGCGCACGCCCACAGGACCATGGTCCGCCAGATCCTGGAAGGTCGCAGTGGCCTTCTGGGTGGCTGCGGCGTCATGCTTGGGGTCCGTCAAGGCCGTCGTGGCGGTAAAATACCGCGCCGATGCCGCCTGCTGTGCTGCATGGCGGGCGTGGCTGTTCCAGCCCCACACGCCACCCCCGATGGCTCCAATCACGGCCACGACACCCACCACGGCGCCAATGCGCCGTGCCATGGCCCGCAACCGCTGCGCCTGCATTTCTTCGTTCACCTGCGTGATGAAATCGTCTGCCACCTGGTCCCCTGCTGGATCGGTCTTCAAACTGTTTTGCCTGACCATACAGGTGCCGAACCGTCGCGGCAAACGCTTCACACGATCATTGAAGCGCCAAAGCGGACCGGAACTGTGAAAAACAGTACAGCCACAGAAAAACCGGCCGACATTCAGACTTCCTTAACGGCTCGGGAAGCATTCTGAACGCCATGAAAAAGCCCGTCCCGCTCCTGCTGCTTCCCCTGGTGTTCTGCGCGCTTGAAGGCTGTGCGCCGGACCGCATCGCGTCCGCCGTCACGGGCAAGGACTGCAACACGGCCTATCTGTACGATGATGAAAGTTTCTGCGCCCGGCCGGTCGGGCCACCCCCACCCCAGCCATATTGCACGACAAGTTTCGAGGGCACGACCTGCTGGGCGCGGCCCGATCTCATGCCCAACGTCGCCCGCCAGACCTATGGTGGCCCGACAACCCTGACCCCAGCCCAGAATCAGGAGCGCATGGGCCAGTAAAGATCACAGGCCGTACCTTCAGGATACAGCCTGTAAGCGCCGATCGCTCAGTGATGGCCGAGCTTGCGTCCCGCAGCCGCCAGATTGGCAGACAGCGTCTGGAATGATGCCGCAATGTGGGACTGAACAGCCGCGCTTCCCGCATGAACGTGGGAAATCCGCGCACTCGCCTCCTGGCTGATGGCCGTTTCTTCCCGGTTGGCCTGAGCCGCGACGCAGGCATTGTAAACGCGGGCTGCCTTTTCATAAGCCGTCACGCGATCCACGCTCTCGTTATACTGCGCGACCGTCGCGGCCTTCACCGCAGGCGCCTGCGGCTCGGCGCCACATTTTGAAGCGGTCCATGCCGCCTCGGCTGCACTGGCCGACCCGGCCCCGGCGATCCCTGCAAACACCAGACCAAACAGCGCCGCCTTACGGATGGCGACAACGCAACGTCTCATACAGCTCCCTTTCCTGTTCGAAGCGTTGCGCGCCCTACGCCCAGATCAAGGCGCAAATTTGGCAGGCTGCCCAGTCGGGCCACCGGAGACCTCATTGTCCTGCATCACGACCGTTCCACGAACGATCGTTGCCATCGGCCAGCCTGTCACGCGCGTTCTGTCAAAAGGCGTCCAGCCCGCCGGCGTGACGATCCAGTCATTGGTGATCTCACGCTCGGCCTTCATGTCCACGAGCGTGAAATCTGCATCGAATCCGACTGCCATGCGCCCCTTGGTCTGCAATCCGTAAACCCGTGCCGGCCCTGCCGCCATCAGATCCACCAGACGCGCCAGCGACAGACGTCCCGCATTCACATGATCGAGCATGACCGGCACGATCGTCTGCGTCCCCGTCAGACCGGCAGGGCATTTCGGCCAGGGAAGCCGCTTGGCCTCAAGCGGATGCGGCGCATGATCGGACGAAACCACGTCCACACGACCATCCCGCACGGCCTGCCAGCTTGCTTCCCAGTGCGACCGGTCCCGCAATGGCGGGTTCATGACGGCCAGACCACCGAGCTTTTCGTAACATTCCGGCGCCACCTGCGTGAGATGGTTCACCAGAACCTCGACAGTGGAAATATCGCGGTAATCCGCCAGATAATCCAGTTCTTCCGCCGTCGAGACATGCAGGATATGCGCGGGACGGTTGGTCTTGCGCGCCAGCGCCATGATACGGCGCGTGCCGAGGAACGCACATTCCACATCGCGCCAGACGCTATGCGTTTCGTAAGGCTGGCCTTCATGGAACATCGGCTTGCGGGCCTGAAGGCGATATTCATCCTCCGAATGATAGGCCACGCGGCGATGCCCGGAACGCATGACCGCTTCGAGCCCCGCATCGTCCTCGATCATCAGATTGCCCGTGGACGATCCGGCAAACACCTTCACCGCACACACACCCGGCTGCTGCTCCAGCATTGCCAGATCCGGCGTGTTCTCCCGCGTCGCGCCGACATAGATGCCGACATCCACATGCGCCGTCTTGCGGATATGATCACGCTTCCAGTCGATCATCGTCACATCCGTCACACTCGGGAACGTGTTGGGCATGTCGAAAACCGTCGCAATACCGCCCAGCGCCGCAGCCCGCGTGCCGGTCTCGAGCGTCTCGACCTCGGGCTTGCCCGGATCACGCAGATGAACATGCGCGTCGATCAGCCCGGGCAGAACATGCAGACCGCGTGCATCGATCACCCGGTCCGCTTCATCCGCCGATCCGACAGACAGCGACGCCACCTTCCCGTTGCGCACGCCGATATCCGCTTCGGCCTCGCCCCATGGAAAAACGCAGATTCCGCCGCGGATGATCAGATCGTAATGCATGTTCCGTCCTTGCAAATCAGTAAGACACTCATGAAGTGCGCGAGAGAGTTTCGAACGTATCCCCGTCCACGGGAACCCCTTCGATATGATGACGATGCCACAGCGCGAAAAACAGCAGTGTCCAGGCCTGTCGCGCCACACCGCGCTGGCTGGCCCGCGCAAAAAGACGCTCCACATCCGGTCCCGGCATCATGGCCCGGATGCAGGCCTGACGTGCGACCAGTGGTCCCAGACGGTGCGCCTGCTTCTCGATCCACGGGCCGACCGGCACGGTAAAGCCCTGCTTCGGCGCAAACGGACGCGCCTGCGGCAGCGCATCCTGAAGCCAGCGCCGCAGCAGCCATTTGCCATAACCATCCCGCACCTTGAAGTGCTCCGGCAACGGCCAGATCGCCTTGGCCACCACCGGATCGAGCAGGGGCGTACGTCCCTCGACCGAATGAGCCATCAGGCACCGGTCAAGCTTGAGCAGCAGATCGTTGGGCAGCCATTCCGCAATATCCAGCGCCTGAGCGCCTTCCAGCCCCGAGACCCCGAGAGCCAGTTCCGTCATGGCAATCCCGCGCCGCCACTGCCGCCCGTGCTCTGCAAAACGCTTGCCGAATGTCCCGGACCGATACGGCGCACGACCGCCCTTCCACCAGGGCTTCATGACGCGCCGATAGCGGCCATAGCCCGCAAAAAGCTCGTCCCCGCCCTCACCGCTGAGAATAACGGTGACATCCTTCCGCGCCTCACGCGCCAGAAACCATGTCGGGATGACGGCATAATCGGCGGCAGGATCATCCATGCACATCACGATGGATGGCAGATCGCGCCAGACCATCTCTTCCGTCACCGTCAGGACATGATGCGCGGCTCCGACAGACGCCGCCAAGGCCGCAGCATCAGCAGATTCATCCGCAGCCCCTGCGTCAAAACGCGCCGTCCAGGTCCGCGGATGCGGCAGCCCCAGACGATGCGCCGCCGCCAGAATAACCGAACTGTCGATCCCGCCGGACAGGAACAGCCCCAGCGGCACATCCGCCCGCAGATGCGCCGACACACTGTCGAGCAGCGCCGTATCCAGCCGTGCCAGCGCCTGCTCATCGCTCAGACGGGCCGGAACCGTATCCCGCGCTTCATGCAGAACATGCCGCCGGCGCGATTCCACGATTCGCCCATCCACGATCCGGAGCGTCTCACCAGGCAGAAGCCGACGGATGCCGTCGAAAATGATGTCCTGCCCCGTCGTGAACTGAAGCTGCATCAACTCATCGCGCGCGCCATCCCGGATGCTGCGCTTGCCAAAGCCCCCCGCCAACAGCGCCTGCGGCTCGGACGCAAACGCGATGCCGCCCTCATACGCCGCGATATAGAGCGGCTTGATGCCGAACGGATCACGCGACAGCACCATCTCATGCCGCCCATGCTCGTTCTCGACGATCGCAATGGCATACATGCCCCGCAGTTCATGCGTGTAACCCGCCCCATCATGCAGCCACAGATGCAGAGGCGGTTCGCAGTCGCTATGGGTCTGAAAACAGGTTTTGGGAAAGCGCCTGCGAATGGCCGGATCGTTATAGATTTCCCCGTTCGCAATCAGAGCCGCCGCGCCAAGCCTGAAGGGCTGCGCACCACCCGCGATATCAACGATGGACAGCCGACGGTGACGCAACGCCGCACCGCCCAGGTCCAGCCGCCCTTCCCCATCCGGCCCACGGTGGAAAATGGCCTGCGACATGCGCTCCAGCGCGTCCTGATCCGGATGATGCCCCGGCAGACAGGAAAGACCCGCAATTCCACACATCAGGCGCGCACTCCGTCCAGAAAAGCCGACCATCGTGCCATGACAACATCCTGGGCAAATTCCCGCTCGAACCGCGCCCGCCCGTTCACGGAAAGGTTTTGCGCCATAGTCTCATCGTCCAGAACGCTTCCGATCTGCGCCGCAAGATCGCGCTCATTCTCGACCTCGGCCAGCAGACCGTCCTGCGTCCTTTGGAGAATTTCCTGCGGCCCCTGAATATTGCTCGCCACAACCGGCACCCCGGCCGACAGCGCTTCGATCACGACATTACCCAGCGGCTCGATCCGCGACGGGCAGACCAGAACATCACATGCCCGCAGCCAGGGCCCACTCTGCGCGATCCAGCCGGGAAGATGCACCCGATCCGCAACATTTTCCGCCTTCGCCAGCGCCTCAAGCGCAGGACGCTCCGGCCCCTCGCCTGCAATCACCAGATGCACACCCGGCAGATGCTTCATCGCCCGGATCAGCACATCGAAGGCTTTGTTTTCATGCAGCCGCCCCAACGCCAGGGCAAATGGCACGTCCGGCGGCAGGAACGCGGGCCGCTGCGGGGTTACGGACGAAAAATCCGTCGCGAAATTGGGCAGGTGATGCACACGATCGGTGGCCCAGCCCTGCGCCCGCATCCACTCCGCCAGACCGCGCGTATTGCCGATCAAATGGTCACAGCGGCGATAATTCGACAGATCGTAATATCCCCCCAGACGCCCGGCGATCTGCCACGGCCCTGACGGCACCAGCCGCGCCGCCCGACTCATCCACGCAACGACAACATCCGGCCTGAACGCTTTGAGACTGCGCCGCAGCCCCGGTGTGGTCCGCAGATCCAGCAGCCCGCCAAAGCGGAAGGACTGGGTCTCAACGCCCGCTTCCTCAAGCCGTGCAACCCGGCCTTCATCCTGCCGGATCAGCGCCTGAACGGGGCGACCGTCGCGCATCTGGGCCATTGTCAGACGCTCGAAGAAAAGCTCCGCGCCGCCCCTGGGAGCCCCAGCCATCACATGGGCCACACGACCCCGGTATCCATTGGACGATGCAGACTTCATCTTTCTTCTATCGGCCATGACCGACAGGGCATCAAGTCAGTCCGAACGCCTGTCCGGAACACATACGTCTTTTTCACGCAGGATTTCTTTCGCGGCCTTCAGCACAGCCGCAACACCCAGCCTTTCGATGGGCGCATGGCCCTCCGGACCCGGCGCCTCCACGAACCGGGCAAGCCGCCCGGCCGGCGCGTATTCCGAGGCCCGCGACGGCCCGAACAGCCCAAGCGTCGGCGTCCCCGCGGCAGCGGCGAGATGCATCAGTCCGGAATCATTGCCTACGAACAGAGCGCAGCGCTGAAGTAGCGCAGCCACCTCGCCCAGCGATTTGTCTCCGCCAAGGTCCAGAGCATCCGGCAGCGTCTTCAACACCTGCTCTGCCCGCGCGCGCTCCCCCTCACCGGGACCATAAAACACAACGGGACGCAGATTTTCCGCCTTCAACGCCTGTGCGAGTTCCACAAACCGCTCGGACGGCCAGATTTTCCCCTCCCAGTTCGCCGTCGGTCCCAGCGCCAGCCACTGTCCCTTGGGCAAGGCCGTAACAGCCTCCACCCGCTGCTTTTCCGAAATCCAGACACGCGGCATGGGCGTTCTGCGATATCCGAGCGCTTCTCCAAGCTGCTCAATCCGCCGACCCGGACGGCGCCCGCCGCGCACAATGATCCGACGACGCGCCCGCAGCGTCAGCCCGATCAGCGAGCCTCGCAGATCCACGACCATGAACCAGCGCGTCCGGCAGCAGGCGCGCCACAGATCAATCCAGTGCCGGTCATGCCGGCGCTTTTCCATGGTGATGATGCGCTCGCAACGCGGATCAGCCTCGAAAAGCCCCGCCGCCACGGGTCCACAGACCACCGTGAACATCGCCGCCGGATAACGCTTCTGCAACGCATCCAGCACACCCGTTGAAATAACCGCATCGCCCAGACGGTTGGACGTGATGAACAGGATCCGCATCATTCGCGAAGCCAGACCGCATCCTTGATGGTGCTGACGAACGCCTCATGCGCCTGAAGCTCTTCCGCTGTCGGAGGTGCCATCTTCCGCGGCTTGCGGTTGGCGAGCGCATTGATCCCGTCCGTCATGCTGCGGCTGCGGGACGGCCCCGCCAGACCCAGTCCGCGCTGACGGCCGCCCATCAGTTCGACATAGACTTCGGCCAGAAGCTTGCAGTCCAGCAGCGCGTTATGGGTGCCACGCTGCGACAGGTCGATGCCAAAACGTCGGCACAGCGCATCGAGACTGGCGGGCAGACCGGGATATTTCTTCCGCGCCATTTCCACCGTATCAATGGCCCGGCTGGCGTAATCGAGCGGCTCGCGACCGCACGCCTTCAGCTCCGCATTGACAAACTTGAAATCGAAGCGGGCATTATGCGCGATCATCGGACTGTTCCCGATGAACTCCAGAAACCCGTCCGCCACCTCGGAAAATATCGGCTTTCCTTCCAGATCCTCGATCCGGAACCCATGCACCTTGGTCGCCTCGGCCGGAATGTCGCGCTCGGGGTGGATCAGAACGTGATAGGCCTCACCCGTCGGCAGATCGTCGATCAGTTCGAGCGCCGCGATCTCGATGATGCGGTCGCCCATATCCGGGTCAAAACCCGTGGTTTCCGTATCGAACAGGATGGATCGTTTCATGACGCCTCACGAAGCCGGTGCAACAGGGCATGGACTTGCCTGACGGCCTGCCCACGCGACAGGCCGGTTCGTATCACGATGTCGGCCCGGCGTCTGCGCTCATGGTCGCTCATCTGGCGCGCCAGCAATCCTTTGGCATCCGCCACGCTCATGCATCCCCCACTGCGACCGCGCTGCCGGATCCGGGACAGGCGCGTCCCCATCGGAGCTTCAGCGACCACCACCACATCGCAGCGCCGGTCCTCGCCAATTTCCATCAACAGCGGAATATCCAGCACGCAGAACGGTTCATGTCGCGCCCGGCACTGCTTCAGAAACCGCTCGCGTTCGGCCCGGACCAGCGGATGCATGATGGCTTCCAGCCGCTTCAACGCCTCGGGGCGCCCCCTCACAGCCTCACGCAGCGCCGCACGATCCAGACAATCATCAACGACGGTTCCGGGAAATGCCTGCCCGATCAGCGGCAGAGCTTTCCCCCCTTCGCCCTGAAGCGCCCGAACACACGCATCCGCATCGAAAACCGGCACGCCCTCCCTGCGGAAAAGCGTGGCGACCGTGCTTTTCCCGGCCGCCATGCCCCCGGTCAGACCAATAATCTTCATGCGTCAGTGCGCAAGCTCGCTGCCAGCAGATCGAATGTCGTCCGGTCGGCCTGCGGATCAACGCCGAACCATGCCCGAAACCCGGCCCGCGCCTGATGAACCAGCATCCCCAGACCATCCACGGTTCGCAGCCCGCGCGCCTGAGCCGCCAGCAGAAGCGGCGTCTCGCGCGGCGTATAGACAATATCCGTCACGCACAGCCCCGGCGCGGCCTCACGAAGCGCCGCATCCCAGTCCAAGCCAGCCTTACCGCCCATGCCCATCGACGTGGCATTCACCAGAAGCGAACAGCCCGACAGCAGCGACGGCCATTCGTACCAGGCCACAGCCTCACCGCCCCCAAGGGCCTCGACCAGGGCCTCAGCCCGCTCCAGCGTCCGGTTCGCAATCACGACCTCGCAGCCCCGATCGAGAAGTGCCGCCGCCACGGCCCGCGCAGCACCACCCGCACCCAGAACCATAGCCCGACCGGCAATCGCCACGTCATGCGCGCTCAGATTATCGCAGAACCCCGTCCCATCCGTGCAGTCACCGATGATCCGTCCAGCTACGAAACAGATCGTGTTCACCGCTCCCGCCCGCTTGGCCGTCGGTGTGAGTTCATCACAGGCCAGCATCGCCGCTTCCTTGTGCGGGATGGTGACATTCACGCCCTGAAACCCGGCTGCTGCCAGTCCGCGCAGCGCCTGATCGAAGCCTTCCGGGCGCGTCGGTAACGGCACATAAGCGCCGTTCACGCCATTCACCCGGCACCAGTGATTATGCATCAGCGGAGAGCGCGAATGCTCCACCGGCCATCCCATGACGCCTGCGAGTTTCGTATGCCCGTCAATCATGCGCCCGCTCCTTCCGTCAGCCTCGCCCAGACTTTCGGCAGGAGCGTAGCCAGACGCTCGGCCCAGTCCCGCTGCCCGGCCTTTTCGACAATCAGATCCTGCCGGATCTCGATTTCCAGATACGGCAACCCTGCCGCCTCGGCGTGGCGCGGCACCGTATAGTCGGACGTATCCGTCAGAACGTAGGGCTCATTGTCCCCGACACACAGGCTCGTATCCTCACGCAGCAGATCCAGCGCAATGGCTGCCATGCGGCTGTCCTGATTATGCAAAATCCCGATCTGCCAGGGACGGTCCTGCCCGTTCATCTGCGGCGTAAAGCTGTGCAGGGCAATCAGCGCGGTCGGGCGCGGTCCGCGCTCCACCAGAACTTCGGCGATCGTATCATGATAGGGATGCAGGATTTCCTGCTCCCGCCGGGCCCGGCACGTGGCCTGCGCTGCCTGATTGGCCGGCACAGGCGTTCCGTCGCTCATAAGCGGCATGGACGTCGGATGGCCCGGCGCGCGATTGCAATCGATCACAAGCCTAGAATAGACCTGCTCGATCAGCGCCGAACCCAGCCTCTCATGCAGGATGCGTCCCACGCCCACGATGCCGATATCCCAGGCGATATGCCGCTCCCAGTCCTCGGACTGCACCCCCATGTCTCCCAGCGCATCCGGAACTGCCCGCCCCGCATGGTCGCTTACGAACACAAACGGGGACGGCGTCTTTTCAGGAAAAAGAAGGAAGGGCGCCGGATCATGGGCGCCAAGAAGGGGAGCAGACATCAGGACTTCACACTCTTACTATCCAGCCAGAGCCTGCACAGTATGCCTCACAGCGTCCGCAGACCAGTCCATGTTCCCGATGGACTCTGCCACGACCTCGCCTTTGCCGTTCAGGATCAGCGAACGCGGCACACCGTGAAGGGACATGATATCCGGCGTCAGTTCCTTGAGGTCATCCGGGCGAACCTGCCGGACGGACTGCACCAGAGCCGCCTGATCCGCCATCTCCATCATCACGCCAGACACCGGATCAACCAGCAGCGGCAGGGCATCGATCCCGTGCGCGTCATAGAACGCCCGGACTTTCGGAACCGTACTGCCACGCACAGCCACGGCCACGATCTGCGGTCCATCCGCACCCAGAGCCTTGGCCGTTGCATTCACCGAAGGCAGTTCCCGGATGCAGGGCGGGCACCAGGTTGCCCAGAAATGCAGGATAAACGGCTTGCCGTACCAGTGCGACAGCGGCACGTCCTGCCCCTGCTCGTTCTGCACGCTCAGCGACGGCAGAACCTTTGGCGTGGCCAGTTTGCCAAAAGAGTTCGGCTCAAATGCCAGCCCCTTGCCAGCCTCTTCCTTTTCGGCTGCCGCGAGGGCCCGCCCCGAAACCAGAAAGGCTCCGGCCCCGCCCAGAAGATGACGACGCGTCAGGGGAAAACCCATGTTGGAAGTCCATTCTTTCATTGGCAGCAGAATTCAGCCCCGCGTTTCGGCAAGGATCCTGTGGAGGGCGGCGGCCGCACCAGAACCGGCCCAGTCCAAGGATCCCGCAGCCGATGCCCGAACGCGGCCTACTCCATCAATCAGGAATGTTACGGGTATGGCAAGTTCCCCATGACCCATCCATGCTTTCAGATCACTGTCATTCACCGTCCAGGCAGGAAATCCGGGCACGTCGTTTTTAACCAGAAACGTCCGGACCGCCTCAGGAGAACCGCTGGAAACCGCAACCGGAACGATCGGACAGTTCACGCCCCATGCGTGCATGAACGCAGCCAGAGCCGGCAGTTCATGCCGACAGGGCGGGCACCATGTCGCCCAGACATGCAGCAGAAAAGGCGACCCGCGACGGGAAAGCAGCGATTCCCGCGCGCCATCCGGTCCGGCAAGACCGAACCCGACAGGCTCCAGCATCGGCCGCCCCGGAACCAGACTGGCGACCGGTGCACCATGACGCACCACCAGACCCGCCAGCCGTGACGCCCCGAAACCTGCCACAACAGCCAGCCCCACCGTCCCCCAGACAACATTCCGCCGGCTGACAGGAGACGTTTTCATGCAGGTTTGGGCGCCTGAAGGCCGGACAGGATTTTTTCCAGTGCGGCCTGAGCGTCCGGCGCATTCCAGGCCATCTCCCCTTCAACGCTGGCCCGCAGACGGCCCTGCGCATCAATCACGCAGGTCATGGGCAGGCTCGGCTCGCCGGAAGTGAACCACTGGGAAAACTCATGCTGCCCCAGCGTCCAGGGCGCGATATGCGGCAGATTGCCCTGCGCCAGAAACATCATGACCTTCGGCAGCGGACTGGCCACGCCAACCGGGATCACAGGAACCGCCGAACCGGTTTTTTCGAGAAATGCATTCAGCGCAGGCAGTTCGAGCCTGCACGGCGGGCACCATGTTGCCCAAAGATGAAGGATGAATGGCCGTCCCCGCATCGTGGACAACGCAAGAGACGTCCCACCCGGCCCCAAGAGCTGAAAGTTCACGGGCTCAAGCTTCGGCGCACCGGGCGTGAGCGAGGGCAGCATCGGATGCACCCCCTCCGTCTCAGCGGCGCGGGCGACATTTCCCAGCCCGCAATTGCAGAGGGAAGCCGCCGCGGCTAGGCTGGCGGCTCTTCCAAGAAGGGTTCGCCGGTCGATCTGCTTCCGAATCATCTGTTTACGGTTCCCATGAAAAACGCTCCTGTCGACACACAATCAGATGCCGCTACATCCTTTGAAGGCACAGCCGCCAATCCGCAATGGGGTGGCCGCTTTGCGTCGGGCCCGGCCGCCATCATGGGCGAGATCAACGCCTCCATCGGATTTGACAAGATCCTGTGGCGACAGGACATCCGCGGCTCCCTCGCCCATGCCGCGATGCTCCAGAAAGTCGGCCTGCTGACCGAAACCGAACTGGCCGAAATCCGTCAGGGTCTGGGTGACATCGCACAGGAAATCGGCGAAGGCCGCTTCGAGTTCTCCTCGGCCCTCGAAGACATCCACATGAACATCGAGGCCCGCCTGTCCGAGCGGATCGGCGAAGCCGGCAAGCGCTTGCACACGGCGCGCTCGCGCAACGATCAGGTCGCCACCGATTTCCGCCTCTGGGTCCGCGATGCCATCGACGGCCTTCAGGAGCAGACCGCCTCCCTGATGCGCTCCCTCGCCACCCGTGCGTTGGAACATGCCGCAACGCCGATGCCGGGCTTCACCCATCTTCAGGTCGCCCAGCCCGTCACGTTCGGCCATCATCTTCTGGCCTATGTCGAGATGCTGTCGCGCGATCGCGGTCGCCTGCGCGACGCCCGTGCGCGTCTGAATGAATGTCCGCTCGGCTCGGCGGCCCTTGCCGGTACGTCCTTCCCGATCGACCGCCGCATGACAGCCGCAGCGCTGGATTTCGACCGCCCGACCGCCAATTCGCTCGACGCCGTCTCAGACCGTGACTTCGCGCTCGAATTCCTCTCCGCACTGTCGCTCCAGGCCATGCACCTGTCGCGTCTGGCCGAGGAAATCGTGATGTGGGCCTCCGCCCCCTTCGGTTTTATCACGCTGTCCGATGCCTTCACGACCGGCTCGTCCATCATGCCGCAGAAGCGCAACCCGGACGCCGCCGAACTCGTCCGCGCCAAGATCGGCCGCATCATGGGCGATTTCGTGGGCCTGCTGACGGTCATGAAGGGCCTGCCGCTCGCCTATGCCAAGGACACGCAGAAAGACAAGGAACCCGTCTTCGACGCCACCGAAGCCATGACGCTCTCGCTAGCCGCCATGGACGGCATGATCCGCGACCTGAAAGCCAACACCGCTCGGATGCGCGAAGTGGCGGGCATGGGCTTCTCCACCGCCACCGATCTTGCCGACTGGCTGGTCCGCGAACTGCGCGTCCCCTTCCGCACCGCCCATCACGTCACCGGCCGTCTGGTTGGCATGGCGGAGCAGAAAGGCTGCGATCTGGCCGATCTGTCGCTTGAAGACATGCAGTCCGTCGAACCGCAGATCAACAGGGGCGTTTTCGATGTTCTGACCGTCGAAGCGTCTCTGGCATCCCGTACCAGCGAAGGCGGCACTGCCCCGGCCAATGTGAAGCATCAGGCCGAAGCCTGGCTCGCCAAACTCGGAGAAACCGCATGAAAACACTGCTGCTCGTCAGCATGGCAGTCATGGCGCTTGGCCTGACCGCCTGCGGCAAGAAAGGCGCCCCGCACGCCCCGGGCCCCTCGCAGGACATCACCTATCCGGGCGTCTACCCGCCGGAATAAAGCCCTGTCGGCAGGCTCGCCTCCAGAGCCTGCCGCACCAGTGGATGCTCCAACACCTGCCGGGTCGTCCAGCCCGCCTGCCGCAGAACCCGCACCCCTTCCGCGCCATCCCGCTTGGACAGTTTGTGTCCCGCTGCATCCAGAATAAGCGCGTGATGCGCATAAGCCGGTTCCGGCCAGCCCATCAGGTCCTGCAACACCCGCTGGACTGACGTCGCCTCATACAGATCCCGCCCCCGCGTCACGGTCGTCACCCCCTCAAGCGCATCGTCATGCGTAACGCACAGATGATACGACACACCTGTATCCCGCCGCGCCAGAACAATATCGCCGAACGCATCAGCCTTCCCGGCAACGCGCCCGTGCCCGGCCTTATGCCAGCCCGGCACGTCCTGCAACACATCCAGCGCCCGCCCCATATCGAGCCGCCAGACCGGATCACGCCCCTGCTCTTCCCGCGCTGCGCCATGCCGGCAGGTGCCCGGATAAACAAGGCTCCCATCCGGCGCGACCTGTGTTGCAGCCTCGGCAATCTCCCGTCGCGTGCAGAAACACGGATAGAGCAGCCCCCGCTCCCGAAGGTTGGCCAGCACGGCATGATACTCCGCCAGATGCTCCGACTGCTGCCGGACCGGCCCATCTGACGACAACCCAAGCCAGTCCAGATCCTCACGCAGAGCCTGTGTCAGTTCCGGCGTACAGCGCGTCGTATCAATATCCTCGATACGAATCAGAAACTTTCCAGCCTCTCCAGCCATGATCCGCGAATACAGCCCCGAGACCACATGCCCCAGATGCAGAAATCCCGTGGGACTCGGCGCAAATCGTGTCGTGGCGGGAGGCGTCATGAATGTGTCACCAGCGTTTGCTTGCGGTCTACGCAGTTTACTGGAATAGTTTTCTCAAAGAAGCCGACGACACGTGTTTTCCCGCTGTTTGTCCCGTTTTCATTCGGCGCCGTAATCCCCGCATGTGTCGTCCTTGCAGAAAGGATGCGTGTGGTGTCCGTCAGCGGTCAGCATTTTCCGGCTCTTGTCCTGAACGCGGATTTCCGTCCGCTGTCCTATTTCCCGCTCTCGCTCTGGTCCTGGCAGGAAGCCGTCAAGGCCGTCTTCCTCGACCGCGTCTCGGTCCTCTCCGAATATGAGGACGCCGTCGTCCACTCCCCCAGCCAGAGCATGCGTCTGCCCAGCGTCATCGCGCTGAAAGACTATATTCCGACGGCCCGTAAACCGGCCTTCACCCGTTTCAACGTTTTCCTGCGGGACAATTTCTCGTGTCAGTACTGCCATGACCGATTGCCTACGCACGAACTGACCTTCGATCACGTCATCCCCCGCGCCCGCGGAGGCCGCACAACCTGGGAAAACGTCGTCACCGCCTGCAGCCCCTGCAACCTGCTCAAGGGCTCAAAACTGCCAAGCGAACTGGGCATGCACCCGCATCGAAAACCCGTTCAGCCCAGCAGCCGCCTCCTTCAGGAAAACGGCCGGACCTTCCCGCCGCATTATCTTCATGAAAGCTGGCGCGATTATCTGTACTGGAATACCGAACTCGAAACCTGAGCACACGTTCAGTCAGTCCAACTTCTGCAAGGATGGACTTCCATGCGTACTGGACTTCTGCTGACGACACTGGCGCTTGGCCTGTCGGTAACCGCCCTGCCCGCTTCCGCGGAAACGATGCATCTCTTCGGCTCCTTCAAGGGCGAACATGGTGCGACCGCCCCCATCAAGGGCTCGGCATCCGCAATGCTGGATACCACCAAGAATACCCTGACCTACCGTTTCGAAGATAACGGCTTGTCCGGCCCCGTGACGGCAGCCCATCTGCATGGCCCGGCTCCGGACGGTCAGGACGCTGGCGTCCTCGCCCCGATCAACGGCCCCTACACGACCCGTATGACCGGCACGCTCCAGCTCACGCCGGATCAGGTCAAGGAAGTCCAGGCCGGACAGACCTACATCAACCTCCACACAGCAAAATTTCCGGACGGAGAAGCCCGAGCCCAGCTCACGACCGAAATGACCGGCCACAAGCATCACATGGAATAAGCGCCTTCTGATTCGCATATAAAAAAGGCCTGCCCCGCAAGGGACAGGCCTTTTTTCATAGCCGGAACCGAAGCTCCAAACGGATTCCTCACTGACCCGACGCGTCGGTTTTAGCGTCCGGCGCTTTGTCCGAAGTCCTCGGATCAAGGTCATGAGCAGTCCTCTTCGTCCAGGCGCCCGTATCGTGAACTACTTCCTTCGTGCCGTTCTTGGTGGCCTTCCAGCCCTTTTCACTTTCCCGGCCTGTCCAGTGCGCAGCATGGGAGACACCATTCTTCGTGGCATCCCAGCCCTTCTCACTCTGTTTTCTCGTCCAGTCGGCAGCATCGGACGTCCCATGACGGACCGAAGCCCAGGACTGACGCACGCTGCGGCAAAGATCGGTCTCACAGGGCTTCTCGGCAGTATCAGCCGCCATGGCCGTCGGCATCAGGACCACACCCGCCACGAGCAGCGAAGCAGAAAAAGAAAGAAACCGGATCGACATCAGGATCATCCTTGTTTTGAAAGATTTCACACTGTCACTCCCCGAAGATCCGGACAAGTCCGACATCTCCCTTCGGAAATCACGGCAAAGAAAAACCCCGCATCGCTGCGGGGTTCCCAAAAGTTTCTACCGACCGATTGAATGCAGGATCATTCCCACTCAATCGTACCCGGCGGTTTGGACGTAATATCGTAAGTCACGCGGTTGATGCCACGAACCTCATTGACAATGCGACCAGCCACCCGGTTCAGGAATGCGAAGTCGAACGGGTAGACTTCCGCCGTCATGCCATCCGTGCTGGTCACGGCGCGCAGGGCACAGGCCTGATCATAGGTCCGGCCATCGCCCATGACACCGACCGTGCGCACCGGAAGCAGAACCGCAAAAGCCTGCCAGATCGCATCGTACAGACCGGCCCGACGGATTTCTTCAAGATAGATCGCGTCCACCTTGCGCAGAAGATCCAGCTTTTCCTTGGTGACATCACCCGGAATACGGATCGCCAATCCCGGCCCCGGGAACGGATGCCGCCCGACAATGCTCTCCGGAATACCCAGCTCACGGCCAAGCATACGGACCTCGTCCTTGAACAGCTCACGCAGCGGCTCGACCAGTTCCATATTCATGCGGTCTGGCAGACCGCCGACATTGTGGTGAGACTTGATGGTCACGGACGGGCCACCCGAGAAGCTCACGCTCTCAATCACGTCCGGGTACAGCGTACCCTGCGCCAGGAACTGCGCGCCACCCAGCTTTGCAGCTTCTTCCTCGAAGACCTCGATAAACAGACGGCCGATCGTCTTGCGCTTGACCTCGGGGTCCGTCACGCCAGCCAGTTCCTTCAGGAACAGCTCGGAGGCGTCACGATGGACAAGACGGATATTGAAGCGGCCACGGAACGTCTTGACGACCTCATCCGCCTCACCCGTGCGCATGATTCCCGGATCGACGAAAATGCAGGTCAGCTGATCGCCGATCGCATCATGGATCAGCTTGGCCGCAACAGAGCTGTCCACACCACCCGACAGACCACAGATCACGCGGCCCGAACCGACCTGCTTGCGTATGCGGGCGATTTCCAGGTCGCGGAAACCCGCCATCGTCCAGGTTCCGCTGCAACCCGCAACGTTGTGCGTGAAGTTGCGGATCAGCGCGGCGCCATGCGGCGTGTGCACAACTTCCGGATGGAACTGCACGCCATACAGACGACGCCCCTCATCCGCGATGATCGCGAACGGTGCGCCTTCGGAATGGGCAACGGCACGGAAGCCCGGCGGAAGCTTCGTGACGCGGTCGCCATGGCTCATCCAAACCTGCTCACGCTTGCCGCGCGCCCAGACGCCCCGGAACAGCGAGCAATCCTCGGCAATATCGATATAGGCGCGACCGAACTCGCGGTGCTCGTGACTCTCGACCTTGCCACCCAGCATCTGGCACATCGCCTGCTGGCCATAGCAGATCCCCAGCACGGGGCGGTTCAGCGCGAAGACCACATCCGGAATCGGTGGTGCATTCTCGTCATGCACACTGGCCGGGCTGCCGGACAGGATGATGCCGCGCGGATTGAATGCGCGGATCTTCTCTTCCGTTGCCGTGAACGGCCAGATCTCGCAGTAAACGCCGCTTTCGCGGACGCGGCGCGCAATAAGCTGCGTCACCTGGCTGCCGAAATCCAGAATGAGGATACGGTCTTCGTGAAGGGTTTCGTCGAGCTTTTCGACGGTGCTGGCGTCCTGCTGGGTCAATGTCATGGCCTCGCGTTCCGGTTTCATGGTGCCTTTTGAGGCTCTCCTATAAGGTGTTGTGTCGTCTGCGTCATCCATTCTGCAACAAGGAACAGGACCAACATGCGCCTGCCAGCACTTTTCGCCCTCTCCGCCACGGCTCTGCTTGCGGCCTGTGCCGGAACTCCGGACCCCGGCAATGATCCAACCGGCTCATGGGTTGGCGCACTCGTTGCCGATCAGGGCACCTGCCCGACCGAGCGCCCCTCGACGCTCCGCATCCGCGGCAAGGAAATTCTTTTTACGCCAGCTGACGGCTCGCAGGTCCTGCATGGAACCTATACGCCCGGAAATCATCACTATCATGCCGAGCTTGCCATGACGGATATGAACCATCACGAGACCGCCGTCGTCTTCAACGGCTACCCTGTCGGACAGGCCATCGGCGGCATTTTCGGCTCACCATCCTGCCGCGCGCATATCACCATGACGCGAAACTGAAATTTTTTCCAAAGCGGGGTTGTCAGGTCAGTTAAGCCTCTGTAAAACCCCGCCTCACAGCGCACCCGTAGCTCAACTGGATAGAGCACCAGACTACGAATCTGGGGGTTAGAGGTTCAAGTCCTTTCGGGTGCACCAGTCTTCCTTTTCGGCAAGACTTCTACAATGTGTCCGCACCCGTAGCTCAACTGGATAGAGCACCAGACTACGAATCTGGGGGTTAGAGGTTCAAGTCCTTTCGGGTGCACCACATTGCTTTCCCCTCTTTATAATCTGCCAGCAATTCAGTGCCGGACCCGCTCCAGGCAGCGATAGACCTCGTCCCATTCATAGGGCTTGGCCAGAAACATCGTGCCACCCGGCAATCGGCCCAGATCCTGAACACGCGTCCCTGACGTCAGAACGACGCCGACGTCAGGGCGCCTTTCATGGATGACGCGGGCCAAATCCACACCATCCATATCGCCAGGCATGTTCACGTCCGAGAAAATCGTGCCGATATCCGGATGTCGTTCGAGCATTTCCAGAGCCTCGCTGGCATCCCCGGCAAGAGAGGCCTCATAGCCAGCTTCTTCAAGCATATCCGCAGCAAGAAAACGCAGCAGCGCCTGATCCTCGACAACGAGGACATGCTTGCGGTTGACCTTTCTATGCTCCCCGCGTGATCCTCCTTTCGGAGTTAACCGGGACGCTGTCGCCTTCATGGGCATGGCATACATGGCAATCACCTTTGGGGTTTGAAAAACCTGTAACACCCTTTTGGGGTTCTGCCTGTGCAACGTCATGACCGGGCCAATGTTTGCATGCGTTAATTCTGTCTGACGTGCAGTCCGTGCATGGCAACCCGGATCATTCTCGAAAATCTCAGTGCGGCAGCGGCGCTGCAAATCCGCCACGCTCCGCTGTCGCCAACACGTCGATCCCCACAATACCCCACGTCCCGTCACTTTGCCGGACCAGCAGCGGCCCACCGCTGTCACCATGTGTTGCAGAACAGTCGTGATGGATCAGCCGATTAACAGCTAACCCATTGATCTGACACGCAGTATCACCATACGGAACTTCTGCCCGGTCCTGCGGATATCCGACCAGCATGGCCGACGCGCCCATCTGGACCTCGCCATAGGGCACGAGATCCCCGGACGTGACGACTGGTCGATCCAGAATCAGAGTGGCCCGGTCTTCAGACGCCGTGCCTCCTTCATTGTCAGGATCGTATCCGGGGGCAATAACAAAGTGTGTCACCTGCGCATGAAGCCGGTACTGGCCCATCACATAGCCCATCAGGACATGCACATCCCCGGGCTGGATATAATGCCGGGTGGCAGGCAGCCACAGACAGTGCGCCGCCGTGACCATCACGGTTGGCGCCACGGCAAATCCCGTACAGCGTCCACCCAGCGCCGTCTGGACACGGCCGAGAATCCGCCAGGGCGCCACGTTCACGTCCACCACGCTGCGATGACTGTCAGGACCCAGTCCCGGCAATGCCACAGCCGGAGCGGCCATCGCCCCTCCCCCTGACAGACAGACCATCAGCAGCGCAGCGGCGCGTCTCATCCCAGATGATCCGGCCCGAACGCATCGGGCAGAAGCTCGGACAGCGTCCGGGTCATAAGCATGTCTCCCTTAGGCGAGATCATGTGAATCCGCAGATCCGGAAGCCCGAATTCCCGCAGTTTCTGCCGGCATCCCCCACATGGCGTGCACGGCGCATCCCCACCCACGATCACGATTTCCTCAATGCGACGTCCGCCGCCCCGCACCATGGCAGCAATCGCCCCGGCCTCGGCACAGGTCCCCAGCGGATAGGCCGCATTCTCGACATTGCAGCCGGAATGGACAACGCCCTCACAGCGCAATGCGGCGCCAACCTGAAAGCGCGAATAGGGTGCGTAAGCACGCGAACGGGCCTCAAGGGCCTCTCGGATCAGTTCCTGTATCATGCCAATGACATTATCCCCTGCGGGTTCAGCTTGGAACATGCTTCCAAGAGCGATACGGTAGTAACATCATGAGTGCACCGCTTCCTTCCGATCCCGCTACCGACCCGTCCTTCTCCGATATGCTGGAAACCCGTCCCTCACTGAAGATGGACGCACGGGACGGCCTGCTGTTCGAAGGCGTGCCCCTGCACGTCATCGCAGCTGCCGTCGGAACACCGTGCTGGATCACGGGCGCCAAAACGCTCCGGCGTCGCGCAAAAGCCCTGCGCGCCGCGTTCGCGGCCCGGAACCTACCGGTGAACATGCATTTCGCCATGAAGTCGCAGGACCATCAGGCCACCCTGACCATCCTGCGCCAGTGCGGCTACGGCGTGGACATCGTCAGCGGTGGCGAAATGCAGCGCGCGCTTCATGCCGGGATCCAGCCCTCGGGCATCGTGTTCTCCGGCGTCGGCAAATCCGATGCGGAACTGCGGGCCGCTGTCGAGCACGAGATCGCACAAATCAATGTCGAGAGCGTCGAGGAACTCTACCGTCTGGACGACATCGCCCGCGCCTGTGGCCTCGTCGCGCGCGCCGCCCTGCGCGTCAATCCGGACGTGGATGCCGATACCCATGACAAGATTTCCACCGGCCGCGCCGGAGACAAGTTCGGCATCGAGCATCGCCGCGCCGTCGCCCTGTATGGTGAAGCCGCCAGCCTGAAGAATGTCCGCCTCGTCGGCCTGGCCGTCCATCTCGGCAGCCAGATGCTCACCGCAGGCCCCTTCCGCGAAAGCTATAGCCGACTGGCCGACATGGTCCGCGAAATCCGCGCCGCCGGTCATACCGTTGAAGCCGTGGACTGTGGCGGGGGGCTGGGCATCCGCTACCGGGACGAAATCGCGCCCTCACCCGACATGCTCGCCGGCGTCATCGCCGAGACACTGGGCGATCTCGACGTCCGCCTCAGCATCGAACCCGGCCGCTGGCTCTCCGCCCCCACCGGCATCCTGCTGACCCGGGTGATCGAAACCAAGGCTGGCAATCCCGATTTCGTCGTACTCGACGCTGCCATGAACGATCTCGCCCGCCCGTCCCTTTATGAATCATGGCACGGCATCATGCCCGTCGCCCCGAGCGGCCTGACCAGCCCCACGAAACTCTCGGACATCGTGGGTCCGGTCTGCGAAAGCAGCGATATCTTCGCCCGCGACCGCGCCCTGCCTGCGGAGACAAAGCGCGGCGACCTGATCGCTCTGCTCGATACCGGCGCTTACGGCTCGGTCATGAGCTCGACCTATAATACCCGCCCGCTTGCAGCACAGGTCCTGATCGACAACGGAAAATGGGAGATCATCCGTCAGCGCCAGAGCGTTGCGGAACTGATTGCAGCCGAAACCGTTCCGGAATGGCTGACAGCTAAGGACGACCATGGCTGAGCCAAACCCGGCCCTCCACCTCAAAGCCCTGCGCCGGAAAGCCCAGCGTGTCCTGTGGTGGGAACGCGTCTGGGCCCCCCTGCGCTGGCCCCTGCTGCTGGTCGCGTTCTACGTTCTGGCCTGTCTTGCGCGTATTCCCCAGTCCCTGCCGGACTGGCTCCATTCCCTGCTGGAAGCGGGCGTTCTCGGCACGGCCCTGTGGCTGACCATCACCGGCCTGCGCCGTGTGCCTCCCGTCAGCATTCCCGTGGCCGACCGCCGGATCGAGCAGGATTCCAAACTCGCCTACCAGCCTCTCCTCAGCCTGACCGACCGACCGGCGTTTGCAGGTAACGGCGAGCAGTCCGCCATCTGGTCCCGCCATGTCGAGCGCGTCACAGCCTCGCTCGGCACGCTCCGCGTCGGCCTTCCCCATCCTGAAACCAGCCTGCACGAGCGGCTCGCGCTCATTGCCGTTCCGCTGGCCATTGTGATTGCGGCAATTCTGGGCGGTACGCATACGCCCTCGCGTCTTCACGCAGGGCTGATCCCCGGCGTGGATGATGACAGCATTCCGCTCCCTACCCTTCAGGCCTGGATCGACCGTCCGTCCTATGCACCCGGCGCACCGATTTTCCTTTCTGCCACAGGCCACAACACACTTGACGTTCCGCAGGGCGCTATCCTGAATGCCACCATCACCGGCGCGCATGGAAAACCCGCCCTGCACGGGATCGCCGCGCCTGAACAGAACCGGCTCGACGCTGAAAGCTGGAACAGCCACGGCACGCTCCAGCAGTCCGGCACCATCAGCATCGTCGTCCGTGGCCGGACCCTTGGCTCATGGCGCGTAAAAGTCGAACCCGATCTGCCGCCCACCGTCACCTGGGACGGCAAACCCGGCCCGCAGAAAGACGACTGGCGCACCGGCCTGCCCTGGCACGTCCATCAGACCTATGGCGTCGCTTCGCTTGAAGCCGAGATCAACCTTCCCGGCCTGACCCGGGGCCGCATCCTGCGCGTTCCCATTCCGCTCGACGGACAGCCCAAGGATGCGAAAGGCGTCGCCACGCCAGACCTTTCCTCCGATCCGTTCGCCGGAATGGAAGTCGAAGGCCGCCTGCATACCAAGAGCGCGTCAGGCCGCGAAAGCCGCAGCGATATCGTCAAATTCCAGATCGCCGCCCGCAAGTTCACCGATCCGCTGGCCCGCGCCCTCGTCGCCCTGCGCCGCCGCCTCATGCTCGGCCAGCAGCGCGCCTCGCAGGCCGCAGCCGAACTGAACCTTCTGACGCAGACGACTGACGAACGCGCCATCCTTGCAGCCCTCGGCCTTGAGATCGCCTCGCTCCAGAAAGACGCCCCTGATGGCTCGGCGGACCGTGTGCCCGGCGAACTCTGGGCGCTGGCGCTTTATCTGGACGATCTGCGCCGCGACGGTCCCGACATTGCAGATGCCGCAGCCGAAGTCCGCGCCGCCCAGCAGGGCGTGCAGCAGCAACTCGACCACATGCGTGACCTCGGCGACAAGGGCCACACTCTTCCTGAACAGGAAGAACTCCAGCGCCGAACACAGGCTCTCAAGGATGCCCTGAACCGCCGGATGCAGCTCCTGTTCTCGCGCGCCGCCCAGAGCGGCATCGTCATGCCACAGTCCGGAACCAGCTCGGCCGATCCGTTCTCGGACGAAATGCGCCGTCTCCAGTCCGAAGCCAATCAGGGTCATGGCGACGAAGCTCTCAAGCGCCTCCAGCAGATGGAAGACATGGCCGAGCGTATGCGTCAGGCCAGCCCCGAGGATCTCAAGGCTCTTGCCGAACAGATGAAGGCGCAGGCCGAAGCCCGTGCCCAGCGCGCGGCCCTGCATGATCTCGTCCACCGCGAAACCACCCTGCTCGACCACACGCAGTTCCGTCTCTCGGCAGCGCAGAAGGCCGCGGCTCCGCCCGATGACGGCAGCCGCCCGGATGTCAGCCAGATGTCCACGGCCGACCTGCTGCGCCAGCTCGGCATGCAGCCCCCGCCCGGCATGGATCAGCCTACGGACGCCAAGCCGCCCGCTCCGGTCGATCCGGCCACGGTCGCCGCCCAGTCCGACGGACGCCGCGCAGACCATGCCCTGCAACGCGCGCTACAGCGCGTGAACGACATCCTGAGTCACCGCGTCAAAGACCTGACCGGCAAACCCGCCACAGCCTTCGACAAGGCCAAAACGGACATGAAGACCGCCCGCGAAGCCCTCGCGGACCGCAAGGACGCGGAGGCCCAGACAGCCGAGCAGAAAGTCCTCGCCGATCTGTCCGAAGCCGGAAAGCAGATGCGCCAGAACCAGAAATCCGGCGGATCGGGCAAGGGTCAGGGCGGCAGCCTGAGCTTCATCCCATCTGGCGGCGCGGGAGGTTCCGGCAAACCCCAGCATGGCGCGAAAGGCCAGCAGGGCGATGACGGCGACCAACCCCAGGCCGGTGACGAAGACGGTGATGACGACGACCAGAAAGATCAGGATCCGCTGGGCCGCAAACTGGGCGAAGGCGACAAGGGCAAGGATTCCGACGCCCATATCCCGGACAAAAGCGCCCGTGACCGCGCCCGCGACATCGAGCGCGAACTCCGCCGCCGCGCCTCGGACCGCACCCGCCCGCAAAGCGAACTGGACTATCTGGAGCGGCTCCTCAAATCGTTCTGACATAAAAAAAGCCCGGCGCCGTCATGGCACCGGGCTTTTTCAATTCAGCTTCGGACATATCCCAGCGGGATGGCTGAATCCCGCTGAAACCCGCCGCTTCCCCGTTACGGAATACGATAGAACGGATTAGGCAGCAGAAAGCCTTTCTTCGCATGACCACCCGCCAGATCGGACGGCTGATCCCCGAGGCTTGCGATGATCGTGTAGCCCTTGCGCTCGATCCGCTCCCGCGTCGGGGTCTTGTATCGTGCCGCATAGCCATGAGACGTCATCGGCCGCAGATACAGCCCGTCCCAGTGCTGGATGCCGGCCAGATGCAGGTTCCGCTCCGTCGCATCACGCTCATCCTCATGCCGCCCGGTCACGAAGAAAACCGCCACATGATGGGCCTGCGCATCCTCGATCAGTCCCCGCGTGGAGGCAAATGCCGGCGCACGGCCACTTTTCTCCCAGGAATCCGCCCCGCATGGCCCCTTGGGAAGCGCGTCGCACGGACCTGACGGAATATAACCAAAACCATCCGCCCGGATCGCATCCCAGTTCGACAGCGTCGTCTCGTCGATGTCGAGCACGATCGCCGGACGTCGCGTTTTCGGCGCAGTCTCGTCAACCCACTGGCGGGCCTGTGCAACAACGACATCGAAATCGTGCTGATAGTCGCCACTATCGTGATAGGCGCTGGCGGCCAGAATGGCATCGCCCACATTCGCAGGCTGTGCGGCCAGAGCAGCCAGAGGCACCATGGCGCCACCGACAAACAGGCTGGTGGCGAGCAGGAGGGAACGGATCATGGAGGAGCCACCTTTCGTGACAGAAGAACAAGACCGACCCCGACCAGGGCCAGAGCCGTTCCGATAACGGAAACACCGCTGTAACCCAACCCCAGAGACAGCGCGATCCCTCCCAGCGCCGCGCCGATGGCATTTCCAAGATTGAACGCCCCGATATTCATGGAGGACGCCAGAGCCGGCGCATCATGCGCGGCCTGCATGACCCGCATCTGAAGTGCAGGCATCAGCGAAAACGTGGACGCCCCCCAGACCAGCGATGCAAACAGCGCGCCCGGCACCGTCTGCGCCATCCAGGGGAAAATCAGCATGATGATGCCGAGAATGGGGAAGAAAACCAGCAGACTTCCATCCAGCGACCGGTCCGCACTACGTCCACCAATGGCATTGCCGATCGAAAAGCCGACGCCCGTCAGCATGAGCGCGATCGTAATGACCGTCGGGCTTGCATGGGTAATGTGCTCAAGGATCGGTGCAATATAGGTGTAGAGAACGAACATCGCCCCTGCCCCGATCGCAGTCGTCAGCAGCGCCAGAAGCACATTGCCCTTCACGAGAACCCGCAGTTCCCGCCCGACTTCCGGCGCCGGGCCGATCTCGCGGGCCGGGAGCGCAAACTGCACGGCCAGCATCGTCACAAGCCCCAGCAGCGCCGTCACGCCAAAAGCGCTGTGCCAGCCGAAATTCAGCCCCAGCCAGGTTGCCGCCGGAACACCGATGATATTGGCGATCGTCAGCCCCATGAACATGGACGCCACGGCACTCGCCCGCCGGGAAGGCGCCACAGACAGCGAGGCCTCAACCGCACCAAGTCCGAAAAACGCCCCATGTGCCAGACTGGTCAGCACCCGGGCTGCAAAAAGCAGTTCATAACTGTAGGAAACAGCGGAGAGCAGGTTCCCCGCCACATAGAGCCCCATCAGCAGGATCAGGGCCAGCTTGCGCCGGAAACGCGCCATGAGAAGCGTGATGATAGGTGCACCAATCATCACACCCATCGCATAGGCCGTCACCAGGCCACCGGCCTTGGGGACGCTGACCTGAAGACCATGAGCGATGACGGGCAGAAGGCCCATCGGAGTAAACTCTGTCGTGCCGATGGCAAAGGCGCCAACGGCAAGCGACAGCAGGGGCCAGTTTGGTGGCGATTTCGCTGCCAGTTTCAAGACCGGTCTCCGGAAGTGCAGCTTGTTCGAGATTGATCGAACCCTGCCACACCCGAAATTACCGGACAAGCCGCAGCTGCGTCACATCATGCCGTTGGGATGCTCACCCATATCCATGCCGTCCATGATCATGGATTTGTGATGCGGATCGTCCAGATGACAGGCGTGATCCTGAAGCTCCTCACCCGATCCATGGTCGAACACATGCGCCATATCATCGAGCAGGATGAACCCGCCATGCTTGGCCGGCGTGATGACGAGCGTGTGGATGGACATGTCATCCGCCGCAATCACCCGGAACGGCGACGGATCCAGCGACGCCACGATCCGCGCCCGGTACGGATGGCCGTACAGCGACACGAGCGACCAGGTCTCGGTGATCATGTTCTTGTCGAGTTCGGCCCGCGCATAGGCCGTCAGACAGTCCAGATGGATATGCAGCTGGTCCTGTGTCCGGCCAGGACGCGAATTGATGGCCATCGACAGATGGGCGTCAGGAATCTCGAACCCGTAGGCCTGCGCCACATACGCACGCTCGCCCCAGGCTTCCGCAAAATAGTTCGGCGTCTCGGGCTTCAGCAGGATAGGATCTTCCACCCCCGGAACCCTCTGCGTCGGGATCAGGAGATACTGCCCGTGACCGATGTGATCTTTAAGGAGCGCGTAACCGTCCTTTTCGTCATAAACCGTGCACGGCTTGTGCTGCGCATCCGGCGCACAACGCCCATGCACGACCTTCCACAGCGCACCGCGGTCATGGGACTTGCCACACCCTGACAGTCCAAACACAACCGCTGCCGCCAGAAAACCAACCCTGGCTGCCGTCCCGTAATTCCGCAAACTCATTCTTCCCTAACCTGACATTGAAGCTGCATCGCAGCCGCCAGCCTCTCGAAACGACGACGGACCGCACTGCCTGCCGCCCGAACACTGCGCGCGCCCAGGATCAGCACGAGCGTGCCGTCTTCCACAAGCAGCCTGCACTCATCTAGAAGGACTTTCGTCCCTGCACAGAGTGTATAGGCCAGCCGGAGCGCCAGACCCAACTGTACCGCACGGTCGATTTCCGAACGCGACAGAAGCTGACGGGAAGGTTCGATCAAAGGAGAGTCCATCGAGACTTCATAACGCACAGCCAGCGTCAGCCCGATAAAGGCCCGCGCGCTGTGGTCGAAGCCCACGCCATGACCATGCATCACACGCCGGTATGTCTGCTCGGCGCGGTATTCGGGGTGATCGTAAGACCCGATATCGGACAGCATGCAGGCCAGTTCGCGCAGACGCTTCTGCGTCCGCGTCTCCTCGCGAAACAGCGGTGCCGTCCATTTCACGAGAGGCTCGGCCAGTGACGCACTGCGCGCCAGCCGGTTGGCCATTTCCGTCGCCAGATCCGTCATGGGATCCAGATCCGCCACCGAAGACGCCACATGGCGCATATACCAGCCTTCACGCAGCCCATCGACGCTGAACACGACCTTGGACGGACGAACCCGCTCCATCAGGCAGCGCAGCACAACGGCCGCAAAAGGCGCATCCGACAGACGCTTGCGCGGCGCACCGGGCAGTTTTTCAAGCGTACGCTTGGGCGCGCTGATAACCCAGTCCGCCATCTCGCGCGCCTCTCCTTCAGAAAGGCTGAACAGATGCACGAGGTTCAGCGGATACTGCGTGCGCGCAATCTGCAGACGGGCCAGCGCCCGGAATGCTCCGCCCACAAGATAAAGCGGCCGCCCCGTCATGCCCGGCAACCAGTTCACGGCCGCCAGAAGCTCGTTTGCAATTTCAGCCGCTCGCTCGATGCTGCCCTTGGCCCGGTCATGCAGCCGGATCACGCCCAGCTTGGTCGTCACCGCTTCGAAATACTGACCATCGGCAACATGGATCAACTCCAGCGACCCGCCCCCGATATCGGCCACCAGCCCGTTCGCTTCCGGCAGCCCACAGAGGACACCACGCGCCGCATAATCGGCTTCCTCGGTTCCTTCCAGAACTCGGATCGGCACGCCCGGCATCCGCGCGCGGATCGCATCCACGAAGTCCGGACCGTTAGTCGCGTCCCGGACGGCAGCAGTCGCAAGAACCTGAAACGGCTCCGCCCCCATCGCGCGGGCGACGGTGTGGAACCGCCCCAGCACGTCCATCGCCAGCGCCACGCCCTCTTCATTGAGGCGCCCTGTCGTATCCAGCCCACGCCCCAATTTGAGCGTGACCTTTTCGTTGAAGATCGGAAGGGGATTGCGTGTCACCCCTTCAAAAACGACCAGCCGGACCGAGTTGGATCCAAGATCGACAATGGCGGAACGCTGTGCAGATGAGGACATGAAGATCAGTCTTCCAGAATCCTGTCGGGCCGCTCACGGGGGCGATGCGCCTCCGGAAGGACCTTCTCCCGCGCAGCCGAGCCTCGGCCGGACAGGGACGGATTGTTCATGAAGTATTCGTGGGCGGAGAACGGATGTGCGCCCGGCGAAACCCGATGCCAGTAGCCGTCCCTCGTGAGCGTCCAGCTCTGAAGGTTGTCCTTGATGTTCATCGTCATGATCTGGCCAAGAATCTGCGCATGGACCGTCGGGTTCGTGATGGGCACCATGGCTTCTACCCTCCAGTCCATGTTCCGCACCATCCAGTCTGCGGAAGAAATGAAAACTTTTGCCTTGTGAGACGGCATCCGATGCCCGTTTCCGAAGGCAAAAACCCGCGCATGTTCCAGAAAACGCCCGACAATCGACTTGATCTCGATATTATCCGAAAGCCCCGGCACACCCGGCCGCAGACAGCAGATTCCGCGGATGATCCCGATGATCTTCACCCCGGCCTGCGAGGCTTCATACAGTTTGTCGATCAGCTCAGCGTCCACAAGGCTGTTCATTTTCAGCCAGATGCGCCCCGGCCGCCCCGCCTTCGCATGGTCGATTTCATCATGGATCAGCTGTTCAAGCGTCGAGCGGATCGTGATGGGTGAGAAGGCCAGCGCATCCATCTTTTCCGGGATGGCATAGCCCGTCATGTAGTTAAACAGACGCGCCGAATCCGATGATAGCTTCGGATCACAGGTAAAGAACGACAGATCCGTATAGATCCGTGCCGTGATCGGATGGTAATTCCCCGTCCCGAAATGCGCATAGGACCGCAGAGACCCGTTCTCGCGACGGACGACAAGGCTCAGCTTGGCATGCGTTTTGAGATGCGCGAACCCGAACACCACCTGCACGCCCGCCGCTTCCAGCGCACGTGACAGGCGGATATTGGCTTCTTCATCAAACCGCGCCCGAAGCTCGACCATCGCCGTCACCGACTTGCCAGCTTCCGCCGCCTCGATCAGCGCATGCACGATCGGACTGTCGCGGGACGTCCGGTACAACGTCTGCTTGATCGCCAGCACGTTCGGATCGAGAGCAGCCTGACGCAGGAACTGCACCACCACGTCGAAGCTCTCAAACGGATGATGGACCAGCATGTCCTTCGCCCGGATCGCCGCAAAACAGTCGCCGTCATAATCCAGAACGCGCTCGGGAAAGCGCGGCGTATAAGGCGGGAACACCAGATCCGGGCGATCATCCACGATGAGCTGCTTGAGATCCGTGACACCCACAAAACATGGCAGAACAACCACGTCCTCTTCGCCCACGCCAAGCTCCTCACCCATCTCGCGGCCCAGCGCCTCAGGCAGCTTGCGGTCCAGCGCAAGATGGATGCACACGCCGCGACGACGCTGCTTCAGTGCCGTTTCGTAGGAGCGGACCAGATCCTCGGCCTCGTCCTCGAACTCCACATCCGTATCGCGGATCACGCGCAGCACACCGGCCGCGCCGATCGCCAGCCCCGGGAACAGACGCCCGGCAAACAGCGTGATCAGGTCTTCAAGCAGCACAAACCGGATCTGGTCCGGCGTCTCCTGCCCTTCCTTCAGACGCGCCGGCAGCCGCAGGAAACGCGGCACCTGCGC
This sequence comes from Gluconobacter vitians, assembly GCF_015244565.1. Lineage (GTDB taxonomy): Bacteria > Pseudomonadota > Alphaproteobacteria > Acetobacterales > Acetobacteraceae > Gluconobacter > Gluconobacter vitians. The sequence goes on along the minus strand of NZ_JABCQG010000001.1, from coordinate 260,990 downwards.
CGGCAGCAGGATCAGACCATCCATGACATGCATGGAAGAGGCCGGGTCCTTGAGGCGCATCAGCAGCGCCAGCCCCATATTGGGAATGAATGGCAGCGGATGGGACGGATCGACCGCCATCGGCGTCAGAACCGGAAAAACCCGCTCATCAAACAGCGTGGACAGCTGCGCCAGATCGGTCGCATCCAGGGAGTCGGTCGTCAGAACGACAATGCCCGCATCCTTCAGCTCGCCTTCCAGCACATGCCAGACCCGCTGCTGCTCGGCCAGAAGATGCCGCGCCTTCTGTCGCACCTGCGCAAGCTGCTGGGCCGGCGTCAGCCCGTCCGGACTGCGGACAACCATGCCCTCGCGCACCTGCCCCACAAGCCCCGCCACACGCACGGAATAGAACTCGTCGAGATTGCTGGAACTGATGGACAGGAACCGCACCCGCTCCAGAAGCGGATTGCGAGTGTTCTCAGCCTCATCAATGACGCGCTGGTTGAAGTCCAGCCATGATAGTTCCCGGTTGAGGAACCGCTCCGGCGAGGTCGGCATATGCGCGTAATCTTCGGCCTTGGCAGCAGCCGTCTGACGACGCCGGCTCCGGTTCTGGGTCGGCGTTACTGCACTGCGGGGCTTGCGGGGAGAGCGGCGGCGCGGAGCGGGCCGGGAATCTTCAGTCGTCACGATGGGGTCTTCCGGAACACACAGAAATACGGATCGCACAAAAGGTCATGCCGCAGGATAGGCATGTCAAACGGAGTTTTTGTGTCACTCCCATGACGCTCACCCCTCAGGCGTCAGCAGATCCGGCAGCATTTCCATCGCCAGCGCCCGCGTAATCGGCTGCTTGCGCGCCAGAGCCGCCTCATCCAGCCGTTCAACCGCCGAAACCAGCGCATTGCCCGTCCGCGGCAGATGCCGCCACAGCCATTCCGTCACAGATTGTGACACCACAAGCTGCCGGTCCGCCAGCAGCGACAGAAGCAGCGTCGCCCGCAGATCGTCCTCCGGCTCCCCGGTGGCCGTGGTCGCGGTCGCCCGCAGACGGCTCGCCAGATCCGGCAGCATGAAATGACTGCGCGACGGCGGAAGTTGCCCCGCCATCAGAACCCGGTCCCCCTGCGCAAACGCATCGTTCAGCAGATGCAGCATGGTCGCCTCATCGCCGGGCGAATCGGCATTGTCGATCGCAAGATTGCCCTGCACCCGGATCCGCCCACCCGCAGACGACCTGGAAAAGAGACGCGCATCCAGTACCGTCGCATCATGCTCATGCGCCCAGGCCGTCAGAAGATGCGTCTTCCCCGTCCCCGATGGCCCCCAGAGCCAGAGCCGCCCGTCAGGCCACTGGCTCCGCGCCAGCCAGGCCCGCGCAGCCGCGTTGGACGGCCCGTTGATGAAACGCTCGGACGTCATGGCCGTCACACGACGCAGCGGAAACGCCATCTGCGCGGACGCATGTCCTCCTGCGGCCCCGCCCGCATCCCGTTTTGTCATCCCAGGTCCCTTTTTCATGCCGTTACGCCTTCAAACAGGCGTTCCGCCAGCGCGCAGGATGCTCTAGAACGGCGTCACGTCAACCAGCGGGAACCTTCGACCATGACCGATCAGCCTGACATCTCCCCCGGCACGAGCAGCGGCGCAAGCTACGCACAGGCCGGCGTGGACATCGCCGCAGGCGATGCGCTGGTCGATGCGATCAAGCCCGCAGCCAAGGCCACGAACCGTCCCGGCACCATGGGTGGCCTCGGCGGCTTCGGCGCCCTGTTCGATCTCAAGGCCGCAGGCTTCACCGATCCCGTCCTCGTCAGCTGCACCGACGGCGTCGGCACCAAGCTGATGGTCGCCATCGAAGCCGGCAAGCATGACGAAGTCGGGATCGACCTCGTTGCCATGTGCGTCAACGATCTCGTCGTGCAGGGCGCCACCCCGCTGTTCTTCCTGGACTATCTCGCCACCGGAAAGCTCTCCGTCGAGGCTGCTGCCACGGTCGTGAAGGGCATCGCCAAGGGCTGCGCCGAGTCCGGCTGTGCCCTCGTCGGCGGTGAAACGGCTGAAATGCCCGGCATGTACGCCCCCGGCCATTACGATCTCGCAGGTTTCAGCGTCGGCGCGGCAGAGCGGAACAACCTGCTCCCCGCCAACATCGCCGAAGGCGACACGCTGATCGGCCTGCCCTCGTCCGGCGTCCATTCCAACGGCTTCTCGCTGGTCCGCGAAGTCGTGCGCCGCTCCGGCCTCGGCTGGAACGACCCCGCCCCCTTCGCCGAAGGCCACACCCTCGCCGAAGCCCTGCTGACGCCCACGAAACTCTATGTCCGCACGGTTCTGGACCTGCACGCCAAGGGCCTGCTCCACGGCTGCGCCCACATCACCGGCGGCGGCCTGCCCGGCAACCTGCCCCGCGTCCTGCCCGAAGGCCTCGGCGTGCGCATCGATGGCTCCGCATGGATCGTCCCGCCCGTGTTCCGCTGGCTGGCCGAAACCGGCAATGTCGCCGCTGACGAAATGCTCCGTGTCTTCAACTGCGGCATCGGCATGGTGCTCGTCACGTCCGAGCCCGAGAAGGTCATGGCGGACCTGGATGCGCGTGGTGAAACCGGCTTCCTCATGGGCCAGATCGTCCGCTCCGACGACGCCTACACCCTGACCGCACCGGTCTCCTTCGCATGAAGAAGCCGCACACCAGAACCAGAGCGAAAGCTCCGGCCAAAAAGATCGAGAAGGTTCCCATCGCGATCCTCATCAGCGGCCGCGGCAGCAACATGCGCGCCCTGATCGAGGCCTGCGCCCGCCCGGACTACCCGGCCGAAATCGTGCTGGTCCTCAGCAACCGCCCGGATGCTCCGGGCCTTGAAGTCGCCGAAGAAGCGGGCCTGAAAACCCTCGTCATCGACCACAAACCGTTCGGCAAGGACCGCGAGGCCCACGAGCGCGAAATCGATGCTGCCCTTCAGGCTTCCGGCGCCATGCTGGTCGTCCTCGCAGGCTATATGCGCGTCCTGACGCCCTGGCTGGTCAAAGCCTGGGAAGACAGGATGCTCAACATCCACCCAAGCCTCCTGCCCGCCTTCCCCGGCCTGCACACCCACGAAGCCGCCATCAAGGCCGGCGTAAAAGAGCATGGCTGCACAGTCCATCTCGTCACATCCGGCGTGGACGAAGGCCCCATCCTCGGACAGGCCAGCGTTCCCGTTCTGGAAACCGACACGCCCGAAACCCTCGCCGCCCGCGTTCTGGAGCAGGAACACCTGCTTTACCCGGACGTGCTGGAAATGATCTGCGACGTCTTCGCGAAATAAAGCAGCTTCGGAAAGAGTGGTCCCTTTACGGCTTCGCGTAAGCGTAAGGGCCACCCTTTTCGATCGCCCGGCGATAGGCCGGACGGGCATGAATCCGTTCCAGAAACGCCCGCACATTCGGCCGCCCGAGCAGCGCCCCCGCCCGTGAGGCAGCGGCCTCAATCGGAAAACTCATCTGAATATCCGCTCCGCTTAGATCCGTTCCGGCGAACCAGCCGGTTTTTGCAAGCTCGCTCTCCCAAAAATCCATGTTCAGACGCAGTTGCGGGTCCACAAATCCCTTCTGGGTTTCTGACGCAATTTTCCTGACCAGAGGCCGCAGCAGGAACGGCACCTTCTCCGGCAACATCTGGAAAATCAACTTCAGCAGAAGCGGCGGCATGGCAGACCCTTCCGCATAGTGCAGCCAGAACACGAACCGCACCCAGTCAGACGTCTCCTCCGCCGGCATCAGACGCCCATTGCCATACCGTTTGAGAACATATTCGATGATGGCTCCCGATTCCGGCAGCACCACATCCCCGTCCACCAGAACAGGCGCCTTCCCCAGCGGATGCACCCGCTTGAGTTCCGGAGGTGCAAGCATCGTTTTCGGATCGCGTTTATAAAACCGGATCTCGTAAGGCAGCTCGAGTTCTTCAAGCAGCCAGAGAATACGCTGGGACCGGGAATTGTTCAGATGATGGACGACAAGCATCGGGCTCTCCCTTGATCGGGAGCTAACGGTTGCAAGCAGCACGAGGTTGCCCCAGCCCTTGAGAGCAAAGGCGGAGCAACAAAAAAAGCGCGGACCGAAGCCCGCGCCTTTCCTTCAGGACAGAAAGCCCCAACCGCAGATTACGGCAGGATTTCGGTCTCGGCGAAGAAGAAGGAGATCTCGTTCTTCGCGTTCTCGAGGCTGTCCGAACCATGCACGGAGTTGGCTTCGATGCTCTCAGCGAACAGCTTGCGGACGGTGCCTTCAGCAGCGTCGGCCGGGTTCGTCGCACCCATGACTTCGCGGTTCTTGGCAACGGCGTTCTCACCCTGCAGAACCTGAACGACAACCGGCTCGGCGATCATGGAGGACACGAGGCTGCCGTAGAACGGACGCTCCTTGTGAACCGCATAGAAAGCGCCAGCCTGCTTCTCGGTCAGCTGGATGCGCTTCTGGGCAACGATGCGCAGGCCAGCGCCTTCGAAAACGGCATTGATCTTACCGGTCAGGTTACGCTTGGTTGCGTCGGGCTTGATGATGGAAAGCGTGCGCTCGAGAGCCATCTTTCTTCTCCTGGTTAGGACCGGCCCCTTCCGGGACCAGCGGGTAAATACCGCCGTTCCACTAGAGCAAATTCATCGTTCCTGATAGGTCTGTCGCAGTATTTTAACGTCCCCTGTTTCTTTTCTTCCGACTGATCGAGGCGCCCGTGAGCCTGCTCACCATCACCGACCTGACCCTCCGCATCGCGGGCCGCACCCTGCTGGACAATGCGTCCCTCAGCGTGGATCCGGGACGCAAGATCGGTCTGATCGGCAAAAACGGCGCCGGAAAATCCACCCTTCTGGCCGCAATCGCTGGTGATTTCGCCCCCGATGGCGGCACCATTACGCTCGCCGCTCGTGCCACGATGGGCCGCGTCAAACAGGAAACACCTTCGGGCAGCACATCCATCCTCGATACGGTTCTCGAAGGCGATCTCGAACGCACGCGCCTGCTCACAGAGGCCGAGACCGCGACCGACCCGGTCCGCATCGCTGACGTGCACGAACGCCTCATCGCCATCGACGCCTACACAGCCCCCGCCCGCGCCGGTGCCATTCTCTCAGGCCTCGGCTTCGATCAGGACGCCCAGAACCGCGCCGTCTCGGACTTCTCGGGCGGCTGGCGGATGCGCGTGTCGCTGGCCACAGCGCTGTTTCTGAACCCCGATCTGCTGCTGCTCGACGAACCGACCAACCATCTCGATATCGAAGCCACGCTCTGGCTGGAATCCTGGCTTGCGAAGTTCTCCGGTGCGGCCATCATCGTCAGTCATGACCGCTCCCTGCTCGACAACACCGTCGATGCCATCGCCCATCTCGATCACCAGAAAATCAGCGTCACCCCCGGCGGTTACGACAATTCCGTCCGCATCCGCACGGAACAGGCCCTCCAGCAGAACCGCGCCGCCGAACGCATCGCCGCCCAGCGCGCCCATATGCAGTCTTTCGTGGACCGTTTCCGCGCCAAGGCCACCAAAGCCAAACAGGCGCAGGCGCGCCTGAAAGCCCTCGAACGCCTCCCCCAGATCGACAGCGTCGTGGAAGACACGCCCACCCGCTTCTCTTTCCCCGAGCCGCAGCCCCTGCCCCCGCCAATGCTGAGCCTGAACAATGTCAGCCTCGGCTATGACGGTCGCGTCGTGCTCAAGGGCCTGAACCAGCGTCTGGACATGGAAGACCGGATCGCCCTGCTCGGCCAGAACGGACGCGGCAAATCCACCTTTGCCAAGCTGCTGGCCGGTCGGCTGGAGCCCATGTCCGGCACCTACACCCATTCACCCAAGCTGAAGATCGGCTATTTCGCCCAGCACCAGAGCGACGAACTTGTCCTCACCGACACGCCCATCGACCATATGAGCCGCGCCATGCCGGACGCGCTTCCTGCCGCCGTCCGCGCCCAGCTCGCCCGGTTCGGCCTCGATGAAAACCGTGCGGAAACCAAGGTCGGAGAGCTCTCGGGCGGCGAAAAAGCTCGCCTACTCCTCGCTCTCTCCACCCGCGAAGCCCCGCACTTGCTGATCCTCGATGAACCCACCAACCATCTTGATCTCGATGCCCGTGACGCCCTGATCCGCGCCCTGTCGGAGTTCGAGGGTGCGGTCGTCCTCATCAGCCATGACAGCCATCTCGTGGAATCGGTCGCCGACCGTTTCTGGCTGGTCGAAGACGGCACGATCGCCCCCTTCGAGGGCGACATGGCCGAATACCGCGCCTGGCTCATCGAGCGAGCCCGCAAGGCCCGCACCGAAATGGCCGAGCGCAACAAGGCCGCCACGACATTAGAAAACAGCGGCTCCTCATCCGCCCAGAAGCGGATCGACCGCAAGGAACAGACCCGCGCCCTCGCCCCCCTGCGCCGCAAAATCCGCGACGCGGAGAGCAAAATGGCCCAGCTCACCAGCGAAAAGACGAAAATCGAGACCAGACTCGCCGATCCGGCCCTCTATCAGTCCGGCGATGCCGCGGAAGTGACGTCCCTGAACGTCCATCTCGCCGCGCTCAACGCCAGCCTCGAAACCGTCGAGGAAAGCTGGCTCGAAGCCCAGGCCGAGCTTGAGGACGCCACAGGCTGACGTCCTGCCATTTCCTTGACAGGAAACTTTTAACAAAAATAATTTGTTATTTGTTAACCACTGTGAGAAATGCAAGATCTCCAGTGGGTTAACGCCTTGTGCTGGTCTTTGTCGTACCAGCCTCAAGACGGCTCTGCCCCGGATGACCCGAGCAGGTGGCATTTCCAGTCCGACATGTGGGTCTCGGAATGGAAAAAAGCTCCGGCTCCCGAAAACCCCATTTTCCAGAGGATTCAGAACATGACCCGCGACTATTATTCCTCATCCGACTGCTATTATGGCCGTCCCTCCAATTCTCCCTCCTACGGCGCGCATGGCTGTTCCTACAAGCCGCATCACGCCCAGTCGGCTTCCGGCCTGACCGTCAGTGGCTGTGGCCGGACCCTGTATGTCCTTGATGGCGATTCCGTCACGAAGACATCCGTCCTGAATGGCGGAACTGTCATTGTCGGATATGGCGGGTCATCAACTGACGCCACGATCGGCAATAACGGCCTTCAGGCTGTCATCTACGGCGGCACCTCCTCTGGTACGACCGTCCAGAACGGTGGCCTCGAAGTCGTCTATGCCGGCGGACGCACGGCCAAGACTGTGCTGAACGGCGGCGATCAGGTCGTGTTCGGCGGAACGGCCAGCAACACCACGGTCAACAAGGGCAGCACGCAGTATGTCCTGACGGGTCTGGCCAACGGCACGAGCATCAATAACGGTGGCACGGTCGCCGTTTCCAGCTGGGGCGCCATCAGCAACGCCTCCGTCTATAACGGCGGCAAGCTGGTCGTGAACTTCGGTTCCGTTGTGCAGAACACCAAGCTCTATACGGGCAGCACGCTGGACCTGAACTTCCTGCGCTATAACAGCTGCACGACGGCCACGATCAGCAACGACTATCTGGTCATCAGCAGCAACCACGGGAAGATCGCCTTCAAGCTGGCCGACAACTATAACGGCTATGCAAACCAGACCGTGACCCTGTCCCGCGACAGCGATGGCAGCACGCTCGTCCACCTCCAGGAAGTCTGCTTCCTGCCCGGCACGCTGATCGCAACGCCCGATGGCGAGCGTACGGTTGAGACGTTCGAGATCGGTGACAGCGTTGTCACTCCCGAAGGCGAGACCCGCACCGTCACCTGGGTTGGCCGCGCCCATGCCCGCATCCGCGCCGGCTTCCCCGACGATCAGGCCGGCTATCCGGTCCGTATCCGCGCCAATGCCATCGCCGATGGCGTGCCGCATTCGGACCTACTGGTCACCGGTGAACACTGCCTGTTCCTCGATGGCGGCTTCATCCCGGCCCGTATGCTGGTCAACGGCGCTTCCATCGCCTGGGATCACAGCATCACGTCATACGACTACCTGCATATCGAAACGGATGGCCATTCCGTCATTCTCGCCAACGGCCTGACGACGGAATCCTATCTCGACACCGGCAACCGCCGCAGCTTCACGCAGAGTGGCCGCGTTGTCGCCTTCGGTGGCGCCCCGGCCAGCTGGGAACATGACGCCGCTGCCGAACTCGTGACGGACCGCGCCCGCGTCGAGCCGATCTGGACAGCCATCGCTGCCCGCGCCGGTGTTGCCGCTGACAGTATCGCCACGACCACGGAGTCCGGCCTGCACCTGGAACTGCCCTGCGGAACGCTGCTCGCACCGCGCCGCATCGCAGGTGACCGCGCCGTGTTCAGCCTGCCGGATGGTGTCAGCGATGTCCGCATCGTCTCCCGCACCAGCCGCCCCTGTGACGTGGTTGGCCCGTTCCTCGACGACCGCCGCGACCTCGGTGTTCTGGTCGGTGACGTGACGCTGTTCGAAAGCGCCGCCACCCGCCAGGTCACGAGCCATCTCACGACGGACGCCGATGGCTGGCATGGCCGTGAAGCTGCAGCCATGCGCTGGACAGCGGGCAATGCCGACCTCAGCCTCAACACCATGACGGCAGCGGTCCTGACCCTGCAGATCGTCGCTGCAGGCCCCTATAGCGTCGAAGACGACGCCGCTCCGGTCGCCCTGCGCGCCTGAGCCACAACCGGGCTTCGGACATCTTGTCCGGAGCCCGGATTTCATCCGGGTCCACAGATGGTGTCCGCATGGACCGACTCTGAAGATGGGGACCCCATTGACCCCCTTTCCCGCTGCCCATAAGCCAGTCCGCAATGACTGACCAAGGACAGACCCCTTCCATGCCCATATCCTTTTCCGATCCGGCAGAACGCAGCGAGACGGAACCTCGCGCGCGGGAACTGTCCAGAATTGCCGGGCTCATGCGCATCACGCTGGCCCTGACCCTGATGCTGCTGGCCATCTGGCTGATCGGCGACGTCCTTGCCGTAATCTTTGCCTCGGCTCTCGTGGCGATCGTTCTGCACGGTCTTGCCCGCATGCTCCGGCGTCACGTTCCCGTCATTCCCTATCAGGGCGCGGTTGCCCTCGTAACAGGTGTGATCCTGATTGCCGTGATTGGCCTGGGCTGGAACAGCGGTCCCGCCATCAGCGACCAGTTCATCCGCCTCAAACAGGCCCTGATCACCCAGTCCGGCGAACTCCGCTCCCATCTCTCCGGCTCCACAGTCGGCCAGATGGTGCTCGATCACCTGCCGTCTTCGCTGGGTGGCAACGCCGCTGGAACAGCCAATCTCGGGTCACTGGGATCAGGCCTCGCCGGATCGGTCACCGGCCTGCTCAGCAGCGTCTTCGGTATCCTCGGCACGCTTCTGGTCGTCCTGATCGCAGGCCTGTATTTCGCACTCACCCCGGCGATCTATATCGACGGAATGCTTCGTCTCGTGCCGCCCCAGCATCGTCCCGCCGCACGGGAACTGATGCTCACAGCCGGAGCGACCCTCTGGGCTTGGACCGCCGGGCAGGCGCTGGACATGCTGGTCGTTGGCATGCTGTCGGGGATTGGCCTGTCCCTGATTGGCGTACCGCTTGCACTGGCGCTCGGCGTCGTGGCGGGGCTGTGCAACTTCATCCCCTATATCGGCGCCATCCTCGGCGCGGTTCCGGCCGTGCTGCTGGGGCTTTCGCTCGGGACGCACGAAGCCCTGTTCGTCGGCATCCTGTACTGCGTGATCCAGTTCTTCGAAGGCAACGTCCTCGCCCCGCTGATCCAGCGTCGCGCCGTGCACATGCCCCCCGCACTGGCCATTCTTTCGCAGACGGTCTTCGGCTCGATCCTCGGCGCGCCCGGTCTGATCCTGGCCTCCCCCATCACGGCTGCACTGCTGGCCATGGGCGACAAGGCCACCGCCCCGCTCGAGGACGAAAACCAGACCCGCCGCGCTGTCGGCGAAGTCACGGAACAGGAAGAAAAACAGAAGAAGTAAGTCTTCTTCACAAGGATAAAAAAAGACCGGCACTCCCGAAGGAGGCCGGTCTTTTTTTATCCAAACCGTCACCGGCTCCTTACTTCGCAGGCTGCTGCGCACCATCAGGCTGAAGCGCCATGACCTGTGCGTCCGGAAAGGCATTCATTCGGTATGGGGCGTTCTTTTCAAGCTGAACACCGATAATGTCGTCCTGCTTCTTGTGCTTCCAGATGGACACAATGACCGGCTGCCCCTGCGCCGTGGTCATGTCCAGAATAACCTGCCCCGGTGCAGGCGGACGCTCGCCCGACGGCCCCCAGGCCGTTTCATGCGACTGAAGCCACAGATTGACCTTCTGGACTTCATCCGCCGTAAGCTCGCGACTGACCGGCGCGCTGATCTGCCCGGCCGTGACTTCCGGCAGTTTCCACGCATGCAGCAGCGGCCAGGTCACGAACCAGATGATGCCCACCGGAATGAGAACAAGGGCCGCAAAAACCAGCAGAAGTTTCTGTTCACGTCTCACGCCTGTTCTCCTGCCCAGCGGTTAAGGGCTGCAATGATGTAGCTGACGTCATCGTCCGTCAGTTCGGGATGAATGGGAAGGGCCAGAACCTGCGCACCAAGCCCTTCGGCCACCGGCAGCGAAGCCCCGTCATGATGCGGCGCATAGGCCGGCTGCTGATGGAGCGGCTTCGGATAATAAATGGCCGTTGGAACGCCCGCGTTTTTCAGAAACGCCTGAAGCGAATCCCGCCTGCCCGCATCCGGCAACAGGATCGTATAAATCGCCCAGGCGCTCTCACTGTCCGCAACGCGCACGGGCGGCACAATGCCTTCCGGCATGGCAGCATCATAGGCCGAAGCAATCGCATCCCGGCGCTTCAACTCGTCCCCGAACACGTCGAGCTTCGCCAGCAGCACCGCAGCCTGAAGCGTATCCAGACGCCCGTTGATCCCGATCCGCTCGACTTCATAGCGCGTGCGGCCTTCCCCATGCGTGCGCAGGGAATGATACAGCGCCGCCAGATCGTCATCATCCGTCAGGATCGCACCGCCATCCCCGTAACCGCCCAGCGGCTTGGACGGGAAGAAGGACAGCGTCGTCGCCTTCGCCTCATGGCCCAGACGGCGGCCATGATAGGTCGCACCAAAAGACTGCGCACAATCGGCCACTAGTGTCAGATCTTCCTGCGCCGTCCAGGCCTTCAGTTCGTCCCAGGGCGCGGGCTGACCGAACAGGTCCACGCCGATCACAACCCGGGGCTCCAGTTCCCCGGCCTGACGCACGGCCTCAAGCCGCTTTTTCAACGACTCAAGGCTGATTTGGAAGGTCTCCGGATCCACATCCACAAAGACCGGCGTCCCACCCAGCAGCAGAACAACTTCCGCCGTCGCCGTATAGGTAAAGGCCGGCAGAAACACCGCGTCTCCCGGCCCGATCTCCTCGCCCATCAGCACCATCAGCAGCGCATCCGTCCCGGACGACACACCAATCGCATGTTTCGCACCGCCAAACTCTGCCAGACGCTGCTCCAGTTCCTGCACTTCAGGGCCAAGCACGAAACGGCAATGCGCCATCACGGCGTCCACACGTTTCTGGATACTGCCCTTCAGCCGCGCCTGCTGGGCGGGAAGGTCGAGAAAAGCAATCTGCCTTGTCATGGCGCTATCATCTCCGGATCGGGATGGGACATCGCAAGCGGCGTATTGCCGTCACGGTTATGAAGGAATTCCGGCACCAGCCGATACAGGATGGCCATGACCGCGCCCAGATCACTCGCGTGACAGGCCGCCTCCAGCTCATCCATCGCAGCAGTGGCGATGGCAAAATCGACAGTACGGGGAGAGGCCATCCGCAGACCGGGCGCATCGGTCGGAACCGGCGCCTCGCGTCCATGAAACAGCTCTTCGAACAGCTTTTCGCCAGGGCGCAGACCGGTAAAGCGGATCTCGATATCGCTCTCGGGCCGCAGACCGGCCAGACGGATCATCTGGAACGCCAGATCCATGATCCGCACCGGATCACCCATATCGAGCACGAAAATACCGCCCTGCCTGAGACGCTGGTCCGTCGCATCGTTCTGCGCGCGCTCATGCGTCCCACGCACCGCCGCCTGCAACACCAGCCCCACCGCCTCGGGCACCGTCATGAAATAGCGCGTCATGTCCGGATGAGTGACCGTCAGCGGCCCCCCATGCTCAAGCTGCCGCCGAAACAGCGGCACAACGGATCCCGTGGACCCCAGCACATTGCCAAACCGCACAGTCACACAGCGCATGCTGCCCTGCCCGGCGCGGGCCCGCATATCGAGCGCCTGCCCGTACACTTCAGCACAACGCTTGCTCGCGCCCATCAGACTGGACGGATTGACCGCCTTGTCCGTGGAAATCATGACCATCGCCTGCGCCCCAGCCCGCTCGGCCTCATCCGCCACGATCCGCGTGCCAATCACATTGGTCAGCACACCCTCGACCGGATTGTCTTCCACGATCGGCACATGCTTGAGCGCCGCTGCATGAAACACAATCTGCGGCCGGTACGCTCCGAACACTTCGGCCATCCGCCGCCGGTCACGCACATCCGCAATGATCTGATGGCGTTTTACATCGCCAAAGCGTTCCGAAATATCCAGATTGATCTGCCACAGCGCATATTCGCTGCTTTCGATCAGCAGGAGCATGGCCGGCTGGAACGATGCGATCTGCCGCGCCAGTTCGGAACCGATACTGCCCCCAGCCCCCGTCACGGCAATGACCCGCCCACAGATCAGCCGTGCCATTCCCTGCGAGTCGAGCGCCACCGGTGGCCGGTTCAGCAGATCCTCGATCGCGATGGGACGAAGTTCCACCCGGTCGGCCGGCTGCAATGCCGTCAGCGAGGGCGTGCGCTGCACATCAATATCATAGGCCCGTGCCGCTTCGAGAATGCGGGACAGTTCCTTTCCCTTGATCTCCCCGGCCGTGATGACCAGCGCATCCGGCAGCCTTCCCGCAGCAAACAGCCGCTCCAGGATCGCCGGCGTCTCACTGATCGTCCCCAGGATCGGGCAGTCATGAATCCGCCGTCCGGCCTGCTGCGACCCACCGGTCAGCAGTCCCACCACACGCCGGTTGTTTTCGCTGTCCCGCTCCATGGCCCGGATGAACAGATCGGCTTCATGATCCGCCCCAAGCAGCAGGATACGTTCCCCATTGAGCGCCACGCTTTTACGCCGCGCCGCCAGCCGCCACATCATCCGGATCGCCCCCAGAAAGACGAGCAGCACCAGCGCATGAATGATGGGAAAGGTCGGCGTCGGCAGCGGATAGCCCGCCACATGCAGCAGCCCCGCAAACAGCAGCGCGCTCAGGACAGACGCACAGGCGATGTTGAACAGATCCGCAACACCCGAAAACCGCCAGTACTGCTGCGGAATCCGGAACGGCAGCCCACCAACCAGCAGCGTGATCCCGCCCCCGGCAATGAACCACAGCGGATGCAGCCACCCGCCCGCCGGATCGGCCAGCCAGCGCGCCACGGGTGCTGCCGCCGCAGATACGACTCCGTCGAGCGCAACATTGAGCGCGATGCGACGGGCCTGCATCGACGGACGCGAGGACGGGCCGGAAGGGGGCATTGAGGCCGGAGACGCGGGCCCTGTAGAATGAACAGATGTCACGCGCCCCTTATAGCGCCAAAAGCCTCCCTCCCATAAAGTCGTCCCATGCCCTTTTCTTTGCAGACCCTGACCAGCGGCGTCACGTTCCCCTGCCTTGCCGCCGTTGTGCTGTGCAATATCCTGATTCTGCTCATGATCCGCGCCGGCGTACTCGACCATCCCGTCGCCCGCAGTTCACATACACGCCCCACCCCGAAGGGCGGCGGCATCGGCATCGTCGGCGCCTTCGTCCTTTGCCTGATCCCCGCACTCTATGCGGCCCACGCCTCCGCGCAGGTCATACCGCCCGTCACCGGACTGCTTCTGGGCATGATTCTGCTCGGCGCGGTCTCATGGCTCGATGACGTCCGCCCTTTCCCCGCGCGATACAAACTCGCCGCACAGTTCGTAGCCGCCATCGCCGCCGCGATTGGAACAGGCGCCCCGTTTTACGAACTGGTCCCGTTCGTTCTGGCTGCCGTTTTCATCACAAATGCCCTGAATTTCATCGACGGAATCAACGGCCTGGCCTCAGGCACCATGGCCATATCCGCGCTCATTCTGGCCAGCGCAGGCATCATGCCCGCAACCTTTGTGCTGCTCGCTGTCTGCCTGCTGACCTTCCTGCCCTATAATTTTCCAAAAGCCCGGATCTTCATGGGCGATGTCGGCAGCCAGCCGATAGGCCTCGCCATGGCCTGGGGCGGCATGATTGGGTTCAACACCGGAGGCGGCGTACTCGTCATCGCCCTGCTCTCAGGCGTGCTGTGGGACGTGAGCTTCACGCTCCTGCGTCGCGCACGCGCTGGTGACAGGCTCGCGCAGGCCCATCGCGGCCATCTCTATCAGTTGGCTATCCGCTCCGGACTACCCGTCCCGCTCGTCACATTCATCTATTGGGGATTTGCCCTCTGGGGCGCTGCGGCTTACGCCACAGGTCAGATCATCACAACCGTTCTGATGATCCTCCTGCCACAGCTTGTATGGACAGGATATGTCTGCACGCGGGCCAGAATCCGCGTGCAGGACCGCTGGTGACCCAGCGGCTTAAATCAGCCAGCGCGACGGTTGCTCAGACGCTCGACAGAAGCCGAAGCGCGTTCCGTGCGCGTGGAGCGCGTGCCGGAAGCTTCCGCCATGACGGCGCGCATTTCACGCAGGAAGGTGGAACCCTTCAGTGTGCGCTGCACCAGCACCGAACGGCGATCCAGCGGATCGACCTTACGACGTGCCAGATCCAGCTCGCCCAGACGGTCGAGTGCGCGGGTGATGGCCGGCTTGGAAACCTTGAGTTCCAGTGCCAGGCCACGGACCGTGTGAGCCCCGTCCCGCAGATAGCAGGTCAGGAAGACGGCGAGCTGACGGGCGGAAAGGTCGGGTCCGTCACGACGGACCATGGAAACGATGGTGTCGCACAGAAGGTTGAGCATCTGATCATTGGTAGCCTGGGGCATGATCTCTCTCCTAAGCAGTCCGTCCCCTGTCTGTTGTCCGATCCCATAACAGGACCCGGCAGGACCGGGGGCGACGTGAAATTGTCTCTGCCTCTCCGCTGCGGGAGAGACCGTAGTGGCACTCAGATGGTGATTCGAAACGCATACGCAAGCATATGGGTTCCAAAACAATCCAGTAAACGATGACTCAGCATCGAAACGATAAGGGGCGTATGCCTCATCCGAAGGCTTTTGACACCCCAATCTTTCAGCACTCTGTCGCTCGGCCAGACTGTTCGCAGAATGAAACGCTTTGTGGAAGATCAGGAATTATTATGAATCCGTGACAATGTTTCCAGAATTGCCCGAAGACCCAGCACTTCTCCGCCCTCTGGTCGACCCGGCCGCGCACCATCATTCCACGCATAAGTGTCGATATGCGCCCATTTCTGGCCGTTCGGGACGAATTTCTGAAGATAAAGTGCGGCTGTAATCGCGCCGGCCATGGGTTTGGACGTCACGTTTCCGAAATCAGCCACTTTACTATCCAGCCATGCATCATAGCCATGCCAGAGTGGCATTCTCCACATTACATCGGCTGTCGCTTTTCCCGATTCGATAATGAGTGAGGCGAGTTCATCGTCATTGCTGAACAGTGCCGGCACATCCGGACCGAGTGCAACGCGCGCAGCACCCGTCAAAGTTGCAGCATCCAGAATGGCATCCGGACGGCTTTCAGACGCTTCCGTTATCAGATCACACAACACCAGACGCCCTTCCGCATCCGTATTGCCGATTTCGACCGTCTTGCCACTCCGCGTCCGCAGCACATCCCCCGGCCGCATGGCATGACCCGAGACGCTGTTCTCGACACAGCCCAGACGCAGTTCCAGATCCACATCCAGTCCAAGGTCGATCGCCGCACACATGACGGCCAGCATCAGCGCCGCGCCGCCCATGTCCTTCTTCATGCGCAACATGCCGGCAGCACCCTTGAGATCGTACCCGCCCGTATCGAAACATACGCCCTTGCCGATCAGCGAAACGCGCGGCGCCCCTTCCCGGGCCTTCCACCGCGCCACAACCATGGCCGGCTTGCGCTCCGACCCCTCACCGACATCGGCCAGACACGGATAGGCACTCCGCAAATCATCACCTTCGACAATGCTGACAGTGGCTCCACGATGCACCAGCGCCGCCCCGGCCATATCCGCCAGTTCACGCGGCCCCAGAAGATTGGCCGGCATGTTGATGAGATCACGCCCGAACCAGACCGCCTTCGACAGCGCCACCAGCCGCTTCGCATCATCCGGCACGACCATCCGCGTCTTCAGAGGCTTGGTCTCACCAAGGCTGAACCGGTACGTTCCCATGCAGAACCCGAGCAGCGCACTCTCCAGCGCCGCTTCCCCGAGCCCGTGCAAGACAACCGCCCAGTCCCCGTCCGGCAGAGCCGTCCCGAGCGTTCCAAAAGCGGCCGGATCGTTCACCCGCGCGGATGCCACACACAGAATCGCAGCGCCAACGCCGTCCTCACCCGGCAACAGCGTGAAGGCGCCGTCTTTCGCGGAAAAACCCTGCCCTTCAAGAAAAGCCGCGTGATCGCCCAGAAGCCCGGAAATCGCGGCGCTGTCCTCACAGGCCACAAGATGCACCAGACGGGCCGACGGCGCTTCGGCAGAGGTCACAAACGGAAGCTGGGGATGCGGATTCATATGACTTTCTTCCTCAAATACCGGCCCGACCCGATAAAGATCACCCGGATGGGCTTCAGATGCTTGCTTTTGCCCCGCAGGCACCCGACCATTCAGACATGAAGGGTGCATTCCACGGAACCTCGTCCAGCTATCATACCATGCCAGCCAGCATCCGTGCTGCCCTCGGCCCCACCAATACCGGCAAGACCCATTATGCCTTAACACGCATGATGGCCCATGCGTCCGGCATCATCGGCTTCCCCCTGCGCCTGCTGGCCCGGGAGAACTACGAGCGCCTGGTGAAAATCAAGGGCGAGCGCAGCGTCGCCCTCATCACGGGCGAGGAAAAGATCGTCCCGCCCGGAGCCCGCTGGTTCTCCTGCACCGTCGAAGCCATGCCCCTGGACCGCAAGGCCGAGTTCGTCGCCATCGACGAGATCCAGCTCGCCTCTGATCCGGACCGCGGCCACATCTTCACGGACCGCCTGCTTCACGCGCGCGGCACCGTCGAAACACTCTTTCTCGGCGCCGAAACCATCCGCCCGCTGCTTCAGAAACTCGTCCCTGGCATCGAGATCGACATCCGCACCCGGCTCTCCAGCCTCGCCAGCACGGGACACACGAAGCTGTCCCGCCTTCCTCCGCGCTCAGCCATTGTCGCCTTCTCCATGAGCGAGGTCTACGCACTGGCCGAAGTCATCCGCAGACGTCGCGGCGGCTGTGCGGTCATCATGGGCCAGCTCAGCCCCCGCACCCGCAACGCCCAGGTCGAGCTCTACCAGAACCGCGAAGTCGATTATCTCGTCGCAACCGACGCCATTGGCATGGGCCTGAACATGGACGTCGATCACGTCGCCCTGGCCCAGCTCAGCAAGTTCGACGGCACCGTTCCCCGCCCCCTGTTCCCGCAGGAAATCGCACAGATCGCCGGGCGCGCCGGACGCGGCATGAAAGACGGCACCTTCGGCACCACGGCCGACTGCCCGCCCATGTCCAGCGCCCTCGTCGAAGCCGTCGAACAGCACCGCTTCGACCCGATCCAGCGCCTCTACTGGCGCAACCACGAGCTGGACTTCACCAACCCCGCCAACCTGCTCAAAAGCCTGACCCGGCCACCCCCGTTGCGTGGCCTGACCGCAGGTCGTGTCGCCTCGGACGTTACCACGCTCGAATCCCTAATGCTCGACCCGGACATTCGCGAGATCGCACGCGGAAAGCGCGCCACCGCCCTGCTCTGGGACGTCTGCCAGATCCCCGATTTCCGCAAACTCGGCGATGACAGCCACACCCGCCTCTGCGCCCGCCTGTACACCCATCTGGTCAAGGAAGGCACGATCCCCCCAAGCTGGATGGAAGGCCATATCCGTGGCTTCGCCCGCACCGAAGGCGATATCGACACGCTGATGCACCGCCTCACCGGCGTTCGCGTCTGCTCCTACGTTGCCGCCCGCACCGAATGGAGCCGCCATTCCGCCCTGTGGCAGGAACGCGCCCGCGAAGTCGAAGACCTGCTCTCCGACGCCCTGCACGAACGCCTCACCGCCCGCTTCGTGGACCGCCGCGCCACGTCCCTGCTGCGCCGCCTCGACAGTGACACCGACCGCACCCTGCTCTCCGCCGTTAAACCCAATGGCGAAGTCCTGGTCGAAGGCCACAGCATCGGCCGCATCCATGGCTTTACACTGGAAACGGACGTCGCTTCAGGCCCCGACCGTCAGATCATCCTGCGCGCCGGTCGCAAGGCCCTGCTGCACGAAATCCCCCGCCGCATCCGCATGCTTCAGGACGCGCCCGACACCGCTCTGAGACTGGACACCACAAACGGCGAACTCTTCTGGGAAGACATCCGTCTCGGCCGCCTCACGGCCGGCCCGTCCCTGCTCCGTCCCGCCATCCAGCTTTTCCCGGCCGAATTCACCGACACCGTTCAGAAAACGCATGTCGAAACCCGCCTTCTGGGCTTCGTGGCGCGACTCATCCAGAAAGACCTCAAGCCCCTCTACCGCGCCCATGCCATGGCAGAGCGCGAACCCCAGCTCCGGGCCATCCTGCACCGCCTCATGGAGGATGGCGGCATCACTGACGCCCTGCCCGAAGACCACGCCCTGACGCCCGGACTGCGAAACAGACTACGCAAAAGCGGTGTGGAGATCGGACGTTTCTCGATCTACTGTCCGGCCCTTTTCCGGACACGCCCGCTGGCGCTGCTGGGCCTCCTCCATGCCCTGCATAACGGGACCGCATTGCGGGCCACTGCGCCCGGCCGCGTCTCCCTGCCCTGGAGCGACATTCAGGGTCAGTTCGGCTGGATCCGCGCAGGCGATACCGGCCTGCGTCTCGACATTGCGGAACGCTGTATCGCGGAGATGCACCAGCTCGCCCTCCGCCACGATCACGCAGCGCCTCCCGGTCTGGCCTCCAGACTGGGCGTCAAAGCCGACAGCCTCCCATCCGTACTGAAAGGCCTGGGCATCGCCCACCGGCCTGCCGAGACGCTCCCAACAGCCCATGCCGGTCCACCTTCCCCCCTGATGATCCTGAAGGACCGCCGGACACGCGCCTCACGCAGACGCAGAACACCCTCCCATCAGACTCCGGCCAGACGCCCGCCCCCGCCCCGGACCGACAGTCCGTTTGCAGCCCTCGCAGCTCTCAGAGAAAAAGTCCGTCCATGAGTGAAGACTACCAGCGGCTGGATCAGTGGCTGTATTACGCCCGCGTTGCCAAGACACGCCCGCTCTGCGCCGCCATCATCAGCAAGGGCCGTATCCGTATCAACAGACAGCCCACCAGCAAGCCTCACGCCAAACTTCACGTTGGCGACATATTGACTTTTCCGGCCGTTTCTGGCGGAGAAGTGCGCGTGTGGCGCGTCTTGGATCTTGGTGAACGCCGCGGTCCGGCAAAAGAAGCCGCACTTCTTTATGAAGCCATCACAGAAGACGGCTGACGATGCTTGCGTCTGAGGCCAAACCTTCGCATATCATCCCGCTCGGATGAAACCGGCCGGATGCCGGACCAGCAAGACGATCGGAGACGTCAATGACCTATGTGGTCACCGAAAACTGCATTCTCTGCAAGTTCACGGATTGCGTGGAAGTCTGCCCCGTAGACTGCTTCTACGCCGGTGAGAATTTCCTCGTCATCAATCCTGACGAATGCATCGACTGCGGCGTATGTGAGCCGGAATGCCCGGCAGAGGCCATCGTCCCGGACAGCGACAATCGCGCCGCGCCGTGGATCGAGATCAACGCGAAATATTCCACGCAGTGGCCGAACATGACCCGCAAGATCGACGCCATGCCGGACGCGGAAGAATGGAAAGACAAGCCCGGCAAGGCCGCCATGCTGTCCGAGGCGCCCCATAAGGACTGACCTCGCTTTCCTTTGGCGGCATCTTTCACCCGGTCTCTTAGGAGACCGGGTTTTTTTGTGCCCGCTTTTCCATGGAACCCTCTGGTTCAAAGACCGTCCCGGCCGGAAAGCCGGACACAAAAAAAGGGCTGACAGGATTTCTCCTGTCAGCCCTTTCTTCAGATTTCAGAAGAAACCTTAGCGGGACATCATGTTGATCGCGGTGTCATGCATGATGAAGATCGTACCGCCGATGATGACGATCACCGATGCCGCAGCAAAGATGAAGCACATCAGGTTCCAGCTCTGCTCGGTGCTGGTGTTCATGTGGAGGAAGAACACCAGGTGGACGACGATCTGCACGACGGCAAGAACCGTCAGTGCTGCGAGCGCCATCCCCGGAGACAGGGCGTGGGACATGACAGCGGCAAAGGATGCCACCGTCAGGATCACGGCCAGAACAAAGCCGATCAGATAGGACGGGTAAGAGCCGTGGCTGTCACCCGTCATCGTGGTGGTAGGAGCCTGGGTCATTACATCACACCTGCGAGATAGACGAAGGAGAAGACACAGATCCAGACGATGTCGAGGAAGTGCCAGAACAGGCTGAGGCAGGCCAGCTTGTTCATCATACGCTCGGACAGATCCTGCGGACCCATCATCTGCACCATCAGCACCGCCATCCAGATCAGACCGCAGGTGACGTGCAGACCGTGCGTTCCAACCAGCGTGAAGAACGCGGAGAGGAATGCGGAACGGTCAGGGCCGTTGCCTTCCGCGATCATGGAGCTGAACTCGTTCAGCTCCAGACCGACGAAGGAAAGACCCAGCACGAACGTAACGGCCAGCCACAGCAGGACCATCTTCTTGTTCTTCGCCAGCGCGTTCAGCGAGGCGAAGCCGTACGTGATGGACGAGAACAGCAGGATAGCCGTCTCGATCCCCACGTTCGTCAGGTCGAACAGTTCCTTGCCCGACGGGCCACCGGCATACTGGTTCCGGAGGACCGCGAAGGCAGCGAAGATCGACCCGAACAGGACACAGTCCGTCATCAGGTAGAGCCAGAAGCCGAACACGTTGGGGGACTCGTGGTGTTCCCCGTGGTGATCGTCAGCGTGTGCCAGAGGCGACATGGTTGCTTCGTGAGCCATAAGTCTTATGCGCCCCTATTACTCTGCTGCCTGTGCAGCAGCGATACGACGGGAATAGACTTCCTCGTTGTGCTCGATTTCGCTTACCGGGACATAGTAGTCGACGTCGCGGTCAGCGCTGCGCAGGATCATGGTTGCAACGATACCGATCAGGCCGATGGCAGCGAGCCACCAGATGTACCAGATCGAAGCGAAACCGAGGATGAAGCTGAACAGACCGATGAAGACACCAGCAGATGTGTTCTTCGGCATGTGGATCGGAGCCAGCGGCTTGCCGTGAGCCTGACGGCCCAGCTGCTTCTCGGTGTGGAACGTGTCGAGACCATGAATGTCAGGAATGACCGCGAAGTTATAAGCCGGCGGCGGAGAGGAAATGGACCACTCCAGCGTACGGCCGTTCCACGGATCACCCGTCAGATCAAGGTTCTCGGGCAGGTTACGGTCACGGATGGAAACGTAGAGCTGCGTGAGCTGGCAGACGATACCGCAGGCGATAACGATTGCACCAACTTCAGCAACGAGCATCCACGGATACCAGTCGGGGTTGTCATAGTGGTTCATACGACGCGTCATGCCTTCGAGGCCGAGGACATAAAGCGGAATGAAGGCCAGGTAGAAACCAACGAACCAGCACCAGAAAGCGCGCTTGCCCCAGGCTTCGTTCAGCTTGAAGCCGAAAGCCTTCGGGAACCAGAAACCCATGCCCGCAATGTAGCCGAAGTACACACCGCCGATGATGACGTTGTGGAAGTGGGCGATCAGGAACAGGGAGTTATGCAGGATCCAGTCAGCGGCCGGCATGGCCATCATGACACCGGTCATACCACCGATGGAGAAGGTGATCATGAAGCCGAGCGTCCAGTGCATCGGAGCCGTGAATTCCACGCGGCCCTTATACATCGTGAACAGCCAGTTGAAGATCTTCACACCCGTCGGGACGGCGATGATCATCGTCATGATACCGAAGAAGGTATTGACGTTGGCACCAGCACCCATGGTGAAGAAGTGATGCACCCACACGACGAAGGAGAGCACCATGATGGAGCACGTGGCGTACACCATCGTCTTGTAGCCGAAGAGCGGCTTCTGGGAGAACGTTGCAGTGACCTCGGAGAAAACACCGAATGCCGGAATGACAAGGATGTAAACTTCCGGATGGCCCCAGGTCCAGATCATGCTGAGGTAAAGCATGACGTTGCCGCCGGCATCGTTCGTGAAGAAGTGCATGCCGAGGTAACGGTCAAGGCTGAGCAGAGCCAGCGTCACCGTCAGAACCGGGAAGGACACCATGATCAGAACGGTCGTGCAGAACGCGGTCCAGGTGAAGACCGGCATCTGCATCCAGCCCATGCCAGGCGCACGCATCTTGACGATGGTCGTGAAGAAGTTCACGCCCGTCAGCAGCGTACCGACACCGGAGATCTGAACGGCCCAGATATAGTAGTCAACGCCGACACCGGGGCTGAACTGCATTTCGGACAGAGGCGGGTAAACCAGCCAGCCGCACTGGGCAAACTCACCGATGAACAGCGAGATGTTGATCAGCAGGGCACCGACCAGCGTCATATAGAAGCTGAGCGAGTTCAGGAACGGGAACGCAACGTCGCGGGCACCGATCTGAAGGGGAACAACCAGGTTCATCAGACCCGTCATGAACGCCATTGCCATGAAGAAGATCATGATGGTGCCGTGAGCGGAGAAGATCTGGTCGTAGTGATGCGGCGGCAGGTAACCGGGATTACCCTTGTATGCCAGCGCAAGCTGGGTACGCATCATGATGGCGTCCGCAAAACCGCGGAACAGCATGACGATCGCCAGGATGATGTACATTACGGCAAGACGCTTGTGGTCGACGGTCGTCAACCAGTTGCGCCAGAGATAGCCCCATTTTCCGTAATAGGTGACAGCACCCAGTACGGCGAGACCGATGACAGCAACACCAAGGAATGTACCGACAAGAATCGGCACATCCAACGGTATGGCTGATAAGGAGAGTTTTCCGAGCATCTGTCGGTTATTCCTTCATGCCAGTGTCGGACGGTGCAGCGTTGGAAGCAGACTGCATGTGCATGACCTTGCCCGTCTTCTTGTCCACCATCATGCCGTTGTTGTACTTGGCAACGATGCCGTCGAAGAGATCCGGCTGGACATGCGCGAAATACTGTACCGGTGCAGCTTCCTGCGGTGCAGCATATTTCGGGTATGTGGTGTCGTCGAGATTTTCACTTCCGCTCTTCACCTTCTCAACCCAGTCATTGAACTGAGCCGGATCCATGGCAAGAGTACGGAACTTCATGTCCGAGAAACCACGGCCGCTGAACTGTGAAGCCTCACCGAGGTAATCCCCGGATTCACTTGCAAGCAGATGCAGCTGGGTCTGTTCACCCGGCATGGCGTAGATCATCGAACCCAGACGGGGGATGAAGAACGACGTCATGACGGAGTCAGATGTGATCTGGAAGTTCAGCGGCGTGTTCGTCGGCACATCCAGCTGGTTGATCGTTGCGATCCCCAGGTCCGGATAGATGAACATCCACTTCCAGTCGAGAGAGACCACCTGAACATTCAGGGGCTTGACGTTGTCAGCCGTCTGAAGCGGGCGGTACGGGTCATAGGCATGCGTGCTCCACCAGCTGATGGCACCAAGGATGGCGATCAGCAGAGCGGGAACGCCCCAGATGACATATTCAATAGCGGTCGAATGATCCCAGGTCGGGAGGTATTCGGCCTCTTTGTTGGAAGCACGATACTTCCACGCAAAATAAAGCGTCGCGGCGCAGGTGGGAACCACGATCAGCATCATGATGACGAATTCCGCCACCATGACATCGCGGTTCATTTCTGCGACCGGGCCGCGCGGCTGAAGCAGATCAACCGTACAACCCGATAGCATCAGCGCCGGCAACGCTGGGAGATATCGCCAGAGTTTTTTCATCGGTCCTGCTTTCATCATCCGTTCCGGCTTGCAGTAGTCGCCGGGAAACGGTTTGACACGATAAGGTCCACATCAGTGCCGCCGAACGCTGCCATAGTCTGCTACCTTTCTCGTTCGTATCCTGACGTCAGGAACCGGATCAAAGATCCGACCCTGAAATTCATTCAGCATGGGACACGGCTGTCCCGGTTCCTCAGGTTTTTTCTGCCTGAATCGCCTTAAAGACAAGGCTTATCACGGATTTCGTGAGCCCTCCTCCAAGATCGACCCCAAGGTGAAATGGCTGTTTTTCGCCACATTTGATCGAATTACGACTTTCATTAAACACGAACATTACCGATTTTTAATGTAAACCGATTTAGAATTCGCGAGAATAATTCAAGACTTTTTTGGTCCAAAAAGCAGAAAGGGGCGGCATTAACTGCCACCCCTTCCATCATGCCCAGTATCGTCCGGACAGTATTGTCAGTCGTTGTTACCTGAACGAACACCCATGAACTGGATGAGAAACTGGAACAGGTTCACGAAATTGAGATACATCGTCAGCGCATCATAGACACTGAGCTTCGCAACTTCCTCAGGACCAGC
Organism: Gluconobacter vitians; assembly: GCF_015244565.1. GTDB lineage: Bacteria > Pseudomonadota > Alphaproteobacteria > Acetobacterales > Acetobacteraceae > Gluconobacter > Gluconobacter vitians. The sequence continues at coordinate 236,279 of NZ_JABCQG010000001.1, read as the reverse complement.
ATAAGCCATGTACTGCTGATACGTGATCTTGATGCGCTGCGTGTCATAGGCTGCCAGCAGCGTGAAAAGACCCACACCTATTACTGAAACCAGCATGGCAAGCGGAGAGCTGTGCAGGAAAATGTTCACCACAGACGCCAGAATGATCCCGATCAGCCCCATGAACAGGAACGAACCGAGTCGAGCGAGATTGGCACCCGTCGTGTATCCCCACAGCGACATTCCTGCGAATGTAATGGCGGTCACAAAGAAGGTCCGCGCCACGGAAACGCCCGTATAGCTCAGCAGAAGGCTGGCCATGCTGGCACCCATCGCGGCGCTGAACAGCAGAAAAATCCCCTGTACAGCCGGGCGGGACAGACGGTTGACCCCAAAGGACAACACCATCACGAACACGAGCGGCGCAAAGATGCTAATCCCGCCAAGCAGGGTCGGACGCAGGACGATGGCACCGTTCGGCATTTCGGCCAGATGGAAGAACAGAGCGCGCAGGGATGTCTGCGCCACGCCATAGGCGACCAGTCCCGTGATCACCAGACCAAGCGCCATCCAGTTAAAGACCCGGCACATATAAGCGCGAAGCCCGGCGTCGAGACTGCCGGCTCCGGCCTGTACACCGGCTCTGCTGAAGTTGGAATTGAAAGCCATGACACCTTTTCCAATGAGATGCCCTTATGAAAAGGGCGCTTGACGAACCCGGGAGGGCCGTCCGTACACTCGGACTGAATGTGGGGTTTTTGCCGGAAGGGTCAAGAATGCTCCGCCGTCCCTTACTTCTTTTTCATGGGAAACGCGCCACTTGAGACTTTTTGTCGCACTCGACCTTCCTGCCGATCTCCGGGAAACGCTGGCGCTGATGCGCGGTTCCATGCCCGGCGTGCAATGGGTTCCAGCCGAGAATCATCACATCACACTCCGTTTCATCGGAGAAGTCACCGACAGGCACCGGATGGAGGAGATTGATCTCGCCCTCTCCCGCCTTGCCTGGAAACCTTTCGAACTGTCCCTCGCACAGGCCGACATCCGCGAAGGCCTTAATGCGGACAGTCTCCTGATCGGCGTCGAGCGCACACCGCAACTGGATGCACTCCAGTCCCAGGTCGAGAGCGCCCTCCGTCGGGCCGGATGCTTCCCCGCGAAACGGCGCTTTCAGCCCGCCGTCACTCTGGGGCATTTTTCCCCGAGCCAGCGAGCGGACGCCATCCAGTGGGTCCAGCGGCACAACCTGTTCCGCAGCAAACCGATGCCCGTGGAACACGTTACATTGTTCGAGAGCCTGCGCAGCCTTGGTGAACATGTCTACGTTCCCCGGGCCGAATATGCCTGGCAGCCGGACATGCCGCTGATCCCCGAGGAAGAATGACATCACATTCCCCCCAGATCCAGGAGCGTCTTGAGGCGCTTGTTCGGGAAGTCCGGGCCTGCCGGGTCTGCGAAGCCCATCTTCCCCTCGGTGCCCGGCCTCTGATCCATGTTTCGGCAACATCCAGAATCCTGATCGCCAGCCAGGCCCCTGGAACCAAGGCCCATATTGCCGGCAAGTCCTTTTACGATCCGTCCGGCAACCGCCTGCGCAACTGGCTCGGCATTTCTGAAGACGTCTTTTACGACACACGCCATGTCGCCATCTTCCCGATGGGCCTCTGCTATCCCGGACGCCTGCCACAGGGAGGCGACAACCCGCCCCGCCCGGAATGTGCGCCGATCTGGCGTCGTCGGGTCCTGTCGCTCATGCCGGATATCCGTCTGACACTATTGGTCGGAAGCTATTCGCAGAACCACGTTCTGGGGCGTGGCTCGGTCACCGAGCGCGTCAGGAACTTCCGGGATTACCTGCCGGACTACTTCCCCCTGCCCCACCCGTCATGGCGCACGGGTGTCTGGGAAAAGAAAGCACCCTGGTTTCAGGAAGAGGTCATCCCGGCCCTGCGTGAACGCGTTCACGCCATACTGGCTGATCGCTGATCAGGCCGCCTTGGCCTGTTTCAGTGCCTCGACCAGAAACCCTTCCGCGCCCGATGCCATGATCTGCACACCGATCGCCAACAGGATGAGTGCTGCAAGACGGCTGACAATCCGCGTCCCCGTCACACCCAGCATCGCAACAACGCGCTCCGCATAGGCATAAACGACCGCGACCACGACCGCCATCGTGGTTGCCGCAGCCGACACGCCAGCATAATAGTCCGCCGTCGGCATATTCGGCGGCGTGGATGAACTGAGCGCAATGGCCACGGAAATGCTTCCCGGCCCCACCGTGAAAGGCATGGCCAGCGGAAAGAACGCCGTCTCCCGCAGGTCTGGTGTCGTCACCGTCCGGCCACCCTGAAGCGCCTGCTTTTCCTTGCGCGCCTCGGAGGTCTCGGGCTGCAACAACATCAGCCAGGCACGCGACGCCACAACAAGCCCGCCCGTAATCCGCAGCGCATTGATGGAAATCCCGAAGAACCCGAGGATCCAGCTTCCAAACCAGATGGACACCAGCATGATGCCCAGCGAATTCAGCGCCACCTGACGGGCCAGTTCGACAACCTCGCGGCGGTCGCGCCCTTCCGTCGCCTGAGCGAAAATCAGCGATGCCCCAAGCGGATTGATGATCGAAAAGAGCGCCGGAAAGGCAATCAACCAGCTGCTGAGCGTGTTCCCCAGCCCGGGTGCCAGGCTCATGAGCCTGTCAGACCTGACGCAGCCTGTGGCTGGCGCTTGCGTGCCAGACGTTCCTCACCCTTCAGAAAAGCCCGCAGCATCCGATAATCCTCGGAAAAACAGCACACCGTCCCGGCCGTCCTGTCCGGACAGACCGTCAGTCCCAGATCGTTATAGACCGCCATCAGGGACTGGCCAACCTGTATGAAGGCGAGCTTGCAGCCTTCCTGCAACGCCAGATCCCGCAGCCGCCAGATCGCGGCGACACAGTTCCGCTCGGCCCCGGCCGGATCACCCAGACCGATGATGAACTGTCCCGTTCGCAGAAACGGAATGGCCGCACGCCCCGCTTCATCCAGCAGAAGACCGGTCGGGCGCCGCGTTCCAAGCTGCGGGAGCGCATGGGCCAGACTGTGATAGCGACGTGCGTTTTCTGCCGTCCAGGCTTCGAAACGGATCCGCGTCCGGCGCATCCCGCGCCACAGGACATAGAACCCGCACAGGGCCGAAAACCCCAGAAACCAGCGTCCCACGGCCGTATGCGCATCATAGATCATGGACCGCCACCAGATCGGCCCCAGATGACGCTGCACGGCCACCCAGCCAACACCCAGCAGTCCCAGCCCCCATAGCGAGAGCGGTGCCAGCATGGACGGTGTCAGTGGCGCCACCAGAAGATGCGCCCGACGATAATAGCAGTTCCGGAATGGCAACAGCAGCAGCATCACGAGAATGATGACCACCACCCCCTCCCAAGGCGCATGACGCAGCAGCAGCAGCAGAACCGCCGAACCCAGCATCCCGAGCGAGAACTTCCAGGCCAGTGCCACACGCTGAGACAGTCCCCAGGACAGCGCCACCAGCCCGACACCCGCCACCGTCAACAGAAGATCGGCGATCTGCGATACCGCCGCGCCAAGAGCCGACTCAAGAGGAGGCAAATTCGCAACCAGCGCATAGAGCACCAGCAGGATACCCACGACGGCCTGAACGCTCGTCGCCACGGCCACGGAAAAATCCGCTTCCGACTCCCGGATAACCTGACTGGGCCGCACCCGCCGCGGCGCCTGTCCGGCAGACGCCAGAGCCTGCTCACCCCGCAGGAAAAGCTCATGCCCGGCAAACATCAGCCCCGCCAGAAGCAGCGGAATGATGTAGTAGAAGAGCCGGAAAACAAGGATGGCCCCCATGATCTGCGACGCCGGCAGATAGGCCTGCAACGCCAGCAGCATGGCCCCGTCAAAGACGCCCAGGCCCCCCGGCACACTGGCCACAAGACCCGCCGTATAGGACGCGAGATAGATCGCAAGGAACGTCCCGAACCCGAAATGCGCCTCGGGCGGCAGCGGAGGCAGAACGCAGTAGGCAATCAGAGCCGTCGCCGCCATATCCGCCGCGCTGACGGCAATCTGCGCGATCGCAATGCCGGGTCCCGGCAGTTCGATCTCGTATTTCCAGATCCGCACATGCCGCCGGACACGCGCCACCAGCACATAGGCCAGCAGCACACCCCACAGCGCCAACCCTGCCAGACGAAGCAGGAACTCCGGCAGATGGGACAGCACCGGAACGGCATGAGGCTCGATGATCAGGATGCCGCCGATCAGCGCCATCGTCCCCAGCAGATAGGTCGCCGAGCAGAACGCAATGATCTGCGCAATCGCCCCCGGCGCCACGCCCCAGCTCCGGTAGAGCCGAAAACGCACCGCCGCCCCCGAAATCGCCGCACATCCCAGATTATGGGACAGCACATAGGAGCAGAACGCCGCAAAGGCCGAGCGCTTGTAGGACACGTCCGCCCGCACATGCAGACAGGCCAGACGGTCATAGAAAGACAGAATGAAATAGGACAGGAGCGTCGCGGCCCCACCCGCCAGCAGTGCAGAGTCCGGAATGGCGCTCAGACTGGCGGTGATGTCATGCAACGACAGATGCCGCAGCTCCCGCCAGATCACGACCACCGCCGCAACCAGCAGAACCAACCCCACCAGAGCCGGCGCACGGGACATCAGAACCTGCCACCGTCCTTTCGGATGCCCGGCTTCAGGACGCACCGCATCTGCCGGCCCCGTGACCACGGATGCCTGCGCCTCCTCCACGATGGAGGAAACCTGAACATCCTGTGGCCCCTTGTCCGGTCTGTTATCCCTGGGCATGCCCACGGCTCAGTCCTGCACAGGCTCTTCAACAGGCCGCGCAAGCGCATCCCGGATCAGGCCAACCGTCTCCGGCAGCCCGAACAGCGACGCAAAAATCCCGAAGCGCGGCCCTTCGGTCTGACCCAGCAGCACCTCGTACAGGCACCCGAACCAGGACCGCAGTTCCGACTTCGCGAAATAGCGCTTGCCAACTTCGAACACGACATCCTGCACATCGCCCGGTGCCGTATCCGGCGCGAGCTTCGCCAGCTCGTCCGCCAGATCCTCAAGCCCCTTGCGCTCGGTCTCCGTCGGCGCACGATAGGTCTTGTTGGGATAAACCTGCTCCTTGAAATAGGTCAGCGCACACTGCACGAGCCGGTCCACATACGGATGCGTCTCGGGCGACAGCGTCGGATCATAGCGCCGCAGGAACTTCCACAGCGTCTCCGGCTTGTCGGCATTGGCCACGTTCGCAAGGTTCAGCAGCGCCGTATAGGACACCGGGCTGGTGTCTTCCGGACGGATCGTTCCGCCATGGATGAACCATACCGGATTGGCCATCAAATCCGGCCCTTCCTGCGTCTCAGCCTTCTGCACGAGCGTCAGGTAATCATCCGTCGCACGCGGAATGACGTCAAAGAACAGACGCTTGGCCCGCGTCGGCTGCTGGAACATGTACTGCGCCAGACTTTCCGGCGTGCCGTAACGCAGCCATTCCTCAACCGACAGGCCATTGCCCTTGGACTTGCTGATCTTCTGTCCCTGCGCATCAAGGAACAGCTCATAGGTCAGACCCGCAGGCGGCTCTTTGCCCAGAATACGACAGATCTTCGAAGACAGCTTCACACTGTCGATCAGATCCTTGCCGGACATTTCATAGTCCACGCCCAGCGCATACCAGCGCATGGCCCAGTCGGCCTTCCACTGCATCTTGGCATGACCGCCCAGCACGGATGTCTCAAACGTCTTGCCGGTCTCGTCCTTCCAGACAACCGTGCCAGCATCCGGATCAACCTTGATGATCGGAACCTGCATGACCTGTCCGGTCTCTGGATGGATCGGCAGAACCGGCGAATAAGTCGCCCGGCGCTCCGGACCAAGCGTCGGAATAATGGTCGCCACGACTTCATCATGGACTTCAAGCATACGGCGCAGCGCCGCATCGAACGTGCCGTTGGTATAATATTCCGTGGCGGAGGCGAATTCGTAGTCGAAACCGAAACTGTCAAGGAACTGGCGAAGGCGCGCGTTATTATGCGCGGCAAAGCTGTCATATTCGCCAAACGGATCAGGCACCCGCGTCAGCGGCAGACCCAGATGCTTCGCGAGCATCTCCTGCTGCGGCACATTGGTTGGCACCTTGCGCAGCGCGTCCATGTCATCGGAGAACGCGAGCAGACGCGTCGGACGGCCCGTCAGCGCCTCATAGGCCTGACGCACCCAGGTCGTGCGCGCCACTTCGCCGAACGTGCCGATATGCGGCAGACCCGACGGGCCATAACCCGTTTCCAGAAGGGCCGGAGCCTGCTCCGAAGCATCAGAAGCGCGCACATCCATGCGCGCGGTGATTTTTCGCGCCTCTTCGAACGGCCATGCTTTCGGAAGCGGCGCGTCAGGAGAGAGGGACGGGGCGATAGGTGTCTTGGTTTTCTGCATGATTGCCGGAAAAGGTAGGGAGACACTTCTCCCCGGTCAAGCAATACGACACATTGCGATTTCAGCCAGACACATCCTTGTCATTACGAAATATTTCACGGACTTCTGCGCGCTCCCCAAGCCCTTGCAGACAGCCAGCTTTCACGTTCCGTTCGCAAAACCCGCAAAACATCCTCGCCGGATTTTCCCCTACCCGCTACACTGGCGACAATGACCCGCGCCCCCACCTTTCTTTCGCCATTCGACGCTCCGGCCCTCGTCGCCCGTCGCGGCCTGTCCTCGCTCCTCACCCCGGATGGCGAACTGCTGGACCTGACAGCAGAAGAAACCCGCGAGCGCCTCACCCAGCTCCCCCCGCCGCTTCTGGTCCACGGCCCCGCCGCCCTGCGCGCGCTGGATCTCTCCCCGCTGTCCCAGCCCGTCCCATGGTTCGACCTGCTGGACCTCTTCCTGTTCGTCCGCCCCGCGACAACCGTCGCCCCCACCCCGCGCGGACTGGCCCTCGCCCTCGGCATCGAACCCCCCGAAACCATCGGCGCGGACCTCCTCCCCGTCCTGTGCGAAACCCTGCTCGACGAACTGCGGCACAAGGCCGAAACGCCCGAGGGCACCCGCCTGCGCGCCGTGATGGTCCCCCTGACCCGCGCCGGCTGGGCCTGGAGCGGCGAAGTCACAGACGTTCTCGGTACCCCAAGAGACACAACAGGCGCCCATCCCTACGAAGCCATTCGCATCTGGAAACGCCTGCCCCGCTGGGAAGAAACCGCTCCCCGTCCTGCCCCCGGAAGCCAGCCCGTCTCACCCAACGCCGCCCGCCAGCGCCTGCGCGAAATCCTTGGCGAAAACGCCGAAATCCGCCCCGGTCAGGCCGATTTCGCGTCCGTTGCCACGGCCGCTTTCGAGCCGCGCGAAAGCATCGGCTCCCCCAATGTCGTCCTCGCCGAAGCCGGAACCGGCACGGGTAAGACACTCGGCTACATCGCCCCCGCCAGCCTCTGGGCCGAACAGAATGACGGCGCCGTCTGGGTCAGCACCTATACCCGCCATCTCCAGCGCCAGATCGAACAGGAGCTCCGCCGCCTTTACCCGGACGAAACCACCCTGAGAGACAAGGTCGTCGTCCGCAAAGGCCGCGAGAACTATCTGTGCCTGCTGAACATGGAAGACCTGCTCAACGTCGCCACATCCCGCGGCCCTGACGGTTACGCCGCACTTCTTCCGATGGCCCTGCTCGCCCGCTGGGCCGAAGCCAGCCGCGATGGTGACCTCATGGGCGGAGACCTTCCCGGCTGGTTCGGCGAACTCTTTGGCCATGGCACACTATTCGGCGTCGCCGACCGACGGGGCGAATGCATCCACGCCGCCTGCCCGCATTATCAGACCTGCTTCGTCGAACACGGCATCCGCCGCGCCCGTCAGGCCGATCTGGTCGTCGCAAACCATGCCCTCGTTCTCTCGCAGGCCGCCTGGGCCGCTCTCGCCCCACCCGGCCTGCCCGACGAAGACACCACACCCACGCGCTACGTTTTCGACGAAGGCCATCACATCCCCGATGCCGCCGACAGCGCCTTCGCCACAGCCCTGTCCGGCCTCGAAGCCGCAGAACTGCGCCGCTGGCTACTCGGCGCCGAAGGCAGCCGTTCCCGCGCGCGTGGCCTGCAACGCCGCCTGGACGATCTGGTCGAACGCCTCCCCATGATCGACACACCGCTTCAGGCCGCGCTTCAGGCCGCCCGCGCCCTGCCCGCCCCCGGCTGGAGCACGCGCCTGCGCCCGCAGACCGAACAGGACCCGGACCTTCCCCCGCTGCCCGGCGAAACACCCCTGCTGATCCCCGAAGAGCCCGCGCCGGAAAACCCGTCCGAAGCCTTCCTCCGCGCGCTGGACCACCAGCTCCGCGCCCGACAGACCAAGGACAGCCGCGACGGCTATATTTCGGCGGAATGCGACCTGCACCCCGTCAATGAGGATGTCGCCAGCGCCGCCGAAACCCTCAGCCGCGCGCTGACCCGCCTGCGCGATCCCATCAGGATGCTGGCCGACCGCCTCGCCGCACAGGTCGAGGACGACGCGGAAATGGACGCCCCGACCCGCCAGCGCATCGAGGCCATGATCCGCACCCTGCACCGCCGCGCCATCAGCCGCCTCTCCGGCTGGATCGGTATGCTGGACGCACTTCAGACGCCCCCGGAACCGGACGTCACCCCCACCTTCGTGGACTTCATCCGTACCGAACGCCTCCCCCGCACGCGCGCGACACAGGGCGACCACGACATCGGCCTGTACCGGCACTGGCTGGACCCGACCATTCCCTTCGTCTCAACGATCCAGACACCGGCTCACGGCCTGCTCATGACGTCCGCCACCCTACGCGACCAGACCGGCCATGGCGACACGCAGAACGAGGCAAGCTGGCACGCAGCCGAACTGCGTCTGGGCGCCACGCATTTTCTCAAGCCGCCGATCCGTGCCTCGGTCATGAGCCCGTTCGACTACGCGACGCAGACACGCGCCTATGTCATCACGGATGTCTCGGGCGAAATCCCGTCCCTCGCCCACGCTTTCCGCGCCCTGTTCGAAACCGCAGGCGGCGGCGCACTCGGCCTGTTCACGGCCATCCGCCGCCTGCGCGAAGTCCACCGCCGCATCCACGAACCGCTGGAAACGCAGGGCTTCCCGCTCTACGCCCAGCATGTCGATGCGATGGACAACGCGACCCTCGTGGACGTTTTCCGCACCGAAACCCATAGCTGCCTGCTAGGCACGGACGCCATGCGCGACGGCGTGGACGTCCCCGGCGAGGCCCTGCGCATGGTCGTGTTCGAAAAGACACCCTGGCCCCGCCCCGACATCCTGCACCGCGAACGCCGCCGCCTGCTCTCCGAAGGCCGGCCCGGCGATTACGACGACCGCATCACCCGCATGCGCCTGCGACAGGCTTTCGGCCGCCTGATCCGTCAGGGCACCGATCGCGGCGTCTTCGTCATGCTGGACCGCCGCATGCCCTCACGCCTGCTCTCCGCCTTCCCCGACGGCGTGGACGTCCGCCGTATGCCGCTGGCCGAGGCACTGGAAGACATCGCCCGCTTCCTGCGCCCCGCAGAACAGGAAAACGGACCACCCCTCCTTCAGGGCTGAACGAACCGCTGCGCCAGACTGCACGTACACCCGCTTCTGAAAAGACCGCACAAAAAAACCCCCGACCACACGGGCCGGGGGCTCTTCAGGACCCCGAAAGGTCCGGACCGTCATTCAGGCTGACAGGATCAGAAGTTCAGACCCGCCTGCAGGAAGAAATAACGTCCCTGATAGAAGCTGCCATAGGTCGCACCGGCGCTGTTATCCACGCCACTGGCCACGAACGGGGGCCGCTTGTTGGTGATGTTGTTGATGCCGCTCTCAAAGTTCCACTTCTTCCAGCGATAGGCCAGCGTCAGATCCTGTTCGATCATCATCGGCGTCTTGTAACGGCCAGCCGTCGTGGAGTTCAGGAACTCGGACTGGTCGTTCCAGCGCATGCCACCGATGAACTGCACCATGTAGGTGGCCGTGAACGCACCATGGGTCCAGCCAAACGTCGCATAGTCACGAACGCGCGGAATACCATAGGACGCACTGGGATTGTTCGGACCACCCGCATACAGCAGCGCACCTGTATAGTTGGTGAACGACCCACCCGGCACCATCTGCTGCGTGTAGTTCAGCAGGTACTGGAAGTTGTTGGATACCGACAGGACATCGTGACGTGCCACACGGATGCGGTAGTCGAAGTCGAAGTCCACGCCGCTCTCATGCAGCGCACCCGTGTTCTGGTTTATTGCCGAAACCGTGTTGATCTGGCCATTCGACAGACGGTTGATCGTATTGCACAGCGAAGGGCTGGTGCCCGTGTAGCAGCCATCCAGAATATACTGCGTCGGAAGCGCGCTGATCGTGTGGTTGACCGAGTAGTGCCAGAACTCACCGGAGATGGAGAGGTTCGGGATCCAGCGCGGCGTGATGATCGTACCGAACGTGTAGGTCCGTCCGATTTCAGGTGCCAGATGCGCATTGCCGCCACCCAGCGTCGGAACCTGGCCCGTACCGGACTGATGGAACGTGGACGTGTTGATCCCCTGCTTCGCACAGGTTGCCGCAACCGCCGCCGAAGCAGCACCATACGTACCAACCTGGCCCGCATCGCACGGATCATTGGCAAGGTTGTAGCTGAGCGACTGGCCGCCATACAGTTCATACACGTTCGGCTGACGATAGGACGTGCCGATCGTACCGCGGAAACGGATGTCCCGTGTCGGAGCCCAGTTGATGGACGCCTTCCAGTTCTTCGCCGTATCCGACGTCGTGCTGTAGCCCGACGCACGACCCTGCACGTCGACCGTCAGATCCTTCGCCAGGAAGACGTTCTTCAGAAGCGTCGCCTTGGCTTCCGCATAACCTTCCGTCACGTCGAAGCCACCGCTGGTCGGCAGAACCGTGTTGGTCAGGCTCTGCCCGCTGCTGATCAGTTCGTCAGGCGTGTTGGTCAGCTGCTCGCCACGATGTTCGAAGCCCAGCGCAATACCCAGATCGCCGCCGCCCTTCCAGGGCATTGTCGTCACATGGTTGTTGTTGATGCGCAGGTTCCAGTCACGAAGCTGGTAATGCGAATGCGTGTTCGTGTTGTAGTTGACGTAGGACGCAGCCTGGCTGCCCATCGTCCCGAACGGATTGCTGCACCCGAAGGACGGGCACACCGACGGATTATAGACAAGCGCGCTCGACGCGTTGGACGGATCGGTCTGCTGCAGACCATAGGCGTTCAGCAGGTTCGTGTAGGACCCGACATTCTCCATATGGTCCGTCGACATGTTGGAACCATAGGTATACGACACGTCGTAATTCCAGCCATACGCAATCTCGCCATTTACGCCCACCTTCGCGGTGACTGTGTCAGTGGCGTTCTCGTCACGGCGATCCCCGAGCTCCGTCAGACGCTTCGTGACATCTACGTCCTGACCGAACGGATTGTTCGGATCATTCGCCGGCACCGTCAGAACGGACGGCAGGGTGCTGGGAGGCACGGACCCGTCGAACGGCTCGGCCGCCATGTAGGTGGAACTGGTCCGATGCGAGTACATCACATTGGAATACAGGTTGGCATGCCGGTTGAATTCGTAGTGGAAATCACCCGAAAGGCTGGCATTCTGAAGCTGGTTGAGCAGGCTCTGATGACGGCCGTAATCATAACGGTTGTTCGTGCCCCACTCGCTGACCGTCTTGCCATCCGGCGCAACAGCAGCACTCAGACCCGTCGCACTGTTCTGGACATGCGTGTAGTTCGAATAACCGGAACCGAAGGCCTCTCCACCCGCACCCACGGGGTTATCCGTCAGCTGCACCGGGTTGGCCCAGCCGCGGTCACGCTGCAGGACACCGCCCTGCGTCATGTACTGGCCGAACAGCGTCAGGTTGCCCTTGTCATGATCGAAATTCCAGCCCTTGTAGGCGGAGATCATGCCCGTATCGTTGTCGCCATGGCCGGTGATGCCACCACGGATCGTGATGTTTCCATCCGAAAGGTCATGGCGCATCTTGATGTTGATGACGCCCGACACGGCATCCGCACCATAAAGCTCGGAACCGCCGTCTTTCAGGATTTCGACGCTGGCGATCTGCTGGACCGGCAGGGCGTTCAGATCGATACAGTTCGACTGACCGTTCAGCGTGGCGCGCTTGCCGTCGATCAGGACGAGCACGCGGTTGGAGCCGAGGTTACGGATATCGGTACAGGCCGCACCACCCGTGCCATTGGTCTCCGCGTTGTTCGATCCCGTTCCGCCGATGGACGGAATACGTGCGAAGAAGTCGCTGAGCGTCGTCGCGCCCGTCTGCTGGATCTGCTTTGCCGTCACGATCTGGACGGGGTTGGCGTTCTGGTTGTTCGAGGAGGCCAGCGCCGATCCCGTGACAACCATACGCTCGGTGCCGCCCGAAACGCTCGGGGTTTCCAGAGCAGCTGCACGGCTGCGTCGCCTTGCACCGGATGAAGTTGTGGTGACCGGCACGGCAACAGCGGAAGCCGTGGCAGGCGCAGCAGCGGTGGACGTGGAACCCTTGGCAGCTTTGGAAGCGGTCGTCTTGTGATGCACAGCTTTGTGGGCACTCTGCTCGGACTGCGTCGTGGATGCGGCGAATGCCGTCCCCGACAGGGTTCCAACTCCGAGAATTGATGCACACAGCAACAGGTGACGACGAGACGTGTTCAGCAAAGAACAAAATCCTTCAGAAGAATGATGACGTCTCTCTAAAGATCTCAAAGCGTGACTGTCACGAAAAATACATATCAGCCATGCTCTAAACGCTCACTTAGATGCAACATGTGTGAAAATCGCAACACAATACCCTGACCCGGTTTTATCGTTGCATATTAGTAACTAAGCAGCCAAAGAAAAAGCCCCTGACCCGCAGGCCAGAGGCTTTTTTGCAACATCTGGGAGCCTTCCCCGCCCCTTCCGGAGAAGGGACAGGAAAGGGACCGGACTTCGATCAGAAGTCCATGTCACCCATGCCGCCCATGCCACCCGGAGCAGCGGCCGGAGCCTTCTTCTCGGGGCGCTCGGCAACCATGGCTTCCGTCGTGATCAGCAGACCACCAACCGAAGCGGCGTCCTGCAGGGCCGTACGCACAACCTTGGTCGGATCGATGATACCGGCCGACACAAGATCCTTGTACTCACCCTTCTGGGCGTCGAAGCCGAAGACATAGCCGTCGTTCTCAAGCACCTTGCCTGCGATGACCGCACCGTCTTCACCAGCGTTGAACGCGATCTGGCGCAGCGGAGCCTGCAGGGCCTTGCGGACGATCTCGCCACCGACGCGCTGGTCGTCGTTGTCGAAGGTCAGACCCTTCAGAGCGGAGGATGCGCGGGCCAGAGCCGTACCACCACCCGGAACGATGCCTTCTTCAACGGCAGCGCGGGTTGCGTGCAGGGCATCGTCAACGCGATCCTTGCGCTCCTTCACCTCGACCTCGGTGCTGCCACCGACGCGGATGACGGCAACGCCACCAGCCAGCTTGGCCAGACGCTCCTGGAGCTTCTCACGGTCGTAGTCGGACGTCGTTTCCTCGATCTGCGCACGGATCTGGTTGCAACGGCCCTTGATGTCGTCGCTGTTGCCAGCGCCTTCGACGATCGTGGTGTTTTCCTTCTCGATGTGGATCTTCTTGGCGCGACCCAGCATTTCGAGCGTGACGGATTCCAGCTTGATCCCGATGTCTTCGGAGATCACCTGGCCGCCCGTCAGGATGGCGATGTCTTCCAGCATGGCCTTGCGACGGTCACCGAAGCCCGGAGCCTTGACGGCAGCGATCTTCAGACCACCACGCAGCTTGTTCACGACCAGCGTGGCCAGTGCTTCACCATCGACGTCTTCGGCGATGATCACCAGCGGACGGCCGGACTGAACAACGCTTTCGAGAAGCGGCAGCATCGGCTGAAGCGAGGAGAGCTTCTTTTCGTGGATCAGGATGTACGGGCTGTCGAGATCAGCCGTCATCTTCTCCGGGTTCGTCACGAAGTACGGGGAGATGTAGCCACGGTCGAACTGCATGCCCTCGACAACGTCGAGTTCCGTGTGCAGGCCCTTGGCTTCTTCCACCGTAATGACGCCTTCGGAACCAACCTTCTGCATGGCAGAAGCGATCATCTGGCCGATCTCGGTCTCGCCATTGGCGGAAATCGTGCCGACCTGGGCGATTTCTTCCGGAGACGTGATCTTCTTCGTGTTGTTCTTCAGTTCGTCAACAACAACGCCAACAGCCTTGTCGATGCCGCGCTTGAGATCCATCGGGTTCATGCCAGCAGCAACAGCCTTGGCGCCCTCACGGATGATGGCCTGGGCCAGCACGGTTGCGGTCGTGGTGCCGTCGCCTGCGATGTCGTTCGTCTTGGACGCGACTTCGCGGACCATCTGGGCGCCCATGTTCTCGAACTTGTCAGCCAGTTCGATTTCCTTGGCAACCGACACACCGTCCTTGGTGATGCGCGGTGCGCCAAAGCTCTTGTCGAGAACAACGTTACGACCCTTCGGGCCCAGCGTCACCTTGACGGCATTTGCGAGGATATCAACGCCACGCAGCATACGCTCGCGGGCATCAGCGCCGAACTTTACGTCCTTGGCAGCCATAATTCTTACTCCTGAATGAGGGTCTTACGAGAGGAAACGGGGACGGCTGATCAGCCGATCACACCCATGATGTCGCTCTCTTTCATGATCAGCAGCTCCTCGCCGTCGATCTTGACCTCGGTGCCGGACCACTTGCCGAACAGCACCTTGTCACCAGCCTTGACGTCCAGAGCCACGACCTGACCCTGCTCGTTGCGGGCACCCGGGCCGACAGAAACGACTTCGCCTTCGGTCGGCTTGTCCTTGGCGGTGTCAGGAATGATGATGCCGCCAGCGGTCTTCTCTTCGCCCGTCAGGCGACGGACCACCACGCGGTCATGAAGGGGACGAAACTTCGTCATGGATCGCTCCATTTATGGCCACACCCTTGTACAAAGCAGCGTGACCGGGTTGCTGCACTCAATGACTGCAGTGCATTTTGGCACTCTCTTATGGAGAGTGCCAAAGACATAGTCGCCCCCACCCTCTGCGTCAAGGATTCTCGCTTTCGTCCGAAGGTGCTCCGGAAGAAAGTTTCCGCCCGTCCAGAAGCGCCTGCATCCGCTGTTTCTCAAGCGTTTCAGCCAGTTTCTGCCCCCTGGTCCGGCCGTGCAGACGGCGGTTCGCATCAGCGACCTTCGCATCCTCTACGCTCTTGCGGCGTTTGCGTTCCCGACGGAGATTGATGACGTCGCTCATGGCTCATGGCCTTCCGGGCATTACAAGACTGGATACACAGACATGAAACACAGCCCCTCGGACAACAAAACCCCTGCTTCCAGCGCTGACGGTCACATGACCAGCCTGACGGCATCCGATGGCCACAGCTTCAAGGCCTGGGAAGCCGGCTCCGCGGAGTCGCCCTTCGCCGTCATCGTCGTGCAGGAAATTTTCGGCCTCACCACCCATATCCGCAACGTCTGCAACGACTTCGCAGCCGAAGGCTTCCACGTCCTGGCCCCGGCCGTCTTCGACCGCGTCAAACCCGACGTCATTCTGGAATACACGCAGGCCGGCGTGACTGAGGGTCTCGAACTGCGCAGCAGGATCCCGTCCGACAAGATCCTCGCCGACATCGCGGCCTGCGCAAAGGCTCTGCGCGAGGCTGGCCACAAGAAAGTCGGCATCATCGGCTTCTGCTGGGGCGGTCTCCTCGCCTGGCTCACCGCCACCCGTACCCATGACGTGGACGCAGCCGTGAGCTGGTATGGCGGCAGCATCGGCAACCATGTCGAAACCGCACCGCACTGCCCGGTCGAACTGCATTTCGGCGGCGAGGATTCCTCCATCCCCCACACCGAAATCCAGAAAATCCGCGACGCCCGCCCCGAGGTCGAGGAATACGTCTATGACGACGCCGGTCACGGCTTCGGCTGCCCCGAGCGCCCGAGCTTCAACCGCGATGCCCGTGACCTCGCCTGGTCCCGCAGCGTCGATTTCCTGAAGTCTCATCTCGAACAGAAGTGAGCCCCACCATGACCACGGACAACATCGCCGGAAAGGTCGTCCTCATCACGGGCGGCAGTTCCGGACTCGGCGAAGCCACGGCCCGTTACCTTGCCGCTCAGGGCGCAAAAGTGGCCATCGCCGCCCGCCGCCGTGACCGGCTGGACGAGATCGTCTCCGAACTCACGGCACAGGGCCAGACCGCCCGCGCCTATACACTCGACGTCACAAAACGCTCCGAGGTGGAAGACACCGTCGCCGCCGTCACCCGCGATTTCGGCCGTCTGGACGTTCTGGTGAACAACGCCGGTCTCATGGCCATCGCCCCCATCCAGAAGCTGATGGTCGATGAGTGGGACCGGATGATCGACATCAACATCAAGGGCGTGCTCTACGGCGTCGCCGCCGCCCTGCCGGTGTTCGAAAAACAGAAATCCGGACATGTCATCAACCTGTCCTCCGTCGCTGGTCTGAAGGTCTTTGCTCCGGGCGGGACCGTCTATTCCGGCACAAAATTCGCGGTCCGCGCCATCAGCGAAGGCCTGCGACAGGAAGCCGGCAACACCTTCCGCGTCACCTCCATCGAGCCCGGCGCGGTCCAGAGCGAACTCAAGTCCGGAAGCGGCGACACAGACAGTCGCAAAACCGTGGAAGAGTTCTATAAGATGGCGATCCCGGCGGACTCAGTGGCCCGTGCCATCGCCTTCGCCATTTCACAGCCTGACGACGTGGACATCAACGAGATCGTCCTGCGCCCGACCAGACAGGAGTTTTAAGATGAGCAGCAATCCGCTCGAAGCCGACCCCAAGCGCGACGCCGCAATCCGCCACGAAGCGCGCCTCCTGTGGGAAGCCGACGGCAAGCCGGCCTGCGGCCCCGAAGGCTATATCGAGAAGGCGACCGACCTGATCGCCATCAAGGGCGTCCCGCAGGGCACCCCGGTCAAGGACCTGCCGCCGCCGGAACTCGACGGCGTTGAAATCGACGATGCCCGTGCAGGCATTGATGTCGACGCAGATCCGAACCACAATTTCGACTGATCCCCTCAGCCGATCACGGTTCCAGCCGCGCCCGCATCACGCAGGCGCGGCATCCGCAGAGCCTCAGCCCTGCTTCAGAACACGCCCAGCGACAGCATCGAGCTTGGCCATCAGCTTCGGATCACGGGCAGCAGGCGCCGTAATGATCGCATGATCCAGAGCCCGCTCGGCGCTCGCATCCACCGGACGCTTCCTGCCCAGCACCGGAATGACCGCCTTCACCAGGCGACGCGCATTATCCGCATTCCCCTTCATGACCTTCACGACAGCCTCGACCGTCACACTGTCATGGTCGGAGTGCCAGCAGTCGAAATCCGTGACCATCGCAACAGTTGCGTAGTTCATCTCCGCTTCACGGGCGAGCTTGGCTTCCGGCATGTTCGTCATGCCCACCACCGAACAGCCCCAGGACCGGTACAATTCGCTCTCGGCGCGGGTTGAGAACTGCGGACCTTCCATCACCAGATACGTCCCGCCCCGCGTGAACGGAATCCCAAGCGAAGCCGCCTCGCCCTGCACCACATCCAGCACACGCGCCGAAACCGGATCCGCCATGCCGACATGCGCCACACAGCCCGTGTCGAAGAAGCTCTTCTCACGCGCAAAGCTGCGGTCAATGAACTGGTCCACCAGCACGAAATGACCCGGCGGCAGCTCTTCCTTGAGCGACCCCACAGCCGAAAGCGACAGGATATCCGTCACACCGGCCCGCTTGAGCGCATCGATATTGGCGCGGAAGTTCAGACGCGACGGCGGAATGGGATGCCCCCGCCCGTGACGCGGCAGGAACACGCACTGCACGCCCTCGAACGTGCCGAACAGCAGTTCATCCGAAGGCTCGCCCCAGGGCGTTTCCACCCGGCGCCATTCCTTGTTCTCGAGTCCGTCAATGTCATACAGCCCCGAGCCACCGATCACACCGATGACGGGCTGGATTTCCTGTTCCGAAGACATGTCTGTTCCTGATTTCTGGTTGATCCGCTCGCCCGTTCTGGACCACGAGACGGCCCGACACGCAAGCCTTGCCGCCCGCAAGCCGCGTGTTGCAGCATTCAGAGAAACTTTTTCACAAAACGTGGCCGTTTTTACGAAATGAAAACGTCTTTGCGCCATCGTCCCGCCACGGATGCCCGCAACGAATGAACGTCAGACATGCATCCGCCAACTGTTCGGCGACGGCACGATTTGCTAGGACACTGCGCGTAACGAAGTTTTGTCCTGTATAGACGGGGGAAGAAAACATGGACCAGATCAGCCCAGGTTTCGCCGAAACCGTTCGTCCAGACGTGCCTCACGACGCCCTCAAGCAGGACGCCAAAGCCTGGTTCGAAACCCTCCGCGACCGCATCTGCGCGTCCTACGAAAAACTCGAAGACGAAGCAGCCGAAGGTGGTTCGCAGGTCCTGCGTGACCGCACGGCCCCCGGCCGTTTCGAACGCACCGCCTGGGAGCGACCCGAAGGCGGCGCCGGCGTGATGTCCGTCATGCGCGGTCGCGTGTTCGAGAAGGTCGGCGTCAACGTCTCGACCGTCTGGGGCGAGTTCTCCCCCGAATTTCGCAAGAACATCCCCGGTGCCGACGAAGACCCGCGCTTTTTCGCCACCGGCGTGTCCCTTGTCGCACATCCCTGCAACCCGCATGTCAGTGCCGCGCATTTCAACACGCGCATGATCGTCACGACGAAGGGTTGGTTCGGCGGCGGCGGCGACATCACCCCGATGTTCCCCGAAAGCGCGGAAGCCCAGTCGGACGCCGCCTATTTCCACAAATCCTTCGAAGACGCCTGCAACCGCCACGACCCGGAGCATTATCCCCGCTTCAAGGAATGGTGTGACCGCTACTTCCACCTGCATCACCGCAACGAACCGCGCGGTCTGGGTGGCATCTTCTACGACCAGTTCTATACCGGTGACGTCGATCTGGACTTCGCCTTCACCAAAGACGTCGGCATGGCCTTCCACGACGCCTACCCGGCCGTCGTCCGCCACCGCATGTTCACCCCCTGGACCGAAGCCGACCGCGACGCCCAGCTCATCCGCCGCGGCCGCTACGTCGAATTCAACCTGCTCCATGACCGCGGCACGCTGTTCGGCCTCAAAACGGGCGGCAACACCGAAGCTATCCTGATGAGCATGCCGCCGGAAGTCCGCTGGCCGTGAGACTGACCCGACGTGCAGCCCTGAAGGGGCTGGCGGCTCTGACCGGAGCCGCTCCCCTCCTGA
Source organism: Gluconobacter vitians (assembly GCF_015244565.1). GTDB lineage: Bacteria > Pseudomonadota > Alphaproteobacteria > Acetobacterales > Acetobacteraceae > Gluconobacter > Gluconobacter vitians. Next base: position 216,982 of record NZ_JABCQG010000001.1, on the reverse strand, counting down.
AAAACCTGGCCCGCGCTGGCGCCCTGACGGATGTCCAGCTCCTTCTGGGCGGCACGCTCGCCTCCATTCCCGGCCAGTTCGCGGAACTCGCAAATGGCGCCCTGTCCCATGCGCTGGATCTGGATACGCCTCTCGAACTGACCCCCGACATCGGACAAGACGGCGTCCGCGCTGCCAATCTGTTCGACGCCAACAGCGCGCCCGACGGCAGCACGGCCCTGGTCCTGCCCGCTGCCACACTTCTGGCATCGCTGACCGGCGACTCCCGCGTCCATTATGATTTCGGCCGCTGGACCCCCGTTCTCGTGGCCTCCACGACCACCGTCGTCATCGCGCGCACGGAACTGCACAAAACCCTGCGCAGCCGCCTGACAGGCTTCTTCCATGACCATCCTGTCCGCCTCGCAGTCTCGCGGGTCGGCGGACCGGAACTGAACGCCTTGATGGGCCTGTCCCTGCTCGGCCTGCGTCCCGTTCCCATGCCCGGCTATGTCGATTCCTCAACGGCCCTGGCCGCGCTTCATGCCGGAACAGTCGATGCCGTTCAGGTCTCGCCCTACACGCTGGACCGCCCGCTGGATGACGTCCTCGCCAACCTCCCCGAAGGCACGAGCGCCATCTATTCCACCGGCGACCTGACCGACACGCATTCGACGACCATTCCCATTTTCATGGAAGCCTATCAGCAGGCCCGGCACCGCCCGCCCGAAGGCCCGTTCTATCACGCCTGTCAGGCCGTCTCCGCTGCAGCCGACACGGCCATGGCCATTGCCCTGCCGATGCTGACATCATCCGACGTCGTCACACGATGGAGCCATGCCTGCTCGGCCGCCGCCGCGGATTCCGGCGTGCGAAGCTGGGCCGATATGCATCATTTCAAGCTGGCGACGGGTGAAAATGCCGCCCCGTTCCTGTCACGGACGGTCCCCGATCTCGGCGCCACGCTCGCCCTACGCCGCTGGCTCGCCGTCAACACGCCCCGCTGGCGCGAAGGGCAGGAAACCCGCCACATCTGACAGGCTCAGCGGCGGCGGGTCTTCAGCAGAATGCGAACAGACCCGTGATTGGCCGCATGGGGATGCACCACGGCCAGCACCATGGACCGCAGATCCCCCCGCTGAAGCCACATCGGCAGTTCGCGACGGATCAGCCCGCTGGTCTGCCCGCTCCCCAGTCCTGTCACGACCTCGACACAGCGCCAGTTCCGCACCCGTGCGCGCTGCATGAAATCATACAGCCGCTCGAACGCCTCCTGCACGACATAACCATGCAGATCGAGCCGCGCATCGACCTTCATCTGCCCGCGTGACAGACGCTTCCAGCTTGTATCGTCCAACCCCGGCGCCCGCACACCAACGGCCAGCTCTGCCGGCCGGGAAACAGGCTTCTTCGGCTGGGCCGGAACAAAGGACCGTCGCGCCGGCAAAGGCGCAGACCGCGCAATGTCCGGCATGGACGCAGGCGGCTCGGCCTTGACCACAGGCATCATGCGTTTCGGAGCCCGCGGAGAACGCAGCGGCTTGATGTCGCGGACCACCATCCGCCACAGGGTCGCCTCGTCCTCCCTCAGATCCCGCTTCGCCACGCCGTCCTCACTTCCTGTCTGACCACCCCTCCCAAAAAACGGGATTCAGGCCCCGAGCATGTAACGGCTTCCGGCAGCGTTGAACAATGTTCTTTCGGGATTTCGGGACTTTCGCTGCCCTGATACGTTCACAGTCCGGGTTCCATTTCAGAAAGAACAGAACCATGAGCCATCTCTCCCAGGAAGAACGCGACAAACTGCCTGACAGCGCTTTCGGCCTCCCTGAAAAGCGCGCCTACCCGATCGATACCCGCGCCCGCGCCAGCAACGCCAAGGCCCGCGCCACACAGGAATACGAGCGCGGCCTCCTCACCGCCGAAGAGCGTGACCGGATCGACAAGGCCGCCGACCGCCGCCTCGCCCAGAACGACTGAACCGGAACGATCAGACCACAGGCACCATCGGAAATTCACTTGACCTTAAGGGTCATGGCGTCAGTCTCGCCAGCACCGGGCATGAGAATGTCCGGCCTGCAAAGCAAGACTGACCAAGGATTTCCCATGCCCCTGCCTTCCCTGCGCAAACTCATTCCCCTGCTTGCAGGCACGGCCCTCTGCGCCGCCACCCTCACCACTATGGCACACGCGGCCCCGTCCGGTGTCCAGAAGCCCGGAACCATCACCGCCTCGACCCCACTTGCCGAGGCCCTCGGCCTTCCGGACGCCGGACGCGCCCTGCGCATCACCTATCTTTCGACCAACGGCATCACCGGCAAGGGCCTCGTTCCCGTCACGGCCGAAATCATCCTGCCCGCGGGTCCGGCTCCGCAGGGTGGCTGGCCGATCGTCGCCTGGGCCCATGGCACTGTCGGCGTGGATGACAGCTGCGCGCCCTCTCTCAACCCGTACAGCGACCGCAACCGTACTTATCTGTCCGCCTGGATGAAGCGCGGCTTCGCCATCGTCGCCACCGACTATCAGGGCCTCGGAACACCCGGCACCCATCCCTATCTGGACACCCGCGTCGAAGCCTACAGCGTCCTCGACAGCGTTCGTGCTGCCCTCGCCAACGTCCCAAACCTGCAAAACCGGATCATGATCGTCGGCCAGTCGCAGGGAGGCGGTGCGGCCGTCGCCACAGCATCCTACGCACCAACCTACGCGCTTGAACTGGACATCCGCGGCACCGTGGCCACCGGCGCGCCTTACGTGACGCCCGAACTGCTCGGTGGCCTGCTCAAAGCCGCGTCACAGCCCGGCGTCGGCTACAGCCCGCTGATCAATTACGTCTTCTACCTTGCCGCCGGACTGGAAGGACGTGATCCGCATTTCCGTCCCGAACAGGCCTTCACGCCTAAAGCGCTGCCCGTTTACCGCAACGCCGCCCATGAATGCCTGACCTCCCTGTCCCATCAGACGCAGGAAGCCGGCCTGACCCTGCAGAACAGCCTCCAGCCGACTTTCCTCAAGGCCATGAGCCCGGCCCTGAAAGCCATGGCGTTCCCAACGCTCAAGCTGGCCCAGCCCCTCTTCACCGGCACCGGAACAGAAGACCGCGACGTGCCCCCCGCCCTTCAGCTCGGTCTGGTCAAAGCCGCCTGCGCAGCAGGCTCAACCGTTCAGGCCCATCTCTACAAGGGACTGGACCACAGCCAGGTCGTAAACGGCTCCCTGCCGGACTCCGCCACTTTTACGACAGCCGTCATGACCGGCCAGCCCGTCACCCCGCAATGCAATCCCGTTCCCCAATAAACACCCGCAGACGCAGCCCATAAAAAAACGGCCCCGGATCACCCCGGGGCCGTTTTTCATTCACGCAGCTTGCGTAGACTTCAGTTCGAAGCCGGAGCCCGCAGCGGCTGGTCAGCCGAGACATCCTTCAGCGGAATGCCCTCATACTTGCCCGTCAGCGTCTTGAGGAACGCCACGATATCCGTGACATCCTGATCGGCAATGTCATGATCCGGCGTCTCGTAGCGTGCCATCTCCCGCACGACCTGCTCCAGCGTGGTCGCCGAACCGTCATGCAGCCAAGGACCCGTCAGTTCGACATTGCGCAGGTTCGGAACCTTGAACCGCTCACGATCGCCTTCCTGATGCGTCACAGCCATACGGCCTTCATCCGCAGCCGTCAGCTTCGTGTGACGGTTCTCGAAATACGGCCCTTCCAGCCCCAGGATCTCATAGGCGTCACCACCCACGGCAATGCCGCTATGGCACCCCGAGCAGCCGATTTCCTTGAAGCGCTCATACCCGCGCTTTTCCTGCGCCGTGATCGCCTTCGCATCGCCCTTCAGATACAGGTCAAAGCGGCTGTCCGGCGTAATCAGCGTCTTTTCATATTCCGCAATCGCCCCCGTGATCGTGTCCTTGTCGATCTGGTCGGAGCCAAAAGCCGCGTTGAACTGCTCGGCATAACCCGGCGTGCTGCGGACATGATCGGCCACCGTGTTCCAGTCATGCGACCCCATTTCCAGCGGGTTCATGACCGGCCCTGCCGCCTGTTCCGCCAGATCCTTCGCACGGCCGTTCCAGAACTGCGCCATGCTGAACACGGAATTATAGACGGTCGGCACATTGATCGGCCCCTTCTGGCCACCAATACCCGTCGCGGTCGTCAGATTGTCCACGCCACCCTTGTTCAGACCATGGCAGCTTGCGCAGTTGAGCGTGCCATCACCCGACAGACCCTTGTCAAAGAACAGTGCCCGGCCCAGCTCGGCCTTCTTCCAGTTCACATCGACACTTTCGGGGATCGGCTGGATCGGCTCGCCACGGAACTGCGCCGCCACGCCCGGCGTCGCATAGTAACGCTCACGCTGCTCACGCACCCATTTCAGGATGTCCGCACGCTGCTTCTCGTCCAGATGCGCATGCGGGTGCATCAGCAGATAGGCTGCCGGCGGCATCCGGTTCTGCGTGATGACTTCCTCAATGCGGGAAAGCTGCTCGACGGAAGGCGGCTTGCCGTCCTGCAGGGCCGTCAGAACCGGCGCATATTCAAAATGACGCTGCCCCTGCACCAGATCACGCTTCATGATCTGGTTGGCGAGCGGCAGCTTGAAATAGAACGGCAGCTCAACGTTCTGCGTATGGCAGTAATCGCAGCGCACTTCCCGAAGGGCCGCGAACGCCGCCATGGCCGTCGGGTCCTGACGCGTCGGGCTGCTGGCGGGCAGCTGCGGTGCTCCAGCATGATCAAAATGCTCAAGATAAGTGACGGTCCCGCCCCAGGCGACAACGCCCAGCGCCACCAGACCGGCAATTCCTTTTGTAATCGTGCTGGAACGCACCACTTTTCTCCTCATACTCACGGTGTCGTGATAATGCGGAAAAGTGATACACAAAGTCAAAGTGATTGAACCTGTCAGGAAAACAGGTGTTGTCGATTAATCCTCGTCCTCATGATCGATCGCCGCCCGCACCCGCTTGCGCGCCACGTTTACATAGGACGTATCGGTATCAATTCCGATCCCCACACAGCCCATCCGCTCCGCCGCCACCAGCGTCGTGCCCGATCCCATAAACGGATCCAGCAGCACGCCACCCGGCCGCAACCCATGCAGCCGGATACACGCCTCGGGAAGCGCCACCGGGAACGTCCCCGGATGGCTGAACTTCTCTTTGCGGCTGCGCACGGTCTCGTAGGGAATGAACCACGTATCGCCCCGGCATCGCCGGTCCGTGATGTGCTGCCGCCGCACGATATTGCTCTTGTCCGTAAACGGCACACCCGCATCCAGCCGCGACACCAGCACATTTCCTGTCTTGGTCAGATGGAACACATGCTCATGGTTACGATTGACGAAACGCGCCGAATTCAACGGCTTGAAATGCCCGTAAGTGATCTCACCCACCGAGATCGATTTGATCCAGGTGATATGGTTCTGAAGCACGAACAGCCTGCGCAGCCGCGTCATCAGCTCGAACGGCAGCCAGGGCTGTGAGGACGACCCCGCGATATTCAGGAAGAATGATCCATCATCCTTCATGACGCGGGACAGACTGGTGCAGACATCCTCCATCCAGTCCAGATACGCATCCTCGGGCAGCCGGTCCTGATAGGTCCGGTACGGCACCCCCAGATTATAGGGTGGCGACGTCACCACAACGTCCACGCTCTGCGACGGCATCCGCTTGAGGACCGTCGTGCAGTCCCCCCGGATCAGCGTATGGACACCGAGCTTCTCCCGGCGACTGCGGATCATTGTGCGGCAGGTTCCGCAGGAGGACGCGGCAGGAACAGCACCATCCGCCCATGTGCATGCAGGTTCCCGGCCACGGCCTGCGCCGCAGCCCCCCAACCCGTGAACAGATCGGCGCGCCCGGCACCTTTGATATCCGTGCCGATATCCTGCGCGAACACCAGATGATCCCAGTTCACCTGCTGCCCGACACCATAAGGCAGCGTCGTCTCAACCCAGAGCGGCATGGCAAACGGCACCATGGACCGGTCCACCGCCACGGAACGCCCGGCCGTCAGCGGCATCCCGAACGCCCCCTTCGGCCCCTGCGCCAGATTGCCGTCATCACGGCGGAAGAACACATAATTCGGATTGCGCTCCATGACGGACATCATCCGGTCCGGATGCGCTTCAAGCCAGTTCCGAATGCTGTCCATACTGACTCCATCCGCAGGCAGTTCACCATCCTGCACAAGGACACGTCCGAGCGGCACATAGGCCTGCCCGTTGCGCCCGTCATAGCTGACACGCACCTGCCCGCCATCCGGCAGAATCAGCCGCCCGGAACCCTGGATCTGAAGGAAAAACAGATCCACCGGGCTTTTCAGCCAGGCAATCTCAAGCCCCTGCCCCGCCAGCGCCCCGCCATCAATCGCGGCACGGTCATAATACGGCGCAAACTGCCCGTTGACCCAGCGCCCGCTGACCATCTGGCCATTGGTCGCCTTCGCCCGCACCAGATCGCGCGGACGGCCATAGACCGGCGTCTGATAGGCCCCGCCCTGCGTCAGGGAAGCCGGGATCTGCGGCTCGAAATAGCCGGTAAAGAACGCCTGTGTCCCCGCCTCGTATGGCTGGAACCATGTCTGAAGATACGTCCGCGCGTCCGTCGCTGTTGCCAGCCCCACACAGGCATTGGCCCAGTCGGCAGCATGACGGCCATACGTGATGTCCTCACTCCCGCCGAGCACCGTCTCGGGCGGCAACTGCGACAGGCGACGGCACTCATTCCGCAGCAGCGGCATCAGGGAGGCAAAATCCTCCTGCCCCCACCCGGCAAGGGAGTCATAACCAACAGGAGAGAGCGAAAACGAAGACGGCGCATTCTGCGGGGTACACCCGCAAAGCACGCCGAGCGTCACCAGGGTCAGCAGTTTTTTCATCGGATCGGTAAAAAACTCGAAGCAGAAAACGAAAAGGATCAGGCCGGACGGGACGCCGCCAGCCGCCACCGCGCATCGGACTGCCCGACGACACGCTCGAAAAGCCACAGATCATGGAACTCGGTCACGGCCTCGGTCCCGACCACGGGCTCACCCGCGCGGTCCGTCAGGATGTTCACCTGACGCGAAACAATCTTCACCTCGATTCGGCCCGTCCGCGCGCCATCCTCTGCCGACACGATCATCGCATCGAGAATGGACAGGCTCTCAACACCACGCAGATCACTGCGCTGCGTCTCGCCTGCCTGTTCCCGCGCATCGATCGCAGCGGAAAAGGACTCCATGGAAACCGGGGTCAGCAGCTTCTGCAGCACCGCACGGTCACCAACCGCAAACGCCGGCACCACCTGGCGGAACGTGTCCTCGGCATCCTTCAGGAACCCCGAAGGCGAAAATCCCGGGAAAACGGACGCGATTTCACCCAGCACCGTCCCGACCCGCGTTGCAGGTGCAGGAATTTCATAATCCACTTCCGGTGCCGCAGCCGCATTGAGCGCCCCGTTCGCATCACCCTGTCCGCCCGATGCCTTACCCGGCAGCGGCGGCGGAGCACTTGGACGGGACGCATCCGGCGCCGCACCATTCTTCGCGCCCGGACCGAAACGCCCGGCTCCGGGACGTTCCTGCCGGACCCCCTGCATCCCGACACGGCGGCCAAGAACGCGGTAAAGCCTCACCCCCAGCGCCACGGCGAGCACGAACAGGACCACAAGGTCCCAGGGGAAATGATGACCCGCGTGATCCATGAGACCGGCGGGGAGGTGGATGTCGCTGGAAGACATGACGTCCTGTGTTTCGCAGTGTTCGGTGAAAGATCTGTTGCCCTAGAGATAGGGTGCAATCCCTCCGATCTCAACCATCTGTCCGCCAGAACCGTGTCTTGGCGCGCAACGGACATCATGCTACCGCCAAGGGATCGCAATCGTTCCAATCGATGTCCGCCCTGGGGTGCGCCCCTGCGGATCCGGAGACTGTATGTCAGAGAACACCACCGACAACGCCGCCCTGGGCCAGGAAAACGTGCCGGCCATGCCGCTGGCCATCAACCTGCAGTACACGAAGGACCTGTCCTTCGAGGTTCCGGCTGGCGCTGCCATCTTCACCACGCTGCGCTCCGCCCCGCAGATTTCCGTCAACATCGACGTCCAGGCCAACCGTCTGGAAGAAGACCAGGCCGTCTATGAAGTCGCCCTGGCCGTCCGCGCCGAGGCCGCTGAGCCGCCGGCACAGGAAGGTGGACAGGCTGGCCGCACGGTGTTCATCGCCGAGCTGACCTATGCCGCTGTCGTGACGCTGAACAACCCGCCGGAAGAGCTGATCGAGCCGATCCTGCTGGTCGAAGTGCCGCGCCTGATCTTCCCGTATGTCCGCTCCATCGTCAGCGATGTCACGCGTGACGGCGGCTTCCCGCCCGTCGTGCTGCAGCCGATCGACTTTGTTGCCCTGTGGCAGGCCAAGCGCGCCCAGCAGTTCCCGGAACCCGCCGGCGAAGCCTGATTTCAGGACACTGGCCCGAGCTGCTCCAGCGGATCGGGCCACATCACCGCGCGCCATTCCTCCGGGTTCAGGCGCGCGGCAATGGCCTCTGACAGACAGAGCGCCCGCACGGCAGACAGCGCCGTCACCTCTTCGGCCCTAAGCGCTCCCCTGAACGCCTCGGCCGTCTTCCCTGAATACAGCAGCACCGCCTCGACGCGCCCGCCCCGAAGCGCATCCTGCGCCGTCTCCGGCAGAGCCTCACACATGGCCGCCGCATAGACCTCGACGCGCTCCACGCCCAGATCTCGCGCCAGCTCCACGCCATAACCCTCGCCACTGGCCAGCAGCACATCCGCGCCCATAATGCCGCGCGCCCGGCAGAACGCCGCCAGAGCCCGCGCATCCCCGTCCGCCGCCTCGACATTCACGAACCCGGCCTTGCGCGCCCGCGCCGCCGTCCGCGCACCCACGGCCACGATAAGCCGATCCCGTGGCCAGTCCCGCAACGCAGGCAGCGCATTCGCACTCGTCACCAGCACGGCCCGGAATGCCCCCGGCGCAACAGGCTCAAATGTCGTGATGTCCAGCATCGGACACGCCACAGCGTCCCAGCCAAGCGCCCGGACATCCGCCATCGTAGCGGACAGTCCAGGCTCCGGCCGGGTCACCAGAACAGTACGTCCCGGTTCAGGACGGGTAAGCGTCAGGGACGCCTCATTTCTTCAAAAATATGGGCCGGCGTGTCGCGGCGAAGCTCGTCCGCAAGCTCGGTCCCCATCCGGGCCGCCTCAAGAGGCGCACCCTCGATTTCACGACGGAGCAGGAACGTCCCGTCCTCGCTCGCAATCATGCCGCTCAGCTTCAGCACACCGTTCTCGATCCGGGCATAACCGCCGATCGGCGTCCGGCACGACCCGTCCAGCTCCGCCAGAAGCGCACGCTCGGCCGTCGAAACCGCCCGCGCTTCCGGATCCTCGATCGCGGACAGCAGTTCGCGGAGTTCCAGATCGCTCTCACGAACCGTCACGCCCACAATGCCCTGCCCCGAAGCCGGCAGCATCTGGTCCGGCTCCAGCACGACATCCACACGGTCTTCCATACCCAGACGCCGCAGACCCGCCAGCGCCAGAAGCGTCGCATCGCACGCCCCGGCCCGCAGCTTGTCCAGCCGCGTCTGCACATTCCCGCGCAGCAGACAGAACCGCAGATCAGGCCGCACATGCAGCATCTGCGCCTGACGACGCACGGACGCACAGCCGACCAGAGCCCCTTCGGGCAGACAGTCATACGGACGCTGCGGATCAACCTTTACATCCCGGTCCCGCAGGATCAGCGCATCGCGCGCATCCTCACGCTTGAGCGTGCAGGCCAGCACCAGGCCCGGCGGCAGGTTGGTTTCCAGATCCTTGAGACTGTGCACCGCGAAATCGATCCGCCCGGCTGCCAGCGCCTCATGGATTTCCTTGGCAAAGAGACCCTTGCCGCCGATTTCCGCCAGGCGCTGCACCAAGTTACGGTCGCCCTCGGTGCTGATCTGGTATTCCTGAAACGCGCCCATATCACGCAGAACGGGGCAGAACCGCGTCAGACGCGTCAGAAAGTTCCGCGTCTGGACCAGCGCCAGCGGAGACGCCCGCGACCCGACACGAAGAGGGAGCTTGCGGCCGGTAGGCGGCTCAGCGGCATGGGAGCGGCGGACGGCTTCCGCGGCGACTCTCTGGAGCGCCTCGGAAGGCAGGACGGGAGCATTCATGAACGGCAGCTTTAGCCCATTCACACGGGACTGTCATGATATGACAGACTCGGCCATAATAAGCCCCATGTCAGCCCCCGCCACTTCTCCGTCCGCACCCCTGCGCCCCCTTCTGGCCATCGAAACCTCCTGCGACGATACGGCCTGCGCCATCCTCGCCCATGACGGCACGATCCTGGCCGAAGGCGTCCTGTCCCAGACCGATCACGCCATCCTTGGCGGCGTCGTCCCGGAAATCGCAGCCCGCGCCCATCTGGACGCCCTGCCCACACTGGTGGCGGAAGTCCTGAAAAAAGCCTCCCTGACGCTGGCCGACATCGACACTTTCGCAGGCACGACCGGCCCCGGCCTGATCGGCGGCCTGATCGTCGGCAGTTCCTACGCCAAGGGACTGGCCATGGCACTCCACCGCCCCTTCGTGGCCGTAAACCACATCGAGGCCCACATCCTCACCCCGCGCCTCCCCAGCCTGGGTGCTGACCTGCACTTCCCCTACCTGACAATGCTGGTCTCGGGCGGCCATTGCCAGTGCGTCTCGGTCGAGGAAACCGGCCGTTATGTCCGCCTCGGCGGCACAATCGACGACGCCGCCGGAGAAGCCTTCGACAAGGTCGCCAAAATGCTCGGCCTCGGCTGGCCCGGCGGCCCCGCTCTGGAAAAACTCGCCACCGAAGGCCGCGACGACGCCTACCCGCTCCCGCGCCCCCTCAAGGGCCGCGAAGGCTGCGATTTCTCGTTCTCGGGCCTGAAAACCGCCGTCAGCCGGTTGATCGACACGCAGGACCCGACCGGCAGCCGCGACGCCTTGCCCCGCCAGTTCGCCGCCGATGTCGCAGCCTCCTTCCAGCGCGCCGTTGCCGATGTGATGGCCGACCGCGCCGAACACGCTCTGGCCCTCAGCCCGAACGCCACGGCCCTGGTCGTCGCAGGCGGTGTCGCCGCCAACAAAACCCTGCGCCAAGCCCTCGAACAGGTCGCCGCAAACCACGGCATCCCCTTCTTCGCCCCGCCCCTGCGCCTGTGCACCGACAACGCGGTGATGGTCGCCTGGGCCGCCCTTGAACGGCTCCATGCGGGCGAAACCCCCAACGAAATCGACACCGCCGCCCGCCCTCGCTGGCCCCTGTCGGAACGCACTCCCGCCACCCCGGAACACGTCTCTTGAACTACCGCCACATCTACCACGCCGGAAACTTCGCCGACTGCATGAAGCACGCGCTGCTTCTCGCACTCATCAAGGCGCTCAAGCGCAAACCCGCAGGCTTCGTCGTCCTCGACACCCATGCCGGATGCGGCCGCTACGATCTGACGTCCGAAGAAGCTGAAAAAACCGGCGAATGGCGCGCCGGCATCGGCCAGCTTCTGGACCGGCCAGCCGCCGAACCGCTTAAGGACTATCTCGACGCCGTCCGCCCCAACGTACAGGACCGGCACCGCTACCCCGGCTCCCCCGCTTTCGCCCGCGCCGAACTCCGCCCGCAGGATCAACTCATTGCCTGCGAACTGCACCCCGAAGACGTCCGCCCCCTGCGTCGCCTCTTCCACGCCGACCCGCAGGCTGCCGTCCATCACCGTGACGGCTACGAAGCCCTTCGCGCCCTCCTGCCGCCAAAAGACTTCAAGCGCGGCCTCGTCCTCATTGACCCGCCGTTCGAGAAGCCCGACGATTTCGCCCGCTGCGCCGATGCCATCGCGCTGATCCGCACCCGCTTCCGCGCCGGGATCGTCGCGGTCTGGTATCCGATCAAACACCGCACACCCGTCCGCGCGTTTTACACGGCCCTTCAGGATGCCGGCATCCGGGACATGCTCGCCTGCGAGTTCCTGCTCCGCCCGCCCGTCGATCCGTCCCGCCTGAACGGCTGCGGGCTGCTGGTCGTCAACGCCCCGTTCGGCTTCGAGGAGGACGCCCGCAACATCCTGCAAGCCCTCGCCACCGGCCTGCGTTCCCCTGACGCCGAAGACATCCAGATCAACATCGAACGGCTGGCAGAGGAATAACCATGACCAGACCCCATATCGCGATCATCGGCGCCGGAGCCTGGGGAACGGCGCTGGCCTGCGCCACGGCCGCGACTGGCGCGGACGTGGCCCTCTGGATGCGCAACCCGGTCCCACCCGGAACCCGCACCCTCCCGCGCCTGCCGGGCATCACCCTGCCCGACAACGTCACCATCACCGGTGATTTCCCCCGCAGCGCAGACGTCGTCCTGCTCGTCACCCCGGTCCAGACCGCCCGTGACGTCTCCACGCGCCTCCAGACCGTGCTCGACCCCGCAGTTCCCGTCGTGACCTGCTGCAAGGGACTGGAACAGGCTACATCCCTCCTGCCGCTCGATGTTCTGGCGGAAACCATGCCCGGCCGCCCGACCGGCGTCCTCTCCGGCCCTAACTTCGCCATCGAAGTCGCAAAAGGCCTCCCCGCCGCTGCAACGCTGGCCTGCGCGGATCTCGCTCTCGCGCAGAAACTCACGTCGCTTCTCAACACCTCCGCCTTCCGCGTCTACGCCAGCGATGACGCAGCCGGCGTCCAGCTCGCGGGCGCTGCCAAGAACGTCATTGCCATCGGCGCCGGCATTACGATCGGCGCGGGCCTGGGCGAAAACGCCCGCGCCGCTCTTATCACCCGCGCCGTCGCCGAGATCAGCCGCCTTGCCGAAACCACGGGCGGCCGCGCCAGCACGCTCGCAGGTCTCGCGGGCATGGGCGACCTCATCCTGACCTGCACCGGACGCGGCTCGCGCAATTACAGCGTCGGCCTCGAACTCGGCGAAGGCCGTTCCCTTGAAGACATTCTGGCGTCCCGCACCACGGTCGCCGAAGGCGTTCTGACCGCCCCGGCCATGCGCGCCCTCGCCCGCAAACACCATGTCCGCGCGCCCATCATCGAAACCGTCACCCGCATCCTGGGCGAAGGCTTCACGATTGAGGAAGCCCGACACCTTCTGCTGGACCGCCCTCCCACGCAGGAGTAACCATGATGACATGTGGATGAGAAACGAGAGGTTGCGCCGCATCATCGGATGCAGCCGCATCGCCCGGGCGCTGACCTTCGGGTTGCAGAACGCCCTGCAGATGCGACTGCTCTCCGGCCACAAGGACCCGCGGACCCTCTCCAGCCTCCGGCACGCCATCCGCGGCACAAGATCGCTCCTCAGCGCGGATGAAGCCTTCATCCTCCACGAAATCGCCGCAGCCCAGACCACCCTACCCGGCGATTTTGCCGAATTCGGCGTCTATGAAGGCGCCTCGGCGGCCCTGCTCTGCTCGGTAAAAAACGACCGCACCCTGCACCTGTTCGACACCTTCGAGGGCCTTCCCGAAAGTGTGCGCAGTGGCGAAAGCGGCGTCTTCCACAAAGGCCAGTTCATCGGCACCCTGCCGCATGTAAAACGCAAACTGACCGGTTGCCGGAACGTCCGGTTCCACCCCGGCCTGTTCCCCGGCAGCACATCCGATCTCGAAGACCTGCGTTTTTCGTTCGTCCATCTGGACGTGGATTTGCATGACGCCACCCTGGCCGGACTGGACTATTTCTATCCCCGTCTGGTCCCCGGCGGCATCATTCTCACCCATGATTTCTCGATCATCCCCGGCGTCGCCCAGGCGTTCCGCACCTTCTTCGCAGACCGCCCCGAACGCATCATCGAGTTCCCGACCACACAGGCCATGATCATCCGTCACCCGGCCTGAACAGCCGGGCCTGCCTCAGTGCAGAACCGCGCAGGCCACGCGATCCCCCGAACCACCAATCGGCTGGCTCTGATAATCATCAGGTTTGGCATGAATGACCACGGACGCCCCATCCGCATCCATCAGCGCCGGACGCTCCCCCTGCCCCTTCAGCGACACCAGCGTGGAATAAAGCTCCACCGTCGCCGTCCCGTCCGCCGCGACATACAGATTGGGCAGATCACCCGCATCATTCGCATCCGCATTCAGCAGACCATGCACCACCGGCGTTGCCGCATGAACATGCGCGCCCGCACTGGTGAATTTTGGAGCCGCACAGCTCCCCTTTTCATGGAAGTGAATCCCGTGCCAGCCCGGCGTCAGCCCCTGCACCTGAAGGCGCAGCAGAACGCCTTTGGGCGCCTCGGTCACATTCACGATCCCATGCGAAGAACCATCAATCCCCTTCAGCTCCCCCGTCACACTGTCGGCAGCATTGGCCAGCGAAGGAACAGCCATCGCAGAGGCCAGAAGAAGGGTCAGAAATCCGGAACGACGCATGGAGAAACTCTCAGTCCAGCAAGAAAGATGATAACTATTCTCACCTTACGCCGGGCTGACATATTTTCGGATCAGAGATTCGTGAGCCGCCCCGCAATCATACGAAAAGTCCCGCGATCACCGCACTCATCGCATTAGACAGCGTCCCCGCCGCCACGGCCCGAACAGCCAGCGACGCCACATCCGTCCGCCGACGCGGCTCCGCACTACCGAATGCCCCGATCAGAATCCCGATCGTCGAGATGTTCGCAAACCCGCACAGCGCAAAAGACAGGATTGTAATCGTCCGCTGCGACAGAGCATGCGCATGGATCAGCGGCGACAGGTTCACATAGGCCACGAACTCGTTGAATGCGATCTTCTGCCCCAGCAGCCCGCCCGCCACGACACACTCGCTCCACGGCACCCCGAGCAGCCAGGCAAACGGCGCAAACACTGTTCCCAGAATCTGCGCCAGAGACAGACCTACCGCCCCCAGAAGTCCGTTCGCGAGCGCAATCAGTCCCACAAACGCAATCAGCACAGACCCCACAGCCACCGCGATTTTCGCGCCATTCATCGCGCCATCCGCAATGGCTTCGAACATGCTGTGATGCCCGTGATCCGCCCCGGCAATCTGCGCATCGGACCGGCGCGGCCCCGGAAACAGAATGCGCGAAAACAGCAGTCCGCCCGGAATGGCCATGAAAGACGCCGCCAGCAGGTTCTCCATCGGCACGCCCAGCGACGCATATCCCGCCAGCACGGACCCCGCGATGGAGGACGTCCCGCTGCACAGAACCGTCGCCAACTCCCCTTCCGACATTTCCGCCAGACAGGTCTGAAGCGCGATCGGCATCTCGCTTTGTCCCAGAAAAATCGTCAGCACCGCCGAGAACGATTCGAGCCCCGTCGTCCCCAGCACCCGCGACAGCGCACCACCAATCAGCTTCGAGAGGAACTGCAACACGCCCCAGTGCTGCAACAGCCCCAGAAGGGCTGCGACATAAACGATCTCCGGCAGAACCTTGAGCGCAAAGACGAAACTGTCATTGCCAAACAGCCCGTTCATCTTCGGCCCAACCAGCCCGCCGAACAGGAACGCACTGCCCACATCCCCGTAAGACAGGACCTTCGTCACCGCATCGGACATCAGATGCAGCCCATGCGCACCCGGCGGCACCCACAGCACGACCGCCGCAATCAGCATCTGCAACAGCAGCGCCCGTCCGACGAGCGACCAGTCGATGGCCCGGCGGTTGGTGGACAAAAGCGCACCCAGAAACAGAAGACCGGCCATGCCGACAAGGACGCGCAGGATCACGCAGGCAAACTCCTCACCCAAAAACAGAACGACGCACCCGGAACTGAACCCGAAACGACCTGAACCTGTCCGTCATGTCACGTCCTGTCCACCCCTCCTCTCTCGCCTGCACGCCCCCGAACCGCTAGGATGCCGCCGACTGATAGGGAGAAGCCCCATGACCTGTGCCTATGATTTCAGCCTTCCCGGCCTGTCCGGCGACACGATCGACCTTTCGGCCTATCGCGGACGACCGCTGCTGATCGTCAACACGGCATCCAAATGTGGCTTCACCCCCCAGTACGAAGACCTCCAGCACCTCTGGTCCCGCTATGGCCGCGACTATCCCGAAGGCCTGATGATCATCGGCGTGCCGTCGAATGATTTCGGCCAGCAGGAACCCGGCTCGTCCGAAGACATCAAGAATTTCTGCCACCGCAATTACGGCGTGAGCTTCCCCATGACCGCCCGCCAGCACGTGCGCGGCCCCGAAACCACCCCGCTGTTCCGCTGGCTGGACAAACAAGGCGGCTTCCTCGCCCGCCCCCGCTGGAATTTCTACAAATACCTGACTGACCGCGACGGCAATCTGGCCAACTGGTTCACACCACTGGCCAAGCCCGCCTCAAACCGCGTCGAGGAAGCCGTCCGGAGGGTCCTGCTGGATCACTGACCCCCGAGCCGCCCCGCAAGCGCGGCTTCGATCAGCGCGATATTCCGCAGATCGGCCTTGAAGACCGTATCAAACAGATCCCCCGCCAGCGGTACGAGGCCCACCACGGCCTCGATCGCCACATTGCCCAGCATCCGCTGCACGGTCTGGCGGTCCACGCCCATCCGGCGCCCTTCCCAGACGATATAAAGCGACAGCGCCGTCCCGATCAGCGCACCGCCTCCGGGCAGAAGCCCCAGCAGCGTATCCAGCCCCGCCCTCAGCCGCAGCCCCGGAATCCGCGCGGCAGAGTTTAAAAGCCAGGCCAGACGCCGGATCCGATCCAGCCTCAGACGAAGCTCGGCGACACTCACAGGCGGGGAAATCGTTGAAAAATCGGTCATGGCACCCCCTATCACGCAACAGCGACAGGGAAGTTCGTCTTTTTTCCTTGAACAACCGTATCGAAAGCCGCCACAGTTCAAGTCAGAAATGTGACAGGAGACATTTATGAAGGACTCACCGCTCCGCCCGATCCTGCCCCTTCTGGTTGTCGCCGCCCTCGGCGCACTGACCCCGGCCGTAGCCCATCACGTCACGACCTTCCTCGGCCTGTCCGGCATCTTCTGGGCCAGCGCCATGCTGATGCTTGAAGTCACGCTGCTCTGCATTGGCCTTGCCGCGATCCGCCCCACGATCCAGCAGCCCGCCAGAACCGAAACGACCCTGCACAACCGCGAAACGGTCCTGCGCTGAAGCCCATCCGTCACACTGCGCTTTTCCTGTAACGGGGGATATGTCACGGCGCTGAATGATCGGCTAGGATCAGGAAATGCTTCGCAATTTCCTGACAGTCGGCAGCTGGACCATGCTTTCGCGTGTCCTCGGCCTCGTTCGTGACCAGCTTCTCGCCGCGTTCCTTGGTGCCGGCCCCGTTCAGGACGCCTACCTGATCGCGCTTCGCCTGCCCAACATGTTCCGGCGCCTCTTCGGCGAAGGCGCGTTCAACGCCGCCTTCGTGCCGATGTTCACCGAGCGTTACGAAACAAAGGGCCACCAGTCCGCCCTGCGCTTCGCGGGACAGGCCCTGTCCGGACTGATGCTCTGGCTCGCTTTGCTGACCATCCTGGCTGAAATCTTCATGCCGCTGGTCGTGAGTTTCATCGGCTCGGGCCTCACCGGGAGCCGCTTTGAAACCGCGGTGCACCTGTCACGAATCACGTTCCCCTACATGCTGCTGATCTGCGGCGCAGCCCTCGTTTCGGGCGTGCTGAACGGCCTCGGCAAGTTCACCGCAGCCGCAGCCGCCTATGTCACCTTCAACATCATCGGTATCGCCGCCATCCTTCTCGGCGCACTGGTCTGGCACAACACCGCCGTCGTCAGCGCTTGGGGTGTCACGCTCTCCGGCGTCGTCCAGCTCGGCGCCCTGTACTGGGCCGCCCGACGCGCCGGCATGGCTCCGCATCTGACATGGCCCAGCTTCTCACCCGACATGCGCGCGCTCCTGCGCCGCATGGGGCCCGGTCTGGTTGGCTCCGGCGTCACCCAGATCAACCTGACCGTCGACACCATCATCGCCACGCACCTCCCCGTCGGCACGCCCTCGATCCTGTATTTCGCAGACCGCATCAACCAGCTCCCGCTCGGCGTGCTGGGCTCGGCAGCCGGCACGGCCCTCCTGCCGCTCCTGACCCGCCACATCGCCAACAATGACCGCACCGCCGTCCATGCCAGCCTCAACCGCGCCATCGACTACACACTCCTCCTGACGCTCCCGGCCATGATCGGCATGATCGTCCTGGCCTCCCCGATCATGGCCGCCCTGTTCGGCTACGGCCATTTCACCGTCAGCGACGCCATCCTCTCCGGCCAGTGCCTTCAGGCCTACGCGCTCGGCCTGCCCGCCTTCGTCCTCATCAAGGTCGTCTCCCCGGCCTTCTTCGCCGAAGGCGACACCGTCACCCCCGTCCGCATCGGCTTCTTCACGCTGGCCCTGAACCTCGTCCTCAACCTTCTGCTCTACCGTCCGCTCGGCCATATCGGCTCGCCGCTGGCCAGCACGATCGCCGCCTTCGTCAACTGCACGCTGCTCGCCGTCATCCTGCACCGACGCGGCCTCTTCATCGCAGATCCGCTCCTGAAAGGCCGCGCCCTGCGCATTGCCGGTGCCGGCATCATGATGGCCCTGTGGGTCGCGGCCGCCGAAAAGCTCGTTGCCCCCGGCCTGCCCGCCTGGCACGGCGTGTGGCGTCTGGGCATGCTCACGGCGCTGATCATCTTCGGCATGCTCGTCTACGCCGTGATGCTCGACGCCCTGAAAGTGGTGCGCCTGCGCGACGCCACCGTGGCTTTCCAGACACGCCTGAACCGCCGACGCGCCCGCTGACCCCTCCGTGCCGGTTCACACACCGGCACGGAGACGTTATTTTCCAATCCCCTTCCCGAAGTGACAGCCCGGAGACCGGACCCATCGGCACCTTCATGCCCCTGCCTACCGCCGAAAACGCCAGCCCCGCGATGGCCCAGTGGTTCGACCTCAAACACCAGGAACCCGACGCCCTCCTGTTCTTCCGCATGGGCGATTTCTACGAGCTGTTCTTCTCCGACGCACAGGCCGCCGCCATGGCGCTCGACATCGCGCTCACGGCCCGCGGCACCCATCAGGGCGAGCCGATCCCCATGTGCGGCGTCCCCGTCGCGGCCGCCCCGGCCTATCTGTCGCGCCTGATCCGCCGCGGCTTCCGCGTCGCCGTCGCCGAACAGACGCAGGCCCCACCGAAAAAAGGCGAAAAGCCCCAGAAAGGCCCGCTGTCCCGCGCTATCGTCCGCGTCGTCACCCCCGGCACCCTGACCGAAGACGAACTGCTCGAAGCCGGACGCGCCAACCTGCTCCTCGCCATCGCCCGCAGCCCTGAAAAGCGCGCCAAAACGATCGGCGCAGCCTGGATCGACATCTCCACCGGAGCCTTCGAAACCGCCTCGGTCCCCGAAAGCGCCCTTCCCGAACTGATGGCCCGGCTCGACGCCGCCGAGATTCTGTCCGAACCCGATCTCATTTCCCCTGATTACGCGTCCCGACTGGCCCCCGTCGCCGTTCCACCCACGCTCGACAGCGCCCGAACCCTCGTTGCCCGCGCCTATGGCGTCGCCCAGATCGACGCCCTCGGAGACTTCCCGCCCGAACAGGCCATCGCCTGCGCCATGGCCCTGAACTACGTCCAGCGCAGTCAGGCCGGAGCGCTCCCGCGCCTCTCCCGCCCCATCCCGCAGGGCACGGACGGCGTCCTCGGCATCGACCCTGCCACCCGGGCCAGCCTCGACATCCTCCGCACCCGCGATGGAGCAACCAAACACAGTCTCCTCGGCGCCGTCACCCGTACCGCCACGGCCGCAGGCTCCCGCCTCCTCGCCCGGTGGCTCGCCTCTCCCCTGACCGACGCCACCGCAATCACGGACCGCCAGAACGGCTGGCTCTGGCTGCAATCCATCCCCGGCCTGTCCGGCGCTCTCGGCGATATCCTGCGCCGCACGCCAGACCCCGCCCGCGCGCTGGGCCGCATCTCTGCCGGACGTGGCCAGCCCCGCGATCTCGCCGCCATCCGCGACACGCTGATCGCCGCCAACGACATCACCGCCCTGTTCCAGCCCGCCTGCGACCAGAACACGCCCACCCTGATCCGCACCCTCACCGCAGGACTGTACGGCCGCGCCGACACCCTGCTGGACCAGCTTCAGGCCGCCGTCGCCGAAACCCTGCCCGCCCGGATCGAGGATGGCGGTTTCATCGCCCCCGGCTACAACACGGAGCTGGAACGCTATCGCGGCCTGCGCGACGAAAGCCGCCGCATCATCGCCGCCATGCAGGGCGAGCTTTCCGAAAAATTCGGCGTCTCAAACCTCAAGATCAAATACCACGCGCAGCTCGGCTACGTGATCGAAGTCCCGTCCGCTGCCGGCACGAAACTGCGCGACAACCCCGAACTGTCCTTCCGTCAGGGCACGGCCAGCCTCGCCCGCTTCTCCACGGAAGAACTCGCCGGCCTGGACCGCGCCATTCTCGAAGCCGCCGACAAGGCGTCTGCACTGGAACGCCGCATCTTCGCCGAGCTCTGCGCCCGCATCCTGCAAACCCCGGCCCTCGATGAAGTCGCCGAGTTTCTCGCCCTCGCCGACGTCCTGCGCTCCTGCGGCCTGCTCGCGGAAGGCGGCTCATGGTGCCGCCCCACCGTTACGGACGGTACGGAGTTCAGCCTCGTCGCCTGCCGACACCCGGTCGTCGAAGCCGCACTGGCCGAATCGGGAAGCGCCGACGCCCGCTTCATCCCCAATGACTGCGCTCTGCCGCCCGAACACCGTGCCATGCTGCTCACCGGCCCGAACATGGCTGGCAAATCCACCTTCCTGCGCCAGACCGCACTGGCCGTCATCCTTGCGCAGGCAGGCCTCCCAGTTCCGGCCCAATCCGCCCATATCGGCGTCGTGGATCGCCTGTTCTCCCGCGTCGGCGGCGCGGACGACCTCGCCCGCGGCCGTTCCACCTTCATGGTCGAAATGACCGAGACCGCCGCGATTCTCAATCAGGCCGGCCCCAAGTCCCTCGTCGTCGTGGACGAGATCGGCCGCGGCACCGCAACGCTCGACGGATTGTCCATTGCATGGGCAACGCTCGAGGCCCTGCACACCCAGCTTGGCTCCCGGACAATCTTTGCAACACATTTCCATGAACTCGGCGCCCTGACCGAATTCCTCCCCCGCCTCGCCCCCTACACGATGGCCGTGAAAGAGTGGCGCGGCGAGGTCATCTTCCAGCACGAGGTCCGCCCGGGTGCAGCCCGCAAGAGCTGGGGCCTGCATGTCGCAAAACTGGCGGGAATCCCCCAATCCGTCGTCAATCGCGCCAGCCGTCTCCTGTCCCAGTTCGAGCGCGAACAGGCCGAAGCCCGCTCCTCACTGCCCCTTTTCGAAGCCGTCGCAGAGCCGGAACCACCGCCGTCTCACACGCCAGAAACGCCGCCCGCCCCATCCCCGCTGGAAGACGCAATCCGGGCTCTGAACCCCGATGATCTCTCTCCCCGCGACGCATTGGATGCGTTATACAATCTGAAACGCCTCGCCTCCGGAAACGGCACTTGAAAGAAAACTCTTTCTGGGGCGAAACTCCTCCTCTTCCCTTCGCTGACGATACGGATAAGCCCCTGTCTGACCGAACCGCCTCCCCCCCGCGCGACCCGGCCTCACCGCTCAAGGCTGCCCTCGAGACCGCTGCGACACAGGGGCTGACCAGCCGCGAGAACGTGCTCTCCATCCTGCGCCGCCATCTGGGCAGCGGGCACGCTACGGTCCGCGAACGGTTCGAAAAGCGCAGGATTTCGGGAGTCGATGCCGCCCGTGCCCTGGCTCATCAGGCCGACGACATGGTCTGCGCCCTGGCCGATCTTGCCGCACAGAAACACGAAGCCCCGGGCGAACCCCTCTGCCTCTGCGCCACCGGCGGCTACGGCGCAGGCCTCCTCGCGCCTTTCAGCGACATCGACATCCTGTTCCTGATCCCTGGCGACCCGACCCCGGCCATGACCACCCGGATCGAGTTCATCCTCTACGCCCTGTGGGATCTCGGCCTGCGCGTCGGCCACGCCACGCGCTCCATCGCCGAATGCGTCCGCGACGCCGACAGCGACCTCACCATCCGCACCGCCCTGCTCGACCTGCGCTTCCTGCACGGTGAGCGCAGCCTGGCCCGCGACCTGCGCTGCGCGCTCGGCGCCGACCTTCAGAATGACCGGCTGTGCGAGTTCGTCATGGGCAAGATCGGCGAGCGCGAACAGCGTCACCGCCGCTTCGGCGACAACCCCTACATGGTCGAGCCCAACATCAAGGAAGGCCGCGGCGGCCTGCGCGACCTGCAAACCCTGAACTGGATGGGACGCGCCGCCCTCGGCTGCGCGGTCTCAAGCCCCGACCGCAACGGCGCCCCCGGCGAAGCACCCGAAACACCATCCTTCGCGTCCTTCGGCCTGCTCACAGACCGCGAATCCCACCGCGCCCGCCGCTCGTGGGACTTCCTGTGGACGGTGCGCCTGCACCTGCACTACATCACCGGCCGCGCCGAGGAACGCCTGACCTTCGACGTCCAGCCCGTCATCGGTGGCCGCATGGGCTATGCAACCCACGGCCGCCAGCGCGGCGTCGAACGCTTCATGCGGCATTATTTTCTCACCGCCCGCGACGTCATGCGCCTCACCAGCGTGCTGCAACCCGTCGTGCTGATGCATCTTCAGGACCAGACCACCGGCGAGCCACCCAAAATCGTCCCCGGCCCCGAAGAGTTCCAGACCATCGCCGGCCGCATCTGCCCCATCGAGCCCGTGACCTTCGCAGCTCAGCCTCGCGAGATGTTCCGCCTGCTCGACTGCGGCCGCCGCCACGACTTGCCCCTGCACCCCATCGCGATGCAGCAGATCATCCGAAACGAACGCCACGCCGTCACCCTGCGCGACGATCCCGAAACCGCAAAAATCTTCCTCGACCTGCTCTGCGAGCCCAGCGCGGACGAGACCAAAGCCGTCCCCTTCTGGCTCCCGATCCTGAACGAGACCGGCCTCCTCGGGCGCCTCCTGCCGGACTGGTCCCGCGTCGTCGGACAGATGCAGTTCGACAGCTACCATATCTATACGGTCGATGAGCACATCGTCGAAGCCGTCCGCATGATGGGCCAGATCGAAGCCGGTCGCATGGCGGACGAGATCCCCCTGGCCTACACGCTGGCCAGCGACCTGCGCTCCCGCCGCGCGCTTTACGTCGCCGTCCTGCTGCACGATATCGGCAAGGGACGCGGCGGCGACCATTCCGAAATCGGCGCCGACCTCGCACTGACGATCTGCCCGCAGCTCGGCCTCGACCCCGAGGAAACCGACACCGTCTCCTGGCTGGTCCTGCACCATCTCCTGCTGTCCCAGACCGCTTTCACCCGCGACATCGACGATCCCCGCACGATCCTCGATCTCGCCGACACCATCCAGTCCCCCGAACGCCTGCGTCTCCTCATTCTCCTGACCATCGCCGATATGCGCGCCGTCAGCCCGAAGGTCTGGAACGCCTGGAAAGCAACCCTCCTGCGCGAACTCTTCTCCCGCGTCGCCGAGGTCCTGGAAGGCGGGCTGGCCGCCACCGAACGCGACAGCCGCGTCAACCACGCCCGCGAACTTGCCCGTGACGGGCTTACGGGCACCCTACCCGACAGCAGCATCGACCGCTTTCTGGACCTCGGCTATCCGAGCTACTGGCTCGGCTTCGACACCGACACCCAGATGCGCCACGCCCGCATGGTCCACGACTCAGACCGCTACCGCTCCCCGGTCACGGTCGAGGCCTATCCCATCCCCGAACGGGGCGTCACCGAACTCACCGTCCTCTGCGCCGACCATCCGGGCCTGTTCTCCCAGATCGCCGGCGCCCTCGCCGTGGCAGGCGCCTCCATCGTGGACGCCCGCATCCACACACTCAGCGACGGCATGGCGCTCGACACGTTCTGGGTGCAGGACGGAGAAGGCTGCTCCTTCGAGGAACCGCACCAGCTCGGTCGCCTGAACCATCTCGTGGAACAGGCCCTCTCGGGACGTCTCGACATCCGCAAGGGCATCGAGGACGCCAGCCATCACAGCACCTCGCGCCGGATGCGCGCGATCCACGTCCCACCCCGTGTCGTCATCGACAACACCGCCTCGGACCGTCACACCGTCATCGAAGTCAATGGCCGCGACCGTCCCGGACTGCTGCACGACGTCACATCCGCCCTCAGCAGCGCGTCACTCCAGATTTCGTCGGCCCATATCACGACCTACGGCATGCGCGCCGTGGACGTGTTCTATGTGCGGGACCTGCTGGGCATGAAAATCACCGATCCGGTCCGCCTCGCCCGCCTGCGCGAAACCCTGCTCGCCTCCCTCACAAGCTCTCCGGTCACTACACCCGCGAGCTGAGCGCCTCCGCAACATCCCGCAGCACGGCCTCCCACCCCGCGGCAACCGCCGCACCGGAGGGCGGCCGGAACTGCCGGACATCCCTGTACCAGTCCACATCTTTCCATCGCCAGTCACCGCCTTCACGGTTGAGCAGCCACAAAGGCCGCCCCAGCGCACCCGCCATATGCGCCACCAGCGTATCCACGCTGATCACCAGCGCGCACCGCCCCACTTCCCGCGCCAGATCCAGCGGCGTCTCAAGCGGAACCCGTTCCATCCAGTCCGGCACATCACCCCGCTGAAGCGCGACAAACCGCACACCGGAAACCTGCCGCAACACGTCCAGACACTCCACCGGAACCGACCGCCTGCGATCAAACCGATAGGACGGATTCCCGGACCAGCAGATCCCGATCCGCCCGGCTTGCGCCCGTTCCGGCACCGTCAGATAAGGCTGAACAGACGGTTCATCCTCCATCCCCAGAACCCGCGGCAAACTCAACAGACTGACCTCAGCCGCAACCGGCCCATCAGCAGGCAGAATCCACCCCTGATCCAGTTCCGGCATCAATCCCGCCAGCGCCGCCGTCCGGAACCGGAGCCGCAACGGCCGCCGCTTCGCCGCTTCTGTCAGAAAGCGCAGAAACTGGACCTCATCCCCCAGCCCCTGCTCCCCGAGAACAGCCACCGGCTCCGCTCCCGCCGATCCATCCCATTGCGGAACCGCAGACGTGATTTCCAGCAACACCCGGCGGCTCTCAAAATCCCGCCACCCTTCCGCAAACCGACCCTGCCCCAGCAGAATGGTCGCCCGGTTGAACCGCGCCCGCGCCGCTTCCTCGCCCGTCTCACGCGTGATGATCGCCTGAAAAAGCGCCTCTGCCTCCTCCAGCCGCCCGACTTCCATCAGAACCGTGCCCAGACTGTTGGCAATCCGCCCGTCCAGAGGCCGAAGCTCCAGCGCCTCCCGTAACGTCGCGCAGGCTGCATCAAGCTCGCCCAGCGCCATTTCCACGAGCCCCAGACTGTTCAGTGTCTCCGCCGTCCGAGCCCCAAACTCACAGGCCTGCAGCAGAACATGCCGCGCCTCCCCGAACGCATTGCCCGCAAAAAGCGCCGCCCCCAGATTGGCCAGTGCCGCACCGTCCTGTGGCCTACGATTCACGACCTGCCGGAACTGCCCGACAGCCTGCTCCCACAGCCTGTCATCCAGAAAAAGCGATCCGAGCCGCGTCCTCACAAAACTGTCATCCGCCAGCAGATCCGCCGCTTTCCGCAGCGCCTCCCGCGCCTCACCCCGCCGCCCCAGCGCTACAAAAGCGTCTCCCAGAGCGGCATGGGCACGCGGGTCCGAGGGCTGCAAAATCACGGCAACATTCAGGGCTGCGCGCGCCGCTTCAGCATAGCCCTGCGCCAGAAGCGCAAGCCCCAGCGTGATGTGCATCCGGGCCTTCCGATCAGGAGAAATGCCGCTTTTCTGCAAGGCCCGCCCGACCAGTGCGATCGCCGTGGCATCCTGTCCACGGGCCCGCGCCAGACAGGCCATCCCATGCAGGGCATCCGGCTGTCCCGGCTGCCCGGCCAGAATAGCCCGGAACCCGGCCTCCGCCCCCGCGAGATCCCCGGCACTGAAGGCGGCAAAGGCGGGTTCGGTGGGGTCATATGAAAACAGAGGTCTCATCAACTCTTCGTGCTCCGAAATTCCCGGAAAATCCACCTAGACATGTGTTAACGAAGTTTTCACAGTTCTTTGGTCAAAATGACAAATCCAAGTCAGTGTCAGAGGTTTTGAGACGATGCATCTTGAACAGAGAACCGGCCCGGTTCCGGGTCTGGTGTACGCGACGGTCCGACAGGGAATGACGACCCGTACGTTCCCCATCGAAGTCCGGCGGACTGCTTCCGGTCATTATATCTCCCGCATGCCCGATAATCGCTGGTCAATCGAGTGCCTGACCATCGAAGCTGCTCTTCTCATGCACGCCGCCGTCCTTTTTCCGGTCGAGCATGAACTCTCGCCCTGGCTCTCAAATCCCAAACCTGCTCCCCGTCCTGCCGAACGCCTGACCGCCGAGGCCGGCATGAGCGAGCCAAAAACCAAATCTCCGAGCTGAGAGATTGGCGCTTCCGGTCCACTTCTGACTTGCCAAACACGACTGGCGGGGCAATGTCAGTGGCATGAGAACCCGTCTTCTGCATGTCGCCGCCACCGCAGGCCTGGCGGCACTGGCTTTCACAGTCACCCCCGCCAGAGCGGATCATCCCTGGCAGGACGCGCCCGTTCCCGCCTCCATCACGGCTGACGCAGCCCTCCCCGCTCTTCAGCCCTCGACACTGCTTGCCGGCCCGAACGGAACCTTTTTCGCCCTCGACACTGACGGGCACCCCGTCCGGATCACCGACACTAATACAACATCCCCCCTCCCCGGTCCCAACCTTCCGACCGAGCGTCTCGTTACCCTGACGCTCTCGGGAGACACGTTATGGGGCCTCACGGCTGGCGATCAGCCTACTCTGATCCGCATGTCGATGGACGGTTCAGTCCAATCCCGCACACCACTCACCGGTGCCGCCATTACCGGCAGCAATCTGGTCGCTCTGCAGGTCCACGATACCCATGCCTATCTGGCTGACGAAGGCAAACCCGCTCTCGTCGTTGCCAATCTTCAGACCGGCAAGGCCACCCGCTTCCTGCCCTTCGATCCGTCCCTGACCGGCCGCCACCCGCTCCTGCGCGCCGGGCAACCCCAGATGGGGCCGGACGGGCGCCCGATGGCCGGTGGCAATGTCCGCTTCCTGATGCTGGATGCCAAAGGCCAGTGGCTCTTCTACCAGCCCGCCTGCGGCCCCATGTCCCGCATCGACACGGCCCTGCTGACCGACACGGACTTCACCCCGGTCGAACAGCTCGACGGCATTACGGAATGGCGCACGACCCCGAGCCTCGGCGGCGCGGCCCTGACCCCGGATGACACATTCTACCTGTCCGACATCACCGTCGGCAGCATCCTGAAATTCGGCAGCGACCGCATCCCCCTGCGGATCCTCAAGGACCCGCGTCTCTTTCACGCGGGCGCACCTTCCATCCCCGAAGGCCATCAGATGGCCGTTCTGGTCACGGAAGATAACGCAACGCACATTCTTCGCATCGCCTTGCCCTGACAGGACATGATATAAATTTTCCCATGCGCTACCGATCGACCCGCGGCGAGCTGACCGCCGACGCCCCGAACTTCTCTGACATCCTTCTCGCAGGTCTTGCGGGAGATGGCGGTCTCTACATGCCGGAGAGCTGGCCCAAGATCAGCCCGCAGACCCTGCGCGAGTGGCGCACGCTCTCCTATCCGGACCTCGCCGCCGAAGTCATCGCCCTCTTCACCGAAGGCTCGATCGACGTCGACACCCTGCGCGACATGACCCGTGACGCCTATGCGGATTTCGATCACGCGGCCGTCGTTCCGCTGGTCGAGGTCGAGCAGGATCTGTACTCCCTCGAACTGTTCCACGGCCCGACGCTCGCCTTCAAGGACATGGCGATGCAGATGCTCGGCCGCCTGTTCGACCACGTCCTGACCCAACGCAACCGCCATGTCACGATCGTCGGCGCCACCTCCGGCGACACCGGCTCGGCCGCCATCGAGGCCTGCCGCGGCCGCGAACGCCTCTCCGTCGTCATCCTGCACCCCAGGGGCCGCACGTCTGACGTCCAGCGCCGCCAGATGACGACCGTTCAGGACGACAACATCCTCAACATCGCCGTCGAAGGCGATTTCGACACCTGTCAGGATCTGGTCAAGGCGATGTTCGCCGACCACACCTTCCGTGACGAAGTCTCGCTCTCGGCCGTCAATTCGATCAACTGGGCCCGCATTGCCGCCCAGATCCCGTATTACGTCCGCGCGGCCCTCGCCCTCGGCGCGCCGGACCGCGAAGTCTCCTTCTCGGTCCCGACCGGCAATTTCGGCAATGTCCTCGCCGCCTGGGCCGCCAAGCAGATGGGCCTGCCCATCAAGAAGCTCTGCATCGGCTCCAACCGCAACGACATCCTCACCCGTTTCGTCATCGACAACGACATGAGCGTGCGGACGGTCGAACCCAGCCTGTCGCCCTCGATGGACATCCAGGTCTCATCCAACTTCGAGCGCCTGCTGTTCGAACTGCTGGACCGCAACTCCACCCGCTGCGCCGCCATCATGCGCGAGTTCCGTGAAACCGGCCGCATGGCCGTCCCGCACGATGCCTGGACCCGCATGAAAGAGGTGTTTGAGGGCATGACCCTCACCGACGAACAGACCAGCGAAGCCATGCGCCTGTTCTACAATGAGAGCCTCTATCTCGCGGACCCGCACAGCGCGATCGGCCTCGCCGTCGGCAAGCGTTTCCAGGAACCCGGCATCCCCATGGTCGCGGCCGCCACGGCCCACCCGGCCAAATTCCCGGATGCTGTCATCGCCGCCACCGGCATCCACCCCAAACTCCCGCCGCACCTGTCCGACCTGTTCGAGCGCACCGAGCGCTACGAGTGCATGGACAGCCAGATTGCCGGCCTTCAGGACGCCGTCCGCGCCCATATCAAGCGCGGCTGATCGTCCAACACAGGCTCCCCGGCCGGGGAGCCTGCCTTTCTTCGACAATACGGAACCTCATGCCCGATACGATTGAAGTCACCAGACTCGATAACGGCCTGACCATCATCACCGAACGGATGGACCGCGTCGAAACCGTCTCCTTCGGAGCCTATGTCTCCATCGGCACGCGCGACGAGACCGCCGACAATAACGGCGTCTCCCACTTCCTCGAACACATGGCCTTCAAGGGCACCGAGCGCCGCTCCGCCTCCCGCATCGCCGAGGAGATCGAGAATGTCGGCGGCTACATCAACGCCTACACCGCCCGCGAAACCACAGCCTATTACGTCAAACTGCTGAAGAACGACCTCGCACTCGGCGTGGACATCATCGGCGACATCCTGACCCACAGCACGTTTCTGGACGCCGAAATCGAGCGCGAACGCGGCGTGATCCTTCAGGAAATCGGTCAGGCCAACGATACCCCGGACGACATCATCTTCGACCAGTTCCAGGAACGCGCCTTCCCCGAACAGCCTATGGGCCGCCCCACACTGGGCTCGGAAGAACTCGTCTCGAACATGACGCGCGACACGCTCATGTCCTACATGCGCGAGCACTACACGACCCACAACATCACGATCGCCGCCGCCGGAAACCTGCATCACCAGCAGGTCGTTGATCTGGTGAAAGACCACTTCCGCGACCTCCCCACCCATCAGACGCCCCGCCCCCGCGCAGCCGCGTATGAAGGTGGCGAACTGCGTACGACCCGAGAACTGGATCAGGCCCACCTTGTCATGGGCTTCCCGTCGGTCAGCTACATGCACCCCGACCACTACGCGGTCATGATCCTCTCGACGCTGCTCGGCGGCGGCATGTCCTCGCGCCTGTTCCAGGAAATCCGCGAGCGCCGGGGTCTGGTCTACAGCGTCTATTCCTTCGCCTCCCCCTTCAGCGACAGCGGCCTGTTCGGCCTCTATGCCGGCACGGGCGAGGAACAAACTGCCGAGCTCGTCCCCGTCATGATCGACGAACTCAAGCGCCTGCAGGACGGCCTGAGCGCGGAAGAGCTGTCCCGCGCCCGCGCCCAGCTCAAATCCTCGCTCCTCATGTCCCTGGAAAGCACCGGCAGCCGCTGCGAACAGCTCGCCCGCCAGATCCAGGTCCATAACCGCCCCGTCCCCACGGCCGAGACGGTCGGCAAGATCGACGCCGTGACGGAAGCCGACATCCTGCGCGTCGCCCGCACCATTTTCTCCGGCACGCCGACTTTCACCGCCATCGGCCCCGTGGGCAATATGCCCTCGCTCGAGGACATCACAGCAAGGCTCGCCGCATGACCACCACCACGCCCGTCGAAGCCCTCCTCGCCGCAGCCCGCCGCCACGGCGCAGATCACGCGGACGCCATCCTCGTCCGCGACGAGTCCGAATCCGCGCTCGTCCGCAAGGGCGTCCCCGAAGGCATCGAGCGCTCCGAGAGCGTCGCCCTCGGCCTGCGCGTCTTCCGCGGCAAACGGGCAGCCACGGTTTCGACAAGCGTTCTGAACGAAGCCGAATTCGACCGTCTGGCCGAACAGGCCTGCGCCATGGCCCTCGTGGTCCCCGAAGACCAGTATGCCGGCCTCGCCGAAGCCGCCCTTCAGGGCCGTTTCGACGCCGCCGGGCTGGACCTCGAATGCAGCTCCGCCCCGAGCATGGACGACCTCCTCGCCCGCGCCCGCGAAGCCGAGGACACCGCCCTGTCCTTTGAAGGCATCACCAACACCAACGGCGCCTCCGCCGGTCACGGCCGCACCTCGGTCATGCTTGGGACCTCCGCAGGCTTCTTTGGCGCCTACAGCCGCACCGGACATTCCACCAGCGCCAGCGTCCTCGCCGGCGAAGGTGCCACGATGCAGCGCGACTACGCCTATCGCAGCGCCGTGCATCTCGAAGACCTCGAAAACCCGACCGTCATCGGTCGCGAAGCCGCCGAGCGCGTTCTGGCCCGCATCAATCCCGGCCGCCCCCGCACCGGCACCTACAGCGTCATCTACGACCCGCGCGTCTCCAGCACCCTGCTCGGCCATCTGGTCGGCGCGATCAACGGTGCCGCCATCGCCCGCGGCACATCCTTCCTCAAGGATAGCCTCGGCAAGCAGATCCTCTCCGCCGGCCTGACCGTCCATGACGATCCGCGCCGCATCCGGGGAGCAGCCTCCCGCCCCTTCGACGCCGAAGGCTGTGCCGCCCTGCCGCTGGACCTGATCGTGGATGGCGTGCTCCAGACCTGGCTGCTCGACTCCCGCAGCGGCCGCCAGCTCAACATGCCGACCAACGGCCGTGCCAGCCGTGGCATCGCCTCTCCGCCCTCGCCAAGTGTGACAAACCTTCACCTCGCCCCCGGCCCCCTTTCCGCCGAAGCCCTGCGTTCCGATATCAGTGAAGGCATCCTGATCACCGAACTCATGGGCTCTTCGGTCAACATGCTGACCGGCGATTACAGCCGTGGTGCTTCGGGCTTCATGATCCGCAACGGCGAGATTGCCGAACCCGTTGCCGAACTCACGGTCGCGGGCAACCTGAAAGACATGTTTGCCCGCATGATTCCGGGCAGTGATCTAATGTTCCGGCAGAGCGTTAATGCGCCGAGTATCCGGATCGACGGCATGAACATTGCAGGACTTTGATGCGTAAATTCCGACTTTCTACGACCGCCCTCGCCCTTCTCTGCGCTGTCAGCCTAGGCGCGCTGGGAACAGCGGATGCGCGCCCGGGCGGCGGCAGCTCCATCGGAAGCCGCGGCTCCCACACCTGGAGTGCCCCGCCACGCACCTCCATCACGCCCGGCTGGGCCCGCCCGATGGATCAGTCCGCCACACCGCGCATGCCGCCCGGTTACGGCTCGCCGGGCTATGCCAGCCCGCGCCCGATGCCCGGCTTCGGCGCCCCGGCTTACAGACCGTCCTACCCGGTCCGCCATCCGTTCATGAGCGGCTTTGCAGGCGGCTTCCTAGGCGCAGGTCTGTTTGGTCTGCTAAGCGGTCACGGCTTCATGGGCGGCATGACCGGCGGCACGTCGTTCTTCGGCTTCCTGCTGCAGGTCCTGATTATCGGCGGCCTGATCGCCTTCGTCCTGCGCATGTTCGGTAACCGTGGCCAGCGGAGCCCGATGGGAATGCCCTCCTCCGCAGGCGCACCCCCTTTCGGCAACGCAGGCGGCAGCGCACCCGTGACGCTGACCAATGACGACTACATGAGCTTCCAGCGGCTCCTGCTCGACATCCAGGCGGCCTGGAGCGCACAGAACATGCGCGCCCTCGCCAGCATGGCCACGCCGGAAATGACGGGCTATTTCAACGCCCAGCTTTCCGATCTGGCGAGCCGCGGCGCCCGGAACATCGTCTCCAACGTCCAGTTCCAGCGCGGAGACCTCTCCGAAGCCTGGCGTGAAGGCAACCTGACCTACGCCACGGTCGCCATGCGCTACTCCATGACGGACGTCACCACGGACTCCATGGGCAACGTCATTGATGGCAGCTCCACCGAGCCCGTCACCGTGACCGAACTCTGGACCTTCGTCCGTGCTGACGGCCGCGGCAACTGGATCCTCTCCGCCATCCAGCAGGCCGGCTGAAAAGCCCTAGAAACAGAAAAGGCCCGGGACAACCCCGGGCCTTTTTTATTGCCTGAATAAGAAGCTGAACGCCGGCCCTTACAGCCGCGTCAGCGTAATCACGTAGAAGATCACAGCCAGCAGCACCACACCGCCTACAATCCCTGTAATCCGGCTCAGCCGCCGCTTGCGGGCAAGATCAATATCAGTGGTCATGTTCATCCGATCAGAACCCGGTCAACCAGCAGTCCACAGAACAGCAGGAACAGATAGGCCAGCGAATACCGGAACGCGAACCGCGCCGGCTTGTCCTTCGTCAGGCTCACACCTTCTGCATCCTGTTTGTCCATCAGCACCCGGAACGCACAGAGAATAAAGCCCAGATCCAGCAGACTGGTCACAACCGTATAGGTCAGCCCGACTTCATGCACGAAGCTCGGCACCAGCGAAACGGCCGTAAGAATAAACGTGTAGATCAGGATCTGCCACCGCGTATGCCGCGCACCCTTCACGACCGGGAGCATCGGAATGCCCGCTTTGCCGTAATCCTTGCACGCATAAAGCGACAGCGACCAGAAATGCGGCGGCGTCCACAGAAAGACGATCGCAAACATCGCCACCGGCAGCACAGCCATGGAATTCATGGTCGCAGCCCAGCCGATCATCGGCGGAAACGCGCCCGCAGCCCCACCAATCACGATGTTCTGCGGCGTGCTCCGCTTGAGCCACATCGTGTAGATCACGCTGTAGAAAAAGATCGAGAACGCCAGAATGCCAGCCGCCAGCGCATTCGTCGCCAGCCACAGCACAACCACCGACAGAACCGACAGTACAACGCCATAAACCAGCGCCGCCTGCTCCGGCATCCGACCGTCGGGAATGGGCCGCACAACCGTCCGCTTCATGATCGCGTCAATGTCGCGGTCATACCACATGTTGATCGCACCCGCGGCGCCCGCCCCGATGCAGATGCACAGAATGGTAATCAGCCCGATGGGAATGGACGGCCAGCGCGGCGCGACGGCCATGCCCGCAGCACCCGTAAACACCACCAGCGAAATCACGCGCGGCTTAAGCAGCGCCAGCCATTCACGCAGGGACGGATCACCATCCTTCCCCGGAACGGAAAAAACCCCCGAAGGGGCTAAAGGTGTCGCCGTATCACTCATGCCGAGACCCGGGCACGCCCAGTCTCCCTCAACAGGAACAGCCCCAGCAGACCAAAGGCCAGCAGGCTGATCCCCATAAGAATTTCACCATAGATCATGACGCCCGGCACGACGGAGCAGAACGCCCCTGCCAGCATCAGGCAGGCATGCCCTCGGCTCATCATCGCAGGGATCCGTCCGGGGAGAAGCATCTCGACCCAGGCATAGAACCCGCCGCACAGCGCCATGATGCCACCAAACGCCACCGCCGTATGATCGCCCGAATGCCCCGGAAGCCAGTCCGACAGCCACCCGGCCGTAAAGAGCAGAATGCTGCCGATCGCCCAGAGCGCAGCTCCATCCAGATCCCGCTTCTGCTGCCAGACATCCCGACACAGCGCCCCAATCAGCACAACCGACGGCACAATCTGCGTCACGAGAACAAGGCTCGACGTC
Organism: Gluconobacter vitians; assembly: GCF_015244565.1. Taxonomy (GTDB): domain Bacteria; phylum Pseudomonadota; class Alphaproteobacteria; order Acetobacterales; family Acetobacteraceae; genus Gluconobacter; species Gluconobacter vitians. The sequence continues at coordinate 182,916 of NZ_JABCQG010000001.1, read as the reverse complement.
ATGCCCGACGGCAGCGCCCCGTAAAGCCCATCCATCCACAAAAGCGGCCCGCCAATGCCCATCACGCCGAACACATAAGGCGCCACCGTCCGGGAAGCACCCGCAACAGCGGAACGCGACAGCAGCGCAGACGCCACCAGTCCCAGAGCCGGGGTCAGCATCAGCGCCATTTCCGGAAGATGCAGCGTCTCGATCAGCGCATCCGTCGTGATCCCGTCCAACATGCCGCGCGTCACAACAGCCGCCAGAACCGGCGCCACCAGAACAACGCTGCTCGCCGTCGCCAGAAGCGACCAGGCCAGCGGCGACATGTCGCGGAAACGGCAGACGCGACCCTCAAGGCAGGTCGTAATCACATCGATCGCAACAGCCAGAATTCCAACCGACCACAGCAGCAGCGCCACAAACGGCAGAACCGGAAGCAGAACCACACCAGCCGACAGAAACCCGAACCCGGCCATCGTCAGCCCGCGCAGAACCGTCCGGTCCGTCCCCAGCGCAGACGGCAGAAGCCACTGGCCAAAGCCACCAAGCGCAGCAGGGCACATGACGAAGAACGTCATGAGAATACCGTGGCAGAAGGCCTGCCCGCTCGTGGGATGTGTCTGAAGGAATGGCAGAGCCAGCGATCCGCCCAGCAAGCCGGCAAACAGTGCCAGCAGAATAAAAGACGTTCCGACTCGGCGGCTGGAACGGGCTGGGGCAGTATCGACGGCCTGATAAGTCATGATCGCGTAGTCGGTCCCTGAACTAGGAATACCGCAGCGAGCGTCGGAATACTCGGCGCCGACACGTGTCCGGAACCAAACGCCGATCAGGCGACCAGGGCTGCTGCGTCGCTTTTACTCTCGCATTGCGGCAATGTCACGAGTGTAAACAGCCCCGCGGGCGGAACCGGCGTCAATGTGGCGCGGCGCAGGTCTTCCGGCGGCAGAAGCGACTCAATGGCAAAATCCGGATGCCAGCCCAGCGAACGCGATGCACGGGCCATGCCCCGCTCGACTGAAAGGCGCAGCCCGCCCGTCGCCAGGAAGTGGTTGACGAACAGAATATGCCCACCCGGCTTCACAACCCGCTTCAGCTCGGCCAGCAGCCGGTCCGGATGCGGCACGACAGACGCAACGAACATCGCAACAGCAATATCGAAGCTGTCATCTTCAAACGTCGTGGCTTCCGCATCCATTTCCAGCAGATCGTCTACATTCGTCAGATGCTCCTGAAGCACCCGCATCCGGGCACGCTCCAGCATGTCCTCGGACAGATCGATTCCCGTAATGCGCTTGTCATGGTTGTAGGATGGCAGGGCGAGGCCCGTTCCGACACCAACTTCCAGGACCCTCTCTCCCGGCAGGGCGTTGACCGCAGCCACTGCTCTCTTGCGTCCGTACCCCGAAATACCGCCAAAAACAGTATCATAAACGCGGGCCCAGCGACGATAAGCCGTCTTGACGGCTTCCGCGTCCAGTGCCGAACGCGGGGAAAGGGTTGAGGACATGATGATATGCGACCTTCTTTGTCCGCCTGGCCCTCATGGGTCAGAGCTGTCCGGAACATGTTCAATTGGCACCTTCTTGCCCTCCCGGATATGCATCTGGCAAGAGATGCTGTGCGCATGACGTTTCAAGACCATGTCTGGAAACAGCCAAGGAGGACAGCCGTGCTGATCTATTTGCTAGCTTCAATCACCCTTGTCATTTGGGTGATGCTTTACAGTCTCTACTTTCGAGGGCAAATCGCAGCATGGTTTGACAACCGTTTTGGAAAAGACAAGCCACCTGTTTCTGACAACGCCTCAACCGAACCTGTAGAGCCTTTAAATTATTCCCTTCGTCCCAAAGACGACTAATTCTGAAGCACCCGGTCTGTACAGCTTTCCTCGGCCCGTCCAGCAATGTTGATCAAGAGGGTAAGCGTTTAATCAAACGTCGTTCTTTCACAGATCCAAACTCAGATCAGAACACGCCGCTCGATCGCATCCCAGATCAGTCCGGCGCTATTGATGCCGTCGAAACGATCCAGTTCCTGCAAGCCAGTCGGCGACGTCACATTGATTTCCGTCAGCCAGTCTCCAATCACATCGATCCCCGTGAAAATCAGCCCATGATCGCGCAGATAGGGCCCGATCGACTCACAGATTTCCTTATCTCGCGGCGTCAGCTCCACACTCATGGCCCGACCGCCGACATGCATGTTCGACCGCGCCTCACCCGTCGCCGGAACGCGGTTGATCGCGCCGATCGCCTCGCCATCCACCAGAATGATGCGCTTGTCGCCCTGACGCACGGCCGGTTCATAACGCTGGATCATAAGCGGCTCACGCGAACGTGCGAAATGCATCTCAAGTAACGCGCCCAAATTTTCATCATCCGGCTTGATCCGGAAAATCCCCGATCCGCCGTTGCCGTATAGCGGCTTGACGATGATGTCCTGATACTTCTCGCGGAACGCCAGGATTTCGCGCGTATCCCAGGTCACGAGCGTCGGCGGCATCAAATGCGGAAAATGCGTCACCAGCAGCTTCTCCGGCGCATTGCGCACCGCAACCGGGTCATTCACCACCAGCGACCGCCCCTCGCCCACGCCATGCACATGCTCCAGCATATGCGTGGCCGTGATGTAGCCCATGTCGAACGGCGGGTCCTGACGCATCAGGATCACATCCGTCTGCCCTAGATCCAGCACCTGCTCCTCACCGAACGTCGCATGATTACCCCGCTCGCGCCGCACCTCGACACGCCGCGCCCGGGCCTGCACACGTCCGCCCTTACCCTGCCCCTCGACAAGGCTCAGCGTCGTCACCGGATAGACCCACAGCTCATAGCCGCGCGCCTGCGCCTCGAGCATCATCGCAAACGTGGAGTCACCATCAATATTGACGTACTCCAGAGGATCCATCTGGACAGCAACGCGAAGAGAACGGGACATCGGAAAACTCCGGCTGGGAGAAAGAGGAGTGGTCCAGTTCTCTGTAACCGCATGACCCGGTTTTTCAAAATCCCTGCCAAGCGGAATTCCCTGTCATGTCCGCCAGCACCTGACATGGGCCTCCAGCAGCACGCCTGCACACTGCTCTCATAAACGCTCAGTCCGCTGCCACCGCCACGGGATAAACAATCTTCAGGATCTCAATCTCCACCGGCCCACGCGGCGTCTGCAACATCGTCACATCCCCGACACGCGTCCGCATCAACGCCCGCGCCACAGGCGAGACCAGACTGACCTCCCCTCGCGCCAGATCGGACTCGTCCACACCAAGGATCGTCACCGTATGCTCGACGTCATCCTCGTCCACATACGTCACGGTCGCACCAAAAAATACACGGTCCCGCGTCGTCTGGGCCGCAGGATCAACGATCACTGCATTCTCTAGCCGCTTGCCCAGAAACCGCATCCGCCGGTCAATTTCCCGCAACCGGCGCTTGCCGTACTGATAATCCGCATTCTCCGAACGGTCGCCATTACTCGCCGCCCAGGACACGATCTCCACAATCCGGGGCCGCTCCTTCTGCGCCAGCTCCCGAAGTTCGGCCCGCATGACCGCAGCCCCCTTCGGCGACAGATAATGTGAAAGTGGCGTCTTCTCAGCCATCGGCTTTCCCCACCCGAAACATCATGGACCCACCAACCTGCGCACCCGCCTCCAGCACATGCAGACCCCGGTCCGCGATTTCAGGATGATTGATCGCATCGGTCATATTCGTCACAGGCTCAACCGCCACGAACGGACTGTCAGGCGCTGTGAACACAACCACATGCCCGAACAGCCGATCCGCCTCAACAGTCACCGACAGCCCTGTATCCCCGTTCATCAGCACGGCCCGGCCGCCAAACCCGGAGAAACAGTTGTCGATCGCCCGTGCATGCGCATCCACAGGCTGCCCAAACGCCCATTCACCCTCACAGGGCACCTGCCGGGCTGGCAGGGAGTCCGGCGTCGTCAGCCAGACATCCGCCGCATCAAAAGCCAGCGTCGCGGCTCCCTTTGCAGCAAGAAACGGATGGAACCCCAGCCCCACCGGCTGCCTGCCCACGTCACGGTTCTCCACCACAAGCCGCACCTCAAGCCCGTCCGGCCTCAGCCCGTAAGACAGCTCGGCACGATAGGCGAACGGCCACTGCACATCATCAGGCTGAGACATATGGTCCAGCACCAGCACGACATCACTGTCCGTCCGGTGCGTCACCGTCCATTCCCGCTCCCAGCCATTGCCATGAATGACGCTGCTCTCACCCGCCATATTGGGAGCCAGCCGGTATTCCTTGCCCTCAAAGACAAAACGCCCCTGCGCAATCCGGTTGGAATACGGAACCAGCGGATAGGCCGCCACGGCCACTCCGCGCTGCGCCATCAGCGCCGGATTGGCCACAGGCAGGAACACGTCCTCCCCACGATACTGCCAGCTCCCAAGCGCCCCGCCGATCTTCGGCAGAACAACAACCCGCTGCTCCCCCGCGACAAGCGTGATGCTCCCGGATACGTCAGGCGAAACATCAGTCACGGGCGCAGCTCCCGAACACCATCTCGGGCACACCACCCGAAGAAAACATCATGAAAAACCCGTCCTGAAAAATAGGCGCAGCAGAAAAACCGGGCTTATGCCCCGGATCAGCGTCCCCGGCCACGCTTCTTCTTCGCCGGATCATACCCGCCCCCGCCCGGCCCAAGCGGCACAGGCGTCTTCGGAGCCTTCCGAGCCCCCGGACGCCCTGCTGTCGAAGACCCGATCGGCGGCGGCTCCAGTCCCATATCGATCGCCTCCAGCCGCTTGACCTCGTCACGCAGCCGCGCCGCCTGCTCGAAGTCCAGATTGGCGGCCGCCTCGCGCATCCGCTTCTCCAGATCCTGGATCGTGGCCGGCAGGGACTTGCCAACGAACTGTTCCGTATCCCCGGCCCCATCGGGCGCAACCGTTACGTAATCCTGCTCGAACACCGAGGACAGCGCATCGCCGATCCGGGAGCGAACCGTCATCGGCGTAATGCCGTTGGCCGCATTCCACTCCATCTGCTTCGCCCGACGCCGCGCCGTCTCCTCGATCGCGTATTTCAGGCTGTCCGTTTCCTTGTCGGCATAGAGCAGCACACGCCCTTCGACGTTACGCGCCGCACGTCCGATCGTCTGGATCAGCGACGTCCTGGAGCGCAGGAACCCTTCCTTGTCCGCATCAAGAATGGCCACAACCGAACATTCCGGAATATCCAGCCCCTCACGCAGCAGGTTGATCCCCACCAGCACGTCAAACGCCCCAAGGCGCAGATCGCGGATGATCTCAATCCGCTCCAGCGTATCCACATCCGAATGCAGATACCGGACCTTGACGCCCGCCTCCCCGAGATAATCCGTCAGATCCTCGGCCATCCGCTTGGTCAGCGTCGTGACCAGAACACGCCCGCCCTTGCTGATCGCCTCGCGACATTCATGCAGCAGATCATCGACCTGCCCTTCCACCGGCCGCACATCCGTCACCGGATCAATCAGCCCCGTCGGACGGATGATCTGCTCGGCAAACACACCGCCCGTCTGCTCCATTTCCCAGGGGCCCGGCGTCGCCGAGACGAAGATCGACTGCGGCCGGAACGCATTCCATTCCCCGAACGCCAGCGGACGGTTATCGATGCAGGACGGCAGACGGAACCCGTAATCCGACAGCACGCTTTTCCGCGCCCTGTCCCCACGCTCCATCCCGCCGATCTGCGGCACCGTGACATGACTTTCATCCACGATCAGCAGCGCATCTTCCGGCAGATATTCAAACAGAGTCGGCGGCGGATCACCCGGCCCACGCCCGGACAGATAGCGCGAATAGTTCTCAATCCCCTTGCACGCCCCGGTCGTCTCGATCATTTCCAGATCGAACGTGGTCCGCTGCGACAGACGCTCCGCCTCCAGCAGCTTCCCCTCTTCGGTAAACTGCGCCAGACGCTGCCGAAGCTCGTTCTTGATCCCGATCATCGCCTGATTGAGCGTCGGCCGCGGCGTCACATAATGCGAGTTCGCATAGACACTGATTTCCGCCAGATCCGCCGTCTTGTTCCCCGTCAGCGGATCGAACTCCACGATCTGGTCGATCTCATCGCCAAACAGCGACACCCGCCAGGCCCGGTCCTCGTTCTGCACCGGGAAAATATCGATCTGCTCGCCCCGAACCCGGAACGTCCCACGCTCGAAGCCCGCATCGTTGCGCCGGTATTGCAACTCCACCAGCGCCTTGATCAGCCGGTCCCGGTCAATGGACCCGCCAACCTCAAGCCGCACCACCATCTTCGAATACGTCTCGACCGATCCGATACCGTAAATACACGACACGGACGCCACGATGATCACGTCATTACGCTCCAGCAGCGCCTGCGTGGCCGCATGACGCATCCGGTCGATCTGCTCGTTGATCTGGCTGTCCTTCTCGATATACGTGTCCGACCGTGGCACATAGGCCTCCGGCTGGTAGTAATCGTAGTAGGACACGAAATATTCGACCGCATTATCCGGGAAGAACTGCTTCATCTCCCCGTAAAGCTGCGCTGCCAGCGTCTTGTTCGGCGCAAGAATAAGCGTCGGCTTCTGCGTCGCCTCGATCACCTTCGCCATGCTGAACGTCTTGCCCGAGCCCGTAACGCCCAGCAGGATCTGATCCCGCTCACCGCCCTCAACGCCCTGAACCAGCTCGGAAATCGCCGTCGGTTGATCCCCCGCCGGATCGTAATCCGATTTGACAACGAATTTGCGCGTCTTCGCCTTCGCAGGCTGCCGCTCCGGCAGGAACTGGGTCATCGGCATTGCAGTCGCATTACGGACGGACGAGGATTCTTTTCTGGCCATCATGCCAAGATGGGAAAGCGCATCACGGACAGCAAGAGCCTTCCCTGCCCTCTTCCATAAAGACAGCATTCCACCTGCGTATCTTTATGACATTTTATTGCTGAAAGGGATGGAGAGACTCGCATACCGGGGGTATCAAGACCGGCGTATCTTTGAAGGAAGAACGGTCATGGACGTCCAGACGATCGAGCAGACCTATAACCAGCTCCAGCAGCAGGCCCAGCAGACTGCACAGGCACTTCAGGCTCTCGGCTCCAAAATGCAGACCGCCGCCCAGACCGGCGACATGCAGGCCCGCGAATGGTCCCTCGACCTGCGCGAACTCGCCCTCGCCTTCCAGGCCGAACAGCAGCAGGTCACGAACCTCCTGCAACAACTCCACGCCGCCCTCGCCAACGCCCAGCAGGACTACGGCACACAGCCGACCTATCAGCAGCCCACGCAGCAGGTTCCTGTCCAGCCGGTCCAGTCCGTCCCGGACAACAACTTCGTCTCGAACATTCTCAATTCCGGCTTTGCCCGTTCCGTCGAAGCCGGCGCCGGCTTCAGCATCGGCAACGACCTCATCAAGGAAATCTTCTGATTTTTCAGGATGTTTCGCCCCTGACAGCTGCCGGTACCCCACCCCGGTAAAGCACCCGCGACCCTTTTCTGACCCGGCTTTCCGCCGGGCCAAGTCTTCTTCCGGTCCCGGATTTCATCCAGCAAAAATCGCTGCGCCCCGATCCGGCTTTCCGAAGAGACCCCAAGAAATCATATACGAAAATATAACGATCTCAGTGCCGGATTACTTCCGGTTTTACGAGATATGTTAAAATTATTTCACGAAAAAGAAACTGACAATTCCGTAAATAAAAATCATTCCGCGTGAATACGGATTGTCTATTATTAATTATCTTGAAAAATACTCTCTTTATTATTCGAATGTCTCCGCGAAGAAGTGATGTATTAATGAAACAGAACGACAAAAATACATAAATTTGCTAATAAAAATGTTGTTTTGTTTCATTTTCATGACCTAGCGTGACCGACAGGATTTACATCGACGAAAATTAGGACCACCCCGTGCAGTCAGACCTGGGACGAAATCTGTTATCCGGCGTTGCGTTGATCGGCCTTCTGATCAGCTCTGCCCATGCCGAAACCACCGACCACGCCGAGCATAAAACGCATCCGCATCGTGCGACTCACGCGAATCACGCCCGCACCACGGCGCCGACGCATCGCGCGCCTGCCCCCCGCAAGCACACGGAAGTCAAATCCGGCTCCGAATCCATGACCGTTCATGTGCGCCGCAGAGGCTCCCACAGTGCGGTCGAGGTCGTGTCGCGCGAAACGATGGACCACTTCGTCGCCGGCACCAGCCCGATGCAGATTCTCGCCCTGACGACACCGGGCGCGAACTTCGCCTCCGATGACGCTTTCGGTCTCGATACGGTCGCCAACACCCTCTATGTCCGCGGCTTCAACCAGACCCAGCTCGGCGTCTCGCTCGACGGCATCCCGATGGGCGGCCAGGGCTTCCATAACTGGAACGGCCTCGGCGTCGACCAGATGGAAATCCAGGAAAACATCACCAGCCTGACCATGTCCCAGGGCGCAGGCGCACTGGAAACCCCCTCGGCCCAGACGCTTGGGGGCGCCATCACCTTCACGTCTTCGGACCCGTCCGACAAGGCAGGCGGCCAGATCAGCCAGCTCTTCGGCAGCTATAACGGCTTCCGCACCTATGGCCGGGTGGACAGCGGCAAGCTGAACTCCAGCGGCACGAAGTTCTACGCCGCCTATGCCCGCACCGCTCAGGACCTGTGGAAGGGCTATGGCGACCAGCAGGAACAGCAGGCCAATTTCAAACTGGTCCAGCCCGTCGGTGACCGCGGCAAGATCACGGCCGTCTTCGATTACTCGAACTTCGCGCAGTACAACTATCTCGGCCTGACCAAGAACATGTGGCAGAAGATGGGGCGCAACACGACCTATCTGAAACCCAATTACGAGCTCGCCAAGCAGTACGCCTATTACGCCCAGAACGGTGGCGTCCCCGCCGGGCTCGAAGGCGTGCTCTCCAATGACGAAATCGGCGATTACGCCTATGACGGCACCCAGACCCAGAGAAACTATCTATCGGCCATCACGGGTGAATTCCAGCTCTTCCCGAACGTCACGTCCAAGACGATCGCCTACGCGCATGTCTCGAACGGCGATTACAGCGCAACCAACCCGTTCCTGATCTCGCCGAGCTCACAGGTCCCGATGGCCATGGAAACCGGCCATCCCGACGTCCGCCGTCTGGGCTTCGTCCAGAACTTCGACATCCATGCCGGCCATAACAACGACATCAAGACCGGCATCTGGTACGAGAACGACCGCTTCAACTACCCGATGATGATGTATGAGGACGGCGTCAACACGCCGCATTCCTCCATCGCCGACTTCAAGAACGGCACCACCTGGTGGTCTGACTCCTTCAACACCAATACGTTCCAGTTCTACCTGCAGGACACCTACCAGATCATTCCGGGTATGACGGTTGAAGCCGGCTTCCGGTCCCTGCTGCAGACCACCCACGGCGGCACCAGCGTCGACAACACGAGCTCGCTGTCCGAATGGGGCGTGTATTACAGCCACCCCGCCTCCGGGAACCTGACGGCTGCCAACGCCTTCCTCCCGCATTTCAACTTCGACTACCACTTCCTCAACCAGCACGAAGTCTATTTCGACATTGCTGAAAACATGCGCGCCTATGACTATTCGGCCCAGAGCTCCAGCGGCTCTCCGTGGTCAGGTCTCGGAAGCGCCTCCAACCCCGCACAGACCGTCTTTGACGAGAACAAAAAGTCCCTGCGCCCCGAGCGGACCTGGAACTACGTCGTCGGCTACCGCTTCAACTCCCATTTCTTCTCCGGAAGCGCGGATTTCTACCACACCGACTATTACAACCGCCTCGCCGCCATCACGAGCGGCTCAACGGGCAACACCTACAGCTCGTTCATGAATGTGGGTCGTGAGACCATGAACGGTGCAGACGTCGCCGGCACGCTCCGCCCCCTGCCCGGTCTGGCCATCACCAACAGCTTCAGCTGGAACGATGCCACCTATGAAGACTCGCACCTGCCCTATAACGGCGGTTACGTGAGCATCAAGGGCAAGCGTCAGGTCTACTACCCGAAGTTCATGTACAAGGCTGACGTGAGCTACACCTGGCACCACGCAACCTTCAACTTCAACACGACGTACACAAGCGCACGTCAGATGACCTACACCAACGATGAGCAGATTCCGGCCTACTGGACGTCAAACCTCAACGTTGCCTACGATTTCGGCAAGGTCGGCTTCGCCCAGAGCCTCAAGACCTCTTTCGGAATCTCCAACCTCTACAACCAGAACTATATCGGCGGCGTTTACGGCGCAGCCTCGGTCGCCGGTGACGACAACGCCAACCTGTTCGTCGCCGCCCCGCGCGAGTTCTTCGGAACGATCGCAGCCCAGTTCTGATCCGCTCCCCGCGATCCGGTGCCTCTCACAGGCGCCGGATCCGGCCATCCGGTCAGCCCCTCACATAACGACAAAACATATCACATACATCTTGTGACATTATGTTTACCGTTCTGTTATCTCCGCTCATATCAATGTTATATTTCACATAAGCGCAGACATGCCATTCATCGCACTGATCAATCCTGATCCAAGGATCCCAGTACGATGGACACCCGATCACCTCGCCTTTCTTTCAGCAGCTGTCTGGCGTCTCCCACCAGTGGAGACACCCTCCAATGAACAGCGCACCCCGCATCCTTCCGATGATCATCGGACTTCTCGGCGCCCTCATGGCCGCCTTCCTGATCATCGAAGGTGTACGCCTTATCGTCCTCGGCGGCTCATGGTTCTATGCCCTCGCCGGCATCGCACTCGCCGCCAGCAGCTTCTACATGATCCGTCGCAGCATCCTCTCGACATGGATCGCCCTCGGCCTTCTGATCGCGACGATCCTGTGGTCGCTCGGGGAGGTTGGCATCAGCTTCTGGCCCAGCTTTTCCCGTCTGATCGTGTTCCTGTGCGTCGCCCTGATCGCGACCCTCATGACACCCTGGCTCAGCGGCCCCGGCCGGCGCTACTTCACCCGTCCCGTCATGAGCATCACATCCAGCGCCCTCGGCGCCATCATCGTAGCCTTCCTCGCCGGCATGTTCCGGGTCCACCCGAGCATTGCCCCGCAGGACACCACCCACCCGCAGGAAACCGCCTCCGCCAGCGAACCCGACCAGACCGGCCATGACTGGCCCGCCTATGGCCGCACGGCGTCTGGCACGCGCTACGCCAGCTTCACACAGATCAACCGCGACAATGTCAGCAAGCTCCGCGTCGCCTGGACCTACCGCACCGGCGACATGGCGCTGAACGGCGCCGAATTCCAGGGCACCCCCATCAAGATCGGCGACACGGTCTATATCTGCTCGCCACACAACATCGTCTCGGCCCTCGACCCGGACACCGGCACGGAAAAGTGGAAGTTCGACCCCCACGCCCAGACGAAAGTCTGGCAGCGCTGCCGCGGCGTCGGCTACTGGCATGACAGCACGGCCACGGACGCCAACGCGCCCTGCGCCTCGCGCATCGTCCTCACCACGATCGACGCCCGCCTCATCACCATCGACGCCCGCACCGGCCAGGCCTGCACGGACTTCGGAACGAACGGCAACGTCAATCTCCTGACCGGCCTCGGCCCGACAGCTCCCGGCTCCTACTACCCGACCGCTGCTCCCCTCGTGGCCGGTGACATCGTGGTCGTCGGCGGCCGCATCGCCGATAACGAGCGCACCGGCGAGCCCTCCGGCGTCGTCCGCGGCTATGACGTCCGCACCGGCGCACAAATCTGGGCCTGGGACGCCACCAACCCGCATCGCGGCACCACACCGCTGGCCGAAGGCGAGATCTACCCCGCCGAAACCCCCAACATGTGGGGCACGGCCAGCTACGACCCGAAACTCAACCTCGTCTTCTTCCCGCTCGGCAACCAGACCCCCGATTTCTGGGGCGGCGACCGCAGCAAGGCTTCGGATGAATACAACGACGCCTTCGTCGCCGTGGACGCCAAGACCGGCGACGAACGCTGGCACTTCCGCACCGCCAACCACGATCTCGTGGACTACGATGCGACCGCCCAGCCCATCCTCTACGACATCCCGGACGGCCATGGCGGCACCCGCCCGGCGATCATCGCCATGACCAAGCGTGGCCAGATCTTCGTGCTCGACCGCCGCGACGGCACCCCGATCGTCCCCGTGGAAATGCGCAAAGTCCCCCAAGATGGCGCACCGGAACACCAGTACCTCGCCCCCGAACAGCCCTATTCCGCCCTCTCCATCGGAACAGAGCGCCTGAAACCCAGCGACATGTGGGGCGGCACGATCTTCGATCAGCTCCTGTGCCGCATCCAGTTCGCCTCCTACCGCTATGAAGGCGAGTTCACCCCCGTCAACGAGAAGCAGGCCACCATCATCTATCCGGGCTATTACGGCGGCATCAACTGGGGCGGCGGCGCCGTGGACGAAAGCACCGGAACGCTGCTCGTCAACGACATCCGCATGGCCCAGTGGGGCAAGTTCATGAAGCAGGAAGAAGCCCGCCGCAGCGGCTTCAAACCCAGCTCGGAAGGCGAATATTCCGAACAGAAAGGCACCCCCTGGGGCGTCGTCCGCTCGATGTTCTTCTCCCCCGCTGGTCTCCCCTGCGTAAAACCGCCCTATGGTACGATGAACGCCATCGACCTGCGCAGCGGCAAGGTCAAATGGAGCATGCCGCTCGGCACCATTCAGGACATGCCCATCCACGGCATGGTCCCCGGCCTCGCCATCCCGCTGGGCATGCCAACCATGAGCGGCCCGCTGGCCACCCATACCGGCCTGGTGTTCTTCTCCGGCACGCTCGACAACTACGTCCGCGCGCTCAACACCGACACCGGCGAAGTCGTCTGGAAAGCCCGTCTCCCCGTCGCCTCACAGGCCGCTCCCATGAGCTACCTGTCCGACAAGACCGGCAAACAGTACATCGTCGTCACCGCAGGCGGCCTGACCCGCTCCGGCGTCGACAAGAACCGCGGCGACTACGTCATCGCCTACGCCCTGCCCTCCGAATAAGAGCGCAGACGCAAAAAAGGGGCGCTTCCCGCAAAGGAAGCGTCCCTTTTTCATGACCAGAAAACCCTCAGAGCGACGACAGAGCCGGAGGCACCTTCGCCTTCGCCAGAGCGTCCTTCTGACGTTGCGCCAGAACGTTCACATCGAAGCCCTCGATCAGCTCCTCGAACATCCGGTGCCAGTTCAGCCGTGCCTCCAGACGCAGGAACGCACTCCCCAGCCCGATCGCCGAGCGGTCCATCAGCACAAACTCACGCGGCAGCTTCACACCACCCGTCCGCTTCAGCCCGTCATAGACTTTTTCCAGAACCTGACGCGCTTCTGCCGGATCATTGCTCTCCTGCATGGAGCACACCCGGTCCGTCATCAGCGGACGATAGAAGAACCGCGCCCATTCATTCAGGATATTCGCCGTCTCGCGCGAAATGCCCTGAAAGCCCCATTTGCTGTACGCATGGAACGCCAGTTCCTCGTTGTTCTCCCGCAGCGCCGTGAACAGGTCGATGACCCCTTCCACAAAGCGCGGCGAAAAGACCCGAACAGCCCCGAAATCCAGCAGGTTCAGACCATAATCATCCCGCACGGTGAAATTGCCCATATGCGGGTCACCGTGAATGACACCATAGCGATAGACCGGCGTGTACCAGGCCTTGAACAGCGCCGTGGCCATCGCATTGCGATCTTCCTGCGGCATCTTTTCATCCAGAACGGCCCGCATACTACGCCCGCTCACCCAGTCCATGGTCAGCAAACGCCCGGTGGACAGCGCCTCGACCGGAGCCGGCACCGTCACTTCCGGCGTGTCCGCAAGCATGTCCCGATACAGGCGCAGATGGCTTGCCTCACGCCGGTAATCCAGCTCCTCGCGCAGCCGGTCCGCAAGCTCGGTATAAACCTCGTCCTGACGGATCGCAGTCTCGAACTGCCGGTAAATACCCAGCGCCGCCCGGAACTGCCGCAGATCCGAATCCACGGCCGCCTGCATGTCCGGATATTGCAGCTTGCACGCCACTTCGCGCCCATCGACCAGACGCGCCCGATGCACCTGCCCGAGTGACGCCGCCGCCACGGCCTCATGACTGAAGGAGCGGAAATGCTTTTCCCATCCCGCGCCGAGCTCGGCCTGCATGCGACGGCGCACAAAGCTCCAGCCCATCGGCGGCGCGTTGGACTGCAGATGCGCCAGTTCGTCGGCATATTCTTCGGGCAATGCGCCGGGAATGGTCGAGAGAAGCTGGGCCGCCTTCATCAGCGGCCCCTTGAGGTTTCCCAACGCGGATTTCAGGCCCTCTGCATGAACGCCCTTATCCGTCTTGAAGCCCAGACGACTGCCCGCCATCCGCGCCGCAATGCCGCCGACTGCGCCGGAGGTCCGCGCCATGCGACGCAGCTCCCCCATGAGACCGGTGTTGTCGAGATCCCTCGCCATGATGCTCCTCAGTCCTCCTGCTCGAGCTGATCAATCAGTCCCGAGATCACATCCAGTCCTTTACGCCAGAAACCCGGATCTGTCGCATCAAGTCCGAAGGGAGCGAGCAGTTCCTTGTGGCGCAGCGTTCCGCCTGCTTCGAGCATGGCGCGGTATTTCGCGGCAAAACCCTCAGGCTTCTCCTGATAAACACCATAAAGCGCATTCACCAGACAGTCCCCGAAAGCATACGCATAAACATAGAACGGCGAATGCACGAAATGCGGAATATACGACCAGTAGAGGTCATAATCCGGTGTGAAATGGAAGGCCGGCCCCAGACTCCGGACCTGAACCTCACGCCAGATTTCCCCCAGACGCTCCGGCGAAAGCTCACCCTTCGTCCGCTCGTCATGGACCTTCACTTCAAACTGGTAGAACGCGATCTGCCGGACCACCGTATTCAGCATGTCCTCGACTTTCGCCGCCAGCATGTGACGACGGCGCTTCGGATCGCTCTCCGCATCCAGCAGGGACTGGAACGTCAGCATCTCGCCAAACACCGACGCCGTTTCCGCCAGCGTCAGCGGCGTATCGGCATTCAGATACCCCTGCTTCTGCCCCGCCAGCGTCTGATGCACGCCATGCCCCAACTCATGCGCCAGCGTCATCACGTCACGCGGCTGCCCGCGATAGTTCATCAGAATATATGGATGAACAGACGGCACGCAGGAATGCGAAAACGCCCCCGAAGACTTGCCCGCCACCGGAGCCGCATCAATCCAGGGATGCGTCAGGAACCGGTTCACGATCTCGCCCAGACCCGGATCAAATCCGGCATAGGCGGTCCGCACGATCTCCTTGCCCTGCCCCCAGTCGATCTTCCGCGCTTCAACACCCGGAAGCGGCGCATTGCGATCCCAGTGCTCCAGCTTCTCCAGCCCGAGCCATTTCGCCTTGAGCGCATAATACCGGTGCGCCAGCCGCGGATAAGCCTCGTCCACCGCACCCACCAGCGCATCGACGACCTCGTCCTCAACCATGTTCGCCAGATTGCGCGAACTCGTCGGGCGCGGATACCCGCGCAGCTTGTCCCCGATCGCCTTGTCCTTGGCGAGCGTGTTGGTAATCATCGTCAGCAGCCGCGAGTTCTCACCCAGAACCGCGCTGATCTGCTGCGCCGCAGCCTCACGCTTTGCGCGGTCCGTGTTCGTCAGCAGATTGAACGCATCACCGAGCGGCTTTTCCTCACCGTCGATCGTGACACTCAGCGTCGCCATCGTCTCGTCGAACAGCCGGTTCCAGGCATTCCGCCCCGTCACCGACTTGTCCATAAGCACCTGCTCGACCTCGTCGGAGAGCTGATACGGCCGGTACATCCGCAGATCCCGCAGATACGGATCCCATTTGCGCATTTCCTGCGCCTCGCAGATCCGCGCCAGCACCTCATCCGGAATCCGGTTCAGCTCCAGCGTGAAGAACATCAGATCGGAGGCCACCTCCGTCATCCGCTCCTGCACACCCTGCGCAAACCGCCCCCAGACCGGATCAGTCGTATGCGCCGCAAAGCCAAGACTGGAGAAAGACCCGATCTTCCCCAGGCCCTCCTCGATCGCCTCATACTCCGCGAACGCCTCCGCAAGCTCCGCGCCGCTCAGCGTCTCAAGACGCCCCTTATACGTTTCGCAGAAACTGCGCGCCGCCCCGGCCCAGCGATCAAAATCCGACGCCAGAACCGGATCTTCCGGCGACGCATAAAGATCGGAAAGATCCCAGCGTGGAGGCGTCTGCTCCCCGGAGGATGAATGCGAGGACGAATGCGGGGTGCCGTCAGCGGCAGAAAAGAGCATGGTCATATCCTGACCTTAAACCCACAATCCCCCCCGTCAAACGGGATGTTGATGACAAATCCGTAGTGTAAAACCACGACAAAGCCCCAACCCGGATCTGCCCCCGCTTCATGCACCCATACCCCTCCCAGGCATCAGCGCACCTGACATCCTTTGAAAACCTGCGAAAGCGGATCGCAGGCCCCGATCTGGTCCGCACCGTCGCCCTGCTCGATGTCCTGATCTATCATGAAGGAAGCCTGTTCTGCTCATGGTGGCACCGCACCCTGCCCGCGCATCTGGCAGTCCTCGGCTTCCACGGCGTGATGCTGTTCTTCGTCCTCAGCGGCTTTCTGATCGGCACGATCATACTGGACCTGCTGGAGCGCGGAACATCCCTCAGAGGTTGGGGCATCTTCCTGCTCCGCCGCTGGCTGCGGACCCTTCCCGCCTATTATTTCTGGCTGTTCGCGCTGCTGATCCCGCTCGCCTACTTCGGCCCCTATGGCGTGCCGTGGGACGAAGCCCGGCACGCCCTGCCCTGGTTCCTGACCCTGACGCAGAATCTCGGCTGGCCCATGGTCTCGGGCTGGTACGGCGTCACATGGTCGCTCTGCGTGGAGGAATGGTTCTACATCGCCTTCCCCACCCTGCTGCTCACACTCCTCGCCTGCCGCCTGAAACCCGCGTCAGCGCTGGGAGCCACCCTCGCAGCCTTCTTCATCGGCCCGCTCTGCTGGCGCCTGTCCCTGCCTGCGGACGTCAACTGGAACGAGGTCACCAGCAAGATCGTCCCCTGCCGCTTCGACTCCATTGCCTGGGGCATCGCCGCAGCCTGGCTGTACCGGTACCGGCCCGCACTGACCCGCTACAGCACGATCCTCGCCGCCCTCGGCACCGCAATCATCCTGACAGTCTGGTGGACCAGCACGGGAGGTCCCACGCCATGGTCGTCCCGCTTCGGGGCCATGGCTTCATTCGACATTGTGGGACTGGGCTATGCGCTCTGCATGCCCGCTATGATGCAGGTACGGACCCTCCCGCCCCTGATCGGCCCGGCAATCCGCAGCATCAGCACACACAGCTATGCGGTCTATCTGTGCCATTTCCCACTGGTGATGATGGCCGGCGACCTTCAGGTCCGCTACGGCCTCGGTCGCAGACACGCCGTGATCTTCACAATCCTGACCACGATCGGCGGTGCGATCCTGTCATGGCGCCTGGTGGAACGCCCCTGCCTGAAACTCCGTCCCAGACAGGGGTAACGCGCCTCAGGCCGAAAGCTGCGACAGGTCTTCCTGCACGTAGCCGATGATCCGCGCATAATCGCGCGGAACAATATGCCAGAAGCCTTCCAGCGTCCGCTCCCAGCAATGCAGCAGATCCGCGGCATAGGTGCTGCCCGTCTCCGCCACATGCCGCTCCACAAGCGCCCGAAGCTCCTGATCCCAGCGGCTGCCGGCCTGCACACGGTTCCAGATCACCGTATCGGGGTTGATCTGCGCCTCAAACCGCCCCTTCACGTCCAGCACATAGGCCATGCCCCCCGTGAAACCGGCGCCGAAATTGTCGCCCGTTTCCCCAAGGATCACGACCGTCCCGCCGGTCATGTATTCGCAGCCATTCGAGCCACAGCCCTCGACCACAGCCGTCGCACCGGAGTTACGCACCGCAAAGCGCTCACCCGCCTGCCCGGCCGCAAACAGCGTTCCCGCCGTTGCCCCGTACAGGACCGTATTGCCAATGATCGCACTCTGCTCGGACGCCCACTGCGCCGCCGGGGACTTGCGGACAACAATCGTCGCTCCCGAAAGCCCCTTGCCGACATAGTCGTTGGCGTCGCCCTCGACCTCGATCTTGAGCCCCTGCACACCAAACGCACCCAGCGACTGCCCGGCAGACCCCCGCAGCGACAGCGTAAGCTGTCCTTCCGGAAGCTCCTTCATGCCGAACTTGCGCGTAATCAGCCCCGAAACCCGCGTACCGATCGCACGATGCGTGTTCTGCACCGTGTAATGCAGATGCAGCTTCTCCCGGCGCTCGAACAGCGCCGTCGCATCGGGGATGATCTGCCCGTCCAGCGTCTCGGGAACCTCGTTGCGCCCCTCACGGGTGCAGAACCGCGCATGACCACCCGGATCAGCCTGAACCAGCAGCGAGTTCAGATCCAGATCATCCAGATAATCCGCACCACGCGACACCTGACGCAGCATATCCGTCCGCCCGATCACCTCTTCGAGCGACCGGACACCCAGATCCGCCAGAATATGCCGGATGTCTTCCGCAATCAGCGTGAACAGGTTGATAACCTTCTCAGGCGATCCCCCGAACTTCTCCCGCAGCTTCTCATCCTGCACACACACACCCACCGGACAGGTGTTGGAGTGGCACTGACGCACCATGATGCAGCCCATCGCCACGAGTGCGGCCGTACCAATACCGAATTCTTCCGCGCCAAGCATCGCCGCCATGACAACATCACGACCCGTCTTGATGCCACCATCGGTGCGCAGCACCAGACGATGACGCAGCCGGTTCAGCATCAGCACCTGATGCGCTTCCGACAGCCCCATCTCCCAAGGCAGACCCGCATAATGGATCGAAGACTGCGGGCTCGCACCCGTCCCGCCCGAATGACCGGAAATCAGGATCGCATCCGCCTTGGCCTTCGCCACACCAGCCGCAATCGTGCCGATGCCCGTCCGCGCCACCAGCTTGACCGTCACGGTCGCCGTCGGATTGATCTGCTTGAGATCATAAATGAGCTGCGCCAGATCCTCGATCGAATAGATATCATGATGGGGCGGCGGCGAAATCAGCGTCACCCCCGGCGTCGCATGACGCAGACGCCCGATCAGCTCCGTCACCTTGAAGCCCGGAAGCTGCCCGCCCTCACCAGGCTTCGCACCCTGCGCCATCTTGATCTCGATCTCGCGGCAGTCATTCAGATACTGCGCGGTCACGCCGAAACGCCCGGACGCCACCTGCTTGATCGCCGAAGACGCATTATCCCCGTTCGGACGCGGCTTGGACCGCTCGGCATCCTCGCCGCCCTCACCGGAATCGGACTTCGCGCCGATCCGGTTCATGGCAATCGCCAGCGTCTCATGCGCCTCGGGGCTCAAAGCGCCAAGCGAAATCCCCGGCGCCACCAGACGACGGCGAATCTGCGTGATGCTCTCTACTTCATCCACCGGAACCGGCGCATGAAGCGGCTTGAAATCCAGCAGATCACGCAGCGCCACCGGCGGCATCTGACGCACCGCATCCGCATAACGCCGGTACAGCGTAAAGCTGTTCGCCGTCACCGCACTCTGGAGCATATGCACAAGCTGCCCGGAGAACGCATGCGTCTCACCCTGACGGCGAAGCTTGTAACGCCCGCCGACAGGCAGCGCCTCGACCTTCCGGTCCCACGCCGCCGCATGTGCGCCAAGAATGTTGCGCGCAATCCCCGGCAGACCAATCCCCGAAATCCGTGATGGCATGCCCGGGAAGAACTCCGCCACAAGCGCACGGGACAGCCCGATCGCCTCGAAATTATACCCACCACGATAGGCCGAAATGATCGAAATGCCCGACTTGGACATGATCTTGAGCAGCCCCTTGTCCACGGCCTTGCGATACCGCTCCATCGCCTCACGCAGCGACATCTTGCCAAACAGCCCGCGCCGCAGCCGGTCCGCCACGCAATACTGCGCCAGCGCCGGATTTACCGTCGTCGCACCCACACCAATCGTGACTGCAATCGCATGAACATCAATCGCACCCGACGTCCGCACGTTCAGCGACGTAAACGTCCGCAGCGAATTGCGCACCAGATGGATATGCACGGCCGCCGTGGCAAGGATCATCGGAATCGCAACCCGCGTCGCATCCGTATTGTCGTCCGTCAGGAACAGATGCGTGCATCCGCCACGGACATGATCCTCCGCCTGAGCCCGGATGGACGCAATCGCCGCCCGCAGACCTTCCTCACCCTCTTCGGCCGGGAAGGTGCAGTCGATCACACCTGCATTCTCGCCACAGACCTTCAGCAGCTCGTCGAACTCACCAATCGTGAGCACCGGGCTCGGCAGCTGCAACAGGTCACACTGTTCCGGCGCCTGATCGAGAATATTCCCCAGATTGCCCAGCCGCGTGACCAGGCTCATCACCCGCGTTTCACGCAGGGAATCGATCGGCGGGTTCGTAACCTGACTGAACCCCTGACGGAAATAATGCGCCAGCCCGCGATAGATCGTCGACAGAACCTGAAGCGGCGTATCATCGCCCATTGAGCCCAGAGCTTCAGCCGCATTCTCCACCATCGGGTGCAGAATGGTCTCCAGCTCTTCATGCGTCAGACTGACCGCCACCTGATGCCGCCGCAGCAGATCCGGATCGAGCGCCTCCGGCTCGACCACATCCCGCACAATCGGCTCGATATCGCGGATCCGCTTCACCCAGCCCCGGAAATCCTGACGTGACGCCAGCATCTCCAGAAGCTCCTCGGACTGGTAAAGCCGCCCTTCCTTCAGATCCAGCGCCAGCGTCTGCCCCGGCCCAAGCCGCCCGCGGCTTTTGACCCGCGCATCCGGCACCCGTACCATCCCGGTCTCGGAGCCCACAATAAGCAGACCATCCTGCGTGATGCTATACCGCAGCGGACGCAGACCCGCACGGTCCAGCCCGGCCACAACCCAGCGCCCATCCGTCGCACACAGCGCCGCCGGACCATCCCAGGGCTCGATCACCGCATTGCAGTACCGGAACAACGCCCGCGCCGCATCCGACATTGCCGAGTTCGCACCACCAGACGCCGGCACCAGCATCGTCTTCGCCATCGGCGCATCACGCCCGGCAAACGTCAGCAGCTCGAACACATTATCCAGCGCCGCCGTATCCGACCCCGCCGCCTGCACCACAGGCTTAAGATCCGCCATGTACGGATCCAACTCCGGATGCGCGAGCCGCGTCTCATGCGAGCGCATCCAGTTCGTATTGCCCGAAATCGTGTTGATTTCGCCGTTATGCGCCACCTTGCGGAAAGGCTGGGCCAGCTTCCAGGTCGGGAACGTATTGGTCGAATACCGCTGATGGTAGATCGCAAACCGCGACACAAACCGCTCATCCAGCAGATCCGGATAGAAGTCCGTCAGGTTCTCGGCAAGGAACATGCCCTTGTAGATCACCGAACGGCAGGACATCGAACACACATACAGATCAACCTGCTGCGCCGTCGCCTGCTTCTCAATCCGCCGGCGCAGAACATACAGGTCGCGCTCGAACTCGTCCTCGGACCGGCCAAGCCGGTTGCGGATCATGATCTGCTCGATCTCCGGCCGCGTCTGGTTGGCCTTCTCGCCAATACACGCCGTATCGATCGGCACCTGACGCCAGCCATAGATCCCGTACCCGAAGTTCAGGATTTCCGTCTCGATGATCTGACGGCCGCGCTCCTGCGATCCCAGATCGGTCTTGGGCAGGAACACCATGCCCACCGCAATGCGCCCGTCAATCGTATCGTCGCTGGAACCGTTATGGATCGCCTCGGCAAAGAAATCCTGCGGGATTTCCACATGAATGCCCGCACCATCACCGGTCTTGCCATCCGCATCGACCGCACCGCGATGCCAGATATTGCCCAGCGCCTCGATACCCGCCTGAACCACACTGCGCGACGGCTTGCCATCCAGCGAGGCAACCAGACCCACACCACAGGAATCGCGTTCCTGCGACGGGTCATACAGCCCCTTCAGACGCTCGACGTTCCCGGCATACTCGCGGATGAAATCGTTATTCTGTGTCATTCCGCGGCCTCCAGAGCACCGGTCATTGTTTCAGTCAGATGATGATGGATCGCATCGGCCGCATCCCGGCCATCCTTGATCGCCCAGACAACCAGGCTCGCCCCGCGCACGATATCGCCGCCGGCAAACACACCCGGCAGGCTCGTCGCAAAGCCCCCCGGCGGTACCGTCAGCGTGCCCCAGCGCGTCACGGCCAGTTCAGGCGCATTGAACTGCCCCGGCAGATCTTCAGGATCGAACCCCAGAGCCTTGATGACCAGATCGCCCTCGATCACGTCATGCTGTCCCGTGCCTTCAATGGACCGGCGCCCCGACGCATCCGGAGCCCCCAGCCGCATTTTCAGCACCCGCACACCCGACACGCTGCCATCGCCCAGAAATGCCTCCGGCGAGCCCAGCCATTCGAAATGCGCGCCTTCTTCCTCGGCATTGTAAACTTCCTGCCGCGACCCCGGCATGTTCGCCCGGTCACGACGGTAAACGCAGGTCACACGCTCGGCACCCTGACGGATCGACGTGCGCACGCAGTCCATGGCCGTGTCACCACCGCCAATGACCACAACCCGACGCCCCTTCGCATGAAGCGCTGCATCCTCGCCCGGATCTTCGTCATAGCCCCGACGGTTCGACGCCGTCAGGAAGTCGATCGCATCGACAACACCTTCAAGCCCGGCCCCCGGCACCTTCACATCGCGCGAGCGATACACACCCGTCGCGAGGAACACCGCATCATGCCGCGCCCGCAGATCCTCAAGCGCCGTCTCGCCCTCGCCCGAACCAACTGGCGTGGAGAGATGGAACACGATCCCCTGCTCTTCCAACAGCGCATGACGGCGCGCCACCACATGCTTTTCCAGCTTGAAGCTCGGAATGCCGTAAGTCAGCAGCCCGCCCACACGGTCCTGACGCTCATAGACATGAACCTCATAGCCCTGAGCCCGCAGCCGCTCCGCACAGGCCAGACCCGCCGGCCCGGACCCCACGATCCCGACACTCCGCCCCAGATCACGATCCGGAAGTGCCGGTTTCACCCAGCCCTGCTCGAACGCATTTTCGGTAATGAACCGCTCGACAGCACCGATCGTGACGCTCTCAAAGCCCTTGTTGATAACGCAGTTGCCTTCGCACAGCCGGTCCTGCGGACAGATCCGCCCGCAGATCTCCGGAAACGTATTCGTCGCGGACGACATCTCATACGCTTCCTCCAGCCGGTCCTCAGCCGTCAGCTTCAGCCAGTCGGGGATGTTGTTCCCCAGCGGACAATGTACGGAGCAGAACGGAATCCCGCACTGCGAGCAACGCGACGCCTGCTCTTCCGCACGGCTGCGCGCGAACCCACGGTAAATCTCCCCGAAATCCTGACGGCGTTCAGCCGCATCGCGCTTCTCGGGAAGCACCTGGGGGTGGGTGACGAACTGCAACATGCGTTCGGCCATGCGTCGTGTCTCCTGCAAAACATGCCCGCCCGACCACAAATCCCGGACGCACATCAGACCTGTCCGAATGCAGCTATTCCGTCACTTTATCCAATAACAGTCAGTAACACTGACCTTTCATGAGAAATGACGCATGTTTCCGCTGCATGGGTCATTTTTTACAGAGTTTTTTGGGACCGAACCGGACCAATCACTTCCGGAACCGCCGCCAGCTCTCACAAACGCTGCCCTTCAGATAATCCGGCACCACACTGCGCATTGCGGTTGGCGTAATCCCGAGTGACTGGAGATTGTCCGGCCCCGGCTGCACCACATTATCCAGCCCCATCATCACCACCTGATCGCGCGTCAGCAGATGCCCCGGCAGCGGCTCAAGGATTTCCGCCTCCATCCGCGCCACACAATCCGGCACCGGCACCAGCAGCCGATGACGCCCGGACGCCTCCAGCACGAACTCCATCAGCTCCTTCATGGTCGGCACATCCGGCCCGCCAGCCTCGACCGTCATGCCTTCATGCCCCGGCTCGACCAGCGCAATCGCGGCTTTCGCCACATCCCCCACATAAACCGGCTGGAAATGCGTGTTCGGCGCAAAGACCGGCAAGACCGGCGAGAGCTTCGCCATCAGCGCGAACATATTGAAGAAACTGTCCTCCGGCCCGAAAATCACCGAAGGCCGCAACAGAGACGCTTCGGGAAACACCGCCCGCACCGCCTGCTCCGCCAGCCCCTTGCTCCGCCCGTAATTCCCCGGTGACTGCAAGGACGCCCCGATGGCGGACATGTGCATATACTGCTCCACACCCTCCTGCCGGGCCACCAGTGCCGCCAGCCGCGCCCCTTCCACATTGACCCGATGCATCGCCTTCACGTCCGGAGACATGATCGAGACGAGATTGATCCCCGCATCCGCCCCGTTGAAAAGCCGCTCCAGCGATTCCGCATCATTCACTGACGCCTTGAGGAATTCCACGCGCCCGTCACCCGGAAACCGGGCCAGCGCCTGATCGCTGTCGGGATTCCGGCTCCCGACGCGCACCACATGCCCCGACGCCACCAGACGCCCGACCAGTTCGCGGCCGACAAAGCCTCCCCCGCCCAGAACGGCCACTGTCCGCCCGACAGAGCGCGGACCACTGCCCGTTCCGCCTCCATTGCCCGTGCCGCCACCGGTCCCGTCCACAGAAAAATTCGTACGCATTTTTGCTTTTCTTTCAGTTTGGCTGTTGACGCCCCATACGTGCAGGGGTAAACGCCTCTTCACCGAGCCGGGATGCCTCAGGAAACTGAAAAAACCCGGTGCTTTCTGAGCCCAGATGGCGGAATTGGTAGACGCGCAGGTTTCAGGTACCTGTGTCCGAAAGGACGTGGAAGTTCGAGTCTTCTTCTGGGCACCACAGACGATCAGGCGACATAGCGCCTCGATCTTCTGGTGATCAAAAAAACTTGGTGACAATAAAATGAGCCAGCAGAACGCCATCCATCTTTATGACGGCGATCTGCCAGACGATTTCGATCTCGGCCCCCTTGTTGCCATTGATACCGAGACCATGGGTCTCAATCCCCATCGTGACCGCCTCTGCCTCGTCCAGCTCTCAGCCGGCGATGGCGAAGCCCATCTCGTTCAGATCAAACCGGTCTCCATGGGCGGCCGCGGCTATGACTGCCCGAATCTCAAGGCCCTCCTGACAGACGATTCCGTCACCAAGCTGATGCATTTCGCACGCTTTGACGTCGCAGTCCTGCAGAACGCCTTCAACATCACAATCCCGTCGGTCATCTGCACCAAGATCGCCGCCCGGCTGGTCTACACCTTCACCGACCGTCATGGCCTGGCCTATCTGTGCCGCGACCTTCTCGGCGTCGAAATCTCCAAGCACCAGCAGAGTTCGGACTGGGGCGCGCCGACCCTCACCCCGGAACAGCTCCGTTATGCCGCCTCGGACGTGCTGCATCTGCATGCCCTGTGGGATAAGCTCGAAGCCATGCTGATCCGTGAAAACCGCCGTGACCTCGCACAGGCCTGCTACGATTTCCTTCCGGCCCGCTGCAAGCTTGACCTTCTGGGCTATGACGAGCCCGATATTTTCTCGCACCGCGCGTAATTTCCGGCCCGGCTGACATTTCATGCACCGCCCGTCGCCCTCTTCCGCACGCGCCCCCCTCGACTCGGCTATCCACACCCTCGCCATTGAGCGAGAGGGCCTCCAGGCCCTCGAACAGGCTTTCTCCGGCCCACTCGGCGAGGCCTTCGTTCAGGCCGTGAACCGCATTGCCGGCAGCCGCAGCCGTCTGGTCGTCACCGGAATCGGCAAATCCGGCCATATCGCCCGCAAGATCCAGGCCACCCTCGCCTCGACCGGCACGCCCTCGCTGTTCCTGCATCCCGCCGAGGCCGCCCATGGCGATCTCGGCATGATCGCACCGGGCGACGTCATCCTCGCCTTCTCCAATTCCGGCGAGACGACCGAACTTGCAGCCGTCCTGACCTATGCCACCCGCCAGAAACACTGCGTGATCGCCATCACCTCGGTCGCCACCTCCGCACTGGCCCGCGCCGCACAGATCCCTCTTGTGCTCCCCACCAGCACCGAGGCCTGTCCGATGGGCCTGGCACCCACGACCAGCACCCTGCTGCAGCTTGCGCTCGGTGATGCGCTCGCCATCGCCCTGCTGGAAAAACGCGGCTTCACCGCCCGCGATTTCGGCGCCTTCCACCCCGGCGGACTGCTCGGTGCGCGCCTGCGTCCCATCAGCGATCTCATGCATACCGGCAGGGCCCTGCCTCTCGGACAGGGCAGCCTCCCGCTGCGCTCCGTCATTCTCGAGATGACACACAAGTCATTCGGGTGCATGGGTGTCATTGATGACAAAGGTGTACTTCAGGGCCTCATCACGGACGCCGACCTGCGCCGTGCCATGGCCGGTGACCTCGATACGACCAGAGCGGAGGACGTCATGAACCCCGCCCCCGTCACCGCGACCCCACAGACGCTGGCGCAGGACGTGCTGGAACTCATGAACCAGCGCGAGCGCCCCATCACGAGCCTCTTCATCGTGGACGAGGCCCGTCGCCCCATGGGAATCGTCCACGTTCATGACCTCCTGCGAAGCGGTCTGTCATGAGCACACCCGATAACGGTGACCAGCGCGTCCGGCGCGAGGATTTCGATCCCAACCGCACCGAAAGCCTCGCCCGGCTGGACAGCCTGCGCCGCGCGGCCTTCCAGCGCATCCGTCAGGCCCCCGACGCCGAACAGCTCGCCCGCCGCCGCTCCCTGCTGGGTTTCGCCAAATGGGCGCTGCCGGGTCTGGCCCTCGTCCTCCTCAGCTCCATCGCCGCCTGGCCCGAGATTTCCCATCTCATGAACCAGAACCGTGCCGCCCTGAAAGAAATGGCCCGCCTGCGCGTGGAAAGCGGCAACATGGAACAGGCCACCTATCGCGGTCTGGACGCCCATGACCATCTCTACATGATCACCGCCCGCACCACGCACCAGCAGGGCCCCGACCGCGTGGACCTCGTCGATCCCGTGGCCGACATCCAGCTCTCCGGCAATTCCTGGGCGCATATCAGGTCCGACCGCGGCGTCTACATGCAGCACGAACAGACCCTGACCCTCGACGACAACGTCGTGCTCTACCGCGATGACGGCCTCCTCATGAACGGCCCCTCCGCCGACATGGACCTCAAGGCCGACGTCATCGCCTCGCGCGACTGGGTCCATGCGGAAGGCCCTTTCGGCCGGCAGGACGCCCAAGGCTATTTTCTGGACCAGCATGCAGGTATCATGCAGTTTACGGGACCGGGCCTGACGGTCCGCAACGATGACAACGGCCCTCCGAGTGCGGCGGCCCGCCTGCACCTGCAAGGACTGAAGACCGAAAAATGACGCCCCGCCCCGCAGCCCTCCTCCCCCTCCTCATCGCCCTGCCACTCGCTCTCCCCCCCGCCCCGGCGCATGCGGACGGACTGGACATGTCCCACGGCGAAGCCGTCCAGCTCTTCTGGAAAAAAGAAGAGATCTACGACCGCAACGCCCAGACCGTCACGCTTACGGGTGGTGCCCGCGCCGTGCGCGGCGATGTAACGGTCGATGCGGACACGCTGATCGGCTATCTGCGCAAGAAAGCTCCTGCACCGGGACAGCCCGCGCCTCCCCCACAGCCAGCTGACGCCAAGGGCAACAACAGCGGCGATCCGATGGGCGGATCTCTTGAGCTGTACCGGATCGAGGCGCGTGGCAACGTCCATATCTATAACCAGACCGATCAGGGCTGGGGCGATCATGCCCTGTACGATATGGATCAGGCCGTCATGGTCATGACCGGCAAGCATCTGAAGCTGACGACCCCGCAGGACGTCCTGACCGCGCGCGATGTGATGGAATATCACTCCAAGACGCGCATGTCGGTTGGCCGTGGCGACGCTACCGTCACCACTAATGACGGCAAGCAGGTCAAGGCGGACGTGCTGGTTTCCTTCAGCAAACCCAACGACGCCCCGGCACCTGGCACGCCGCAAGCCGCATCCCAAACCACACCCGCAGGCGGTGGAGACAATCCGCTGGGCGGCGGCTCGTCAAAGCTCGACCGTGCTTATGGCTGGGGCCATGTCGTCCTGCGCACCCAGACCCAGACCGGCACTGGCGATCGTGGCGTCTATGTTTTCGATACGCAGATCGCCCGCCTGATCGGACATGTGCATGTCACGCAGGGCCAGAACCAGAATAACGGTTCGCAGGCCATCGTGAACATGAAGACCGGCATCGCAACCATGCTGCCGGGCACGGAATCCCCCATCCAGGGGCTCGTCGTGCCGAACGAGGCCAACAGCAGCCAGGCACCCAAGTGACAGACAGCTATACTCCCCCTCCGCCCCCATCGACCGGTCTGGTCGCAAGTGGCATCGGCAAGACCTATAAGAAGCGCGCGGTCGTCAAAAATGTCTCGCTTCAGGTCCAGCGCGGCGAAGCCGTCGGCCTTCTCGGTCCGAATGGTGCGGGCAAGACGACCAGCTTCTACATGATCGTGGGCCTCGTGCAGCCTGACACCGGCACCATCACGCTGGACGGCGCCGACATCACCCAGCTTCCGATGTATCGCCGCGCCCGGCTCGGCGTCGGCTATCTGCCGCAGGAAGCCAGTATTTTCCGCGGGCTGAACGTCGAGCAGAACATCATGGCAGCCCTCGAAGTCGTCGAGCCCGATCCGGAAAAGCGCGACCTGATGCTCAACGGCCTGCTGGCCGAGTTCGGCATCACCCATCTGCGCCGCTCGCCCTCGCTTGCGTTGTCCGGTGGTGAGCGTCGCCGTCTGGAGATCGCCCGCGCTCTCGCCAGCCAGCCGAACTACATCCTGCTCGACGAACCTCTCGCTGGCATTGACCCAATTGCTGTCGGGGAAATCCGTGATCTCGTCTCGCATCTGAAAGATCGTGGCATCGGCGTGCTGATTACGGATCATAACGTCCGCGAAACGCTTGAAGTCATCGACCGCGCCTATATCATGCATGGCGGTCAGGTGCTGATGGAAGGCACTCCCGAAGCCATCGTTGCGAACGAAGACGTTCGCCGGGTCTATCTCGGAGAGAATTTCTCGCTGTAACATGCGGGGATGCTTGTCCCAGGCCTGATCCAGCGTCAGTCGCAGTCTCTCGTCATGACGCCCCAGCTGCGTCAGGCGATTGCGTTGCTGCAATATACGCAGACCGATCTCGCTCAGCATCTCCGCCAGATCTGTGAAACCAACCCACTCCTTATTCTGGAGCCCGGCGACACAGTCCCTGAGGCCACACCCGCGTCGGAAGATTTTCACGACGACGATCCGGACCGCTTCACTACAGCCCCTGCCCGCCCAGAAGCCGCTACCCCGCCTCTGTCAGACCGTGACGAACTGATCCTCCAGATCCGCCTCTCCATCCTGCCAGCCGACCAGAACGCGGCTTTTCATCTTCTGGACAGTCTCGACGAAAGCGGCCGTTTGCCCGTCTCCGTCACGGACCTCGCCGCCGAACTTGACGTGGACGCATCTCACCTCGAGGAGATCCGCCAGACCCTCATGCATCTTGAACCCGTGGGTCTTTTCGCGCGCTCATTTGAAGAGTGTCTGGCTGCCCAGCTTCGGGTTCGCAACCGCCTCGATCCTGCGATGCAGACCCTGCTCGATAATCTGGATCTGCTCGCCCGGCGGGACTGGCGCAGACTCCGCCAGAAATGTGCCCTTGAGCAGGATGACCTGCTGGATATGCTCGCCGAAATCCAGGCCCTCGATCCACGCCCTGGTCTCAGCCTGTCCTCACCCGCACCGCCTATTGAACCCGACCTGATCGTCCGGCCCAACGGCACCGGCTTCCGGCTGACCCTCAACACGCGTTTGCTGCCGAAACTCCGCCTTGACGACACGATGCGTGCGCATCTCGACAACCACACGGAGGCCGGAAAAGCCCTCCTTGCTTACGCTACCGAAGCCACGGCCCTGATCCGTGCGCTAGACAGCCGCAAACACTCCCTCCTGACTGTCGGCCGCACTATCGTCCAGCATCAGGCCGCTTTCCTGCGCGACGGCCCGACCGCTCTGCGCCCTCTGACCATGCGCGAAATCGCCGAACGCACAGAACTGCATGAAAGCACCGTCAACCGCATCGTTAACAGCAAATATATCGACACCCCGCAGGGCACTGTCCCGCTCAAACTGTTCTTTTCGACAGCGCTCACATCCGAAGGTGGCACCAGCCAGAGCGCCCATGCCATCCAGCACCGTCTCCAAGCGCTGGTGGCCGCCGAAGGTGACAACGTTCTCTCCGACGATGCCCTGACAGCCCTCCTGCAAAAGGAAGGCTTTTCCATCCAGCGCCGCACCATCGCCAAATATCGCGAAGGTCTTGGCATTGCGAAATCCAGTCAGCGCAAAAGACTTCGCCGCACCTCGTAAAACGGCCGACCAGTCCCGCTTCATAAGAATACGGAAGGTCTTCTGCCCCTCAGGGAACAGAAGATCTCAATTTTCCCGAATTCACTTGAAAACCATATGTGTCAAACCATGTTTAATGGACTGACAGCGTTCTCCAGCAGCGCACAAAACAGCAGAAAGTTTTCCAATGTCCAGTGACCATGCCCCTCATGAATCTTTCAGCCTGCACCACCTCGCCGAGAAAGCGCATCGCCAGCCCAAGCTGCTGACGAAAAGCGAAGTCGAGGAACTGGCCCATTTCGTCCTCAAGGGTGCCGAAGGCGCGACCGAGGCACAGAAAGAAATCGCCAAACGCGCCCTGCACAATCCCGAAGGCGTCGAAAGCTCCGACATCAGCGCCCTCGCCACCCAGATCCTGACCAGAAAGTAAGACCATGACCGGCCATTCCCACGAACTTCCTTCGCAGCAGAAACTCGAACATCGCCTGAAGGAAGTCGAACGCGACCTCGCCCGCGCTGAGAAATCAGACCCGGAACGCATCCACGCCCTGAAAGCCGAAATCAAGAAGATTCAGTCCGAGCTTCAGGACTGATTTCTACAGTCCTGCAAACCCTTCGGGTAGCCATCTGTCTTTTCGGGGCGTGCAGGACAACCTCAAGAGTGCCTACGATCATTATCCTTTCATGAACGGCTTGAAGCCTGAACCGACTCTTGTCGCGACATGTAAAGGAAACTTGACATTAGAGATCTTGCTTGAGTAAAGGACCCTTTACAGGGAGGGTCTCATGTTTCGATCCAGACAGTATCTTTTCGGGCTTGGCTGCGCGCTGGCACTCTATGCGGGCCTGCTGATCGCTGCCGCAGCCCTCGAGTATGCGCTGCACCCTGTGGGTATTCCCAGACTGCTGATCAATCTGGTGCCGATGCTCGGCGCCTTTGCCGCAGCATGGGCCATTTTGCGCGAGTTATGGCGGATGGACGAGATGCAGCGGCGCATCCAGTTCGACGCCATCGCAATCTCTTTCCTTGGAACGGCCCTCATCACGTTCGGCTGGGGATTTGCCGAGGGCGCGGGCCTTCCCCATCTGCGGGCTTTTCAGGTTTGGCCCATCATGGGTGCCCTCTGGGTCCTAGGGCTTGTAATTGCCCGGCGGCGCTATTGATGATCAATCGGATCAGGAAACTGAGGCGCGACCACGACTGGAGTCAGGGCGATCTGGCCGAAGCGCTGTCGGTCTCGCGCCAGACCGTCAATGCCATCGAAAACGGTCGATACGATCCCAGCCTCCCACTGGCATTCACCATCGCAAGAGTTTTCGGTCTGCGGATCGAAGACATTTTCCAGCCGGAACCGTGACAGCATGAAAAACTCACTGCACGCCCGAACCCTTTTTGCCGCAGGCCTATTGCCATTTCCATGCCACTCAGCTCCACAGCAGGCCCAGTCTTTTCCCTGCCGTCCGTCCGGACATACGGCAACATCTCAGTTGCAACCGAAGGGACCGGACCGGATATCGTCCTTGTCCCCGGACTTGCTTCCTCGCGCGACGTCTGGGCTGGTCTTGCCAGCAGATTACGCCGGCATTACCGCCTGCATCTGATTCAGGTGGCAGGCTTTGCCGGTTCTCCTGCCATACCCGGCCAGAATACGCAGGTCGCAGCGTCTGCCGCTGAAGCGATCGCAGATTACATCCAGCACCAGCATATCAGGATGCCAGTCATCATCGGCCATTCCCTTGGCGGTGAAGTGGCGCTCATGCTGGGCGCGCGCCACCCGAAACTGATCAGCCGCCTGATCATCGTGGACGCCCTGCCTTTTTACGCCTTGCTGCTTGATCCTGCGGCTACCAGCGAGACCGCCAGGCCACGTGCAACAGCATTCCGGGCAGCGCTGCTTGCAACACCCGACGCGCAGATGGAAGCTTCTCAGACCGCTACCATCGCACGTCTCGCCAAAACCGAAGCAGTCAGACCCGCTCTGGTCAGAGCATCCCTCGCTTCAGATCGCAAGACCGTGGCGGATGCCATCTATGAACTGATGACGACCGATCTGCGCCCGGAACTTAGCCACATTACTGTTCCCGTGGATGTCGTCTATGCATACGACCCGCTTTACGGGGTTCCCGCATCGCAGATCGACGCGCTCTTTCACACGGCCTATGCCACGTCTCCACAGGCCCGTTTCAGACGGATCGATGGCAGTTTCCACTTCATCATGCTGGATCAGCCTGAAAATTTCTCACAGGCTGTCGAGGGCTTTCTTGAAGCAGATCGTTCCGAAAAATCGTCGCCTCCCTGAAATGCGGCACCACACAACAGATATCTGGACGCAAAAAGCCGCCCTTCCAAACCAGAAGGGCGGCTTTTTTATTTCCAAACAAACCCGAAAACGCAGATTATTTCAGCGCCGCAATCGCCGTCATCTCAACGCGCCATTCCTGCACCGCCAGCTTTGCCTCAACCGTGGCCCGCGCCGGCTTGCTCGCCGGGTCCAGCCAGGCGTCCCAAGCCCGGTTCATCGCGCCAATCTCTCCGATATCCGTCAGGAAAATCTGCACCGACAGGATCCGGCTTTTGTCTGTTCCCAGAGACGCCAGAAGTGCGTCAATCTGGCGCAGGATGTCGATCGTCTGCCCTTCTGTATCGAGGCTGGCGTCATCCGCAACCTGACCGGCAAGATAGGCGAGCCCGTTATGGACCACTACGCCCGCAAGGCGCTCTTCTTCGAGGTGACGGGAAATATCGGCGTTCTTGCTCACGGGCATGACCTTTTAGCTGGAGTTACTGAAGCAGGGTCGGGATCATTTCATGCTCGAGGATCGCATCAAGGGCGCTCTCCTCATCGTCCGCGACCGCCATGGGCGTGCCGTCGGCAGCATGGATGGCCACGATCAGTTCTCCGTCATGCATGACGGATTTGACATAGGCGAGGTGGGACATGCCCAGCGTCAGGAGCTGCGGCTCCGTGATGCGTCGCAGATCCGCGGGGAGTTTATCGTCCGAACGATCACCGTTTTCGAAGGGATTGTTCAAGTCAGGTTCCTTCTGAAGCCATGGCGGTTCATGCCGCCTGGCCCTGGGGTTCAGTCTATAGAAAATCTGGCCGGCAGAGGCGCGTACCGGACCTATTCGTCGTCGATATCGCGGGCCGGCCGCGTCGTACGCCGCGTCTTCACAACAGGGGGCACCACTTCATGATGGACCGTCGGCCTTGGTGCGGGGCTGCGCCGCCCCTGCGAAATGGCAATCCGCTTCACGCGCACTTCCGGCTCCGGACGCAGAAGATCGATATGCAGCAGGCCGTTATCAAGCCATGCGCCGCCGATTTCGATGCCTTCCGCCAGCACGAATGCCTTGTGGAACTGCCGCGCCGCAATCCCGCGATGCAGGAAAATGCGTCCCTGACTGTCGTCTGCCTGACGCCCGCGGATCACGAGCTGATTGTCTTCCTGCGTGATCTGCAGATCGTCCATGACAAACCCTGCCACTGCCAGCGTAATGCGCAGGGCCGTGGAGCTGAGCTGCTCGATATTGTAAGGGGGATACCCGTCAGACGTTGATTTCGCGGCACGCTCAAGCATCTGCTCGAGGTGATCGAAACCGAGGAACATCGGGGACGTGAACAGGCGACCGGACATAGGGCTTATGCCTCCTCCATGAGCGAGACGTAGACAGGGCCGGTCCCATTCTGCGGCAACCGGCTGACCCTACGATATGGTGTCACAGCATACAGATGCAAGTTCTGCCCATGCGGGACCGTATGGAAAACCTGCACTCAAACCTTATCTTGGACTGGCATTCGGCGCCTTCGCTCGCTACATCGCAGGACATGAGCGAATTCGATTTCCTGTCCGGCATCGACGATGTGCCGCCCACCCCAATCCTGATCGCCCCCCAGCCCGTGCTGCGGGAGGTCACCCGCGACGTGCGCCCCGAAGACATCGCCTTCATCCGCGATCAGCTTCCGGGCATGTTTTCCGCCATGTACAAGGCTCCAGGCATCGGCTTGGCCGCCCCTCAGGTCGGGCTTGGCATGCGCTTCGCCCTGGTGGATGTGGCCGAGGAAGACGCACCGCGTGAGCCCATGCTGCTGATCAACCCGCAAATCATTTCTGATTCCGATCAGCTTGCCGCGCGTGAGGAAGGTTGCCTCTCCCTGCCGAACCAGTATGCCGAAGTCGTCCGCCCCGAATCGATCCGCATACGCTACCGCAACCTTGCGGGCGAAACGATCGAGCGCGATGCATCCGGCCTGCTCGCCACCTGCATCCAGCACGAGATGGACCATCTCGACGGCATCCTGTTCGTCGATCACCTCTCGACGCTCAAGCGCAACATGATCATGCGCCGCCTGGCCAAAGAGCAGAAACTCAGAAGGCACTGATCCCCGATGCGGCTGATCTTTATGGGAACGCCGGACTTTTCGGTCCCGGCGCTGCACGCTTTGCTCGACGCTGGTCACGACGTGGTCGCGGTCTATACGCAGCCGCCCCGCCCGGCAGGACGCGGCAAGGCGCTTCGCCGCTCGCCGGTCCATGAAGCCGCCGAAGCCGCCGGGATCAAGGTGCGTACGCCCGCACGCGTCCGCCGCGACACGGCCGAACACGAAGCCTTCGCCGCCCTGAATGCCGATGCCGCCGTGGTCGCCGCCTATGGCCTCATCCTGCCAAAAGCGATGCTGGACGCCCCGCGTCTGGGCTGCCTGAACATCCATGCGAGCCTCCTGCCCCGCTGGCGTGGCGCGTCGCCCATCCAGTCCGCCATCGTCGCAGGCGACAGCCAGAGCGGTGTTTCCATCATGCAGATGGATGAGGGCCTCGACACCGGCGCTGTCCTGCTGGAAGAATCCACCCCTATCAGCGCGACCGACACTGCCAGCACGCTGCATGACCGCCTGTCCGAAATCGGTGGCCGTCTGGTCGTCCGTGCGCTCGCCGAACAGCCGAAACCTGTTCCGCAGCCCGAAGAGGGCGTCACCTATGCCGAGCGCCTGACCCGCGATCACGGCCGTATCGACTGGACGCGCAGCGCCGCCGAGATCGACCGCCAGATCCGTGGCCTGACGCCTTGGCCCGGCGCGTTCACCACGCTCGACGATGTCGTCCTCAAGATCGGCGCAGCTACCCCGCTCCCTGCCGAAAGCCATAACGCTGCCCCGGGCACCACGCTCGATGACAACCTCACCATCGCCTGCGGCACCGGTGCCCTGCGCATCGACCGTTTGCAGAAACCCGGTCGCAGCATGATGTCCGCTTCCGACTTCCTGCGCGGCCAGCCCGTGCCGAAAGGCACGCGCCTTGTCTGACACGCAGGTTGCGGAGCCTCTCGCTGAACCTGCCGCCGAGCCCACGGGTCTGAACCGCTGGGCCCTGCGGATCGAATATGACGGCACCGGCTATCTCGGCTGGCAGAAGCAGAACGACGGCACCTCCATTCAGGGCCTGATCGAAGCCGCCGCTTCGAAACTGGTCCGCAACCGTCCCGTCCCCAGCATTACCGCCGGACGCACGGATGCTGGTGTGCATGCGGCAGGCATGGTCATCCATCTCGATTTTCCGGATGACGCCCCGATCGACGCCCGGCAGATCCGCGATGGCATGGGCTATCATCTCAAGCCGCACCGCGTCGTCGTGCTGGAAACGGCGAAAGTCGGCCCGGAATGGAACGCACGTTTCTCCGCGACCTGGCGTAGCTATCGCTACACGATCCTCAACCGTCCCGCCCGTCCAGGGCTGATGGAAAACCGTGTCTGGCACATCAAGCGCCCGCTGGACGTCGACCTCATGCAGCAGGCCGCGAACCATCTCCTCGGCCCGCATGACTTCACATCCTTCCGCGCCGTCGCCTGTCAGGCCAAAAGCCCCATCCGCACGCTGGACGTTCTGAACATCCACCGCGATGGCGAACTGGTCATGATCGACACGAAGGCGCGCTCATTCCTGCACCATCAGGTCCGCAACATGGCCGGCACCCTGATGATGATCGGCTCACGTCAGTGGCCGGTCGAAAAGATCATTGAAATTCTGGAAGCAAAAGACCGCTGCGCGGCCGGACAGACCGCCCCGCCCGAGGGGCTCTGCCTGATGGATGTCGGCTATCCCGACGATCCCTTCAACCGCTTCTAGGACGACAGCCCGAGCAGATCGACAACCGCATTGTAATGCGGCGGCAGCAGCCACAGGACCCAGAGCAGTCCCCCCACCGGCAGGGTCTGCAGAACGGTCATGACAAAAGCCTGCCAGCCCGTCGTCACAAGCCCGACCTTCGTCACATACCAGGTCAACCACAGCGTATAGAGCTGCGCTCCGAAAGCGAGGCCACCCAGAGCCTGGCTGGACGCCGCGGCCCCCGGCAGCACGAGATGCAGCACGCCTTGGGCCATGATCAGCATGACCAGTGGCAGCCACCCGCACCACAGCGAGGCCGTGGCATAGCGCGTCCACAGACCCTTGCGGCTCAGGGCGCCTGCATAAAGTTCCGACACCACGAGCTGCAATAGCGTGCAGACCAGCGGTACCACAGCCCGCACCAGTCCCATGAGCCGTTCGGCGGGCGGCAGCATGAATGCCATCCACACCCCGATAACCGCCAACGCAATCGTCGGCGCCAGAGCCGCGAACAGGGCTCCTGCTCCGGGTGCGAAACAGTTGATCCCTTCGGACCGCCCCCGTCCCAGCAGCCATACACCCAGCGGAATGGCCATGTTTCCGGTAGGAGGAAACGGACCTGGCCGTCCGGAATTCACAATCCGTATCCTTCCATGAACGTCAGATAGATCCGCGTCAGGTCTTCCAACGTCCCTAGCTCCACATGCTCGTCACGCTTGTGCATGGTCGCGCCCACCAGCCCGAATTCTGCGACCGGGCAGTGCTGCGAAATGAACCGCGCATCCGACGTCCCGCCACCGGTATCAAGCCGAGGCGTCTGACCCGTCACCTGCCGCACGGCGTCCGACAGGCACGTGACCGCCTCTCTGGGCTGCGTCAGAAACGCCTCGCCACTGATCGACACCTGCACGTCCGCCGAAGGGGCATGACGCCCGACCACATCCTTGATCCACGCCGTCAGCGCTGCCCCGGTATGCAGATCATTAAACCGGATATTCAGCCGTCCGACGGCCTGCGCCGGAATGACATTGGTCGCACCATTCCCGACATCGATGCTCGTGACCTGCAGGGAAGATGGTGCAAACCATTCGCTCCCCGTATCCAGCTCCCGCGCCGTCAGCTCGGAAAATGCCGCCAGAAGACGATGAACCGGATTATCCACCAGATGCGGATAGGCCACATGTCCCTGCGTCCCGTGCACGGTCACGACAGCATTCATGCTGCCCCGACGGCCGATCTTGATGACATCACCCAGAGCCTCGGGGTTCGTCGGCTCACCCAGCAGACAGAAATCCGGCAATTCATCCCGCTCTGCCAGCCATTCAATGACCGGCTTCGTCCCGAAATGCGCCGGACCTTCCTCATCTCCCGTAATCAGCAGCGAGACGGAACCCTTAAGCGGCCCCTGCTCCAGACGCCGCGCAACGGCTGCCACGAAACAGGCCACCCCGCCCTTCATGTCCGCGATCCCACGTCCATAAAGCCGGCCGTCCTGAACCACGGCCGCAAACGGATCATGCGCCCAACCCTTGCCCGGCGGCACGACATCGGTATGTCCCGCAAAACAGAGCGAAGGGTGTCCTTCGCCCAGCCGTGCATAAAGATTGGGCGTCTGCGCATCCGAAGGCCCGAAAGGCAAATGGAACACCTCGAACCCCATCCCCTCCAGCACGTCCGCCAGCAGCGCCTGAGCACCACCATCGGCAGGCGTCACGGATGGGCAGCGCAGCAGATCCCGCGCCAGTGCCACCGGATCGACAGGAAAGGACGGGACCGACATCGGATCAGTCGCGCAGCAGATCGTTAATGGAGGTCTTGGACCGCGTCCGCTCGTCCACACGCTTGACGATTACTGCACAGGCCAGAGACGGCATGCCCGGCTCCTTCGGCGGCAGCGTGCCCGGCACAACCACGGAATAAGCCGGAACCCGGCCCATGAAGATTTCGCCCGTCGCACGGTCCACGATCTTCGTGGATGCACCCAGGAACACACCCATCGACAGAACAGAACCCTTCTCGACAACCACGCCCTCGGCCACTTCCGAACGTGCACCGATGAAGCAGTCGTCTTCGATGATGACCGGAGCAGCCTGCAGCGGCTCCAGAACGCCACCAATGCCCGCGCCACCGCTGATATGACAGTTCTTGCCGATCTGCGCACAGGACCCGACCGTCGCCCAGGTATCGATCATCGTGCCACTGTCCACGCGCGCGCCGACATTCACGAAGCTCGGCATCAGCACCACATTCGGCGCAATGAATGCGGAACGGCGCACGATTGCCCCGGGAACCGCGCGGAAGCCAGCCTCGGCGAAGCGGAACTGGTCCCAGCCATCGAACTTCAGCGGAACCTTGTCAAAGGCCGGCTCACCACCGCAACCGCGCTCCATGACCCGGCTGTCCTTCAGACGGAAGGAGAGCAGAACAGCCTTTTTCAGCCATTCATGAACGATCCAGCCGTTTTCGGAAGGCTCGGCCACACGCAGCGTGCCGGAATCCAGCGCTGCAAGGGCTTTTTCCACGACGTCGCGGTCTTCGCCTTCCGTACGGGCGCTGAGAGTCGTGCGGCGCTCCCACAGAGCTTCGATGGCATTACGAAGAGGTGCATTCGGCATCATGTCGGTCCGGTAAGAAGAAGCAGAAATCCGCCGGACCATGCGGTTCAGGGCGTTTCATGTCAACGGATCTTTACCTCAGACCATGCCCTGCACATACCCGCGCGTTGTTAATGACTTCTTAACCCACCACGCTTATGAAAACGCATGGGGCTTTGACCAAATAGCCCGATCAAGAGCTTTCTGCGGGATGTGTCACCCTTGCCTGATATGCGTGCCTTGCTGTCCCAGTTCATGAACGGACCCTCGCCTGACAGAACTCCGCAGGAACTGCGGAACATGCTGGCATCAACGCTGGAAAGCCGGGAACGATGGCGCTCCCTGCTCTATCAGGCCGTGGACCTGGTCTTCGAAACCGACAATCGTGGGCGGATCATTCTGATCTCTCCCGAAACATGGCTCGGCCAACCCACGACTTCCCTGATCGGACGATCTTTCAGCGCCCTGTGCGGCACCGTAGATGTTCTCAGGCCCCACACCGGCACCCCCGTTCAGATCACGACCCCGCAGGGCACACCGCTGACAGTCATCCTGTCATCCTGCCCGTTTACCGATAATGAAGGCCGGATCACCGGAACACGCGGCACCCTTAAAGCCGTCTCTCCGGGTCTTTCCAGCACGGTCCCTACCCCTGCCGCCCCGCCAGAAGCCGCCCCCAATCCCCTTCCCGAAAGCGATGGGGTCGCAATTCTCGCCACCGTCACCAGAGCCCTGCGCAAGGCCATTGTCCCGAGACTGGCCTCCGCCGCCGCAATGGAAGCCCTCCTGGCTCCCCTGTCCACGGAAGGTGCACTGCTGGATACGGCTGTCCCGAAGAGCCTCCTGTTCAGTTCATCCTCCCTGCCCGAGGACATCGAACCTCTCCTGGCCACACAGCCCGGCCAGACCGGGACCACGACCTTCAGGGCCGGCACCTGTCATGTCATGATCTGTCGGGAAAATATCCGCAGTCTCAAACAGCTCTGTCTGGTTCTCTGGCGTCCTGAACCCTGGTCGCCGCAGGACCGGCAGATCTGTCAGACAGTCTGCTCCCTGCTGGCCGGTTTCTGGGAACTCGACAGCATCCATCGCCGTATCCTGACCGATTCCGACTACGATATTTCGTCGAACCTGCTGAATTGGAACGGGCTGAAAGCGGAAATCGAACGTCGCGCGCGCCGTCTGGATCAGGAATCCATGGCGGCTACCCTGATCATCGCCCGCGTCCCCGGCCTGACCGAACTTTCCAGAACGCGCGGCTTCGAAGCAGGCGAAGAAGCCCTGAGACAGTGCGTTGCCCTCCTGCGCACGGCCGTTCGTCCGACCGACGCCATCGCCCGCATCAGCAACAATACCTTCGCACTCTGGATGGATGGCGGAGACCGTTTCGCCGCCGCAGAACGGGCCGAGCGCATGACGGCGCATGGCATGCCTATCCTGATTGACCCGCCGGTCCACCTACCGCTGCAACTGGGACTGGTCTCCCGGGAAGCTAATGCCGACGAAACAGCCGAGAGCCTTCTCGAGCGCGGCATACAGGCTCTTCAGGAAGGAGTGGCTGAAAACAGAAAATGGCGCTTCTCACACGAAGCGCCATAATCCTCAGTCCAGTTCTTCTGTGTCGGCCGCTTATGCCTTGATGAGCGTTCCCGGGCCGGCCCGCGTGAACAGTTCCAGCAGGCAGCTATGCGGCACGCGGCCATCCAGAATGACAGCGGCTTTCGCACCCTTCTGCACCGCCTCAAGACAGGTCTCGACCTTGGGGATCATCCCGCCCGAAATCGACCCGTCAGCAATGCGTCGCCGGGCCTCATCAGCGCTCAACTCTTCAATGAGCTTCCCGTTCTCATCCAGCACACCTGGCACATCCGTCAGCATCAGCAGACGGGACGCATGCACCGCACCGGCAATCGCGCCAGCCGCAGTATCCGCGTTGATGTTATAGGTCTCGCCTTCCGCACCCACACCAACCGGTGCAATCACGGGGATCAGCCCGGCGCCAAGCAGCGCATACAGCACGCGCGGATCAATCTTTTCCGGCTGCCCGACAAAACCGAGATCGATGACTTTCTCGATCTCACTTCCCGGATCGCGCTTCGTCCGGGTCAGCTTGCGCGCCTGGATCAGCCCGCCATCCTTGCCGGAAATGCCGACAGCCAGCGCCCCGGCCCGATTAATGAGCTCTGCCACCTGCTTGTTGACGCTGCCCGACAGGACCATCTCGATCACATCGACCATCGACTTGTCGGTCACACGCAGCCCGTCGATGAACTCCGAACGGATCTTCAGCCGGTCCAGCATGGCGCTGATCTGCGGCCCGCCACCATGCACCACAATCGGATTGATTCCGACCAGCTTGAGCAGGGAAATGTCATAGCCGAACGCATGCGCC
Source organism: Gluconobacter vitians (assembly GCF_015244565.1). Taxonomy (GTDB): domain Bacteria; phylum Pseudomonadota; class Alphaproteobacteria; order Acetobacterales; family Acetobacteraceae; genus Gluconobacter; species Gluconobacter vitians. Next base: position 141,491 of record NZ_JABCQG010000001.1, on the reverse strand, counting down.
AGCTTGCCCTCACCCATCGCATGACCGCCATATTTGACGACGATCGTATCGCCGGCATAGCGGCGCAGGAATGGCAACGCGCTGGAAAGAATGGCCGCCTGCTGCTGTGCCTCTTCCATGTCAACGGAGGGCGGGACTTCAGGCAGCTTGTCGCTGTGTGTCTTACTGGTCATGATCCGGACTGTCCTTCCCCTGACGTCTGGAGTGGCACGGCAAAACGGGCGATTTCCGCCCGCAGATCCTCGATCCCGAAACCGGTCTCGCTGCTGGTGGCAATGATGCGCGGATAAGCGGCGGCGTGCTTAAGCGCCAGCGCCTCGACTTCTGAAATCTTCGCCGCCAGCGCCTTCGGCTTCACCTGATCGCATTTGGTCAACACGATCTGGAACACTACGGCCGCCCGGTCCAGCAGCTCCATGACATCCTTGTCCGAGGCCTTGAGCTCGATCCGCGCGTCCAGAAGCAGGATGACCCGCTCCAGCGTCGTCCGGCCGCGAAGATAGGCGAACATCATGTCCTGCCAGTCTTCCTTGACCGACTTCGCCGCTTTCGCAAACCCATAGCCCGGCATATCCACGAGAGACAGCCGGTCAGCCAGATTGAAAAAGTTGAGCTGCTTGGTCCGCCCCGGCTCGGACGAGGCCCGTGCCAGCGCACGACGCCCCGTCAGCGCATTGATGATGCTCGACTTGCCGACATTGGACCGGCCGGCAAACGCCACTTCCGGCCGCCCGACAGGCGGAAGCTGGTCGATCTTCTGGGAGCCGAAGAAGAACTCACATTCTCCCGCGAACAGAAGTCGCCCGTCCTCGATCTGGGCCTCGGTCGGCGGCCCCGGGATTTCTTTCATCATGCCTCTGCCTGGCCTCAGGTCCGTGACACCGGAACGGGCAGACCCGTCCGGCGCTGGATGAACATCTGCTGCGCAACCGTCAGCAGGTTATTCCAGGTGTAGTAGACCAGAAGACTGGCCGGGAAGCCGGACATGAAGAACACATAGACCAGCGGCATGAACTGCATCATCCGCGCCTGTGCCGGATCAAGGCTCGCCGTCGAGCTGGTCTGGCGCTGCAGCAGCCAGAACGTCAGACCAAGCGCCGTGCCCCAGATGCTGACATGCAGGAACGACGAGTAATGCGTCGGATCGAACGGCAGCAGTCCGAACAGGTTGAACACGTTCGTCGGGTCCGGCATCGACAGATCATGGATCCAGCCGAAGAACGGCGCATGACGCGCATCGATGCTGATGTTCAGGATCTTGTACAGGCAGAAGAAGATCGGCGCCTGGATCAGCATTGGCAGACAGCCGCTCGCCGGGCTCACTTTCTCTTCACGATACAGCGCCATGACCTTCTGGTTCATGGCCATCGGATCGTCCTTGTTCTTCTCCCGGATCTCCTTGACCTTCGGTGCCAGCAGACGCATCCGCGCCGAAGACTGGGCAGCCTTGGAAGCCAGTGGGAAGAGAACGATCTTGACGATCAGCGTCAGCGCCATCAGCGCGAGGCCGAAATTGCCCAGATGCAGATACAGCCAGTGCAGCAGCGTCAGCAGCGGGCGGGTCAGAAAGCTGAACCAGCCGAAGTCGATTGCCTTGTCCAGATCGGGAATGCCAAGCTGCTTGCTGTAACCCTGAAGCAGGCTGACCACCTTCGCACCTGCAAAGACATGACTCTTCTCGGTGATGGACCCGTTCGGCATGATCTGCTGGGCGTTCTGGGTGGACATCCCCACCTGATACGACCCCGGCGTTCCCGGCACGTAAGCAAAGCTCGCTGCAACCGGCGTGCCGTCAGCAGGAGCCACGGCCGTCAGCCAGAACTTGTCGCTGATGCCATCCCAGCCATTCGTACCCGTGGACGACCAGGACACGTGATCCGGATGGTCAGCGCCTTTGCGCAGGTTCTTGTAGCTCTCATCCTGCATCCGGCCACCGATAACGGCGATAGGCCCTTCATGCGCGGTGAAAGCCCCTTCCGGCGCATCATAATCACGCTGCACGCGCTCGAACGGCACCAGGGCCACCGGCTGACCCGAATGGTTCTCGACCGTCTGGCTCACGGCGAACATGTAGTGCTCGTCCAGGCTGATCTGGATAGAGAACACCAGCCCCTGTCCGTTATCCCAGTGCAGCGTCACCGGATGGTCCGGCGTCAGCGCCTCGTCCGAGCTCTCCCAGACCGTATTCAGGTCCGGTATGCGGGCATTGGAGCCCGGCGCATTCGTCCAGCCGACCACGACGAAGGTTGGATGCGTACTCCCCGCCTTGTCCAGCAGCCGCACCAGCGGGCTGTCCTTGGCCAGGGTCTCGCGATATTTCGTGAGGATTAGATCATCCAGCACCGCGCCCTTCAGGTTGAGAGATCCCTGCACGTCCGGTCCCGTCACCGGAATGCGCCGCGCAGTCGCCTGCGTCTCAGTAGCAGCCTCGACGGGCGGCGCAGCCGGTGTCGGCGCGCTGTTCTGAACCTGTGCTGCAGGCGCATGTGTGACGGGATGGGGATCGTCCTGATGGGGCTTCGGCATGAAATAGTCGAAACCGATCAGGATAAGGGCCGAGAGAAGTGTGGCCGCAATAATGCGTTTGGTGTCCATCGGGCGGATGCCGGTCTTTCGTCTCACTGAATAGGGCTTGCGCCTCAAGTGGCCGAAAACCGCATTCAAAACAATAGGCGGAGGGCTTTTTTAATGCCGGTGTGGCTTCGGAGGCAGGTCCACACCCCCTTCTGACCAGGGATGACAGCGCCCGATCCTGCGCAGTGCAAGCCATCCGCCACGGATCGGTCCATGCTCGCGGATCACCGTCAGCGCATAGGTGCTACATGTCGGATCAAACCGGCAGTTTTTGCCAATGAACGGGCTGATGAAAAGCTTGTAGGCGTCAATAAGCGACAGCATCAGGGCCGTAACGGCTTTCCTGAGCATGGACGCGCTCATTTCGCCCGATCCCGGCCTTTGCCAGGATTTTCCCTGAAACTACTGTCCAGCCCCTTGCGAAGAGCCTGACGCAGATCATCCTTGAGAAGGGAAAAATCGCGCCCCCGGGTCCTGTCCCGTCCGATAAGGACGAAATCGCCGGAAGGCAGACCGTCTTCCCGCGCGACAAGGCGCAGGGCCTCGCGGAGGCGACGGCGGGTGCGGTTACGGATAACAGAATTACCGACTTTTTTCGTGACCGTGAAACCAACGCGGGTTTCGGCCGCTTTGTCATCCGGCAGGATCTGCACAACCATACCGGGAGTGGCGACCTTGCGCCCCTTCCCGGCTACACGCAGAAACTGCGGCCGTTTTTTCAAACGGCTCGGTGTATGGGTCGTACCGATCTGGGTCGTGCTCAGGCGGAGAGCTTCTTGCGGCCCTTGGAGCGACGGTTGGCCAGTACGCGGCGGCCGCCGACAGTCTCGCTACGCGTACGGAAACCGTGACGACGCTTGCGAACCAGCTTGGAGGGTTGATACGTGCGCTTCATGACGTTGATCCTTAAAAACCAGGCGGACGCCTCAACTGTGGACATCCGCGTCGATCGGGCGCACGAAACGCCCGGTGATTGAGACCCGGGCTTGTAAGCACGCAGGCCCTGCATGTCAATGCCAGACCTAAAGGAACTTCAGCCCATGCCCGAGTCCAGCAACAGCCCCACAGCAGTTTCAGCTACGGCTCCCGCCCGCAGGCGCCCCCAGGACAGCAGCAACTTCCGCCACGACCTGCGAAACGCCCTGGCCCCGGCCCTGCTCTGCGCTGACATCCTCAGCATTCACAGCGACGAAGCCGTCCAGCAGAACGCCCAGACCATTATCGATGCGCTGGAAAACGCCCTGAAACTGCTGAAGAACTCTACTTCTTCTCGATAAGCTCAATCTTGTAGCCGTCCGGGTCTTCTACGAACGCGATGATGATCGTCCCGAACTTCAGCGGACCGGCCTCACGCGTCACCTTGCCACCACCCGTACGGACGGTCTCCACGAGTGCCGCCACATCCGGCACGCCGATCGCAAAATGCCCGAACCCGGTGCCGACTTCGTAGTCGGTTTCCTGGTCCCAGTTATAGGTCAGCTCAATCTCGGCCTGTCCGTGTTCGTTGTCATCGAATCCGATGAAAACCAGCGTATAACGTCCTTCGCGCACTTCCTTGCGGCGAAGTTCTTTCATCCCGAGCAGCTTGTAGAATGCTAGACTCCGGTCGATATCCCGGATTCTCACCATCGTATGCAGAAACGTACTCATCACTTGTCCTTCAGATCTTCCGGCGTCAGCCCATACAGGAACAGCCCATAACGATCTGCCAGCTTCACACAGCCGGCAGGGTCCGTCATGAGAGTCACTCCGGGCTGGAACGCAACGCCCCGCAATCCGTTCCGGGCTGCATTTTCCAGTGTCTCCGGCCCGATCGTCGGCATGTCCGCCCGTAGGTCCTGTCCCGTCTTGGGCATCTTCACCAGAACGCCGCCACTTCCCGCCTGCATGAGCCGCCCGCAGCGCCCCAGCATGGCGTCCGTCCCCTCCAGAGCCTCGACCGCCAGCACGAGACCGTTCTGGACAACGCATCCCTGACCGATATCCAGGGTTGCCATGACTTTCAGAACTTCGACCCCGCGGGCGATATCCTGTTTGGCCTGGGCGTCGGGAAAGACGCGGCCGAGGGTTCCGGAGCGGCCGGTAGCATGTTCGAGGAATTCGTGAGCGCCACGGACATGGAAGCCCTCCTCACCAAGGACACGGACAACAGCGCCGAGCAGTCCGTCATCGCCGGAGAAGATGGCGCGGCCCAGACGTGCAAGGATGCGGGCGCCTTCTGCATCCGGGCGGAGATCGCGCCAGGCGGGACGCCGTACCGGACCAATCAGGACCAGTTCGCGGCAGTTGTGCCGTTTGAGAGCCCCGAGAATATCACCGGCGGCGGCAAGACGAATGATTTCGTGTGGGTAGGGTTCGAGGAGCGCACGGTCAGCGAAATCGCGGAACCCGACGATAAAGATCTTTCGACCCTTGGCGATGGCTGCGGCAGCGACCTGCGCGGGGAGTGGTCCCGAGCCTGCCAGAATGCCGATGCAGCCACGATCGCCCACCATCAGGCGCCTTCGGTTTCGGATTGCCCTTCCTGACGCGCAACGCGGGTCAGGCCACGACGGCTTGGAGCCTCCATGAAGTCCAGCATTTCCGCGATGCGGGGAAGATGGCCGTATTCCCTGCGGACTTCGGCGATACGGCTCTCCAGAACAGAATCGCTGGCACCGTGACGTGGATACAGCGTGCGGAACGCACGACGCATGGCCTGCATTTCTTCCGGACCAACGCCGGAACGCTTGAGCCCGATCCAGTTCAGTCCGACCAGACGCGCGCGGTTTCCCAGAACGCTTCCGTAAGGAATGACGTCCATTTCCACGCCACAGACGCCACCGACCACTGCTCCGCGTCCGATCCGGACAAACTGGTGCAGGGCAGCCGAGCCCATGATCTTCGCGTCATCGTCAATTTCGACATGGCCGCCCATGACGACGTTGTTCACGATGATGACGCGGTCACCGATCACGCAGTCATGGGCGACATGCGCATTGGCCATGATCAGGCAGTTCGCACCAATGCGCGTCAGCGCATGGCCCTGCGCGGTCCCACGGTGGATCGTGACGTTTTCCCGGATGACCGTATTGGCGCCGATTTCGCACAGCGTGGGTTCGCCGGCATATTTGAGATCCTGCGGAGCCAGACCGATCGTCACGAACGGATAGACCTCCACATCTTCACGCAGGGTCGTGTATCCATCCACAAGAACAGAAGCGTGGAGGCACACACCGTCACCGATCGTGACGTTGGGTCCCACCAGGCACCATGGCCCGATGCGCACATTTTCACCAATCCGCGCACGCGGATCAACGATTGCGGTCGCATGGATTTCGGCGGTTTCGGGACGTTTCCCTGCCATCTGCATCAGGCTCAACCCATAATCATCGCACTGAAGGTCGCTTCGGCCACGGCTACCCCGTCAACACGGGCCACGCCCTTGAACTTCCAGACATTTGCGCGGGACCGTTCCTTGTCCACATGGATCCGGAGCTGGTCACCGGGGCCAACGGGGCGACGGAACTTGGCGTTTTCGATCGTCATGAAATAGACCAGCTTGCCTTCAAAGGCCTTGCCCAGCGTCATGACCACCAGCGTGGCTGCGGTCTGGGCCATGGCTTCCACGATCAGCACACCCGGCATGACAGGGTGAGAGGGGAAATGTCCCTGAAAGAACGGCTCGTTTACCGTGACGTTCTTGATGCCGATCGCAGACTGCCCGGCATGGATCTCGACCATCTTGTCGATCAGCAGGAACGGATAACGATGCGGGATCGACTGCATGATCTGCAGAATGTCGATGCTCTCGGGAAGCTGATGGCCTTCTGCAGCGGCGTCTGTCGCGGGAGTCATCTGTTCAGCTGGAGCGTCCACTCGGTCCATCGTTTCACCATGCCCTTCAAGCGGTGTTGTCTGTGTCAGTAGCTGCCTTGTGGCAGCGCGAATGGCTTCCCTTAGCAAACCTGGGGGGGAGTTACCATCCGCGCCGCAGAAGGGCTAGTCGCCGCTTTTGCGGGAAAGTTTACGCAGCGTAGCGACATTCCGGAAAAACTCGCGAAACGGCATCGCAGGGCTGCCGATGACATCGGCTCCGGCATCAACATCCGACATGACACCGCACTGTGCACCAATCCGGGCCTTCGAGCCGATCTTGATATGCCCGATCAGGCCGGCCTGTGCCGCGATGGTGACGAAATCACCCAGTTCCGTGGAGCCGGAAATCCCGGCCTGAGAGACGACAATGCAGCAGCGTCCCAGACGGGCATTGTGACCAATCTGCACGAGATTATCGATGCGGGTGCCAGCCCCGATCAGGGTGTCACGCATGGAACCCCGGTCGATGGTCGAATTGGCGCCGACTTCCACGCCATCTTCCAGCACGACCAGACCAAGCTGCGGGACAGTCTCGAACCCTTCGGGACCGACTGCAAAACCGAAGCCATCCTGGCCGATACGCACGCCGGGATAGAGCGTTACGCGATCGCCAATCCGGGCATGGGAAATGGCGGCGTGAGCACCGATGCGGCACCGGGTACCGATTTCAACGCTCTGGCCGATGCTGGCATGGCTTGCGACGATACTGTCACGACCAATACGGACACCGCTGCCGATAACGGCGAAAGGGCCAATTTCGACATTTTCGCCGATCTCGGCATCTTCTGCGATCCAGGCCGTCGGATGACGGACGCCAGTGGATGAGGGCGCCGGATGAAACAGCGTGGCGATGCGGGCCCAGGCGAGATAGGGCGCCTTGCAGACCAGCCCTGCCGTATCGGGCGGAAGTTTATCGGAAAAAGCCGGAGAAAGGATGACTGCCCCGGCTTTTGTTTCGGCCAGAAGCGGCAGATAGCGGCGGTTGTCGAGAAAGCTGATCTCGTCCGGGCCAGCGACATGCAAGGGCGCTACGCCACGGAACTCGGAGAGCCCCTTCCCCGATGCTGCCGGAACGATCGTGCTGCCCGACACCTCTGCCAGACGCTCCAGACCGAAGGGCCCGGAGCGCTGGAAGAAACGGCTGTCGCCCGGGCGGCTTTCCTTCGCTGAAATATCAGACACGACCTGTCGCCTCAGTGATGCTGGCGAAGAACGGACTCGTTCGGCGCGGCGGCCGGAGGTTCCTGCTGGGGCCCTTGGGCCTGTCGCTGTTCATCGGCTGTGGTGGGCATCTTGCCGGAACGGGCAAGCTGCTCGGGATCAACGCCATCATCGGGAATAAAGACATGCGGCAGCGTCTTGTTGAGCTGCGTGCCAACTTCCTCCGTGATGTCCTGACCTCCAACATGCAACACGACCTGCTCTGCATGCAGGATCAGGTTCATGTTGTGGGCAGCAGCGACCGCGGCGATGATGCCGTTGGGCTCTTCCAGTTCACGCTCGATCTGGTGCATAGCGACCTGGGCAGCTTCCTGGATGAGGCGGGCCTGATTGCCGAAATCATGCTGATCCTTGGCGCGGCGCTCCTGAAGATGACGCTCACGCAGCTGGATCTGATCCGATGTCAGGGTACGGGCCTGTGCCTGCAGTTTCTGCTGCTCGCCACGCCATGCGGCTTCCTCACGCTGGACAGCCTGAGCCAGACGGTCACGACGTGCACCCAGAACCTGCTGGATTTCCTGCCAGGCGCTGGAAATCTGCATGACGGCCTGAACATTGATCACGCCGATGACAGCTGCCGGCGGAGGCGAGGCCTTGGCAATGGTCGGCGGTGCCGGGATCGGAGGCAGCGGAAGAACCGGAGGCGCCTGCTGCTGCTCAACCGGAGCAGAGTCGTTTTCTTCCTCAGGAACCGAAACAGGAACACGGCGCTGCACGGGGCGGGGCGCCGGAGCATTGGGATGGGCGGCTTTGGGAACAAACCAGCCGCCATTGCCACCAGCAGCCTGGGCATGGGCGCCCGATGTGGAGACAAGAATCGTCGCAGCCAGAAGCGCGCCGGCCGAGACCGTGCGCATCAGGGAAGTAAGGGTCATGACCACCTCTTGGGAAGGGGTTGAAGAACAGGACGGCAAGGTCTCGAACAGTTCAGATCAGAACTGCTGGCCAAAACCGAAACGCAGCGGATACAGACGGTCACCATGTTCCTTGCGGATCGGCACGGCGCCATCGATGTTGACGAGACCGAACGGGCTCTTCCATGACACACCAAGACCACCCGAGACACGCGGGATCAGGTTATCGCCGGTAATCGGGGTGAAGTAGTAATTCGGCTGGCCGTAACGGGCGAAATCCCGGTAGTTATGCTTGACACGGATACCGGCAAGGCTACCGGCATCAATGAAGCCACGTCCCGAAATACCCAGATCATCACCCATAGGCAGCGGGAAGTTGAGCTGTGCAGACGCCGTATACATGAAACGGCCACCCAGAAGATCTTCCTGTCCCTGAGTTGGAACATACTGGCCGTTGATCTTGATGTGGCCCGACCGCGGACCGACACCACCCTGGAGGAAGCCACGCAGGTTTTCACCACCAAGATAGAAGTTATCGATGATGTTACGGTTACCGCTGGAGCTCCAGTCACCCATGTAACCGACGCCACCCTTGAACTGGAAAGTCCAGTCATGGTTGCCGGTCAGATCGTCAAGCGGAAGATAGTAGGCACCATCTGCTTTTACACGGCCGTATTTGGAGTTTCCGCCAATGCCGGCAAAGTCACCGGCGATCTTGAACATGTAACCGGTATGCGGGTTCATGCGGCGATCGCGGCGGTCATAGGTAATGGATGTACTGAGCTGGGACAGCAGCGACCAGCCGGCTGACTGCTGGACGTAGATCGACGGGACCCACTGGATCAGGCTGGGATCCTGCGCCACAGCGGCAGCGTCGTAGAAATTGCCGACCTGACGATCAACGAGGGTGTAGTTCCAGGACTGCGACAGGTATCGGTTATAGGCATAACCCAGTCGCAGACTCATGCCGTACTGAGATTCCTTATAGCTCTGATATGTCTGATAGTTGTTCTGGATGAAATAGAAGTCCGCGCCCGCCACAAGGTTACGGTTCAGGAAGTATGGATCGGTAATGGAGATATTGGCCTGCTTTTCATAGTAGGCGACCGTTCCGGAAATACCGGCATCCACACCCGTTCCGAGCAGGTTATGCTGCTTGATCGAGGCGTTGCCAAGGACGCCGACGTCCGTCGAGTAACCGCCCCCCAGGGAGAACTCACCGGTGGGCTTTTCGAGCACGTTCGCAGATACGTTCACACGATCAGGCGCAGAGCCCTGAGTCTGGTCGACGGAGACCGACTTGAAATACCCGAGATCCTGAAGACCAAGCTTGGAATACTTGCGGTCGAACGGGGTGTACGGGTCCCCTTCCGCCATCGGCAGGTTCCGGCGGATCACGTCATCATGGGTGATGGTGTTGCCATTAATGTCGATACGCTCGACATAGACATGCGGACCTTCGGTCACGTCGAACAGCAGGTTGACGAGATGCTTTTCAGGGTTCCGGGCAATTTCCGAACGCACCATGGCGAACGGATGCCCCGTGGCCTGCAGCCATTCCTGCATGTTCTTGGTGTTGTTCTGGATCGCGGTGCCATCATACCACTGATGCTTGAACAGCTCGATATGCGGACGGAGTATTTCCGGCGTCACGTGACGGACACTGGAGCGCACATCCATCTTGCCCAGACGATAGCGGTCACCCTCATGAAGCGTGAAAGTGATGTAGAAGGATTTGTGATCAGGTGCGAGTTCGCCTGTCGCATCGACCATATGGAAGTCGACGAAGCCGTTATGCAGGTAGAAACGACGCAGAAGCTCGGCGTCGTACTTCACGCGTTCCGGATTGTATTCATCCGAAGACGAGAAGAAACGGTACCAGATCGACTCCTTGGAGGAAATGACTTGCGCGAGGCGTGCTTCACTGAAAGCATGGTTACCGACGAAGACGATCTTCTTGATGAGCGTCTGCTGGGCTTCATTGATATTGAAGACCACGTCCACGCGGTTGTGGGACAGCTTGACGATCTGCGGGGTGACGGTCGCGCCGAAGCGGGCCTTTGCGGCGTACTGGTTCAGGATTTTCTGACGGTCGGCGGCGGTCGTCTGGGATGAGAACACGGCGCGGGGACGCAGACTGATTTCCTTGCGGAGATCCTCGTCCTTCAGCGCATGGTTCCCCTCGAACACGATACGGTTGACGATCGGGTTTTCGACTAGGTCCACGAGAAGCGTGTTGCCGTCACGATGCAGCGTCACGTCCTTGAAAAGGCCGGTGGCGTAAAGTGTCTTCAGCGAGCGGTCGAGATCGTCCTGATTGAACGTATCACCCGGCTGGGCGACCATGTAGGACAGCACCGTGCTCGTCTCGATGCGGGTGTTACCCTTTACCGAGATAGCCTGAATGATGTTTCCACCCGGAGCAGAGGCCCCTGTCGGCGCCTGATGACGAACGGAGCGCGCCTCGGCTACTCCGAGGGCCGTCGGCAGCAGACAGGCTGATGCAAGCAGCATCAAGCGCATGTTCGAAGACCGGGAACCTCTTGACCGTGATCCTGACAAACCGGCTTTCCTTGTAACATATTTTTTGCAGGCGACTGACACGTCATGCCATTGGCGGAGGTATCCGATAACCCCTGTCCCGCGCAAGATGCCCTGACGTGTTCAACTGTATCACAAGTCTTTTCAGAATATTTAGCTTACTGCGTGAAAGAGCCAGTGGAACAGTCCGATGTTGGTCAGATCATTGACCGTTGAGAAGAGGAAAAGCGCGCCGATCAGGGCCATTCCGACCTGCATGCTCACTTCCTGGACCCGCCGGGAGACCGGCCGCCCGCGGATCGCCTCGCAGACATAGAACACGAGACGGCCACCATCGAGCACGGGAATTGGGAAAAGATTGATCAGGCCAAGATTGATGGAAAGCAGCGCCATGAAGGAAATGATGCTCGCCAGACCATAGCTTGCGACCTGTCCGGAGAGCTGCGCGATGCGAATCGTACCCCCCAGTTCCTTCGCGCTTCGCTGACCGCTGATGATCTGCCAGACGCCTTCAAGCGTCATGACCGATTTGTCCCATGTTTCCTGCATTCCCATGATGAAAGCGGAGGGCAGTGAGACAGGTCGGCCACGGGAAATCGCGAAGGCAACGCCCAGACTTCCCATCTCGTGGCCATTGTTCTTCAGGGTATCCAGTGTCACAGGCAGGGTCAGATCCTCGGCGCCCCGATGGATACCAAGGGTCGTGTGCTGACCGGGATGGGCTGCAACGGTGGACATCACATCCTCGGCGCCAAGAATATGCGTGTTGCCGATGCTGGTAATGACATCGCCAGGCTTTACGCCTGCATGTTCCGCCGGGCTTCCGGCAGTGACCTGGGAAATGTCACCATGGATTTCAGGCTTGCCGACGACCGCGAACAGGACGGTGAAAGCCAGGATCGCGAAAATGAAATTGAAGACCGGTCCCATGACGATGACGAGTGCCCGCGAGCCAACCGGCTTGTCATGAAACGTCCGGCCCGGAATCCAGGCGGCCTTCTGTTCTTCGGTCGCATCTTCGGGGCCCTCAAAGCCATGCGGCTTGACGAACCCTCCAAGCGGGATGGCGCTGATCCGCCATTCGGTACCGGATTTGTCGTGCCAGCGATGGATGGCGGGACCAAAGCCGATAGAGAAGGTTTCAACCTTCACACCACGCCAGCGCGCAGCAAGATAATGCCCGAGTTCATGAATGAAAACGAGAATGCCCAGAATCAGGACGTAGGCCAGAATGGTACGTAAAAGGTCATGCATTCAGGGCGGTCTCGCTCACATCATTTCGCAAGTGACCGCTCGCCCGCAGGATATGTGCTTCCGCAAGAGCCCGGCCCTTCGCATCCCAATGTAGCACCTCATCGAGGGTGGTGAGCTCGGGATTTTCGTCCATGGCCTGAAGGGCTGCGTCGATGGTCTCGCCAATACCGAGGAAACCGATGCGACGGTTCAGGAAGGCATCCACCGCGACTTCGTTTGCAGCCGAGAAGACAGCCGGTGCAGCGCCCCCTGCCCTGAGCACCTGACGCGCAAGACGCAGAGGGGCAAAGCGGACTTCATCAGGCGCCTCGAACTCCAGACGGCCATAAGCGGCCAGATCGAGACGGTCGCAGGGCGTGGCCATGCGCTTTGGCCAGGCAAGGGTGTGAGCGATGGGAATACGCATATCGGCCGAGCCCATCTGGGAGACAAGGCTGCCATCGCGAAACTGGACCAGACCATGCACGACGGACTGCGGATGAACCAGAACGTCGATCCGGCCCTCGGTCAGACCGAAAAGACGGGCTGCTTCGATGACTTCCAGCCCCTTGTTCGCCATGGAGGCGGAGTCGATCGTGATCTTGGCACCCATCGACCAGGTCGGATGCTTCAGAGCCTTCTCAGGCGTGGCGGCGCGCATTTCCTCGATGGAGGATTTGCGGAACGGACCGCCTGAAGCCGTTAGGATGATCTTCTCGACGCTGTCCATGTCACAGCCACCAAGGGACTGCGCAATGGCGTTGTGTTCCGAATCGACCGGCAGAAGCGTGGCACCCGCTTCGGCAACAGCGCGGAGCATAACGTCACCAGCGCAGACAAGGGCTTCCTTGTTGGCGAGGGCCACAGCATGACCATTGCGGGCGGCAGCAAGCGTTGGCTCCAGACCTGCGGCACCAGTAATGGCCGCCATGGTCCAGTCGGCTTCCATGGCGCCGGCCTCGATGACGGCCTGACGACCGGCGGCGGTCCGGATACCCGTGCCGGCGAGGCAGGATTTCAGCTCTTCATGGCGGCGTTCATCATGAATGACGGCGACTTCGGCATTCAGACGCTTGGCCTGTTCGGCGAGCAGCGCAGCGTTACAGCCACCAACCAGCGCGCGCACTTCGATCTGGTCCGGAATACGGGCGAGCAGATCGACCGTGGACGTTCCAATGCTGCCGGTGCTGCCGAGCACCGTGATGCGACGACGTGCAGAACCGTCAGTCATGAGAAATGCTCCCCTGAGAAATGGATGGATGTGCAGAGCCGCCAGTCAGATCTGCAGGAAGAATGGACCAGAAGGGTTGTGCCGCCACCAGAAGCGACAGCAGGGCTGCGGCAGGAGCCGCGGCGAGAAGGCCATCGAACCGGTCCAGAAGGCCGCCATGCCCGGGAATGAGGCGGCCGGAGTCCTTGACGCCAAGGCGCCGCTTGGCGGCACTTTCCAGTAGGTCGCCGCTTTGGGAAAAAATACCAAGGACAGCACCGCAGATCAGGCCGCCCCACTGGGTCCCGGATGCAGTCAACCAGGCGACCAGTCCACCAGCAATAGCTGCACCAAGAAGGCCGCCGATCGCACCGGAACGGGTTTTTCCGGGAGAAATGGAAGGAGCCAGTTTGGGCCCGCCGAAAATGCGTCCCGTCAGATAGGCAAAGCTGTCACTCGCGATGACGACAGACAGGACGAAAAGAACAGAGGCCATTCCGAAGGGCAGGTGACGCAGCCACAGGAGCGACAGGCCACCGATTATGGCGATAACGACAGGAACACTGGCCGGGAAGCCGAAGATCAGTGTGGGCCAGATCATCCAGAATGCAGCGCTCCACTCCCCTTTCAGGGCAGCCAGACCGGCGATGACAGGCCAGGCCAGCAGAAGGATGCCACGCCATGTTTTCAGCGGCTGGCGGATAAGGGTTTCACCCTCCCAGACCAGACCAAACATCGCCAGCAGGATCAGGCCATCATAGACCGGGCCGCCTTTCCAGATGCAGAAGGCTGCGACCGGGATCAGCACCGCGGCGGAGAGCAGGCGCAGACGCAGGTCCGACCATCTGGCGGAGGCGGCGCTCATGCCGGACGTCCGCCAAAACGGCGCTGACGGCTTGCAAAGCGCGCAAGGGCGTCAAGAAACTCGGCTTCACCAAAATCGGGCCAGAGCACGTCCATAAAGACCAGTTCGGCATAGGCGCTCTGCCAGAGCAGGAAATTGGAAAGACGGCACTCGCCGCTGGTGCGGATGACAAGATCCGGATCGGGCATGTCACCGGTCTGGAGAGCGTCGTCGAGCATGGTCTCACTGATGCTGTCGGCCGTGATCTTTCCGGCAACAGCGTCTTCAGCCAGACGGCGGGCGGCCTGAACGATGTCCGCTCGCCCGCCATAGGACAGGGCAAGCGTCAGCGTCAGAGTCGTGTTGTGCAGGGTCAGGGCTTCGGCGCGGCGCAGTTCCTCGCGTAGGGAGCTTTCAAACCGCTCCGGCTCACCGATGATCCGCAGCCGCACGCCCTGGGCATGCAGTTCGTTGATCTTGTGCCGCAGATAGAACCGCAGCAGGGATGTGAGATCCCCGACTTCCTCGGCCGAGCGACGCCAGTTTTCCGATGAGAACGCATAGAGCGTCAGGTAACGCACACCCTGACGGATGGCCGTACGGACACATTGCTGTACGGATTCCGCGCCCTGGCGGTGACCAGCGGCCACGGGAAGCTTGCGCGCACGCGCCCAGCGGCCGTTCCCGTCCATGATCATGGCGACATGGACGGGGACGACGTTCACACCGCCTCCTGCCGGAGAAGAGACAATGCGGTCGTGACGAGGAAGAGAGCCTGCAGACAAATGCGCAATCAGACCTGTTTGATCTCGCGTTCTTTGTCCGCGAAAATATCGTCCACTTTCTTGATGTACTGGTCCGTCAGCTTCTGGATGGCATCGGTCCAGGTCTTCATGTCGTCCTGACTGATCTCGCTCTTCTTTTCCAGTGCCTTGGTCTGCTCCATCCCGTCACGACGCACGCCGCGCACGGAGATCTTGCCGTTTTCGGCATAACGGCTGGCGGCACGGGCCAGTTCGTTGCGGCGCTCTTCGGTCAGGGCCGGAATGGGAACGCGAACCGTCTGACCGTCCGTAGCCGGGTTGAGGCCGAGGCCGCTGTCACGGATGGCACGCTCGACGGCGCCCACAACCGTACGGTCCCAGACGGAGACGGTCAGCATGCGGGCTTCGGGAACGGCAATGGAACCGACCTGCGAAAGCGGGACTTCGGAGCCATAGGCTTCGACGCGCACCGGCTCCAGCAGGTTCGGGCTGGCACGGCCCGAACGCAGACCGGAGAGGTCCCGGCGCAGACTTTCGATTGCGCCGTCCATGCGGCGGGTCAGATCGGCGAGAAGGTCATTCAGGTCAGCAGGCACGGGCTGTTCCTTTCAGTTCGACGTTGGTCTCAGGACATATCCTGAAAATTTCGTTGAAAATACGGAGCTCAGTCCGCTTCGATGATCTTGGTAAAGAGCCCTTCGCCACGCAGCACGGCACTGAAGGAGCCGGGAGCATGCATGTTGAAGACCACGATGGGCAATCTGTTTTCGCGCGCAAGGCTGATTGCGGCGGCATCCATGACGTTTAGGTCACGGGCCAGGACCTCGAGATAGGTCAGTTGGTCATAGCGCTGGGCGTCCGGGTTGCGGCGCGGATCGGCGGAATAGACGCCGTCCACCTGTGTGCCCTTGAAGAGCGCATCGCATTCCATCTCGTTGGCGCGGAGGGCGGCGGCAGTGTCCGTCGTGAAGAACGGATTGCCGGTGCCGGCTGCGAAAATGACGACGCGGCCCTTTTCCATATGGCGTACGGCGCGGCGGCGGATATAGGGCTCGGCAATGGCGGCCATCTGGATTGCCGTCATAACGCGCGTTTCCATGCCGCGACGCTCAAGCGCGTTCTGCAGCATCAGTGCGTTAATGACGGTTGCCAGCATGCCGGCATAATCGCCCTGCGCGCGGTCCATACCCTTGGCTGCGGCTGCGAGGCCGCGGAAAATGTTGCCACCACCGACGACGAGGCAGACTTCCACTCCGGAAGCCACCACTTCGGCGATGTCGGCGGCAACCATGTCCACCATTACGGGGTCTACCCCTGACGGTCCGTCGCCCATAAGTGCCTCACCGGACACCTTGAGCAGGACGCGTTTGTAGGAGGGGCTCTGTTCTCGATTTTCGGTCATCATGCCCGTCTCTGGCTGGATGTGTCTTGACGTGCGCCTGTCATACAGACGTGGCGGGATTGGAACAAGCGATGTCAGGATGCCGGATTTCGAACGCTCCGGCACCTGTCTTTTTCAGTCATCGAGGCCAATGGCGCGCAGACGGGCCTTTTCCTCGTCCCAGCCCGCGCGTTCCTTGACGTTCAGGAACAGATGGCACTTGCGGTCCAGAAGCTCCTGAAGCTCCATCCGCGCCCGGGCGCCGAGGGACTTGATCTTGTGGCCGCCCTCGCCGATCAGGATCGCCTTGTGGCCGGGACGGGAGACATAGATCGTCACCTCGATCCGTACCGAACCATCCGGACGCTCCTGGAAGCTCTCGGTCTCGACCGTAGCCTGATAGGGGATTTCCTCATGCGTCTGCATGAAGATCTGCTCGCGAACCAGCTCGGCGGCAAGCAGACGGTCCGGCAGGTCCGTCAGGTCGTCTTCAGGATAAAGGAACGGGCCTTCGGGCAGTTCGGTCGCCAGACGCGCCATCAGGTCACTGACACCCTCGCCCGAACGCGCGCTCAGCATGAAGACGTGCTCGACCTTAATGAGGCCGCTGATTTCCTGCGTCAGGGGCAGCAGTTCACCACGCTCCACCAGATCCGTCTTGTTCAGCACAAGCCAGATGCGGCCCTTGCTTTCAGACAGCTTGGCGATGATCTCGCGGACATCTTCTCGCAGGCCGGATTTTGCATCCACCAGCAGCAGGGTTAGATCCGCATCCTGCGAACCCGACCAGGCCGCGTTGACCATGGCCCGGTCGAGGCGGCGGCGCGGCTTGAAGATACCCGGCAGGTCCACGAGGATGATCTGGGCATTGTCCTGCATGACGATGCCGAGCGTCCTGAAGCGGGTCGTCTGGGCCTTGGGGCTGACGATGGACAGCTTGGCTCCGGCAATCCGGTTGAGCAGGGTGGACTTCCCCGCATTCGGGGCGCCGACGAGAGCCACGAAACCGCAGCGCGTGGTCATGTTCTGATCCTTTGTTGATGACATCTCAGGATGCCACATTCTGACCGAGGAGTTTCAATAGCGCAGTCGCCGCAGCACTTTCCGCCAGTCTTTTGCTGCCGGCTTCTCCCGTTCCCGTATGCCCCATTGTCGTGACGCTGACACGGAATACCGGCGCATGGGATGGGCCTTCCGAGGACAGGAGTTCATAGTTCGGAAGCGGCAGGCCCTGTGAGAGCATATATTCCTGCAAAAGGGTCTTGGGCTCCTTGTGAGGTCGGTCGGCGCTGTCGATGCGGGACTGCCAGTACTGGCGCACCACTCGGCGGGCCGGCTCCAGACCGCCATCCAGATAGAGCGCGCCAAGAAGGGCTTCCATCGCATCCGCACGGATGCTGGACAGGCGCCGGATGCCGGCATCTTCTTCATGCGGGGAAATCTGGAGCGAGGCCGAAAGACCGACCTGATCGGCGATTTCAGCCAGCACGGTGCGCGATACCAGATGAGCGTGACGGGGACCGAGGGCGCCTTCCTGTTCGTCGGGATAGCGTTCCAGCAGCCATTCGGCCATCAGCAGACCGAGAACCCGATCCCCGATGAATTCGAGGCGCTCATTTGAGCCGCTGCCCTTGGGCCGCTGGTTCCGACGCGAGCGACGCGGATCACGCCCGGAAACGGCGGAACGATGCGTGAGGGCTTCATTCAGCAGTTCGGGTTTTGAGAACTTATGCCCAAGCGCCGTTTGCATGGAGACGAGGGCTTCGGAAGAAGTGAGTTTCATGTGACAGAGTGCAGAAAACGGTTCCAGCGGATCTCGGTCGGCCAGTACCAGAACTGCCAGGCCGGATGCCGCATATCCATGGAAAACAGGACGATAGGCGCGCGACCGACGAGATTTTGCATGGGGACAAAACCCAGATCCTCCGGACCATCGCCCTGGAAACGACTGTCGGCACTGTCGTCACGGTCATCGCCCATGGCGAAGAACGATCCCTCCGGCACGACATATTCAGGCGTGTCGTTGGCAAAGCCCTCATCCGTCAGTTTGAGGATGTCGTGCTCGACGGTCGGACGTCCGGCGCTTCCGGGAAGGCTTTCGCGGTAGCGGTCGCCGCTGAGAAGCCGGTTGTTCTCGTCCAGAACTTCGTAGTGACCCAGTGACGTACGGGGGACTTCGATACCGTTGAGGATCAGCTTGCCGCCCGTAACCTGAATATGGTCGCCGGGCAGGCCGATGATACGCTTGATGTAATCCACGGACGTATCACGCGTAAAACGGAAGACCGCAACATCGCCGCGATGAGGCTCGGAACCCAGAATCCGGCCGCTGAAGACGTTTGGGGAGAACGGAAACGAGAAGCGCGAGTACCCGTAGCTGAACTTCGAAACCAGTACGAAATCGCCAATCTGAAGCGTTGGGATCATCGAGCCGGACGGGATGTTGAAAGGCTCCACCACAAGCGACCGCACGGCGAAGACAGCCAGAAGCAGCACGCAGAAATAGCGGATGCTCTCGCCCAGCGTCTCTTCGCGGCGTGCGGGCTTGTCGCCAGCGCTTTCTGAACCCTGCACGGGCCTGTTCTCCTTGGTCATGAGACGCTCTTAACGCAGCTTGACGGCATTGGCGAGCGCTTCAATCGGCGCAGCCGATCCCGGAGGAACGGATTGGATGATGACCTGCGCAAGTGCGAAGGGAGGATCATCGGTCAGACTGACAAGAAGCTGTGCGCCCTGTCCTGCTGGCGTCAGTCGCTGAAGGGCTTCCTGCGCGCCTCCCGAAAGACGCAGTTCCGGGGCGCCGCTCGGGCCATTGCAGATCCCGATGTCCTGAAGCTGAACGCCGTCCGCAAAACCGGTTCCCAGCGCTTTTGCACAGGCTTCTTTCGCAGCCCAGCGCTTGGCATAGCTGCCCATCCGCGCAGCGCCCGAAAGACGATCAGCGTGGGTTCGCTCGGCTTCAGTGAAAACACGTTTGAGAAAGCGGTCACCAAAACGTTCAACGCTCTGTTCAATACGCGAGATCATGCACAGGTCCGTTCCCATGCCGAGGATCACGTGTTCATCCCTTGGCGCGCTCGACCTGCATGACACCCACGGCCGTGCGGAACGCTGCGATCAGAGACGACAGATGACGCAGGTCCTTCACTTCAAGATCCACGAGGATTTCCATGAAATCGAGCTGGCGGTTCACGATCTTGAGGTTGATGACGCTGCCATTATGCTTGGCCGCAACATTGGTCAGCGTCGCAAGAACTTCAGGCTCGTTGGCAGCCACGACAGACAGGCGGGCTGTATAGGGTTCTGCACCCTGACGGCGGCCAAGGGCTTCGTAATCCCAGTCCACTTCCAGAAAGCGTTCGGGCGTATCGGCAAAGCTGGACAGGTTCTGGCAGCCACGACGATGGATGGTCACGCCCTTGCCCTGTGCAATGATCCCGACGATCGGATCACCCGGCAGTGGACGGCAGCATCCCGCAAAGCTGACAGCGATACCCGAACCGATTCCCTTGATCGTACTTCCCGAATGGGCCGCCGTATTCTTGGAACCGGCATGCCCTGCGCCGAGCATAAGGGACTGGCCGAAACGCGGGGACAGGCCCGGCACCATTCTCGGCGCACGCACGCTCTGACGCAGTTCCGGATAGGCCGTATTGACCACATCCTTGGGGCCGAGCTGACCATTTCCAACTGAGACGTACAGGTCTTCCACCGACGCCTGACGCAGTTCCTTGAGGATGCCGTCGAGAACTTTTTCAGAGCCGTCCACGCCTTCCTGACGAAACGCCTTGGCAATGGCAGCGCGGCCATTATCCAGATGGACCTGACGCTGCTGCTGCGCCACGAAGCGCCGGATACGGGCACGCGCCTTGCCGGTTGCGACGAACCGCTCCCAGGACGGGGATGGCGTGCCGCCACGGGCCGTCATGATCTCGACCTGATCGCCGTTCTGTAGCTCGTGCCGCAGAGGCATCAGACGACCGTTGACCTTTGCACCCACGCAGGTATCGCCGACCTGACTGTGCACGGCATAAGCAAAGTCAACGGGCGTTGCGCCACGCGGCAGGGAAATCAGCTGCCCCTTGGGGGTGAAGCAGAAAACCTGGTCCTGATAGAGTTCAAGCTTGGTGTTTTCGAGGAATTCGTCAGGCGCCTGACTATCCTCGAGGATTTCCAGCAGATCCTGCACCCAACGCAGCTTGCGGGTCGGTGCGCCAAAGGCCGAAGACAGGGCCGCGGCTTCGCGCTCGCTCGGGGTCGCATGTTCCTTATAAGCCCAGTGCGACGCCACACCGTTTTCAGCCAGATCGTGCATTTCGGCGGTCCGAATCTGGACCTCGATCTTCTGGTTGCGCGGATGACGCAGAGTCACGCCGGTATGAAGGCTCTGGTATCCGTTGGCCTTGGGCGTGGAAATGTAATCCTTGAAGCGCCCGGCGATCATGGGATAGGCGCCGTGGATCGCGCCCAGCGCCATGTAACAGGCGTCGCGTGTGGGAACGAGCAGACGAAACGCCATGATGTCCGAGAGCTGCTCGAACGCCACGTTCCGGCGCTGCATTTTTTCCCAGATCGAATAGGGCGATTTTTCGCGCCCTGTTACTTCGACCTTGTCGATCCCGCTTTCGGCGCACAGGGCCATCAGTTCCTGACGGACCTGCTCGATGACATCTGCCCCCTGCCCCCGCAGGAAGTTCAGACGGGCACGGATCGTCGCGTCGGCTTCGGGTTCAAGCTGGGCGAAGGAAAGGTTCTGAAGCTCCGTCTTGACGCGATCCATACCGATGCGCTCGGCCAGAGGCGCATAGATATCCATGGTCTCGCGCGCGATACGCTGCCGGCGATCCATGCGCTGCACGTAATGCAGCGTGCGCATGTTGTGCAGACGGTCGGCCAGTTTGACGATCAGGACACGGATATCCCGCGACATGGCGAGAACGAGCTTGCGGAAGTTCTCGGCCTGCTTGGTACGGTCGGACTGGAGCTCAAGACGTGTAAGTTTGGTTACACCATCAACAAGCGCTGCAACATCTTCGCCAAAACGGGCTTTCAAGGAGTCACAGGAGACGCCGGTATCTTCAACAGTATCGTGAAGCAGACCCACCATGATGGACGTCGCGTCCATGCGGAAACCGGCAAGGATATTGGCGACAGCGATGGGATGGGTGATGTAGGCGTCGCCATTGTCGCGACGCTGCTCATTGTGAGCATTGGCCGCAACATCATAGGCGGCTTCGATCCGGGACAGATCGGCTGACGGATCGTAGCTTTCAATCCGTCTGAGCAGTCCGGCAATGGACGGTTTGAAATCGCCGGATGCCACGGGCGAGAGCGCATTTGGAGGAGATGCATCAGGCATGAAGCATGTCCTCCTTTCAATGAACCCTGGCAGAAATCAGCGGCGAC
Organism: Gluconobacter vitians; assembly: GCF_015244565.1. Classification (GTDB taxonomy): domain Bacteria; phylum Pseudomonadota; class Alphaproteobacteria; order Acetobacterales; family Acetobacteraceae; genus Gluconobacter; species Gluconobacter vitians. The sequence goes on along the minus strand of NZ_JABCQG010000001.1, from coordinate 119,605 downwards.
CCCGGCCACCCAGTTCGGCTTCGATGGCTGCCGCTTCGTCAGCGGACATGTTCTCGGCCATATGGGCGTGTTCTTCTTCGGTGGAGACATCCTGCAGACCGAAAATATTCTGGTCCGTCGGGATAAGATCCAGCACTTCTTCGTCAACAGGCTCCGGCTCCGGCGCACGGGCCAGGGAACGGATGATACCTTCGCGAAGAACGGGCAGGCTTACCTTGTCTTCGGCGATTTCGCGCAGGGCAACGACCGTGTTCTTGTCGTTTTCACGATCCAGACGGATTTCCTCACCGCGCGACAGGCCGCGTGCACGCTGGGCAGCGAGCAGAACCAGTTCAAAACGGTTAGGAACCTTCTCGATGCAATCTTCGACGGTTACGCGCGCCATGCGACAGGCCCCCTTCGGGTAAGACTAAGGAATAAAATAAGAGAGAATGCTGGCAATAACATGCGGTTCATGCGATTGCAATCCGCACCTGCCTCACCTCCGGAATTGAACCTGAGTGTATCCAAGCTCGTTCGCAGCTGGAAGGCAGCTTTTGCCCCTGTCGCACAGGGGAAAACATTTTACATACCAGGATTACCATTATGCTTCTGCGCCAGAACGAACGCACAGCCCTTTTCATCGACGGCGCCAGCCTCCACCACGCAGCCCGCAACCTGGGTTTCGAAGTCGATTTCCGCAGCCTGCGCAAACTGTTTGAATCCGAATGTCTTTTCCAGCGTGCCTTTTATTACGCTGCCATGCCCGAGACGGACGATTATTCCCCGCTCCGTCCCCTGACCGACTGGCTGGCCTATAACGGCTATCATCTCGTGCTGAAAAATGCGCGGGAGTTTACGGATCATTCAGGAAGACGGCGTATCAAGGGGAACATGGATGTCGAACTGACAGTGGATCTTCTGGAGCAGGCCGGCCGCCTCGATCACGCCGTGATCGTGAGTGGTGACTCTGACCTGCGGCGCGCCGTGGAAGCGGTGCAGGCGCGCGGGGTCCGGGTTACGGTCATTTCCTCGATGCGCTCGACGCCCCCGATGATCGGGGACGACCTGCGACGTCAGGCAGACCAGTTCGTTGAACTGGCAGATATTGCACCGTCGTTCACACGCCGTCAGGCAGAGCCGCGCAATTCCCCGCGGCAGGGGCCCGTTCGTCATCCGGCCGATATCAACAGTGACGAGACCAGCGATTCATGACACCTCGGGCTTCTACCGGAACGATCACCGCCCCGCCTCCACCTCCTGCCGCGTCGGAAGGTGTACGGCCGGGCATCGGGCCACTATCGGCAGAACTGCTGATCGTCTGTCTTGATCCGGAAGAAGCCACGAGCACCCTGGGGTCCTTCCTTAAAGCCAACCAGATCGTTTTCGATGCTGCGAACGCCGGGCCGGACTCCATCATAGGGCGAATTACGACCGTCATGCAGCCGCTTTCTCCCCAGCCTTTAGCTCTGCCTTCCGAGCTGGAAACTTGCAGCACCGCGCTCTGTAAGGAGCTGCAGAACATGCACAGACTCAAACTGGTCCTGACGCTCGGGATCAGCGCCCATATTGCCGTTCTGGGTGCTTGCGGAATTCCGCTTTCGCGACTTGATTTCCGGCCCGGCGAAATTACCCACCTGCCCGATGGGCTGCTTCTGGCAGATGGGTGTCATTTCCCAACAAAGCCGTTCCCGTCCGACATGCTGGCCCAGCGTCGTTCGGCGCTGACGGAACTGTCCCCCAAGATCCGCGCAGCATTACGTCCAACAACCTGAACCTTTCTGCTGAAAAACTGTTGTCTAGATCCTGCTTCCTGCCTGCAAACGCGGCAGGAAGCGGCTCAGCAGGACGATGGCCAATGCGGCAAGGTATGGTGCGGAGACACTGTTCAGCGTCTTGAAGGACAGGAAGAAATGTATCCCGGCCAGAACGGCAGCGGGAAAAATCAGACTGTGCAGGAGCTTCCAGCGCCGCTTTAGCAGACGCATGGAGAACAGGTTGGATGTCAGCGCCAGGGGGATGAGCATGATGAGCGCGCTCATTCCGAAAATGATGAAATAGCGGTGCGTGACATCCGTCCACAGCACAGCCCAGTCAAATCCATGGTCCAGCCCTGCATAGGCCAGCAGATGCAGGGTGGCATAGAAAAAGGCCAGCAGGCCGGTCAGACGCCGATACCGAAGCAGGTTCAGGCCAGTGAAACGCCGCAAGGGTGCGAGAGCCAGACAGACTAGCAGAAATCGGAAAGCCCACAGGCCCAGTGACCGCTCAAAGACATTGACCGGATCCGCACCAAGTGCGCCGTGCTGACCCTGCCAGACAAGCCAGACCGCTGGTGTCATGCCAAGCGGATAAAAAACGACACGCCAGTGCTTCTTCAGCTTTGCGCCCATAGGAGAAATGACGCGCACTCCGTCAGTCGGCATCAGAAGTTTTTCCGCAGATCCATGCCGCGATACAGATCTGCGACCTGTTCACCGTAACCATTGAACATCAGGGTTGGCTGTCGCGTAGCACCGAACAGGGAGTGTGACCCGATAACGCGCTCTGTCGCCTGGCTCCAGCGGGGATGATCAACCTGTGGATTGACGTTGGCGTAGAAGCCATATTCGTCCGAAGCAAGTCTGTTCCACGTTGTCGGGGGCTCGTGGTCCAGCAGGCGGATGCGCTGGATCGACTTGATGCCCTTGAAGCCATATTTCCACGGGACAACGAGACGGATGGGCGCGCCGTTCTGGTTCGGCAGGGTCTCCCCATAGATACCGAGCGCCAACAGAGTCAGCGGGTTCATGGCCTCGTCCAGCCGCAATCCCTCGACATACGGCCACTGGATGCCTGAGAGACCTTCGTTCTGACCGGGCATTTCTGACGGGCGCAGAACGCTCTCGAAAGCGACATACGTGGCTCTGGGGTCCGGGTCCGCGTCTTTCAAAAGAGATGCAAGCGGAATGCCATCCCAGGGGATCACCATGGACCAGGCTTCCACGCAGCGCATGCGGTAGATGCGCTCTTCAATCGCCGGAGAATGCAAAAGCTGGTCGATGTCCAGCCGAACGGGCTTTCGGACCAGCCCGGTGATTTCGAGCGTCCATGGAAGGGGATGAAAGTCCTGCGAATGTGCAGCCGGATCGCCCTTGTCCATGCCAAATTCATAGAAGTTGTTGTAGTGGGTCACGTCATCGTGAGGCGTTGGCGTGAGGCCCCCCGAATAGGGCCCGGGATGCGTCTGAAGCGCGGCGGCACGCGCCGCAGTCGTCAGAGCCCCAAAGGCTGCAGCCCCGCCAATGAGACTGCGCCGGGAGAGATACATCTCCTTTGGAGTGATCTCGGATGGCAGAGGACGGGGATAGCGAAAAAGCACCATGATCAATTTCCGGATTTTGCGAAACTCTGGCACCCATGATGCGTGAGTCTGTTGCAACGCATCACAAGGAGCCAGTTTCCATGTCCAGTCCAAAGATCGGTTTTATCGGTTACGGTGCCATGGCCCAGCGTATGGGGGCCAATCTTCGGAAAGCCGGTTATCCGGTTGTGGCGTTTGCCCCATCGGGCGGCAAAGACGAGACGGAAATGCTGCCATCGCCACGCGCCATCGCAGAGGCAGCGGATGTCATCATTTTCTGTGTGCCGAATGACGCTGCGGAAAACCAGTCGCTTCATGGTGAGAACGGTGCCCTTGCCGGACTGACACCCGACAAGCTCGTTCTCGATACCTCCACTGTTTCTCCCGATCAGGCCGACGCTTTTGCAAGGCTTGCTGCCGAACATGGGTTTTCACTGCTCGACGCTCCCATGTCCGGTAGCACGCCTGAAGCCGAGACGGGTGATCTGGTCATGCTGGTCGGCGGCGATGATGCCGTGGTCAAGCGCGCCCAGCCGGTCCTGGACGTGATTGGAAAACTGACGATCCATGCCGGTCCTGCCGGTTCTGCCGCCCGACTGAAGCTGGTTGTGAACGGCGTGATGGGCGCCACGCTCAACATCATCGCAGAAGGTGTGACCTACGGACTTGCCGCAGGGCTGGATCGCGATGTCGTGTTCGAGACGCTTCAGCAGGTGGCCGTTGTCAGCCCGCATCACAAGCGCAAGCTGAAGATGGGCCAGAACCGCGAGTTCCCGTCCCAGTTCCCGACCCGCCTCATGTCCAAGGATATGGGACTGCTGCTGGATGCCGGACGCAAGGTCGGCGCATTCATGCCGGGCATGGCGGTTGCCGATCAGGCGCTGGCCCTTTCAAACCGTCAGCATGCAAATGAGGACTATTCGGCCCTCATCGGTGCGATGGAACACAGCGTTGCCAATCTTCCCCATAAATGAGAACGATATGCAGGAGCGACCGTCCCTGAGGACGGTCTCCTCGTCTTATTCTGCCAAGGAGTGACATCATGGCTTTCGAACTTCCCCCCCTGCCCTACGCAGAAAACGCTCTCGCCGGTGCCGGCATGTGCCAGGAAACGCTGGAACTGCACCACGACAAGCACCATCAGGCCTATGTCACGGCGCTGAACGGTTTCGTCGAGAGCAAGCCGGAACTGGCTGGCAAGACGCTTGAGGAGATCATCGCGTTCTCCTACGGCAAGCCCGAGATCGCTCCGGTCTTCAACAACGCAGGCCAGCACTGGAACCACATCCTGTTCTGGAAGAACCTGTCCCCCAAGGGCGGTCAGATCCCGACCGGTCTGGAAAAGAAGATCGCTGAAGACTTCGGTTCCGTCGAAGAGTTCAAGAAGCTCTTCAAGCAGGCCGCCACGACGCAGTTCGGCTCCGGCTGGGCCTGGCTGGTGCTGGACAAGACCGGCAAGCTGGCTGTCACGAAGACGGCAAACGGCTCCAACCCGCTGGCCGAAGGTCAGGGCAAGGCGCTGCTGGGCCTCGACGTGTGGGAGCACGCCTACTACCTCGATTTCCGCAACCGTCGTCCGGACTACATCACGAACTATCTGGACAAGCTCGCCAACTACGAGTTCGCGGAAGCCGAGCTGAAGTCTGCCTGATCCCTTCCGGGTCCATCAGAATAAAAAAAACGCCCCGTCCGGTTTTCCGGGCGGGGCGTTTTGCATGAACGGGCCTTTTGAAAGACCGGATCAGGAATCGTTGGCGGGCTTGTCGCGCGGCATGATGTTCGTGATCGTGCTGCGGACGATCTTCACACGTACGCCCTGGGCGATCTCGACATCCACTTCGTCGCTGTCATCACGGGTGGCCTGTACGACGCCGACGATACCGCCTGCCGTCACGATCCGGTCACCGCGGCGCAGGGAGCCCTGCTCGTCACGCAGCTTGCGGGCGCGCTGCTGCTGGGGACGGATGAGCAGGAAATAGAACACCACGAAGATGAAAATCATCGGGGCGAACTGAAGCACCTGCGGATTGGACAGCAGGCCACCACCATCGGCGGCCTGGGCGGAAGAAATGAACAGACTGCTCATGGATGTAAGGGTCCAGTCTTGAGTGAAGCTGGCGGGGACCATATCGTCCGGGGGCTGCCCGTCAAGCACGGCGCCGATGTCTTTTGATCTCAACTCCTTTCGTTTCGGGACCGTTTTCCATGACCGACCATGCCCTGCTTAGTGTTCTCGAACGTATTGCCGACAGTCTGGAGCGGATGAGCCCGCCCCCGCCGAGTGCGGACATCCTGCATAAACATGACGCCTTCCTGTGGCAGGCCGCTCTGGGTGTTCTGACACCGGTGGAGAAAGTTTCGGGCGTACCACTGTCGCTGCTTCAGGGCGTGAAACGGCAGATGGATCAGGTCATGACCAATACCCGGCATTTCGCGGAAGGCTTCAGCGCCAATAACGTGATGCTCTGGGGCGCGCGCGGAATGGGCAAGTCCTCGCTGGTGAAGGCGTCCGTCGCAGCAGTGAACGAAGAGCAGCGGGCAAAGGGCGGGGGCACACTCGCGCTGATCGAGATCCAGCGGGACGAGTTGTCTTCGCTGCCGAAGCTGCTGGCCGTCCTGCGCACCACGAAACGCCGCTGCATCCTGTTCTGCGATGACCTTTCCTTCGAAAGCCAGGATGCGGATTACAAGTCGCTCAAATCCGTTCTCGATGGCGGGATCGGTGGCCGGCCGGAAAATGTCCTGATCTATGCGACGTCGAACCGGCGTCACCTGATGCCACGGGACATGATCGAGAACGAGACGGGAAGCGCAATCAATCCATCCGAGGCGATTGAGGAAAAGGTCTCGCTTTCGGACCGGTTCGGCCTGTGGATCGGGCTGTATGGTGCGACGCAGGACGATTATCTGGCGATCGTCGAAGCCTATGCGGCTTATTACAAGCTGCCGGTTCCGCGCGATGAGCTCCGCCGGAAAGCCCTGCAATGGGCGATGGCGCGAGGCAGCCGCTCGGGTCGTGTGGCCTCGCAGTTCATCAGCGATCTGAGCGCCGAACTAGGTATTCCTCAGGGATGAAAAACAGTTGGTTTGAATCAAAAAACGGCGGGGCACAGACCCCGCCGTTTTTGTTATGCGCCTGTCAGAACGACGCGCTGATGGTACCGAAGAATTCGCGGACGGGACCGCGTTCCATGGACTGGTAATCGCCTACGGCAGGATTGTCGTTCTCACCCATCATGGAGATGTATTTGGTGTTGAACAGGTTATAGACGTTGAAGCTTGCCGTGACGTCCTTGAGGACGCTCAACTTGCCGAAACGGTACTGTGCGCCGGCGTTGGCGAGCCAGTAACCGCCGATCGAAGTGTCATTCATGAAGCTGTAGTAGCGGCGGCTGTAGTAATTTGCGTCGAAATGCGCCGTCATGCCCTTCCAGCTATAGGCCACGGATGTTTTGTACATCCACGCCGGATAGTTGACGATATTCTTGCCAGCCAGCGCGTAATAGCCGCCGACCGTATCAACGTTCCGGTCGTACGTCCCCTTGTTGTAGCTCAGGTTGTTGCTGATGCTCAGGCCGTCGATCGGCGTGATGGTGATGTCACCATTCGCACCCGTCATGGAGATATGGCCGAAATCAATGACCTGCGAGACCGGATTGGTCAGGGAGCCGACCGCGGCCGCCAGGATCGGATGGATCAGGCTGGCGTGATAGACGGTGGCGTTCGCCTGAAGGTATTTCGACGTATAGCGATAGCCGCCGAGATAGACCCACGCCTTGGACGGCTCAAGAGACTTCTTCTGGGCCTGGAACGTAGCCTGATCCTGCACGGAATAGACCGAGTTCGCCACGCCATAGGCCGAGACCTCATAGGCGCGCATGTTCTCGGCCACGTCCACATAAATCTCGTGGTGGCGGTTGATGTGCCAGTCCAGATTGACGTGCGGCAGGAAGGCCTGTGAGGCCGTCAGGGAACCGTTCGGCAGAGCATCGGCGCCTGTCCAGTCAGCATTATTGTACTGCGCACCGCCGGAAGTCGTCGCGGTCATGGACTTGAAGCCGGCATGCAACGTCAGGCCCTGGGCGAGCTGGATGCTGTCCTGCAGGTGGAACTGCATGACATTCGTGGTCCACTGGAAGTTGTAGCCTTCGAGGAAGGCCGGGCCATAAACGTCATAAGGCCCAACGGCCTTGAGCGGCGCCCCCTGCCCCAGAAGCGGCTGCTGGTAATTGAATAGCCCTGCCTGCTGGTTGTTGTTCTCGTACCAGACGCCGCCCTCGAAGGTATGGCGGCCCCATTTGTAGCGCAGGCTGGTGTCGAGACCGTAACGCTCCTGACGGTTCTGCCAGACTTCTTCGGAGAACGGCGCGCCGTTCGGCGAGGGATCGTCCGAGTCAGTATAGCTGTAATAGCCCGTCTGGCTGTGACCGTAGATCGTGGTGTTCCAGGTCAGGTGATCGGTCAGGGCGAGGTCGAAATGCAGACCGCCCATATAATTGGTTTCGGCCTGGCCGCCGTCATACATGGCGATGTTGGAGCCATCGATGCCCGGCACATTCCCGTAACCGGCCGGCAGCGCGCTCGTGCCGTTGGCGATCCCGTAGGCCAGTCCGTAATTCGGATAGAGATGCGGCGTGCGCCAGCCAAGGTTCTTCAGGATGCCGATGGATGTATCCGGATAGTTCCACTGGGCCAGGCTGGACCAGTTGAAGAAGGCCGACATGCGGCTGCGTTCGTTGATCGGCTGGACGAGCTTGGCATCGACCTGCTGCATGAACTGGTCGCCGCCCCCCATCCACATGCCTTCATCGGTGCGGGCATAGGACGTGTAGAACTTCGTGCCGGTCGGGTTCAGCTTGCCGGAGTCCAGACGGACATAGGTGCGGTACGAGCCATAACTGCCAAAGGACTGGCTGACCTTGCCGCCGCGCTTGTCCTCGGGGTCCGAGGAGCCAATCTGGATCGTGCCGCCCAGCGTGTTGGTCGAGGGCAGTTCGACCGAACCTGCGCCCTGCGACATGCGCATGGACTGGATGTCGTCGGGGATGATGGCGGAGGCGAGGCTCATGCCACTGACGGACTGGTACGTCTGGTCGTTCAGCGGCACGCCATCCACCGTGACGCCCATCTGGTTCATGAAGAACCCGCGCACGTAGAGATTGGCACCGAAGCTGTCGATTCCGAACGGATCAGTGGAGGTGAAGCTCACGCCTGGCGTGCGGTCCAGCATCTTGTAGGCGCTGGTTCCCGGAACATACTGGCGCATGATGGCCTTGGAGACGGCCTGCTCGGCGTCACGTCCGGTCAGCTGGCGCCCGGTAACGGCCACGCTTTCCGTCGCATGGGCATCCAGCTCCGTCGTGCGGTGGCGGGCTGGTGCGGCAGTCTTCCGACCCTGCACGGCCGGCGCAGACGCGGTAACGTGAGCCTTCTCCTTTGATGCCGGATGATGGTGAACGACATGAAGATCGGCAGCCAGAGCCGACTGACGGACTGCAAACAGTGCGATGGAGGAAAGAAGCAGGGATCTGGTTCGCACCGTGGCCGAAACTCCGAAATGGGGATTTATGATCTGTGGGAAGCGGTCTCCTAAACGTGCCTGCCCGCCCGGAAAAGCGCCAGTCCTGCAAGATGATGTTTCAATGACACGAAAAGGGTGGTTTTTCTGCTGCATGTTGCGGGAAAGACGCGATCTGAATGATGCGAATGATCTCTTCCTGAACTAGGGCTTTGCCTGTTAGGTTCTGTGCGCATTTGAAAATGTCGCGGTTTCATCTTGGATCAGGATACTCATGTCGCAGACCGTCTCTGCCTCCTCTGACGCCACACAGGGCGCCGACCACGTCATCGACCCGAATATCGGTGAGTTCTCCCCGGTAGAAGAGGTGGTTCGGAAGACCGGGGATCTGCGGCGCATCCGCTCCAATCCCGATTACTGGTATCCCGTCGCCTGGTCGCGCGAACTCAAGCGCGGCAAGACCATCGGAACACGCTATGCCGGACAGCCGATCGCGCTGGTCCGCCCGATGGACGGCACCGTGTTTGCGCTGGAGGACCGCTGTGCGCACCGGCAGGTTCCGCTCAGTCTCGGCAAGGTAAGCGGTGAAGCGGTCCAGTGCTGCTATCACGGCTGGGCCTATGGGCGTTCGGGCCGCTGCATTGATGTGCCCTATCTGGGCAAGGGCAAGCTTCCGAACGGTGTGCGGACCTATCCATGCCGTGAGGAAGGCGGACTGATCTTCATCTTCCCGGGCGATCCGGCAAAGGCCGAGAGCATGCCGTTTCCGCAGCTGGGCTCGGTCGGCAACCCCGAATACAAAACGCGCCGTTTCGGTGAGACGGTCGGCTGCCATTACAGTTTCATGCATGAGAACCTGATGGATATGAACCATCAGTTCATGCACATGAAGCAGATGGGCCAGATGAAGCCGCGCTTCCTTGGCGGCAAGGATGAGCCCACGCTGGTCGAGGCGCGCTACAGCTTTGCGCGGACCAGTGGCAAGCAGCCCTGGGGCGAGACGTTCATCTTCGGTGAACGCCGCGATGCCAGCGAGAAATACGCCCACAAGGACGTCATGACGATCCGGACGGAATATCCGTACCAGACGCTGCGCATCGCAACGGGCGATGAGCCGCCGGTCATGGATCTGTGGATCGTCTATGTGCCGCAGGACGTGGAAGAAAAGACGTGCCGCGTGTTCGGGCTGCTGTCGATCCGTCGTCCGAAGGCGAAGCTGGTTCTGGACATCGCCTGGCCGTTCCTGATTGCATTCACCGAGCGGATCTTCAAGGAAGACCGAGACATCGTGGAACTGGAGCAGGCCGCGTGGAACGAACTCGGCGGCGACCACAACCAGGAAGTCTTCCCGGTCATCAACATGCTGCGTCGCCTGCTGGCACGGTGTGGCGTGCCGATGGAACCTTCCGACAGGCCGCAGGGTTCCGCGCCCTGACATGACTCCAGACCTCAAGGCAGGGACGCTCGTTCTCCGCGCCCTGCAGCCGGAGGACGCGCCGGCCATTCACCGTCTGGTCAATGACTGGAGCGTTGTCCGGATGCTCAGCAGCCTGCCTTTTCCCTATCCACGGGAACTGGCGGCGGAGTGGATCGAGTCCACGCGCAGGGACAGCGCGCAGGGAAACGCCCATCATTTTGCCATCACCCGGGAAGGCACCCTGCTCGGGGCCATGGGGCTCGTGCTGTCCGATGACCGGCGCGCAGGGTCTCTGGGGTACTGGCTGGCGCCCTCGGCGTGGGGACAGGGCATCACGACGCTGGCAGGACAGCGGGTCGTGGAGTGGGGCCTGACAGTTCTGAAACTGGAAAAGCTCACGGCTGCAGCAGCGCAGGACAATGCGGCCTCTGCCGCCGTTCTGAAGAAGCTGGGCTTTCAGAAAACCGGAACATCGAGCCGCCGGTTCGTGTCCCGCGGGCAGGAATGCCCGGTTGATCTGTATGAACTCACGCGGGCCGCGTTCCTTGCGGGGGTGCAGGACGTTCCGGCTGCAGAGTCCACCCCTGCTCCGGCCGTCGCGGCTCCTGTGCCTCAGGAGACAAAACCGCGCACACTTCTGGTTGTGGCAGCGGCTCTTCTGGATACGCAGGGACGGATCCTTCTGGCACGTCGGCCGGAAGGAAAGCGTCTTGCGGGGCTATGGGAGTTTCCGGGCGGAAAGGTCGAACGGGACGAAACACCTGAACAGGCGCTGGTCCGGGAAATGCGCGAGGAACTCGGGCTTGACCTATCCGGAGCCTGTCTGGCGCCGTTCACATTCGTCAGCGAAAACGCCGGGCCGTTCCATCTGCTGATGCCGCTTTATGTGGTGCGGCGCTGGCGGGGTGTGCCAATTCCTCGGGAAGGCCAGGCTCTGGAATGGGTCGCGGCCTCTGATCTGGGCCGCTATACCATGCCTGATCCTGACCTTCCGCTGATCCCGCTTCTGCAGGAGCTTCTGGGCTAGGTCAGCCGTTCAGGCGAAAGACCTGCTGCGGGACACCCGAAACATCCGTACGGAAGGCGAACAGGGAGCCGGCCTGCGGTTCCTTTTTGAGCGTCTCGGCTTCCAGTCCCTTGCGCGCTGTCGTCACGAAAACCGTTTTCAGGTCATCACCACCGAAAGCGACTTTCGTGACATTCGTTACAGGCATGGGAATCGGTGGCAGTTCCGTACCATCCGGCTTGAAACGCGCCACGCGCCCACCGCCCCAGGTTCCGCACCAGACAGTCCCTTCGCTGTCGGTCACGATCCCGTCAGGATAGCCATCATCCAGACGGGCGAAGATACGCTCATTTTCAAGATCGCCATCTTCTTTGATGTCGAAAGCGTAGATCGTCTGTTCCGGGCTGTCGCAGACATAGAGCACCTTGCCGCATGGCGAGACGGCGGGACCGTTGGAGACGGTATAGCCTTCGTCGTGATGGGTGATATGCAGGCCGCTTTCGTCATGCACGATCCGATAGATCGAGCCGGACGGGTTCTCCTCGCCGTCGTCCATGGTGCCGAACCAGACATGGCCCTGCGGATCGACACAGCCATCATTGAGGCGGTTGCGGGGCTTTTCGGCTTCCACGATCGTATGATCGGAAAAACCGCCCGTGCGCGGATCAAAACGGCGCAGGCCGTCCGGCATGCCGGCGAGGAACGTGCCGTCAGCGACGGGAAGAAGGAACGCCACACGGTCCGGCGCAGACCATGTCTGATGATCACGGCTGGAAGGCGTGAAGCGGTGAATTTTCGCTTCCAGGATATCGACGAAATACAGGGATTTCTCACCAGCAATCCAGACAGGCCCCTCCCCCAGCGTCGCGCGCAGATCGAGAATGCATTCGGGCTGGTGAAGCGTGGTGCTGGTCATGTGTGCTCCTGACGAAAACAGAATTTCAGGCCGGGTTTCTCCTCGACAACGCGGGGCGACCCGTTACGTTCTGTGGCGAAGACTATCAGGAGCGGACACATGCTTCAAAAAACTGCCTGTTTTCTCGTCATCGGCAACGAGATCCTCTCGGGACGCACGCAGGATGCCAACACACGGGTTCTGGCCCAGGCCCTGAATAAACAGGGCATCCGGCTCATGGAAGTCCGGGTCATTCCCGATATCGAAGAGCGCATCATCCGCACTGTTCGCGACTGCAGCGCGGCCTTTGACATCGTTTTCACGTCCGGCGGCATCGGGCCGACACATGACGACATCACGGCTGAATGCGTTGCAAAGGCCATGAACGCACCTCTGGTCCGGCATGAGGAGAGTTTCCGCCTGCTGGAAGCCGCTCTTGGGGCGGACCGGTTCAATGCCGCCCGCCAGCGCATGGCCTATCTGCCCGAAGGGTCTACGCCGATCCTTAATACGGTTTCGGTCGCGCCCGGATTCAGCGTTGGCAATGTGCATGTCATGGCCGGGGTACCGTCGATTTTTGCATCGATGGTCGCCTGGCTGATGCCGCAGCTTGAAAAGGGTGCGCCACTCGTTTCCGCAAGCTGGCATGCGGCTGGACTGAAGGAAGGCGATTTCGCAGCCGATCTGGCGGCATTGCAGAAGAATTTTCCGACGATTGATCTGGGATCTTACCCCTATCACCTTCCAGGAGGCGCAGGCGGCGTAGCGCTGGTAGCCAAGGGATATGACAGCGAAACCGTCCAGAAGGCCGCGCTGGCGCTGCATGATCTGATCATGGCGCATGGGCGTGAACCGCTCTCAGGCGAGCCCGCGCACAAGCAGACAGCCTGAAAAAACAAAAGCCGCTGCGAAGAGGCAGCGGCTTTTGAAAAACGTCTCAGTGCAGAGGCGTGCGGGTCATGGACAGGAACTTGTCCCGGCGCTTCTGGATCAGCGCCGGACCGGTAAGATCCTTGAGCGAGGCCAGTTCTTCCGCAATCGCGTTGCCAACGGCCTTGACGGCTTCGTCCGGTGCGCGCTGTGCACCACCGACCGGTTCAGGAATGATCCGATCGATCACGCCGAGGGACTGGAGGTCCTGCGCGGTGAGCTTCAGCGCCTCGGCTGCGGCCGGTGCCAGCTTCGGATCGCGCCACAGGATGGATGCGGCAGCTTCCGGCGAAATGACGGAATAGATCGAGTGCTCGAGCATAAGGATGCGATCACCTGCGCCAATGGCAATGGCGCCACCTGAGCCTCCCTCACCAATCACGGTCACGATCAGTGGCACGGGGGCCTTGAGGCAGACATCGATCGATTTAGCGATCGCCTGGGCCTGTCCGCGTGCTTCGGCGTCGATTCCGGGCCAGGCACCGGCAGTGTCGATGAAGCTCAGGATCGGCAGGCCAAAGCGACCGGCCATTTCGACCAGACGCTGCGCCTTGCGATAGCCTTCGGGGCGGGCCATGCCGAAATTATGCTTCAGGCGCGTTTCGGTGTCGTGACCACGCTCGGTCCCAACAACAACGACCGGTTCTCCACGGAAACGGGCCAGACCGCCAATCATGGCGTCGTCGTCGCCAAAGGCGCGGTCACCGGCCAACGGCGTGTAGTCCGTTACCAGCTGATGCACGTAGTCCAGAGCCTTCGGGCGCTGGGCGTGACGGGCCACCTGCACTTTCTGCAGCGGCGTCAGCTTGGCATAGGTCGAGCGGAGCTGCTTGTCGGCCTTCTCGGACAGACGGGCAATCTCGTCATCGATATTGATGCCGCTGGTGCCGGAGTCCTTGCCCTGGCTGCCCATCTGGCGGAGTTCGTCGATCTTGGTCTCGAGTTCGGCGACCGACTTCTCGAAATCTAGGAATTGGCGCATGGCCAGCCCGATAGCACGCCTGCGCGTCCGGAAACAGTCCCTGCGACAGGCGGAATGATCTGTTCAATCCATGTCGGCCGAGGCCGTGTCTTTCCGTGCCAGCGGATGATGCGCCGCCACAGCCTGTCGCAGGCGTTCGGACATGACCTGCGTATAGATCTGGGTGGTGGCAATATCGGCGTGACCGAGCAACATCTGGAGCGCCCGCAGATCGGCGCCATGTGCCAGAAGATGGCTTGCGAACGAATGCCTCAGAACGTGCGGGCTGACGCGGTCGGGGTCCAGTCCGGCTTTCAGGGCACAGGCGAGCAGGATCTTGTCGAATCCCTGCCGCGTCAGGTGCTTCTGAGGGTTGCGCCCTGGAAAGAGCCAGGGGCTGCCGAGATCGCGATCGAAGTGCACGAGCTGGTCCGCAGCGTCCCGCGCACTCTGGGATAAAGGCACCAGCCGCTCCCGACCGCCCTTGCCCCGCACCAGAAGCATCGGGCCACGGACATGCACACAGGATGCCGGCAGGGCCAGCAGTTCGGAAATGCGCAGGCCGGTCGTGTAGAGAAGTTCCAGCGCAGCGCGGGAGACGATGTCCCGGCGTTCGTTTTCATGACCGCGCGTCCCGCTTTCCAGCAGGCAACGGATTTCCTCTTCGTCCAGCGGTCTGGGAAGAGACGATGCGATTTTGGGAGCCTGCTGACGTTCGGTCGGATCGTCATCACGCACCGACTCGAGCATCAGGAATCGATAGAACTGGCGCAGGCAGGACAGGCGTCGGGCGGCGGTCCGGGCCGCCAGTCCCGCACGCGATAGTTCCGCAAGATAGGACTGGACCTGACTGCCCTGTGCATCGGCAAGAGGAACCGGTGCGCAGTGGGCCGCAAAATCGGCGAGGTCCGAGGCGTAAGCCTGCCGGGTTTTCAGTGCCGCGCCACGCTCGGCTGCAAGCATTTCCAGAAAGGCCTCGACATGCCTGTCGCCTTCCCGGTCGTCACTGGTACGCGCCATTACAGCTTAATCAGTGAGCAGGAGCTGGGGCCACAGGTGTAGCAGGCATGGGCTGGGCAGGAGCGGCCTTCGGGGCTGGCATCGTCGGCAGCGGTGTCGACGGCGTCAGAGGGGCAGCGGCAGGAGCAGCCGGAGCTGCTGCGGCAGGGGCCGGAGCAGACGCAGGCATCGGTGTCACGGCGGGAGCCTGCGCAGGCTGGGCCGCAGGTACGGGCGGCATGGCCGGAAGGGCGGCCTGTGGTGCTGTGGACGGAGCAAAAGCGCCGCCCGACAGGTCCTTGTGAACCATGGTCTGTGCCGGTGGCGTGGCGGTCATACCCAGACGCAGGAACGCTCCGCCCACACCTAGGACAAGAAAGACGGCAACGGCCCCGCCAATCAGCGGCAGGCGGGAAAAGGAACGATCGGTAATGGCCATGGGACAGGGTCTCGAAGTGAGGGCAGGACGTGTTCCCTCTCCTATGATACGTAGCAGGGCATGTCACGCCTGCCTTTTCCCCCTTCAGCCACGCCGCAACCCTTTTTCTCTCCCGATGGCACACCGTCGCGTACGGTTGTCCTCGTCGGAATGATGGGCGCCGGCAAAACCACCATCGGACGGCGCCTCGCCCAGATCTGCGGACTGCCTTTTGTGGACGCCGACATCGAGATCGAACGGGCCGCCGGCTGTTCGATTCCCGAAATCTTTGCCCGACATGGTGAAGCATCGTTTCGGGATGGTGAACGCCGCGTCATCCAGCGACTCCTCGATGGGCCACCCTGCATCCTCGCCACGGGCGGAGGCGCCTGGATGGACGCCCAGACCCGTCGTCTGGTCCGCAGGCATGCGGTCTCGATCTGGCTTCGGGCACCGGTGCATGTGCTGGTGAAGCGGGTTGCCGGACGAACGGGGCGGCCATTGCTGGCCCAGGGAAGGCCGGACGAGGTTCTGGGGCGTCTTGTGGGGCAGCGATACCCCTTCTACGCCGAGGCAGACATCATTATCGATTGTGGAGACGACACGGTGGAACAGGGCGTGCAGCGGGTACGGGAAGTTCTGGGAGAATATCGCAGGCCGGAGTCGGTTCATGTTTCGCTCAGCAACCACAGCTATGACGTGCTGATCGGACCGGACCTGATTTCGCGTGCAGGCGCCCTGCTTGCACCTCACCTGCCCCAGAAGCGCGTGGTCGTCATTACGGATGAAACGGTTGCCGAACTGCATCTGCCGCGACTTCTCGCCTCATTCGAGGAAACCGGCATCCGTGCGGATGTGATTGCGGTTCCCGGCGGTGAGGAGAGCAAGTCCCTCGCCTGCTACGGGGATGTCATGAACCGCCTCCTGTCCACCGGAATCGAGCGCAAGACGACCATCGTGGCGCTGGGTGGCGGAGTCGTGGGCGATCTGGCCGGGTTTGTTGCTGCAACAGCACTGCGCGGGCTGCCATTTGTGCAGATTCCCACCACGCTTCTGTCACAGGTGGACAGCAGCGTGGGCGGAAAGACCGGCATCAACGCCCCGGCCGGCAAGAATTTGATCGGCGCCTTTCATCAACCCATCGCGGTTCTTGCGGACAGTTCCGCCTTGGCAACGCTGCCGCGGCGCCAGCGCGTTGCGGGCTATGCCGAGATCGTCAAATCCGGCCTGATTGCCGATCCGGAACTCTTTGCCTGGTGCGAAACCCATGGACGGGATGTTCTGGATGGTGATCCCGAAGCCCTGGCGGATGCCGTGAAGCGGGCCTGTGCCTTCAAGGCAGCGGTTGTTGCGGCTGACGAGAAGGAACAGGCTTCTGTTGGCGGGCGGGCACTGCTCAATCTGGGACATACGTTCGGGCACGCCCTGGAAGCGGAACTGGGATATGATGGTCGCCTGCTGCATGGCGAGGCTGTCTCGATCGGAATTCACCTGGCCATGGCTCTTTCCGTAGAGCTCGGTTACGCCCCGGTCGAGGACCTGCATCGACTGGACCGTCATCTGCGAAGTCTGGACATGCCTGTCAGTTTCGAGTGGTTCCGGGAGTCGTTCTCCGCGGACGTGCTTCTGCACCACATGACTCGGGACAAGAAAATGCAGGACGGGAAGGTTGCGTTCGTTCTGTTGCACGGGATCGGCAAGGCGTTCACAACCCGCGAAATCCCCTCAGAAACAGTGCGTAATCTTCTGATCACTGAAGGCTGCCGCTCGTAAGGAATGTTAAAATTCCGTCACATCTGAGCTAAATATCTGTTTTGCCTTTGTTTTTGCATAGCTGCTTTCTTCCGGAAGCGCTGGCTTCTCGTGAAACCTTGGGCTAAGGCAACGTAGACGCGAGGCGTAGATCGTAAAGCGGGCGAAATGGATTGTGGCTTTTATGTCACTCCCCTTCCCCGAGTAGAGCTGGAAGACCCCGACTGGCTTTGTCGCGGGGAACTCTGCGCTCTATATGCGCTTATGCATCGCGCTGGGTCCGTTGGTGAAAGCATTCTCCAACGGCTCGAACGTTAGTCACTAAGAGGACGAAAACATGCGTCTCCGCACGGCACTCCTTGCCATGACGTCGATGGTCGCCGCACCGTCGCTTGCCATGGCCAGCACGATCACCGGCCCCTATGTCAACATCGGCGGTGGTTACAACCTGGTTCAGCAGCAGCACGGCACTTTCGCGCCGACGACGCAGGCTGATGGCACGAGCAGCAACGCTGCTTCGAGCTCCCGCTACCGCCACCACGACGGCTTCACCGGTTTCGGTGCATTCGGCTGGGGCTTCGGTAACGGCCTGCGCGTTGAGGTTGAGGGTCTGTACAACTACTCCCAGATCAACCACCGTCGTCCGACGGCTGTTAACGGCATGACCCACGGGTCCGACCAGGCTTATGGTGGCCTCGTCAACGTGCTGTATGACATCGACCTCGCCAACTTCGGTCTGAATGTTCCTGTCACGCCGTTCGTCGGTGTTGGCGCTGGCTATCTGTGGCAGCACTACAACCCGACCACGACCAACTACGTGAACGGCGCTGTTGACCGCATGGGCGGCACGCAGGGCAGCTTCGCGTACCAGGGCATCGTCGGTGCAGCTTACGACATCCCGAACGTTCCGGGTCTGGCTGTCACGACCGAATACCGTTTCATCGGTCAGGACTTCGTCAACGGTCCGTATCGTTCCACGGCCTACAACGCTTCCGGCGTTCACAAGGGCAACGTGAACTTCGACCAGCGCTTCTCGCACCAGTTCATCCTGGGCCTGCGCTATGCCTTCGACACGGCTCCGCCGCCGCCGCCGCCGGCTCCGGTTGTTGTTCCGCCGGCTCCGACCCCGGCCCGCACGTATCTCGTGTTCTTCGACTGGGACAAGTCTGACCTGACGGGCCGCGCCCGTGAGATCGTTGCCCAGGCAGCCCAGGCTTCCACGCACGTCCAGACGACGCGCATCGAAGTCAACGGCTACACGGATAACTCCGCTGCTCACCCGGGTCCGCGCGGCGAGCGTTACAACCTGGGTCTGTCCAACCGTCGCGCTTCCAGCGTGAAGGCTGAGCTGATCCGTGACGGTGTCCCGGCTGCTGCCATCGACATCCACGGCTATGGCGAGTCCAAGCCGCTGGTTCCGACCGGCCCGAACACCCGCGAGCCGCAGAACCGTCGCGTCGAGATCATCCTGAAGTAATTCAGACATGATCGACGCCGGGTCTTCGACTTCGGTACTGAGAAAGGCGTCCTTCGGGGCGCCTTTTTCTTTGGGTAAATGCGACGTTCAGGACGAAACTCCGCTTGCGATTGCCTTTCCCGGCACGCTAGAGCCAGCACATCCCGATATTCCGGAGACATGTTCCTTGCGACGCAGCCGTATTTTCTATCCGCGCAGCCGACCGGAAATCATCGATCAGTTCCTGCGCTTTGGGACCGTCGGTGCCTTCGGTTTCCTGGTGGACTGGGGAACGGTCTCCCTGCTGCGCGTTCCTGCTGGCCTGATCGCAGCCACATTGATGGCCTATTTCGTGGCGGCAACAGGGAACTGGTGCCTTAACCGCGTCTGGACATTCCGGCTGTCCGCGGCGGAGAACCAGCACATGGTTCTGCAATGGCTGCGGTTCCTGCTGGCCAATTCGTTCGGCTTTCTGCTCAATCGCGGCATGGTGTTCCTGCTTTACGCGACGGTTCCACTGACAGTGCATTATCCCGAACTTGCTCTGGCGGCAGGTGCCCTGTGTGGAATGGTCGCGAACTTCAATCTTTCCCGTCGTCTTGTCTTCCGGGCGCAGACACCCGAAACACCGCTTGAACTGGTTCAGATGGCCGTGGAGATCCCTTCGGCGGGCCTGACGGCACCCGAACCTGAACCGGATCTGTCCGCCCTTCCCGATAACGGCATCAGGACGCATGGCCGCAATGACTGAGGGCTGCATTTCCAAGGCGGCGACAATAGTCTAGGACAGGCATATTATTCCCTGTCTTCCTGGAACTGACACTCCCTCATCATGACCAGCACCAACGATATCAGATCGGCCTTTCTCGAATACTTCGGTTCGCAGGGCCACCGCATCGTTCCTTCGGCATCCCTGGTGCCGCAGAACGACCCGACACTGCTGTTCACCAATGCTGGCATGGTGCCGTTCAAGAACGTCTTCACCGGCCAGGAAACGCGCCCCTACTCCCGCGCCACCACGGCGCAGAAGGTCGTGCGCGCGGGTGGCAAGCATAACGATCTCGACAATGTCGGATATACGGCGCGCCATCACACGTTCTTCGAAATGATGGGCAATTTCAGCTTTGGCGATTACTTCAAGCCCGAAGCCATCGAATTTGCCTGGACGCTGCTGACGCGCGATTTCGGTCTTCCGAAGGAGAAGCTGCTCGCTACCGTCTATGCGGAAGACGAGGATGCGGCCGATCTGTGGAAGAAAATCGCCGGCCTGTCCGATGACCGGATCATCCGCATTGGAACGTCTGACAATTTCTGGCGCATGGGTGACACAGGACCGTGCGGTCCGTGCTCCGAGATCTTCTACGACCACGGCGACAGCGTATTTGGTGGCCCTCCAGGTAGCCCGGACGAAGACGGTGACCGTTTCGTCGAGATCTGGAACCTCGTGTTCATGCAGTTCCTCGACCAGCCGGATGGCTCGCGCGATGCCCTGCCCCGCCCGTCGATCGACACGGGCATGGGCCTGGAGCGTTTTGCCGCGATCATGCAGGGCAAGCGTGACAACTACGACACCGACACGATGCGCGCACTGATCGAGGCCTCGGCCGAAATCATGCACCAGGATGCCGATGGCCCATTCAAGGCCAGCCATCGCGTTGTGGCCGATCATCTGCGCTCCACCGCGTTCCTGATCGCCGATGGTGTGCTGCCGTCCAAGGAAGGCCGCGGCTATGTACTGCGTCGCATCATGCGCCGCGCCATGCGCCATCTGCACATCATGGGCGCGAAAGAGCCGGTATTCTATCGCCTGCTTCCGGCGCTGATCCAGCAGATGGGTGCTGCCTATCCGGAACTCGTCCAGCATCAGGCGCTGATCGCGCAGACGATGAAGGGTGAAGAAGAGCGCTTCACCGCCCTTCTGGAACGCGGCCTGACGCTGCTGTCGGACGAGCTTGACCGTCTGGGCGACAAGGACGCTCTTCCGGGTGACGTGGCGTTCAAACTCTATGACACGTTCGGATTCCCGCTGGATCTGACGCAGGATGCACTGCGTGAGAAAGGTCGCACGGTTGATGAAGCCGGTTTCGAGACCGCCATGGCCGAGCAGCGCAAGCGTGCGCGTGCGGCCTGGGTCGGATCGGGCGATGCCGCGGCTGAAACGGTATGGTTCGACGCACGCGACAAGCACGGTCCGAGCGAGTTTCTCGGTTATGTGTCCGAAAAGGCCGATGCGGAAGTGCAAGGCATTTTCCGCGGAAATGACGAACTGGCCGAGGCTCCTGCTGACGACGACACGGTCGCGATCCTGCTGAACCAGACGCCGTTTTATGGTGAAAGTGGCGGTCAGGTTGGCGACCACGGAACGCTGACGGCTCCGGGCGTGCGTGTTGAGATCACCGATACGCAGAAGCGCAACGGCGATCTGATCGTGCATTACGGCAAGGTTGTCGAAGGGACGCTGAAGCCAGGTATGGCAGTTCATGCCGAAATCGACCATGCACGTCGCACGGCCGTTCGGGGTCATCACTCCGCAACCCACCTGCTGCATGAGGCCCTGCGTCGTCAGATCGGCACGCATGTCACGCAGAAGGGCAGCCTGAATGCGCCTGAGCGTCTGCGCTTCGATATCAGCCAGCCGCGCCCGCTGACAGATGAGGAACTGGCGGCGGTCGAGGCCGAGGTCAATGCCCGCATCCGCGAGAATGCCCCGGTCGAGACGCGCCTGATGACGCAGGACGAAGCCGTTGCGGAAGGCGCCATGGCGCTGTTCGGCGAGAAATACGGCGATGAGGTCCGCGTGGTCTCGATGGGCAAGGGCGACGATGATCGTGCGGCCTATTCCATCGAACTGTGTGGCGGCACGCATGTTGGCCGCGTTGGTGAGATCGGGCCGTTCCGGATTGTGTCAGAAAGCGGTGTCTCGGCAGGTGTGCGCCGGATCGAGGCCGTCTGTGGTCTCGCTGCGGAAGCCCTGGCGCTGGAAACCGAAGACCGTCTGAAGCAGATTGCAGATCTGCTCAAGGTTCCGGTTGCCGATGCCGCATCCCGCGTGGCGGCACTTCTTGAAGAGCGCAAGTCCCTGACGGCGCAGGTCTCCGACCTTCAGCGCAAGCTCGCGACCGGCGAAGGCACGAGTGCTACGGAAAGCATCAACGGCATCACGCTTTCCGCGCGTGATCTGGGCGATGTCAGCCCCAAGGAGCTCAAGGGTCTGGCGGAAAGCATCTCCAAGCAGATCGGGTCCGGTGTTGTGGCGCTCATGTCGAATGCTGATGGTCGCGGCAGCATTGTGATCGCCGTAACGAAAGACCTGACGGACCGTCTGGATGCCGTGAAGCTGGTTCGTGAAGCTTCGGCCCTGATGGGTGGCAAGGGCGGTGGTGGCCGTCCGGATATGGCGCAGGCCGGTGGTCCAAACGCAGACGCGGACGCAGTATTTGCAATGCTGCGCAAGACACTGGAAGCCGCGTAAGAAACGCGTCATGGTATGTCAGGGCAGTAACAAAGCATGGGTCGACCGGAATCATGCTTTACCTGTCCTGACAAAGCCTTCTAACTGCCCGGCAGTGCAAGATTAAGGAGAACACCATGGCCTGTGGTCGTGATACTCTGGCGAAACTGCTGGGCGGTGTCCGCAAGTTCGAGACGGACGTCTATCCGGAGAATGCGGAACTGTTCGAGAGCCTGGCTTCCAGCCAGTCTCCGTCCACCCTGTTCATTACCTGCGCCGACAGCCGGATCAGCCCCAGTCTCATTACCCAGACGGAACCGGGCGAACTCTTCATCGTGCGTAATGTCGGCAACATCGTGCCAGCCTATGGCGAGATGCTGGGTGGTGTATCATCCGCGATCGAATATGCGGTTGGCGCGCTCAAGGTGAAGAACGTCATCATCTGCGGTCACTCCAACTGTGGCGCCATGGGCGCGCTGATGGATCTGAACTCGCCGAAGCTGGACAGCCTGCCGACGGTCAAGAGCTGGATGCGCCACGGCGAAGCAGCCCGTGCGGCTCTGGGCGATCTGAAGGCGGAAGATGCCGGACCGGAGGACATCCGCTCGCTCGCCGAATACAACGTGCTGCTTCAGCTCGTGCACCTGCGCACGCACCCGACAGTCGTCCGGGCACTCGCACAGGGTGAACTGAAGCTTCAGGGCTGGTTCTACGATATTCCCAAGGGCGAGATCCTCATTCTCGACGAAGGAACACGCAAAACGCGCACGGTCGAAAGCGTGCTTGAGGAAATCGGCACTACCGAAGGACAGGCAGCCTGAGGCAGGCTGTTGCTTCCATGCTGGCCGGGCTTGTTTTTGCCGCCAGCACGGGTTTTTCTTCTGCCCATACGATCAAATTCTCGACCTGGAACATGGACTGGCTGACGCTGCGCTCGTCCGGAGATCCGGCTTTGCCGGAAGATGTTCCAGGCGGCGAGCACCGGGATTTTTCGAAACTCGCGGCCTATGCCCGGCATCTGAACCCGGATGTCGTGGCATTTGAGGAAGTGGACGGCCCGATCGCCGCTTCCCGTGTTTTCAGTCCCAAAACCTATCAGATCATCCTCACGCCCGATCCTGTCGTACAGCGGGTCGGCTTGGCCGTGCGGCGCGATCTGCATGTGACGGTCAATGATGAACTGTCAGTCCTCAATGTAGCCGGACCGGACGCACCTCACCAGTTACGGGGCGGCCTGGATGTCACCATCAGCGATGGCGTTGCGAACCTGCGGCTTCTGGTCGTGCATCTCAAAACGGGATGCTGGGACCAGCCGCTGAACCAGCGTCAGCATTCCTGCCCCACTCTGTACCAACAGGTCCGCATCATGCAGGACTGGATGCTAGAGCGACAGGATGAGGGCGAGGCCTATGCCGTGCTGGGAGATTTCAACCGGCGTCTGACGCTGCATGATCCGCTGATGCAGCAGATCGAGGCCGAAACGCCCGTTACCCTCACCACGGCTGGCAAGGCCAGTCCCTGCTGGGGCGGCGAATATTTCATTGATCACATCCTTCTGGGAAATGCCGCGCGGGACTGGCTCGTGCCGGACAGCCTGCGGGTCATGACCTATAAAAACGATACGGTGCCAGCCGGGCTTTCGGATCACTGTCCGGTTTCGGTCCGGCTTGAGATGCCCTGAGGGGGCGTTGCCGGGCTGGCTATTCCGGTCCATGAAAGACGGCCTTTCTGCCATCCCTGTCTGGAGCGCTCCATGTCCCTTTCCCGATCAGACTGGCCCGTAACACCTCTGGCCCCTGCCGTTGCCATCCGGATTGGACGCCCCATGCCAGCGCTCTCACCAGAGCTCGAAGCCCGTGTTACCCGGCACTGGGATGAAGCGCTGCGAAAACATCCAGCGCTTTATAACGGGCGTGTTTTTTGTGCGGATACGATCGGATCAGAAATCATCACCGGGCACTGGTCGGAATACCGGCGCGTGCTGGCGCAGATGCAGGAGCCTGATCTTTATGGCCCGGATGTTCTGCGTCCCCTGGCCGTGGTCGGCCTGCTGCGGACGACGGATGGGATCGTGATCGGACAGCGGTCGGAGAAATCCATTTACCTGCCGGGATACTGGCAGGGCACACCGGCCGGGAATGTGGAAAGCCGCGATGGGGAAGCGGATATTGATCTCGCAGCACAGCTTACGGCGGAATGTCTGGAAGAACTTGGCCTGACCGATGCGGAGTGCCGTGTCGGAAAGTGTCTGCTGGCCTGTGAGCATGCGCAGACGCATATTGTCGATGTCGGGATGGAGATCATCGTTCCGCTGGATTTTAAGACTCTTCAGGAACGCTGCCACCGCCTGGGCAATGCGGAATATCGGGCGCTGATGCTGGTTCAGCCCGGGACTACGCTTCCGGAACGTCTTGTCCCCACACTGTCTGCCATGCTGGAGAAACAGCAATGACCTATCGTATTCTGGATGATGCCGGCCTCCAGGACTGGCTTGCGGAACAGCCGGAACTGTCAAAGCGGCTGGGCGGTACGGCTTCGGACTGGTCCATCCGTGAAGTCAGCGACGGCAATCTCAATACGGTGTTTCTGGTAGACGGTCCCGCCGGTGCGCTGTGCTGCAAACAGGCTCTTCCCCATGTGCGGGTCGCGCCGGACTGGCCCATGCCGCTGGAGCGGGCGCTGTATGAGGTCCGCTATATGCGGGCCGTGGCATCAGCCGTTACAGGGTTGATGCCGGAGCTTTTTGCTTATGACGCGGATCTGTTCCTGCTCGTTATGGAATGCCTCACGAAGCATGAAGTCCTGCGTTCGGCGCTGATTGCGGATCGGGCAGAACCGGGGTTTTCTGCCTTGATCGGCGCCTATGTTGCCTGGACGGTGCAGGCGACGGGCTGGGTGAACCAGCCGTTCGAGACTGGTGCGCGCCTGCTGGAACAGTTTTCCGGCAATACCGCCCTCACCCGCATCACGGTCGATCTGATCCTGACAGACCCGTACCGCATCTGTGACCGCAATCCCGAGCCGGAAGCGGGTCTGCTGGATGACGTAAAGGCGCTCCAGACCGACCAGATCCTGCATCGTGCCGTGGGACAGCTTCAGGACCGGTTCCTGACGGCGCGACAGGCGCTGCTACATGGAGATCTGCATACGGGATCCATCATGCTGGATGGCACGGATGTGCGGGTCATTGATGGTGAATTTGCGACGATGGGGCCCATCGGATTCGATTGCGGGCTTTATCTGGGCAATCTGGCGCTGCATCTCTGCGCGGCTCCACAGAAGGCAGCGGCACTCAGAGCGGAGATGGTGGCGTTCTGGCGAAGTTTCTCCGAAGAGCTTCGGTCCGGTCTTCAGAATGGAAGCGGGGATATGTGGGCGCTGTCAGGATCTGCCGGGCGGCAGGACCTCATTGCTTCGTTCCTGAGGGACATCCTGCGCGATACGGCCGGGTTCTGCGGACTGGAGATGATCCGTCGCACCGTCGGGTTTGCACAGGTTGCAGATTACAGCCTGTGCAGCACGGAAAACGACCGTCTGCTGGCGCGACAGAAGGCGTTGCAGATCGGGCGAACACTGATCGTGAAAGGTGCGTCGCTGCGATCCTTCGACAGCCTTCTTTTCCTGATGGGATTATAAGGAAAGCCCCGCTCCTTGCAGAGCGGGGCTTTTTATTTTCAGGCGGCTGACATGCCGATCTGTTTGATGTCGTGGAATGCGAGATCGGGGTTCATCTCGATGGTCCGGCGCATCATGAAGGATGATGTAGCGAGGAAGACCGGATCTCCATCCAGATCATCCGCCATGGCGGACCGGTTCAGATCCTGGAAGGCTTCGATCTTGGCACGGTCGCCAGTGATCCAGCGCGCCAGCGTGTAAGGCGTGCTTTCAAAGCCGATGGCCACGCCGTATTCGCCCTGAAGCCGGGACTGAAGCACGTCGAGCTGAAGCGTTCCGACAACACCGACGATCGGCGACAATCCATCCTGCGGGCGGAAAAGCTGGACGACGCCCTCCTCGGCCAGTTCCACAAGAGCCTGACGGAGCTTCTTGGCCTTCATCGCATCATCGAGCCGGACACGACGCAGAATTTCAGGCGCGAAGTGCGGCACGCCGGTGAAACGCAGATCTTCGCTCTCGCTCAGCGTATCGCCGATCCGCAGGGTGCCGTGGTTCGGAATACCCACAACGTCTCCACCGAATGCTTCTTCGGCAAGCTGGCGGTCACGTGCGAAGAAGAACTGCGGCGTGTGTAGGGCAAACTGCTTGCCAGTGCGGACATGCTTGAGACGCATCCCACGGGTCAGACGGCCGGAGCAGACGCGGGCGAAGGCCATGCGGTCGCGATGGTTGGGGTCCATGTTGGCCTGGATCTTGAAGACCAGCGCCGTGACCTGATCCTCGCTGGCTTTGACCTCACGCGTTTCGGTCTGCTGCGCACGCGGGGCCGGACCGTAGGCGACGAACGCATCGAGCAGATCCGTGACGCCAATTTCCTTCATGGCAGAGCCGAAGAACACCGGGGACAGATGACCGGCATCGAAGGATTCACGGTCGAACTCAGGCAGTGCCGCTTCGGCAAGCTCGACTTCCTCGCGCATCTGAATGATGCGGGGATCGTCTTCGCCGACGGGCTCCTTGGTGTGCACTTCCTTCGTGCGCAGATCGTAGGTGCCGATGAACTTTGCGGCACGCCCGATCGGCCAGGTTGCCGGGGACGTATCAAGAGCCAGCGTGCTGGCGATCTCATCGAGCAGCGCGAAGCAGTCCTGCGCTTCACGGTCCATCTTGTTGATGAAGGTAACGATGGGAATGTCGCGCAGACGGCAGATCTCGAACAGTTTGCGGGTCCGGTCCTCGATGCCTTTGGCGGCGTCGATGACCATGACTGCGCAGTCCACGGCCGTCAGGGTACGGTAGGTATCTTCGGAGAAGTCTTCATGGCCTGGCGTGTCGAGCAGGTTGAAGACGCAGTCGCCATATTCGAAGGTCATGACCGAGGTCACGACGGAAATGCCACGATCGCGCTCGATGCCCATCCAGTCGGACTTGGTACGGCGGCGCTCGCCCTTGGCGCGGACATTGCCTGCCATCTGGATGGCACCACCGGCACGCAGGATACGCTCGGTCAGGGTCGTCTTACCGGCATCCGGATGAGAGATGATGGCAAAGGTGCGCCGACGGGCGATCTCGCGGCTGATTTCCGCGCTGGGGGCTTCGGACATGGGAACTCCGATGGGAACGGGACGCCCGGAACTATGCCAGAACGCCGCAAACCGGCACTGGCCGCGCATCCGGGCGGGGGGCCTGAAAACAGGAAGCGCCGGACGGGAGACCCGCCCGGCGCTTTCCGGTCGCTTTCTGATCCGGGCCGCAGGGCCCGGGATCGGATTAGCGGGAGTAGAACTCGACGACCAGGTTCGGTTCCATCTGCACCGGGTACGGCACGTCGGAGAGAACCGGGGTACGCAGGAACGTGCCCTTCATCTGGCGATGATCGACTTCGACGTATTCCGGCGTGTCGCGCTCACCCGTCTGGACAGCGTCGAGCACGATGGCGAGCTGCTTGGAGGAGTCACGAACCTCGATGACATCGCCTTCCTTCACGAGGTAGGACGGGATGTTCACCTTCTTGCCGTTGACCGTGACGTGGCCATGGCTGATGAACTGACGGGCTGCGAACGGCGTGATCGCGAACTTCAGACGGTACACGACGGCGTCCAGACGACGCTCGAGCAGACCGATCAGGTTCTCGGACGTATCGCCCTTGCGACGGACGGCTTCGTCATAATACTTGCGGAACTGCTTCTCGCTGATGTTGCCGTAGTAGCCCTTGAGCTTCTGCTTGGCCATCAGCTGGATGGAGAAGTCGGACGGCTTCTGCTTGCGGCGCTGACCGTGCTGGCCGGGGCCGTATTCGCGACGGTTGACCGGGGACTTGGCACGGCCCCACAGGTTGACGCCGAGGCGGCGATTGATCTTGTACTTGCTTTCAAGACGCTTTGACATGGGTTGACCCCTGTACTCATCAGAACCGCCCCATGCTGCCTGGCGGTCCGTTTTGTTGTGCCGGTAGGCCCTTCCCCGGATTGGGAAGGACGGGCGCGCACCCAGATGCCGGGCCGGCGGGATGCAGAATCCCGCGCTGATGGTCCGGCCGGTACGTCCACGTTTCCGGCTGTGCCGTCGCGCCTACAGGAGTCCTCACGACGGGTCAATCAAAACCTGCTTGCCAGCCCTGTCATTTTCTTGCAGTGGGGGCGCGGAAAATGCGCAACCACTTCACGTCTGGTTGCGCTAACGGTCCGGAACTCCCCTTTCGCCTTTCCGAAGGCTTCCCTGGGGGAGCAACACGCTTTTTCGAGTTTCCTGTATGAAAATCTATCGCTTCAATCCCAAGGCCGGTCGTATCGGCGAAGGCTCCCTCGAAGGACTGGTGCAGTCCCTTGATGCGCCCCTGCCCCCCAAGCCCGGGGAAAGCGTCATCAAGCGTGCCTTCAAAAGATTTGGCCTCGCCCAGATGCACATGTCCCATCTGGTGATCGACGACCGCACGATCTATCTGCGCGGCAAGGCCAACAGTGCCAAGGAACGTGACCAGATGATCCTGGCCGCCGGTAACGTTGCCGGTGTTTCCGCGGTCGAGGCCGAAATTGCCGTTCCGGCCGGAACGCCCGACCCCGAATTCCTGGAAATCAAGACCAGCAAAACGCTGGACGAAGTGGCCGACAAGCTGCCCCAGGATGTCACGGGCGATGAGCTCCTTGATGCAAATCAACCGCTTGTCACATCCAAGGATGACATTTATCCGGGTCAGACCATCCGTCTGCCAACCGAGAACTGATCTGTACTCAACGGCTCCTCCCTGTCGGGGAGCCGTTACCGTTTTTGATTAGCCGGCAATGGCAGCACGGTCCTGACCTCCATTCCCGGATCTAGTTTTTTTATGGACTCCATCGAACCTCTCGACGTCGAGCGGGTGCGCCCGCCCTACGGTGTCGGACCGGCCATGCTGTCCCTCATGCTGGCAACTTTCACCATCGGAACCGGCGAATTCGCCATGATGGGTCTGCTGCCGGAATTTTCCCATTCCCTGAACATCACCATTTCGCAGGCAAGCTGGGCGATCTCGGCCTATGCGATGGGCGTTGTCATTGGCGCACCGCTGATTGCGATCCTTGGCGCCCGCCTGCCCCGCCGCACGCTTCTGCTCTGCCTGCTGTGCCTGTTCATCGCGGGCAATATCGGCAGCATCCTCATGCTGGGCTTTGTCGGTATCGAACTCATGCGCTTCATCACGGGCCTGCCTCACGGGGCCTTCTTCGGTGTTTCGGCACTGATTGGTGCGTCGATGGTCGAGCGGGTCCGGCGCGGACGGGCCGTCGGGCAGGTGCTGTCGGGCATCATGATCTCGACGGTGATCGGCTCGCCACTCTCCACCTATGCCGCCAATCATGTCGGCTGGCGCGTGGCCTACGGAAGCATTGCCGCACTGGGCGTGCTGTGCTTCGCAGGAATCTGGTTCTTCGCGCCACGTGACAGGCCGCATCCGGGCGCAACCGCACTGTCCGAACTCGGCGCATTCAAACGCCCGCAGGTCCTGCTGACGCTGCTGACCAGTGCAGTCGGATTTGGTGGCCTGTTCGGGATCTACACCTTCCTGACAACCGGCCTGACGCAGGTGACGCATCTGCCGGGCTGGCTGGTGGCGGTCTATCAGGTCGTGTGGGGCCTAGGCATGGTTGCGGGCAATGCGCTCGGCGGCACCATGGCGGATCGCAGCATTGACCGGACAGTGATCGTCTCACTGACGGCACGCATCGTCTTCATGCTGGGGTTCTGGCTACTTCTGCCCTCGCCCTATGCCATGCTGCCGGTCACGTTCCTGGTCCCGGCCGGGATCATCATGCTCTCCCCGGCCCTTCAGACACGGCTGATGGAAGTTGCCGGAGACGCACAGACTCTGGCGGCCTCGCTCAATCATTCAGCCTTCAATCTGGCCAATGCCTTTGGCGCCTGGCTCGGCGCCGTGCTGGTTAGCTCCGGGCTTGGACTGGGATCGGTTGGCTGGGGCGGAGCCGTGTTTTCGGCTCTGGGTCTGCTGATCTATTTCGTCACGATCTGGCAGGGACGGGCTTGCGCATCACACGCAGCAGCCTGATCCCGAAGGCCACGCAGGTCGTGGCCAGCGCCAGCGCCATACCGATCCACAAGCCTTCCACGCCGACATGCTGGTGGAAGGCCAGCCAGCCCCCAAAAACCAGACCGATCAGACCATAGCTGGCCACGGCGATCAGCATGGGTGTCACGGCGTCTCCGCAGCCTCGAAGT
This sequence comes from Gluconobacter vitians, assembly GCF_015244565.1. Lineage (GTDB taxonomy): Bacteria > Pseudomonadota > Alphaproteobacteria > Acetobacterales > Acetobacteraceae > Gluconobacter > Gluconobacter vitians. Next base: position 89,152 of record NZ_JABCQG010000001.1, on the reverse strand, counting down.
GCACCACTGAACACGCATTGCAGCCCATCCACGATCTGATACAGCCCGGCAGTCCGCAGAAGGATGACGACGAGCGCCGTCGTCTCGGGATCGGGTGCGCGATTCGAGAAGTACAGCGGCAGGATCTTTTCCGGCCAGATCAGCAGCAGTGAGGATGTGGCGAGGCTCCACATCAGGACGATGCCCGTCCCGGTCAGGGCCGCACGACGGCTTTGCTCCATGCGGCCCGCACCGCGCCAGTAGGCTACCCGGACATTGGTCGCCTGACCGATCGCCAGACACACCATGAACAGCAGCGAACTCACATTCAGCGCAACCTGATGCGCCGCCAGACTATGTGTCCCGAGTTCACCAGCACGCAGGCTGGTGATCTGGAACATCAGGATCTCGGCCGCCGCCCCCATCATCATCGGGCCGCCAAGCTTCAGCAGTTCCTTTACGACCGGCCACTGCACGGCGGCGGGCTTCAGCACCGCCCTAACGCGCGGATGGGTCAGGCACAATCCGAACAGCGCGAAACTGACAACCCAGCCGGTCAGCGTCGTGGCGGTTGCGGAACCGTAAAGCCCCATGGCTGGCAGCCCGGCCCAGCCATGAATGAGAGCCGCATTGGTCAGACCGTTACAGACCGCCATGGCCGGCATGATCCAGAGCAGCAGCGTTTCCGCCCCAAGCGCTGGGAGGGCAACACGCAGGACGCCGATGACGGCCAGATCGGGCAGCAGCGACAGCAGAAGGATATCGATGAAACGGCTGCCATGCGTGACAACCTCGGCAGGCTCGCCAATCGCACCGAAGATCGTCTTGGAGAAAGCCAGCAGCAGTGCGCAGGGGATAAAGACCGCAATGGCCAGCATCAGCGTCGCACTCATGACGCTGCGGCCATCATGGGACGTCCGGCCATGTTCTTCCGCACCCCGGCCATGCGACAGAAGCACCCCTGCCCCGCCGAGAATGGCCTGGAAGGTCACCATCGTCGTGAAGAAAAACGTGCTCGACAGGCCACCAATCGCAACTTCTGTTACACCAAGGCCACCGAGCAGGATCGTATCCGTGACACCCATCGCCATTTCGGAAAGCTGCGACAGGGCCAGCGGCAGGGCAACGCGCAGCAGGGCCAGCGCATGACTGCGCGGGGTTGTCGGATCGGTCGGCGGACTGGAAAGGGCACTGCTCATGCGCCCCCTATTACAGGGGCCAAACCTTCCGACAAGAGTAACAAAGCCTGTTGCACCTGAACCAAGGCTGGCGCATTGATCGGCGTATGGCCGATCCTGCTGCAAACGTGCTCCGCCTGCACGATACCCATCTTCGCGACAAGCGACCGTTCACGCCCCTCGATCCTGAGAATGTGCGCGTCTATTTCTGTGGACCGACCGTCTATGACCGCGCGCATCTGGGCAACCTGCGCGCGATGATGTGCGCGGATATCCTCATCCGCCTGCTGCGCACGATGTATCCGCGCGTGACCTATGTCCGCAACGTGACCGACGTGGACGACAAGATCAACGCGCGCGCAAAGGAAAACGGGGAAGATATTTCCGCCCTGACCGAGCGCACGACGCAGGCCTTTCATGAAGATCTCGCGTCACTCTTTATCCTGCCGCCCGATATCGAACCGCGCGCGACCCATCATATCGACGACATGCTGGAAATGATCGGGCGTCTGGTCGAGAACGGCCATGCGTACGAAGCCGAAGGGCATGTCCTGTTCGCAGTACGCAATTTCCCATCTTATGGTGCGCTTTCCGGGCGTTCGCTCGATGACATGATTGCGGGCGCGCGCGTTGAAGTCGCGCCCTACAAACGTGATCCTGGCGATTTCGTGCTGTGGAAACCGTCCGAGCCGGATCTGCCGGGCTGGGACAGCCCGTATGGGCGTGGACGTCCGGGCTGGCATATCGAATGCTCGGCCATGTCGCACCGTTATCTGGGCGAGAGCTTCGACATCCATGGTGGCGGCGACGATCTGCTGTTTCCGCATCATGAGAACGAGCGCGCGCAGTCCATGTGCTGCTATCCGCACGGCAAGTTCGCCACGCACTGGGTCCATAACGGGATGCTGCTGTCGAACGGCGAGAAGATGTCGAAATCGCTCGGCAATTTCTTCACGATCCGCGAAGTGCTGGACCGCTCGCCTGCCGAGCCGCTGCGCCTGCTCTATCTGGGCGCGCATTACCGCTCCACGCTGGATTTCAGCTGGGAGAAGCTTGAAGAAGCACGCCGGGTTCTGGACCGGCTGTACCGGGCGCTGGAACGCGGAAACGCACAGCCCGGCGCTGCCGTCCCCGCTGCGGTCATGGACGCCCTGTGCGATGATCTGAACACGCCGCTAGCCATTGCCGCCCTGCACCCGCTGGCGGATGCCGCCATGCAGGGCGATCAGGATGCGGCCTCCAGCCTGCTGGCAGCAGGAAAGCTGCTGGGCCTGTTCAATGTCACACCTGCCGAATGGTTCCAGTCCGGTGTGGATGCCGGCGCCATCGAAAAGCTGATTGAAGAACGCCTTGCAGCCCGCAAATCCCGCGATTTCGCTCGTGCCGATGCCATCCGTGCGCAGCTTGCAGCTGACGGCATTACCCTTGAAGACGGCCCTGGTGGTACAACATGGCGGAAGGCGTAACCATGACCGGACGTGACGGCGGGGCGAATATCGGCCCTATCGGTGATTTCGATCCGGTCGTGATCCTTGTGCGCCCCCAGCTTGCCGAGAATATCGGTACGACCGCGCGCGCCATGGCGAATGGCGGCCTGTTTCATCTGCGCATCGTAGCCCCTCGTGACGGCTGGCCGCAGGAACGCGCCTGGTATGCATCTTCGGGCGCAGACCGGATTCTGGATGCAGCCCAGGTGTTTGAGACCGTGGACGATGCGGTTGCGGACCTGCACCGTATTTTCGCAACCTGCCCGCGCCCGCGCCATGTGGTCAAGCCGGTCATGACCGCGCGTGGTGCGGCTGCGGAACTGCGGGTTGCGTCCAATCGCGGCCTGCGCACCGGCATCCTGTTCGGGCCCGAGCGCGCCGGGCTGGATAACGAGGACATGGCCCGCGCCGATACGCTGGTCCGCTATCCGCTCAACCCGAAATTCATGTCGCTGAACCTCGCACAGGCCGTGCTGATCATGGCCTATGAGTGGTTCCTGACCGAAGACATGACGCCGCCGCGCGAACTCATGACCAATGAGACGCATGTGGCGACGAAGGGCGAGATGGACAATTTCATGTCCCATCTCATCCGCGATCTGGACGAGACGAATTTCCTTCGAAATGAGCAGAAACGCCCTGGCATGGTGCGGAACCTGCGTCATTTCTTCACCCGAGGCGAAGTGACGGAACAGGAGCTTCGCACCCTTCACGGCGTGGTCAGTGAACTGAGCAACGCCCGCAGGAACAGGAGCTGATCCCATGATCCACTGGCGCCACAGGAAACGGATGGAACCCCGACCTGATCCTGGAGTGCCAGTCCACTCTGAAACGCATGCGACGGTCGTCGAGACCGCCAACAAGATCCGGGCGCATGTTCTCGAAGAGAACGGCCGGAGCGACATCATCCGGACCGGTCTGGATGCCGGTGTCTTCGGCGATCTCTACCATACCCTGATGACCATGAGCTGGTTTGCCTTCTTCTGGGCATCCATGGGTCTGTATCTGGTCATCAATGTTGCCTTTGCGCTGATGTATTACGTCATCCCGCATAGTGTGAGCGGTGTCCCGCACGGCGACTTCCTCGATGATGTCTTCTTTAGCGTGCAAACCATTTCGACCGTCGGTTACGGCACCATGGCTCCTGTCGGGCGGCTGACGAACACGATCGTCTCTTTCGAAGTTCTGGCCGGCATGATGCTCAATGCCCTGGCAACAGGGCTGGTCTTTGCCCGCTTCTCCCGTCCCCGTGCACGGGTGCTGTTCAGCCATGTGGCGGTCGTCTCCTATGACGACGTGATCCCGACACTGACGATCCGCCTGGCCAACCAGCGCCGCACGCTGATCCTCTCGGCCAATATCGAAATGACCCTGACGCGGCTGATGCCCGATGAGCGCGGGCGTCTGGTACGCCGCTTTGACCGGCTGACGCTGGTGCAGTCGCACATGCCGATCTTCCGGATCAGCCTGAATGCAACCCATCTGATCGACGATCACAGCCCGCTTTACGGCCTCACTGCGGAGACACTGATCGGCCAGAACGCGGAAATCATCATCACGATGGACGGCACGGACGAGATTTCCTCCCAGACCGTTTTCGCCCGTCACGCCTATGAGATCGGACATGTCAAACACGGCTACCGTTTTTCGGATATGATCCAGAATCGTCCGGATGGTCGGGTGGAAGTCGATTTCCGTCGCTTTCATACGACCGAGCCGGGCGATATGCCCGTGGCACCTGAACAGGAGACATCCCATGACTGACCACATGACGGATGACAGACATGATTTCGGCACCGGCCTGCTGAAGGCTTCGGTCAAAAGCCACGGCGCCGAACTGGTCGCACTCAGCCGGGGTGATGATGTGCTGCTCTGGGAAGGCGGACCGGCCTGGCCGAAGCACTCCCCGATCCTGTTCCCAATCGTGGGAACACTGCCGGACGACGCCTCCACGCTGGATGGCAAACCCGTCCATCTCGGGCGGCATGGATTTGCCCGGAACCGCAGCTTCCGCTGGATTGCGCAGGACGTGGATGGCTGCACGCTCGAACTGGTGGACGATGCGGAAACCCGCGCTGCCTTTCCGGCCGCTTTCCGGCTGAGGGTTGTCTATCTCATCGAGAACGAGACGCTGCGTGTCTCGTATCACCTGCACAACCCGTCCGACACGGCGACACTTCATGCCTCGCTCGGGGCGCATCCGGCCTTTCGCTGGCCGTTGAAAGACGGTGTGGCGAAAGACAGTTACAGACTGCTCTTCGAATATGACGAGCCGCTGCCCATACGCCGGATCGATGCTGACGGGATGCTTCTGCATGAGAAGTTCCGCACGCCTGTCCGGGAGAATGTCCTTGAACTGCGCGATGCGCTTTTCGAGAAAGATGCGATCATCATGGACCGGCCGGAGAGCCGATCGCTGGACATGACCGGACCGGACGGGCACGGCATCCGTGTGGCCTGGGGCGGATTTCGCGAACTGGGTCTATGGGCCAAGCCGGGCGCGGAGTTCCTGTGTATCGAGCCCTGGTACGGCTACACGACACCCGCTGGCTTTACGGGTGATTTTTCACAAAAGCCCGGCCTGCTTCACCTGAAGCCCGGCGAGAAATGGACGGCATTCTGGTCCGTCAAAGCCATCTGAAAAACGGTCCGTCGTGCCGCGTTGGCACGACGGACATGATTTCAGGCCTGAATGGCATCCCGCAGACGGGCCACCGTCCGCTCACGGCCCATCAGGCCGAGCAGGACATGCAGCTCCGGCCCTGCGTCCTCGCCCGTCAGGGCCAGACGCAGCGGCATGAACAGGCTGCGGCCCTTGCGGCCGGACTGTTCCTTGAGCGCGTTGGTCCAGTCCTTCCACGTCTCCTCGCCCCACGGCTCGGTCGGGAGGGTGTCGAGGGCCTGCTGAAGGAAAGAGCGGTCTTCGGGCTGTGACGGCGGAATGATCGTGCCATGCACCACATCCCACCAGTGCGGGATTTCAGCCGACAGATCCACATTGCCACGAACAGCGTGCCAGAACGTCTCGTCGGCTTCGGGCGGAAGATGAATCTTCGCGGCCTCGAACGGCAGGTTGTGCAGGGCGCGCCGGTTCAGGGCGAGAAGCTGCGTCATGTCGAAACGGGCGGCCGATTTGGAGACATGCGAGATGTCATAGGCCGCAATGGCCTCATCCATCGTCATGACCTCCGGATCATCCGAAGAGCCCACGCGGGCGAGATAGGAGACGATCGACATTGGCTCCAGCCCGTCCTGACGCAGGGATTTCAGCGCCAGCGAATCAAACCGCTTGGACAGCTTGCCACCATCGGAATCCAGCAGAAGCGGCAGATGCGCGAAGGTGAAGCGGTTGGGCCTGGCGCCAAGGGCTTCGGCAATGTCGATCTGCACGCCGGTATTTGTCACATGGTCTTCGCCGCGGACGATATGGGTGATGCCCATGTCCAGATCATCGATCACAGATGCCAGCGTATAGAGGATCGTCCCATCCCCACGCACCAGAACCGGATCGGAAATGGCCGTCAGCTTGACCGAGCACTCGTCCATGACGAGATCCTGCCACTTGCGGCTGCCATCGCTGAGGCGGAAGCGCCAGTGCGGCGTCTTGCCGTTGGCTTCGGCGCGGGCGCGCTGGTCAGCAGTGAGCTTGAGCATGGCACGATCATAGATCGGCGCCTTGCCGGCACGGATGCGGGCTTCACGCTTGGCGTTCAGCTCGTATTCCGTCTCAAAGCACGGATAGAGACGGCCGGACGCCTTCAGCTTTTCGATGACTTCGGCATAGCGGTCGAGACGCTCGGACTGGCGCACATACTCGTCCCATTTCAGCCCCAGCCATGACAGATCCTTGCCGATGGCTTCTTCATATTCGGGCTTGCCGCGGGTGGTATCGGTATCGTCGATCCGCAGCAGGAACTTGGCGCCGTTATGGCGTGCGAAAAGGAAGTTGGCGACGGCAAGGCGCGCATTGCCAACATGCAGGTAACCGGTGGGGGACGGAGCGAAGCGCAGTTTCATGACGCCTTAATGCCGCATGATGCGCCGCGTTGCCAGAGCGGGTTTTTATGAAGGGCCGCGCACAGGAAGGAGCACATGCCCCTTCCCTGCACCGGGTGTTCAGTGACGGATCACTTCGTGACGGTTTTCATCATCCTCGTCGTCATCATCATCCGGCGGACCGGCGATTTCCTCGTCATCAACGAGGCGACGCGGATCAATGGCGCGCCAGTCACGCTCCATCGGTGTAGCGGGCGTGGCCGCGAAGTCTTCAAGTTCCGTGGAGGACTTCCAGCCATCTTCGCCGGCATCCACGACTTCGGCGTTCTCACCAAAGGCGAACCAGTTTTCGAGCACTTCCTTGCTGCTCGCGCCCGGCGTGCGGCAGCGCTCGATGCTGTCGCGGACATAGGCGCGGGCATAGGCGTTGGCGTGCATCAGGTCGATGAAGTATTTCACGACCTCGATCGTGTCGTCCTCGTCTTCCGACGCGCCGGACAGGTCGATGATGCGTACGCTCCACGAACCCGGCTGTGCGCCGTTTTCGGGTGCGCCTTCGACAGGGTCAATCGTATCGTCGGTCATGATGTCTCCTGGCTGTCACGGGCCTTCTGGAGCAGGAACTCGCGTCCGAGCTTGACGCGGGGCTGCCCGTCATAGGCCACGATGTCAGCCGTTGCATAGGTTTCGGACCAGCGGTCGGGAATGAAAGACCCGCTGCCGATCACGTCGATCGGGGCATGAGCGTCCCGCATCGTCGAGCATTTGGCGACGTTGAAGCCCGAGGATGCGACGATCTTCACATGGTGGAAACCGGCATGATCCAGAGCTTCGCGCATCCGCCAGATGGCTGCGGCCGACACACCCGTTCCCACCAGATCGCGCAGTTCCTGATCGGAACGGTAGCGGCGGATGGTGCCGGGCGTGTGACGCTCAAGCACACCATATGAGGTCTGGGGGTCCAGTCCTTCAAGGAAGCGACCGCCATGCGTATCGAGACGGACGCTCAGATGGCCCTTTGCAGCGCGCTCGGGGAAGCGGCGACAGACAGCGAGCGCATCCGTAATTTCCTGCCCGAAGTAGTCCACCAGAACCGTCAGCGGATCGTTCGGATAGACCTCGTCATACATCTCCGCTGCGCGCAGCGTGGAGCCTGCATAGCCGATCAGGGCATGAGGCATGGTGCCCAGACCAGCATCAAGGCCAAAGAAACCGGCCGTAGCGTCATTGGCGTTGCCGATGAAGCCGCGGGCCCCTTCCTTCTGCGCCGCACGGGAGCCGACACCTGCGGCATAGGCCATCTGTTCCTGCATTTCGAAACCCGCGCAGTGCCGGGCGTCCATGGCAAGGAACGGGATGGTCGGCAGGGCCATGGCCATTTGATAGGCATTATGGGCCGCCACGCAGGTGGAGCCGATCCGCTGGAGAACCAGCGTTTCCAGCGGGGCCAGTCGGACAAAGCTGCCGGTCAGGTACAGGAGCGGTTCACCCGCGCCGACCCATTCGCCCTCGGCGTACATTTCCCGGCAGTGCAGATCGAAGCCCTGGGCCTTTGCCACGTTCTTCAGCCACTGCACGACCAGCCCACAGGCCGCGATCACCGGGCGGCGGATGAACACCGCATAGGTGACGCGGGAATCCCCGAAATGCTCCACGATGTGCCGCGTTCGCCCGAAATAGGCGTCCGTCCGCGCTTCGATGGTTTTCTCGTCCAGCGGGCCGAGTGTGCCAAGCGCGCGCCGGAGCGCGGCCTGAGGAGAATTCTGGGGATCGGAAGCGGTCATTCTTTCTTTCCTGCTCGTCCCGTCAATTCCTGAGCAAGAAGGAAGGCCATTTCAAGTGACTGTTCCGCATTAAGGCGCGGATCACAGAATGTTTCATAGCGACCGGCCAGATCGTCCTCGGTCAGGCACTGTGCGCCACCGATGCATTCCGTGACGTCCTGACCCGTCATTTCCAGATGGATTCCGCCCGGACGGCGGCCAATGGCCTCGAACACATCAAAGAAGCCGAGAACTTCGCCCAGGATATTATCGAAGGAGCGGGTCTTGATCTTGCTGGCCGTGGTCGTGGTGTTGCCGTGCATGGGATCGCACAGCCAGGTCACGGTGCGTCCGGTGCGGTTTACGGCATCGAGCAGCGGCGGCAGGTGATCGCGGACCTTGTCCTTGCCCATGCGCGAAATCAGCGTAATGCGGCCGGCCTCGTCCTTCGGATTGAGGATTTCGAGCAGCTTTTCGAGATCACCAACCGTCGTGGTCGGGCCGACCTTGATGCCGATCGGGTTCTGCACGCCGCGCAGGAACTCGACATGCGCGCCGTCCGGCTGGCGGGTGCGGTCACCGATCCACAGGAAATGCGCCGAACAGTCGTAGTAATCGCCGCTCGTGCTGTCCACGCGGGTCAGAGCCTGTTCGTAGGGCAGCAGCAGGGCTTCGTGAGACGTGTAGAATTCCGTCTCGTCGATCTGCGAGGCCGAACCGTCAAAACCGCAGGCCCGCAGGAAGGACAGTGTCTCGTCAATACGATGGGCCAGATCCTGATAGCGGGCTGCCAGCGGGGAACGCTCGACGAAGCCGAGATTCCAGCTATGGACCTGATGCAGGTTGGCATAACCGCCATGTGCGAAGGCACGCAGCAGGTTCATCACGCCGGCCGACTGGAAATATCCGGTCTCCATGCGAGCGGGATCGGGAATACGGGCCTGGGGCGTGAACTCGGGACCGTTGATGATGTCACCGCGATAGCAGGGCAGCGTCACGCCATCGATCGTCTCGGTATTGGACGAGCGCGGCTTGGCATACTGGCCGGCCATGCGGCCAATCTTCACGACCGGCACCTTGGCGGCGAAGGTCAGGACCACGGCCATCTGGAGCAGGACGCGGAACGTGTCACGCACGATGTCGGCGGTGAACTCGTCGAAGCTCTCGGCACAGGCGCCGCCCTGCAGGACGAAGGCCTCTCCGCGCGATGCGGCGGCCAGGCGCGTCTTGAGGCGGCGGGCTTCACCCGCAAAAACCAGCGGGGGGTATCGATGCAGACGAGCTTCGACAGCAGCAAGCGCCGCTTCATCCGTATAGGACGGAGCCTGGACGATGGGACGGGAACGCCAGCTTGCAGGAGACCAGGACATCGTGTTGGTGGACGTCGGGGTCTGGCTCGAGGGGTGCATCAAATGCCCTCCGGAAGGATGTGAATGCGGGAGTTGCGGGGGGCTGGTTATGGCCGAAAAAGCGCGGCGTTGATAGCGCGAAACGTCAGATTGTATCGCATGGCACCTGTCTGCTGATGGAATGTTTCGCGGATGGGTGAGACTCCATGCCAGGCAACCCGGGAGGGACCGCCCCAGACCACGACGTCACCATCCAGAAGTTCGATGGTGCGTTTCGGGTCCGTCCGGCTTGAACCACCAAACGAAAAACGCGCGGGTACGCCAAGGGAAACCGACACAACCGGCGCCTCGGGCATCCCCTCGTCCCTGTCCTGATGCAGCCCCATTTTCGCACCCGGTCCATAGCGGTTGATGAGGCAGGAGGACGGATCAAAGCCCTCATACCCCGCCCCGGTCGCCGCGCGGATGGCAAGGTGACGAAGTGCGTCTGGCATGGCGGGCCAGGGCCGGCCGCTTTGCGGATCGGTTCGGGAATAGCGGTAGCCGGACGGATCGGCGACCCAGCCACAGGCCCCGCAGGATGTCATCGCAGCCGACATCGGACCCATGCGGGTACGGAAATGACGGAAAGGCGCTTGTGCACTTACGTCTGCGATGGCCTGATGGAGTGCTGGCGCTTCGGACAGGGCAAAACCGGGCAGCCACACGGCTCCCTCGGCCAGAAGCGTTCGCGGGCGAATGGACGTCAGAAGATCATCCATCAGTCACCGCCCCGGACCGGAAAATTCCGTGCTGATATCGTCATGTCTTCTGATATGGGGCGGCTCTGAAACGGTTCCAGAGGAAAAGAAGTCTTGAACACGGGGGAAAGCGGGCCGATTATAGACTGATATGCCGCCTTGCCGGGGATGTCAGAGCCTGACGTCGCGTTTCCTCCGGGAGGCAGCCTTGTTGTCATGATCGGCCAAGGACCGGATCACATGTTGTCCTCTTCCCGTTTCTTCTGCCACGCCCTGCTGGCGACCGCTCTGCTGGGAGGGGCGGCACAGGCCCAGACCGCAACCTTCGGTCAGCCTTACGCGGCTGGTACGACGCTTCCGACGCAGCCAGGTCAGGGGGATGCCCAGTCCCAGGCCACGACAGGTGGTGAGCATTTCCGTGCCCGCGGCCATCGCAAGCCCCCGCTGGGTTATTCCGACACGCCGTCCACCGAGTTCGAGCATGGTCCCGATCCGGACCATGAAGCCGGCGTGGAGCGCGATTCCGTGACGGGCGCGAACATCTCCAAGTTCGGTTCGTCCTATCAGGGCAGTAATAACACGCAGTCCGGACAGCTCGGCGATGCATCGGGCAATGGCTGGACCGCCCCGCGCGGAAACGGCTGGTAAGACGCAACCAAAGTCGCGGCAACAAGTTCTGGTCCTCAGGTCAACGCCTTCGAGGATCAGAACCATGCCGTATATCACCGCTACTGATGGAACGAGCCTTCACGTCAAGGACATGGGGGCCGGCAAGCCCGTCGTCCTGATCCATGGATGGCCCCTCACCGGGGACATGTGGGAAAAGCAGACGCTGGCGCTGGTCGAGGCGGGTTACCGCGTCATCACCTATGACCGCCGCGGGTTCGGCCAGTCCGGCCATCCGATCAACTGCTATGATTACGATACGCTGGCCGATGATCTGGCCGCCATTCTCGAACAGCTTGATCTGTGGGATGCAACGCTGGTCGGCTTCTCCATGGGTGGCGGTGAAATTGCCCGCTATCTGAGCCGCCATGGCCGGTCACGTATTTCCAAGACTGTGCTGCTGTCGTCGGTTGTCCCCTTCCTGCTCAAGACAGCCGATAATCCCAAGGGCGTCGATATTTCCGTCTTTGACGGGATCAAGCAGAAGATCCGCCAGGACCGCTTCGGCTTCCTGAAGGACTTCATTCCTGATTTCTACGGCGTCAGCATGATCCATCACCCCGTCAGTCAGGGTGTGCTGGATTGGACGTTTATTCTGGCCTGCATGGCAAGCCCGATGGCGACGCTGGACTGTGTGGATGCCTGGGGCACAACGGACTTTCGCCCGGACCTGCAGGCCTTCACCGTCCCGACGCTGGTGATCCACGGCACAGGCGACTCTGCCGTTCCCGCCGATATTGCGGGCCAGAAGGCCGCGGCAGCCATACCGGGCTCCACCTGGATTTCCTATGAAGGCGCGCCGCACGGGCTGTTCATGACCCATGCCGAGCGGGTGAACGAGGACCTGCTGCGGTTCCTCGCTACACCCTGAGGGACGTCAGAATGCGCCCTTGAGGAAAGCCCTGCTGACCGGCATTTCGGTGCGCACGATCAGCAGGGATCCGATTGCCAGAACCAGATCATGGCGGATGGACGGATCCTGCGACTGCCGCTCCAGAGCGTAGAGCTCGTCCAGTGTGGGGTCGATCGTGGCGGAGGTGTGCGTGAGCGGCAGCTTGCGACGCAGCAGGTTCCGCACCATTCCGTCAACCGCCGCAACCGCCGTATCCGGCAGGCTTCCATGCTGGGCGAGCTTTCGCAGCATCAGCACGTTTCGCCCAACGGTCAGAACCGAGAGCGTGCCGCGCAGCATTGCTTCCGCACGCTCGCTGGAAAGCGAACCGGCAAATCGCACGGCGCGCTCCATGCTCTGCGTGCCCTCATTGATCCAGACATATTCGTCCATGACCACACCCGGCAGCGCCAGCCGGCGCAGACTGCGCTTGAGCTGGTACCGCAGAACTTCGCCGGCGCGTGCTGGCGTAAATGGCAGGACGGCCCGGAAGATGATCACACCGGCGCCAAGCCCCAGCAGCAGGGCGATCGTGGTGTTGAACCAGCCGATCTCGTTGATGCGCCCCTGGTTGTCCATGCCGAGCAGGAACGGAAAGAACGTGCCGTAAGACGCAGCCATGACGGCTGTGGACGGATTGCGGGACGCCAGGCCGCCCAGCATCATGAAGAACCCGGCAACCAGACAGAAAAACGGATAATTGGCTGTCACCGGCATGACGATGAAGACCGGAATAACGCTCGCCACGGCAGCCCAGACAGCGCCGTAAAAAAACGCAGCACTCAGCAGGACGGAGTTCTCGAAGGTCGCGAAACGTGCGCAGACCACGGCGATGAATGTCAGGAACACGCTGCCCTGTGGCCAGGCCGTGACCTCCCAGACATAAGCCCCGAACAGCAGGGCCGCGGTCGTGCGCACGCCGTTACGCATGGAGGCGCGCCAGTCGGGATTGTGGGTCAGACGATGGCGTTCGGAGACCGGCGCGCCATCCACGCTGGCGCGATAGGAGCGCAGCGTTTCGCACAGATCCGACAGCATGACTTCCACGCCGGTCAGGATGATCCCTTCATTCAGGGAGTCTTCGTCGTCACGCGGCAGGATGGTCTGCATCCGGCCCCGGCATTCGGCCAGAAGAGCCTCGGCCTGAACCAGTGCCGCGATGCCGCGACGGTCGGTCACCAGACGCTCCGGCATTCCATCCAGGGCACTGGCCATGTCTTCAAGGAAGGGCCGCAGGGCTTCGGGCTGATGCGTCACGGCCGTCATGCGCGTGCGCAGGCCCAGTCCGCGAGACAGGACACGCGCAACCAGACCGAGCGTGACATAGGCGTGCTCGACCTCATTGCCTTCACTGCGGATCTCGATGCGGCTGAATTCGATCTGGTCGCTGGAGGCCTGAAGCGAGCCCAGAAGGGTCGAGAGGTCGTCCGTCGCCCCCCTCTTTTGACGCAGAACGTCCGTCAGGGCTGGAATGGCACGGGTCAGAATCGCCTGAAGTCGTTTGCGCAGTTCCTCACGCGCACGGCCTGCGACATTGGGCAGGGCAATCATGCCCATGGCCGTCTCACAGATCACACCAAGAAAAATATAGGTGCCGCGGGCCATCGCCACGTTGAAGACGTGATCGGGTTCCTTGACCGCACCCAGCGCGATGATGGTGCAGGTATAGCCGGCCAGCACGAGGGCGTAGCCGCGGAAATTATGCGTCAGCGTCGCAAGACCGGCACACAGCCCGACCCAGAGGGCAAGTGCCGGCAGAAACAGCCAGGGATATTGTGGAAACGCTGCCATGAGCGCGATGGCGGCCACCATGCCGACCACCGTTCCGACCAGACGCCAGCGCCCCTTGGAAATACTTTCGCCGCGGGAATTCTGGGCGACGATCCAGACGGTCATGGCAGCCCATTGCGGCTCACCAAGCTCCATCCACAGCGCGATCGCCAGCGCCAGAAGCGCTGCGATCGTGGTGCGGAGGGCAAACATGACGGAGGTAATCGACGGGGCAAACAGCCAGCCAAACTTCATGCCCGGTATTGCCCCTCAGAAAATATGTGGCGGCCCGACTGCGGAGCCCCCGTAAGACCGTTACGCGCCGCCATAGGGTTCAGCCTGCTTTTCGGGGGACGTGACGTGTGAGGCTCCGCATAGTCACGAACTCTTCCGCACTGGTGGGGTGCAGGCCGATCGTGCGATCGAAATCCCGCTTGGTCAGCTTTGCCGTGATCGCAATGGCAAGGCCCTGAATGATCTCGGGCGCATCGGGACCGATCATGTGCGCACCGAGCACAACCTTGCTCTTTGCATCCACAACCAGCTTCATCAGGGTCTTGCCCTTGCGGCCCGAAAGCGTCTGGCGCATCGGCGTGAAGCTGGATGTGTAAATGTCCAGATCATGGCTCTGGGCAGCCTCTTCTTCGGTCAGGCCGACCGTGGCGAGCGGCTGGGAGAAAAACACGGCCTTGGGCGTCGTTGCGAAGGACCAGTCGCGGCCGGTTTCCCCGAACAGACGCTCGGCCAGAAGATGCCCTTCGGCAATGGCCGTGGGGGTAAGGTTGTAGGTGTCCGTCACATCGCCAATGGCGTAGATGCCCGGAACATTGGTGCTGGCATCTTCCGCCGTTGCGGGAATACGGCCGCTCCATGTCGCGACACCAGCGTTCTCGAGTTTGAGCGGTGCCAGATTGGGGTGACGGCCCGTCGCCATGAACACGCAGTCCGTCTCAATGACATCACCGCCTTCAAGATGCAGACGATAACCGTCCGCAACCTTCTCAATCCGCTCCGGGGAACGGCCGGGATGCGCCTTGATGCCGTTCAGCGGCAGCAGTTCGGACAGATGGGCGCGCATTTCATGATCAAAGCCGCGCAGGGGAAGCTGCTGGCGGAAAACCAGATCCACCTTCGAACCCAGTCCCGCAAAGATCCCGGCAAACTCGATACCGATATAGCCGCTGCCGATCACAGCAACGCGCTCGGGGCGGTCAGCCAGATGGAAGGCATCGTCCGAGACGATCGCATGTTCGGCGCCGGGAATGTTTAGGCGCGTGGGCGTGGAGCCGGTGGCGATGACGATGTTCTTCGCCCGGACACGCTGGACGGACGCATCCGGCGCCAGTTCGGACGGGCCGATTTCGACCGTATGGGCGTCCACGAAACTGGCATCGCCCGTAAACAGCGTGACCCCGGCCTTTTCCAGCATCGAGACATAGATGCGGTTCAGGCGCTCGATCTCGCGGTCCTTGGCGCTGATCAGCGTGGACCAGTCATGAGCAACCGGTTTGACGTCCCAGCCATAGGACGGGGCGTCAGCGATCTCGCGGCCATAATCAGCCGCATAGACCATCAGTTTCTTGGGCACGCAGCCGAGATTGACGCAGGTTCCGCCCCAGTGTCGGCGCTCCGCAATCGCGACGCGCGCTCCGTTCTGGGCGGCAATGCGCGCACAGCGCACGCCGCCCGAACCGGCACCAATAACGAACAGATCAAAATCCTGCATCATCCCGGCCTTTCGTGCCTTTGAGACCTCAGCGCTCGGCAAAGGCCTTTTCAACGACATACGAACCCTGATGGCTCATATTGCCTTCCACGAAACCCATACGCTCGAGAAGGGCTTCGGTGTCGGCCAGCATTTCCGGCGAACCGCAGATCATGACGCGGTCATGCTCGGGATCGAGCTTGTCGATGCCCAGATCCTCGAAAATCTTGCCCGTCTCGATCAGCTTGGTAATGCGATCGGTCACGGCATAGTCTTCGCGGGTCACAGCCGGGTAGTAGCGCAGCTTGTCCTTGACGAACTCGCCTAGGAACTCGTGCTCCGGCAGTTCGTGGCGGATGTGGTTCTCATAGGCCAGTTCGCCCGAGATACGGACGGTGTGGCTGAGGATCACGTTCTCATAGCGCTCATAGGCCTCGGGATCCTTGATGAGGCTCATGAACGGCGCCAGCCCCGTACCCGTGGACAGGAAATACAGGTTGCGGCCCGGCTTGAGATTGTCGAGCAACAGCGTGCCAACCGGCTTGCGGCCGATCAGGACCGTATCGCCCACCTTCACATGGCGCAGACGCGAGGTCAGCGGACCATCGGGAACCGCGATGGAGAGGAACTCCATGTGGTCTTCATAGTTGGCGGAGGCGATCGAATAGGCGCGCAGAAGCGGCTTGCCTTCGACCTCGATGCCGATCATCGCGAACTGGCCGTTCTCGAAACGCAGGCCGGGATCACGCGTCGTGGTGAAGCTGAACAGGCGGTCCGTCCAGTGATGGACCGTCAGCACCTTCGCCGGATACAGATGGGCGTATTCCTTGCTCGGTTCAGCAAGGCGGTACTGCTTCGGATGGCCTTCGAACGGCACCAGGCCGGTCAGGGGCTCGTCGATGGTCGGAGTCGGGGCGGCAAAAGTCGGGGTGGACATGTCTGGTTCTGTCTCCGGTTCGGAACGGATAACAGGTCACGGACCTGATAATGGTCGGGTCTTTTAGCCCAATCGTTGCCGCTCGGGAAACCCATGCGCGTTGAAGCGCATGCCGGAATGACGCACAAGACTCTTATGACAGACGACTCCATGCCGGACGCCACTCTTTCCGACTCTTTTTCCCCGGCCGAACGCGCCCTTCAGCGGGCTGAGGCCGAATTCGGGACCCCGCTCGACATCACGCCGCGCGAGCGCCCTGCCCTGCTGCGGCAGGTTGCGCGCAGACTTGAAGGGCCGGAGGCGACCCTTTCCCATGACGGACTGATCGAGGCTCTGTGCGTCGTACGCCGCAAGACCTGGGCCTCCCAGCTCATGAATGTGTGCCGCAGGGCCGGCGAGGTCTGGGTCGGCAAGCCGGATACGCAGGAAGCCGCGGCCCGCATCCATGATCCGCGTGCCGACATGCCAGCCCTGCGCCGGACGCTCGACGATGTCCTGATGGCGCGCTGGCAGGAAATGGGCGACTCCCCGCGTGCTGTGCTGGAAGATGTCCGCGCCGATCTCGCCGATACCGGTGTGATCCTGTCGAGCGGCCAGCTTGAAAAACTCTCCCAGAGCATCGCAGCCGCTTTCGGCAGCGTCGATCTCGGCTTCGAGGACGATCTGCGGATTGCTGAAGAACGCCGTGCCCGCGAACAGGCCGATATCCAGGCCCGTGCGGAAGAACGCAGGGCGCGTGAGCTTGAGCGTCTGCGTCAGTGGGAAGAAGGGCTGGTCAGCTTCGACGAACTGCCGAATGTCCTGCACTGCTCGCGCCGCGAGGCCCTGCGCTGGATCGCCGAAAACCGGATTCCCATTGCCCGCCGCGAAACACGGCCGGACGGGATCGAACTGTTCTTCTTCGATCCTGCAGAACTCAAGCGGCTCCGGACTTTCCTGCCGCAATGGCGCAGCGGAACCAAGGACCGGCCGGAAGTTCTGGATCTGGGCAACAAGGCTGGCAATGCCGCGATTGCCCGCGTGGCCGCGCTGGACCGGTTCGCCGGGCATTTCCGCACGGCGCGTGCCCTGAAACGCCGCATCACCTTGGTGACGGGGCCGACGAACTCCGGCAAATCCTATACCGCGCTCAATGCGCTGGCGAATGCCGAGAGCGGCCTCGCGCTCGCACCGTTGCGCCTTCTGGCCCACGAATTCCGCGAGTCCCTGCTCTCACGCGGCGTTCCGGCATCGCTGTCTACGGGTGAAGAGCGGATCGAAATGCCGGGGGCACGCCATCTGGCGGCGACGGTCGAGATGTGCCCGTTCCATAACCCGGTGGACGTTGCGATTATCGACGAAGCGCAGATGCTGGCAGATCCGGACCGCGGTGCCGCCTGGACGGCAGCGATCATGGGTGTCCCGGCCCGGCATGTTTTCATCCTCGGCGCGCCGGACTGTATCCCGCTGGTCAAGCGTATTGCCGAGCTTTGCGACGACCCGGTGGACGAAATCCATCTCGAACGCAAAAGCCCGCTCAAGGCGGGTGAGACGCTGCATCTGGATGAACTCAAACCCAGCGATGCCGTCATCGCCTTCTCCCGCCGTGAAGTGCTGGATCTGCGGGCCGAGCTTATGGCGCGCGGGCGTCGTGTTGCCGTGGTTTACGGAGCCCTGAGCCCGGAAGTCCGCCGTGCCGAAGCCGCCCGCTTCAACAGTGGGGAGGCCGATATTCTCATTGCGACGGACGCCATCGGCATGGGACTGAACCTCTCCATCCGCCGTGTCGTGTTCAGTGCGCTGCGTAAGTTCGACGGCCGCCAGACGCGCGATCTGGTCTCGCAGGAGGTCAAGCAGATCGGCGGTCGCGCCGGGCGTTACGGCAAACATGAAAGCGGGCTGGTCTGCGTGCTTGCCGGCGCCGGCAGCCCTACCTTTGTCCGGAAAATGCTAAGCGCCCCGCCCGAAGAGATCAAGGAACTGCGCCCCCTCGTGCAGCCGGATTCGGACATTGTCCGAGCTGTGGCCGAAGAGATCGACAGCGACAGTCTCTATGGTGTCCTGACCCGTATCAAACACGCCGTTCTACGGGCGGATGATCCGAATTACCGTCTGGCCGACATGGAGCAGGCGCTGGAAATTGCGGCGGCTCTCGAAGGCGTGGAAAACCTCGATCTTTCGACACGCTGGACCTACGCCATGTGCCCGATTGACGAGCGGGACAATGGCATCCAGCGGCTGGTCCAGTGGGCGGCCGATCATGCGGCTGGACGGTCGGTACCGCCGCCGGGTACGGGGCGTCTGCCGCATCCGGAACAGGCAGGGCGCGAAGAGCTGGAGCGTGCCGAGAAGCGGCACAAGCGGCTGGTGGCCTGGCGGTGGCTGGCGCTGCGGTTCCCGGACGCCTATCCGGCGCGTCAGGATGCGGAAATCAACACGTCCATTCTCAATGACTGGATTGAACAGGTCCTGCGGACGCAGAGCCGGATGCGCGAGAGCCAGAAGCAGCAGCGCATCGGCGGCCGTTCCGGTCGCGGCGGGCCGGACAGATCGGCAGGCAGACCATCCTTTTCGGGGCCAAAAAAACCCGGAGGCAAGACCTACCCTGCAAAAGGTGGAAAGCGTCCGGGGAGCAATCGTCGGCGTCCGTCCTGACGGAGTTCCGGGCCTGATAAAAGACAGGCCCGGATTTCAGGCGCTTTTGGGCTGATCGGGTGTTTTTGCTTCGTCAGCCTTGTGACGGACACGCCGTTCGATCCACTTCTGGGCCTGAAGCTTGATGAGCGGATCGAGCTGTCTGTAGAGTATGAGCATCGTGTTTTCGTCAGGCGTGAGCGTTTCCTGAATAGCCTTGTAGGCCATCCCGGTCAGCAGGACTTCGGGCTCGACACCCAGCACCTGCGCGAGACTTCCCAGATGCTTGCCGACATGGCCCGAGCGACCCGTTTCCCAGAAGGCCACGGCGGAGCGCGAAATGCCGACCTTCTCGGCCAGCTGCTGCTGGCTCAGCCCTGCCATTTCCCGAAGAAGCCGGATACGGCGTCCGAGTTCAAGCCCGGGGGAAAGTTGCGCGGGGGGAATGGCATTTCTGGTCAATCTGGCCTCCGTCTCTCTGATCCATGCCATGAACGCCACTTCGGAAACATGCGTCGGCGCAAGTGACTGGCCCTCTCTTCTGAAACCAACCCTGCCTGCCCCCAGGGTGATGATTTCCCTTACTTCACCGGAATCCTCTCCCGCGACTGGCGGGGAAGTCCATTTTTGTCCCAGCCCGAGCCGGATCGTCGTTTTCATCAGTAAGCCTCCGGCCTGCTAACAGTGGCGCGCCACGCCATGCAACAAAACTCTCTGCCGGTCAGAGTTCTCCCATCTGGGGCGGGAGAGGTCCTGTCTGATCACTCTATTCAAACGATAGCGATAGCAGGATCATTTTAGTCCTGTTTGCCATTTCAGGGAAAGAGGCATGATACCCCCCGCCCCTTTGAAAAAAGACGTGCAAAACTAAAAGTTTTTTAGAAATTGGCTCTGATGTGACTACTGAGCGTCCTGGGGCACGAGTACCATCGTGCCGGATGATGCACCTGCGTGCAGCACGAGATGGTTTTCGCCGTCACGGGACCATGATGTCACGGTTGGCAGGAACGCACCAATCTGCCGTTCCTGCGTCATGAGGGCCGGCAGGCACGCCTTGCGGGTCATGGCAAATGGCAGGAAACGGAGCGTCTGCCCTTCCAGCCTGAAATGTCCCATCAGGCGGTTGCAGCCATCCGTCCCGTAAACGGTACCGTCCTGTTGCAGCGTCAGACCCGGCGCATCCGCCGTGCTGTCAAAACGCAAATCGCCCACGCTCTGGATCCGCCATGCGCCATAAGGTGCACTGACGGGGGTACCTGCGACATGTCGGAGCAGGAGCTGGGGATGATCAAGAGGCATGCCGCCATCCGGGGTCGCAAAGATCCGGCGACCCTCGACCGTAATTTCTGCATTCAGCACGTAATGGCCGCCCGGCGGCAGTACCGGATAGGTCAGCGTATAGGGAATCGGAACGCCACGATGAATGTCTTCGCGCTGCTCGGCCATGACCAGCGGGGCTCCATGCGTCGCACCCGTATCTTCGATCCAGACACTAAGGACAGCACCCGGAGGCAGGGCCATGCGCTCACGGTACATGGCCTGACCGTGCAGTGTCTGCATGCTGTCCGCCTCGGCGGGGCATGAAGCGAGAACGGAGCCTGCGGCTAGCAGGGCCAGGGCGAAACGGCGGATCGTGATCATGCCTTGCATTCCTCAGCCGATGCGGTTCAGCCCGCCCATGTAAGGACGCAGAACCTCGGGGATATCGATGCTGCCGTCTTCGTTCTGATATGTTTCCATAACAGCGATCATCGTCCGACCGACAGCGAGACCGGAACCGTTGAGTGTGTTGACGAAGGCCGGTCCATTCTCGGCACGATAGCGCGCATTCATGCGGCGTGCCTGAAAATCGCGCGTATTCGAGCACGAAGAAATTTCGCGCCAGGCCTTCTGCCCCGGAAGCCAGGCTTCCAGATCGAACGTCTTGGCTGCACCAAAGCCCGTATCGCCCGCACAAAGCAGCATCCTGCGGAAGGTGATGCCCAGACGCTCCAGAACCGTCTCGGCAGCCTGCGTCATGCGCTCGTGCTCGGCATCGCTGTCTTCGGGGTTTACGACGGAGACCAGTTCGCACTTCGTGAACTGATGCTGACGCAGCATCCCGCGCACGTCGCGTCCGGCCGAGCCGGCTTCGGAACGGAAACACTGGGACAGCGCGGTCATGCGGATCGGCAGGGCATCGGCAGGCAGAATATCGCCCATGACGGAGGCCGTCAGCGGGACTTCGGCGGTCGGGATCAGCCAGCGACCATCTTCGGTGCGGAACGAATCCTCGGCGAATTTGGGCAGCTTGTCCGTGCCGTACATCGCGTCGTCATTGACCAGAAGCGGCACGCTGGTTTCGCTGTAGCCGAACTCGGTCGTGTGGGTGTCGAGCATGAACTGGCCGAGCGCACGTTCCAGACGGGCGAGTGCGCCGCGCAGGACGACGAAGCGCGTGCCGGACAGCTTGGCGGCGGTCGGGAAATCCATCAGCCCCAGAGCTTCGCCGAGTTCGAAATGCTGCTTTGCCTCGAAAGCGAATTCACGCTTCTCGCCACAGACATGGACGACGACGTTTTCGTCCTCGCTCTTTCCATCCGGCACGGAGGCATCGAGACGGTTCGGCAGGGATTTCAGCACATCGTCGATGCGGGTCTGGATCGTGTTGGCACGCTCTTCCAGACCGGCGATCTGATCGCGCAGGGCTACGGCCTTTGCCTCGATCTCGGCGGTATCGAGCTTCTGGCGTTTGAGCAGGCCGATTTCCTTGGCCAGTGCCTTACGGGCACCCTGTGCTTCCTGAAGCGCGGCCAGTGCCGCGCGGCGTTCTTCATCGTCCCTGACAAGCTGCTGTCCCACGGGTGACAGGCCCCGACGTGCGAGAGCAGCGTCAAAAGCGGCCGGGTCGGCGCGCAGGGCTTTCAGGTCATGCATGGTTCAGGGCTCCGGCAGGTCTGGTCATCAGTCTTCATCAGCGGCCATGGGTTTCGGTTCGACGAACCGGGCCGTGAGGATGGATACCTCGTACAGGGCGACGAGGGGAATGGCGAGGCTCAGCATCGTAATCGCATCGGGAGGAGCGATCACGGCGGCCACGGCGAAGGACGCAACGACAGCATAACGGCGGAAACGCTTGAGCTGGGCCACGCTCAGCAGGCCGACACGTACCAGCAGGGTCAGCACGACGGGCAGCTCAAAACAGACTCCGAACGCCAGGATCATTTTTGTGACCAGCGTTAGATATTCCGAGACCTTGGCCTGCAATTCGATCTGCATGCCGCCATTGGTGCTCTGCGGTGTCTGGAACGACAGGAAGAACTGCCACGCGTAAGGGAACACCACGTAATAGGCGAGTGCCGCGCCGATCAGAAACATGATGGGCGTTGCGATCAGGAACGGCGCGAAGGCACGTTTCTCGCTGCGATACAGGCCCGGCGCGATGAAGATCCAGGCCTGGATGGCGATCATGGGAAACGAAAGGCAGGTCGCACCGAAAACGCCCACGCGGATATAGGTGAAGAAGGCCTCATACAGCGCGGTATAAATCAGGTGCGGCTGCTCCCCGTTCTTGCGCATGATGTTGCCGAGCGGGGCCGCCAGAAACCGGTAGATCTCGCCCGAATAATGGTAGCAGATGGCAAACGCGATCACGAAGGTCACGATGGACCAGATCAGCCGCTTGCGCAGCTCCACGAGGTGCTCGAGGAGCGGCATCGGCGTGTCGTTGATGCTGTCGGTATCGGTCATTCGCCGTCCTTTCCGCTCGCAATGGGAACGCGCCGACCGGCATGGATGGCACGGACAGGCGGCAGGATGTCAGGCGCCCGCCAGCGGGAACGCTCGTGCAGAAGCCGTCTTGCCGTGCTAGGGGGCAGAATGGAAGGAGCATCCACGACATCGTCGTTGGGCTCGGGTTCCGGTTCGACAGGCAGATCCACGGCCGGTTCGAACTGCGGACGGGCATTGTAGGGCACCGTTTCCAGATCAGTCAGGGGCGGCGGGGGAAGCGGTGGTGCCGGCGGAACTTTCGGAAGATCGGCAGCAGACGCTTTTGCGGGCGTATCGAGTTCCAGACTGCGGCGGATGGAATTGTCGCCGTCGATGGCCTTCGTGACACGGTCGCGCAGGTTGAAATTCTTCAGGTCCCGGAACTGGTCGCGCGCTTCGGAGAGATCGGCTTCACGGACCATCTCGTCCACATGGGACTGGAATTCAGCCGCCATGCGCCGCATCGCCTTCAGCCCGTTCGACAGGGTGCGGATGGCAACCGGCAGGTCCTTCGGGCGGATGAAGACCATCGCCACCATCACGAACAGCGCGATTTCCGAGAAGCTGAAGTCAAACATGCGTCATTCCTAGCCTGTCTGCTCCATTCCGCCTACGGCAGATGCACCGTCTTCTGCTTCCGTAGGGGCACGATCCAGCAGGAAATCCTCCCTGCGCGGCAACCCTCCGAGATCCGGCAGGCCGAAACTTTCCAGAAAATTCGCTGTGGTGCCCCACAATACGGGACGACCGGGAACTTCCTTGCGGCCTTTAGGGGCGATCAGGTTGTCTTCCAGAAGGGCATCGAGAATGGCCTGTCCGAGCGAGACACCACGGATCGCCTCGATTTCCGCACGGGTGCAGGGCTGGTGATAGGCGATGATGGCCAGTGTTTCCATCGCACCGCGGCTGAGACGGCGGGGCTTTTCCACGACTTTCGTCAGGGCGGAGGCAAATTCCGGACGGGTGCGGAACTGCCAGCCGCCTGCGACCAGCACCATTTCCACGGCATGATCGGCGTAGCGCGTCTGCACGGCTGCAAGCGCCTCTTCGACGGGCACGGGAATGGATTGTGCAGTTAGAAGCTCGGCAATGGCCGCAGGCTTTACGGGCTCAGGGCTGGCGAAAACGAGTGCCTCCACGAGAAGGCAGGCCCGGTCGAGCATTACAGGATCCGTCATGAGGGCGTGGCCGCCCGCCATTCGATTTCCCCGAATGCCTCGGGCTGACGCAGTTCAAGCGCACCGCCCTTGGCCAGTTCCAGCCCCGCCAGAAGCGTGCCTGCGAGAGCGGCATTGCGCCCGTAAGGCCCCTCCTCGCCGTCCAGTTCATCCGGGTCGGGCAGAAGAGAGGTCAGGGTCTGCCAGCCGACAACATGGTTTGTCCCGAGCAGGCGCTTGAGGCGGGACAGCGCATCCTGCACGCTCCAGTAACGGCGGGCGCGTGGCGCATAGACACGCCTGCGTCCGGTCCTGCGTCGGGCTGAAAGATAGGCCGTGATCAGCGCGGGCATGTCCACGCGCAGACCGGAGCGGTCAATTTCGGTATGGTCTTCCCCCTGTCCCCGCCGGAACACGTCCAGCCCCAGACGGGGCTGTTCAGCCAGCCATTGAGCGGCCGCACGCATCCGTTCGAGTTCGATCAGACGTTCCTGAAGCAGCTCGATCGCGTCTTCGGCGTCCGGATCTTCGTTTTCGGCTGGCAGGAGCAGCTTGGATTTCAGCCAGGCGAGCCAGGCCGCCATGACCAGCCAGTCTGCCGCCAGCTCCAACCGCAGGCTCCGCGCTTCCGCACGGGCCTTTTCCACCACGGCCAGATACTGCTCCACCAGTTGCAGAATGGAGATTTTCGCCAGATCCACCTTCTGCTTGCGGGCCAGATCGAGGAGCAGGTCCAGCGGCCCCTCGAACCCGTCAAGCGTCAGATGAAGTGTCTCGCTCAAACGCCAGCTCTCAGAACTGGGCCGGCGTACAGGCGACGGATTGCGCGTGCAGCTTCACGCAATAGGCCCGTGCGGATTTAAGATCCGCAAAGCCACCGATCCGCAGACGCACGAAGGTATGGTCCCCACGCGTGGTTTTTTCGAACAGCGGCGTATGGCCTGCGAACAGGGCCGGAGCCTGATGGCGCAGGCTGTCCCATTCCTTGCGGGCAGCGGCTTCACTGTCGAGCGCGCCGAGCTGGACTTCATGCGAACCACCCGATGCTTCGGCCTTCTCCGCAGCCGGAGTGGCGGCTTTCGGAGGTCCGACATTCTCAGGCTCCGGAACCGGCGCGGGCAGCGGCTTCTCGGCCGGTCGCGCGGCATGATGAACAGGCGCTTCTTCCTTTTTCGGCGCTTCCTTGGGCGGTGCAGCCTTCGGGGCCTCGGCAGGGGCGGCGGCCTGATCCTGCGGCTTTTCCGGAACCGTGGCAGGCAGCGCGGTGCCCGGAGACATCTGTCCCGTATCGGCAGGCGCGGCGGCTTCCGGCGGGATGGCAGGCGTCTGGGTCGCCGGCGCGTTATCCGGTGCTGCACCATCTGCCTTGGGGACATCGGTCTTCGGTGTTTCCGACGCGGGCGTTCCCGGCGGGACGCCGTACTGGCGGGCCAGTGCCTTCGTATCCGGCTGCTCCGGACCCGGAGCAAGATGTGCCTCGCCGTTGCCGGTCATATCGGTATCGCCGTCATCGCCGCCCATGATCTGCATCCCGCCCGGATCAGCCGGACGGTCCTTCACGGGTCCCGGCGGCGGACCAATGATGGGAATGCCGCCCTGATGGCTGCCCATGAGCGACCAACCGCCGACAGCCAGTAGCAGCACAACGCCGATACCAACCGCACCACCAACCAGCTTGCGCGTGGCGGGATCATTGCCCAGCACGGACGTCAGACGCCCTGCCCCGGACGCACCGCCAGCGGCTGCCGGGCGGCGACGCGGCGGGGGTTCATCGTCATAATCATTGCTCAGGCGCTCGCGGTCGAAACGCGCCTGCGGACGCGCTCCCGGAGCCGGACCCGCTGGCTGTTTCGGGCTACGGGCGTAATCGCCCGGATCGGGGCGGTTGCGGTCCTGATCGTTTTCCGGGGTCATCGCATTTCCTCTACCGGCACGACGCCGAGAATGGTGAGGGCACAGCGCAGCGTTCCAGCAATAGCCGAAACCAGCGCCAGCTTGGCGAGGCTGGTGGCGCGGTCGTTCTCATGCAGGAAGCGCAGGGTGGTATCTTCACGGCCCCGGTTCCACAGGGCATGGAAGTCGGAGGCCAGATCAATGCAATAGGTCGCGATCCGGTGCGGCTCACGAGCCGTAGCGGCGGCTTCGACACTGCGCGGGAACGCGGCCAGACGGCGCAGGACGGCCAGTTCCACATCTGAAGACAGGTTGGACAGATCGGCGCTGCACAGGGCTTCCGGTGTTACATCATCCGCGCCAAACATCGTCTCGGCGGACCGCAGGACCGAGCGGCAGCGGGCATGGGCGTATTGGACGTAGAATACGGGATTATCGCGCGTCTGGGCGACCACAGCGTCCAGATCGAACTCCATCTGCGCATCGGCCTTGCGGGTCAGCATCGTAAAGCGCACGGCGTCACGGCCCACTTCGTCCAGCAGGTCGCGCAGGGTGACGAACGTGCCGGCGCGCTTGGACATGCGAACGGGCTCACCGTTCTTCACGACGCGGACGATCTGGCACATCACGACTTCAAAGCCAGTCTTGCCATCCGTCAGGGCGGAAATGGCAGCGCGCATGCGGGAGACGTACCCGCCGTGATCGGCACCGAGGACGTCGATCAGAACATCGGCGTTTTCGGCCTTCTGGGCGTGGTAGCCGATGTCGTTCGCGAAATAGGTGTTGGTGCCGTCGGACTTGCGGAGCGCGCGGTCCTGATCGTCGCCGAACTCGGTGGAGCGGAAGAGCGTCTGCGGGCGGGCTTCCCAGTCTTCCGGCATCTTGCCCTTGGGCGGCTCGAGCACGCCCTCATAGAGCAGGCCCTTGCTGTCGAGCTTTGCGATCGCGGCATCCACGCGACCGCTGGCCAGCGTTTCGGCTTCGCTGGCGAAGACTTCGTGCGAGATGCCCAGCGCTTCCAGATCTTCGCGGATGGCGGCCATCATCTGCGTCAGGGCTTCACGACGCACCGTCTCGAACCAGACGGACGGATCGGCCGGGCCACCTTCGGCATTGGCGAGTGTGCGGCCGTGCTTGTCAGCGATGCTCTGAGCGACAGGGATCAGGTACTCGCCCTGATATTGCAGGCCGTTCGGCGTCAGCGGGCTGAAATCGTCAGCGGAAATCTCCGGGCCGATAACCTGAAGATAGCGCCAGTATGTGGCCCAGGTCAGGGCGACAACCTGTGTTCCGGCATCATTGATGTAATATTCGCGCGTGACGGTGTTGCCAGCCGCTTCGAGCAGGTTGGCCAGCGCATCACCGACGACCGCACCGCGGCAATGCCCGACATGCATCGGGCCGGTCGGATTGGCGGAGACGTATTCCACGTTCACGCGCGTCCCCTGCCCCATCGTGGAGCGACCGTAGCGGTCGCCAGCCTTGAGGATCGAGACGGCCACGCCCTGCAGGACTTCAGGCTTGAGCGTCAGGTTCACGAAGCCCGGGCCTGCGGCTTCAGCCTTGGCGACTTCCGGCAGGGCGGAGAGCTTCTCGACCAGTTCGGCGGCGATTTCGGCGGGTTTGCGACGCGCGGGCTTGGCGGCAAGCATGGCGGCGTTCGTCGCCATGTCACCGTGGAACGGGTCACGCGTGGGGGTCAGATCGACGCGCTGCACCACCTCTTCCGGCAGGCCGGGGACGACCGATCGCAGAGCGTCGCACACCTGAACCCGGGTGCGGGCAAAGAGACAGTCAGTCGTAAGGGTCGTGGTGTCAGCGGCCATTTCAGCTCGATTCCTGTAACGCGTCGTCAGATCAGAGGCTCTATCAGCCTAGCACGGAGAGGTCCGTCAACCGTCGATGTTCTTCCATCGCGAAACGATCGGTCATTCCGGCAATATAATCGGCCACCAGACGTCTGCGCTGCACGTCATCGGCGGCTTTGGCACGCCCGCGCAGCGGATCGGGCAGAAGGCCGGGATCTTCGGACAGGATATCGAAGATTTCCCGGACCGCGATCTTGGCCTTCCGCGCCATGCGATTGACGCGCCAGTGCCGGTACATGCGGGCATAGAGGAACTTGCGGATGGCCTTGTTGGCCTCGCGCATTTCCGGACTGAACGCCACGACCGGATATCCGGCATGGCGGATGTCATCGGCGGATTGCGGGTTAAGCGCCTCAAGGTTCCGGCGCGTCTGGTTCGTCAGGTCGGTCGCGAGCTGGTTGATGACGACACGGATGGTTTCGTGACGCACGCGCTGGGCCTGATCGGACGCCTCGCGCCCGATCTGACGCTCCATGTCGCGCGAGCGGCGCAGGGCTTCACCGACCAGCGGCAGGTCCTCAATGTCCTCGAAGGACAGCAACCCGGCGCGCAGACCGTCATCGAGATCATGCCCGTGATAGGCGATATCATCCGACATGGCGGCAACCTGCGCTTCGGCCGAAGCATGGCTTTGCAGGTCCAGATGGTGCTTTGCGTCGTATTCCACAAAATAGGGTGTGGGGCGTTTGACGGGACCGTTATGCTTGGCCAGCCCTTCCAGCGCTTCCCAGGTCAGGTTCAGACCATCGAAGGCGTGGTAGCGGGCTTCAAGCGCTGTCACGAGACGCAGGGACTGGGTGTTATGGTCGAAGCAGCCCCAGTCCTTCATGGCGAGCGCGAGTGCGTCCTCACCGGCATGGCCGAACGGCGTGTGACCGAGATCATGGGCCAGCGAGACGGTTTCCGTCAGGTCCTCGTTCAGGTCCAGACTGCGGGCAATGGAGCGGGCAATCTGCGCGACTTCGAGCGAATGCGTCAGACGCGTGCGGAAGAAATCGCCTTCGTGGTTGATGAAGACCTGCGTCTTGTATTGCAGGGTGCGGAACCCGGCCGAGTGCAGCACACGGTCACGGTCCCGTTGCCAGGGGGAGCGGACGGGGCTTTCCACTTCAGGATAGAGCCGTCCCCGGGAGCCGGAGTCCTGTACCGCGTAGATCGCTACCATCAAGACATGTCCTGTGTGTGAGCCGTCTGGCTGTGAACCCTGCCCCGAAGCCTTATGGCCGGTAGAGCGCCGTTTCCGGCCGGATCACGGTTTCATTCTACGCCAGCCCGGCGCGCGTGCAACCACGCGGCCTTTGCCCTTGGCGCCGCTCTGACCATATAATCAGGACCGCAGCCGTCTTGCTGGGTCCAGCAGGGTCCAGCCGCCTTTTCAGATTTCGGGAACACACGCCCATGTCCGACACCGTGCCTTTCAGCATCTCCGCCAGCGCCGCCGCCCGCATTAACGAAATCATCGCAGCCCAGCCCGAGCCGGATGGGCTTGCATTGCGCGTTGCGGTGCTGGCGGGTGGCTGCAACGGGTTTCAGTACCAGTTCCGGCTGGAACGGGATCAGGCTGCGGACGATGTCGTCATTGAGCGCGATGGGGCGAAGGTATTCGTTGATTCGACCAGTCTGGACCTGCTGGAGAATGCCGAACTGGAATTCGTGGACAAGCTGATGGGTGCGCATTTCACGGTCACGAACCCTAATGCGGCGTCGTCCTGTGGCTGCGGCACCAGCTTCTCGCTGGCCTGATCCGATGAGTGCCACGCCCTTCACTTTCGCAAGCTGGAACATCAATTCCATCCGGGCCCGCGCTCATCACGTTCAGGACTGGCTGGAGCGTCATCCGGAATGTGACCTGCTGTGCCTTCAGGAAATCAAATGCGAGGACAGCCAGTTTCCGGCCGTGTTCGCCGAAGCTGGACTGCATGTCGCGACCTCGGGGCAGAAAGCCTATAATGGTGTAGCCCTGATCGGACGTCGGCCGTTCACGGTTACGCATCACACCCTGCCCGGCTTCGATCATCCGTCTGCCCGCTACATCGAGGCGGAACTTGATGGCATCACGATCGGCAATCTCTATCTCCCCAACGGCAATTCCGGCGGTGAGGACGGTTACGCGACCAAGCTTGCCTTCTTTGACGCGCTGGCCGCCCGGGCGCGGGTTCTGCTTGATGCAGAAAAGCCGTTCGCATTCATCGGAGACTTCAATGTCTGCCCGACAGCCGAAGATCTGGCCTCAACCAGCCTCCCACCGGATGATGCGCTGATCCGTCCCGAAAGCCGTGCGGCTTTCCGGCGTCTGGAATGGAAGGGGCTGACGGATGCGCTGCGGGCCCTGTATCCCACGGGCCGGTATTACACGTTCTGGGACTATCAGGCTGCGGCTTTCCACCGGAACTCGGGGCTGCGGATCGACCATGCGCTGCTCTCCCCGCGCCTGACAGAGCGGCTGCAATCCTTTGAGATCGACAAGGACGAGCGGGCCAGGGAAAAGGCCTCCGATCACGTTCCGGTTCTCGTCACGGTCTGAGACCAAAAGGGCCGGAAGCATTTCCCGGCCCCTCGCCTGGTCAGGCGTGACGCAGGCCGGGTCTTCGCGTCAGATGGCCGGGCTGCCACTGATAGCCGTTTCCGCTCCAGCGCCAGTGCCCCGGAACCCAGCGCATGTCGCCTCCATGCGGCGGGATGGGCTCGGGCAGGATATGAGGTGGCGGGGGTGGCTGGCGGTAGGGGCCGCTATAGGGCACGAACTGTGCATGGGCTGTTCCCGTCATCGGCGCAATCGCCATCGTACCTGCAAACAGGGCGGAAACAGCCAAGATCCCTGACAGATGTTTCAGCATCAATGCTCTCCTTTCCATGACGCATTGTCACGGAAAGATGATGGCCTGATTCTATTGGCGCAGCTGCGGCGCATCTGTGGCGGAATCCGGGCAGTGCATGATTTTATGTTTCCGATCTTATCGCTCCGGACGTGACCATGAAAAAGGGGCGTTTCCCATGGCAGGAAACGCCCCTTTTCAGATGCCTGATCAGGCCGGGTCAGTTCAGGAAGGGCTTGCCTTCGTGAGCGACCAGCAGGTCATGCAGGTCGGTGGCGTGATCTTCCTCATCAGCCAGGAAGCCTTCGAGCATGATCCGGGTCGTGGGGTCGTTGTCGCCGAAATAGCGGATCAGTTCCTGATAATGCTCGATCACGACGCGCTCGGCGATCAGATCCTGCTTCACCATCTCAACGAGATTGCCGCCATTGCCGTATTCGGTCGCGGAACGCGTGGCCAGACCTTCAGGATTGAAGTTCGGCACGCCGCCGAGCTGGTCGATGCGGTTTGCAGCAGCCAGCATGTGCTTGCGCTCTGAAGCTGCGTGTTCGTTGAACTCGTTGCCGACGCTTTCGCTGGTCAGGCCTTCAACAGAGATAGCGTGCATCGTGTAGCGCAGGACGCAGACCAGTTCGGTCGCAACAACGGCCTGCAGGATATCGATCGTCTTCTTGACGTCGCCCTTGTAGGTGGGGGTTACAGCGCCGTCGTCCAGGGACTTCTTCGCGTTTTCACGCAGCGTCTGGACGTCTGTCAGGAAGGCGTTTTTCGTATCTTCGGCCATGATGGGTCTACCCGCTTGCTAGAGAACTTTCCCTCACAACGCAGGAATGACGAAGTGTTTCAGTGCCGGACAAAAAAAACCGGCGTCTTCGGAATTGAAGACGCCGGTCTGGCAGGGGAATGAAAAAGCCTTACTTGCTGGCTGTCGGCTTGGGCTTCGGCAGGTCCAGAGCCAGATGCAGCTCCTTCAGACGGGCCGGTTCGACCGGGGCCGGTGCTTCCATCATCAGATCTTCGCCGCTCTGGTTGAGCGGGAAGAGAATGACTTCGCGGATGTTCGGCTCATCGGCCAGCAGCATCACGATACGGTCCACGCCCGGCGCTGCACCACCATGCGGCGGGGCACCGTAACGGAAGGCGTTCAGCATGCCGCCGAAACGCTCTTCCACGACCTCTGGGCCATAGCCTGCGATCTCGAACGCACGCAGCATGACCTCTGGCAGATGGTTCCGGATGGCGCCCGAGGACAGCTCCACGCCGTTGCAGACGATGTCGTACTGATAGGCGTTGATCGTCAGCGGATCCTGCGTGTTCAGCGCTTCAAGCCCACCCTGCGGCATGGAGAACGGGTTGTGCGAGAAGTCGACCTTCCCGGTTTCCTCGTTCAGCTCATACATCGGGAAGTCCACGACCCAGCAGAAACGGAACGCGTTCTTCTCGATCAGGTCCAGCTCGGTTGCGACCTTGGTGCGGACAACGCCGGAGAACTTGGCGACTTCATCGCCCTTGCCTGCGGCGAAGAACACGGCATCACCGGCCTTGAGGCCGCAGATTTCACGAATGCTCTCGACGCGATCGGCTTCAAGGTTCTTGGCAATCGGGCCCTTGCCGCCCTCTTCCTCGAAGATGATGTAGCCCAGACCACCGGCACCGTTTTCACGGGCCCAGCTGTTCAGCTTGTCAAAGAAGCCACGCGGACGATCACCCGCACCCGGAGCCGGGATGGCACGGATCTGGCCACCGGAGGCTGCGATCTTGGCGAACAGACCGAAACCGGAATCGCGGAAGGCGTCCGTAACGTCCTTAATGATCAGCGGATTACGCAGGTCCGGCTTGTCGGAACCGTAGTCACGCATGGCGTCGGCATAGGGAATACGCGGGAATGCACCATCCGTGATCTTCCAGCCTTCGGGCGTGAACTCGTTGAACACGCCGGCGAGGACGGGTTCGAGCACCGTGAAGACGTCTTCCTGCGTGACGAAGGACATCTCGAAATCGAGCTGGTAGAACTCGCCCGGGCTGCGATCGGCGCGGGAGGCTTCGTCACGGAAGCAGGGTGCGATCTGGAAGTAGCGGTCAAACCCGGCGACCATGGCGAGCTGCTTGAACTGCTGCGGAGCCTGCGGCAGGGCATAGAACTTGCCCGGATGCAGACGGGCCGGAACCAGGAAGTCGCGCGCACCTTCAGGGGACGAAGCCGTCAGGATCGGGGTCTGGAACTCGGTAAAGCCCTGCTCGATCATGCGCTGGCGCAGGCTCGTGATGACCTTGCTGCGGAGCATGATGTTCTGGTGCATCTTGTCGCGGCGCAGGTCGATGTAGCGGTACTTCAGACGCAGGTCTTCAGGATAGTTCTCGTTGCCCGCCACCTGGAATGGCAGGACTTCGGCGCTGGAGCGGACCTCAAGGGCGTCGGCCAGAACTTCGACGTCACCGGTCGGGAGGTTCGGGTTGCGCTGGGAGCCATGACGCACCACGACCTTGCCGGTCACGGTGATGACGCTCTCGACGCGCAGGCGTTCGGCCTTTTCCAGCAGGTCCGTGCCAGCGGGAATGACGATCTGCGTCACGCCGTAATGGTCGCGCAGGTCGATGAACAGCAGGCCGCCATGATCGCGCTTGCTGTGCACCCAGCCGGAAAGGCGGACAATCTGCCCGGCGTTTTCCTCGCGCAGGGCGCTACAGTCATGGGTGCGGTATGGATGCATGTCGGGCCTCTTCAACGTCCTGTGCGGATAAGTGGGCGCAGGAAGCCGGGACGGCCCTCTCATGTCAAGTTTTCTGCGACTTCAGAGGTCGCTTCCGGCCTTTTCCTTCAGGAAACCATCGAAATCGACCGCGGCCCGCGCCATATCGGCGGCATGCCCTGCCCCGGCCAGTGCGATGGGGCTGCCATCCTTGAGATAGGTGGCAAGAAACTTGAAACCGCGGATATCGCCTTCCAGCGCCACGTTATCGAAGTTTTCACCCCAGCCCAGAAGCTCGATCTTCTTGCCGAACTGCTGGGTCCAGAACCACGGCATCGGCACGTTGGGCGTGTCATGTCCCATCATGGCAAGGGCCGCAATCCGTCCCTGCACCTCGGCATGGCGCCAGTGCTCGATTCGCCGTGGAGCGCCATCATGGAAGACGGCGGAGGCATCCCCGGCCGCATACACGCCCGGATACCCGCCCGTATCGCCGTCTCTGGTCACGCGCATCTGGGAATTCACGACAATCGCACCGCTCTTATCGCGCTCCAGACCTGAGACGTAGTCCGTAGCCGGGGTGACCCCAACGCCCAGAAGCACGAACGCGGCAGGAAGGCGGGTCCCGTCATCCAGTTCCACGCCGGACGCTGTTCCGTCCTTGCCGTCATCAGCATAGATTTTCGTGACCCGCGCATCCGAGACGAACGCCACGCCGTTTTCTTCATGCAACTGGCGCAGACGGACACCGATTTCACGGCCGAACTGCTTTTCCATCGGGATTTCGGTATCGGAAATGATCGTCACCCCGACCCCGCGCTGGCGAAGGGAGGAGGCCGCCTCAAGCCCGATGAAGCCCGAACCCACGATCGTGACAGCCAAGTTGGGGTCCAGAATGGCGGCAATGCGTTCGGCATCTGCTTCCCGGTGCAGCGTATAGACGCCCTTCATGTCCACGCCCGGAATATCCGGCTTTCTGGTGACAGCACCTGTGGCGATCAGAACATGATCGGCCGTCAGTTCCGTCCCGTCCTGTAATTTAGCCTTGCGGGTCTGCGGATCGAACTGCGCCACATGCCCGCGGACACGGGTAATGCCGCGTTCGCTGTAGAACTCCTCGTCCCGCACCGGCGGTGCATGGGCTTTTTCGGATTCGCTGACGAGAACAGTCTTGCTCAGGGCCGTGCGGTCATAGGGAAGATCTTTTTCCTCACTGACCATCGTGATGGCGCCCGCAAATCCTTCCGCCCGAAGCGTCACCGCCGCACTGACAGCCGCAGCCCCTGCCCCGAGGAGCAGGACGCTTTCGTTTTCCTGTCGCTTTTCCGGTGCCTCACGCTGCATCGGCCTCAGCCCGACCAGCACCCGGCCATCGACAACCTGAACGGGATATTGCGGCAGGGGATCGAGCGCCAGAGGCTCGACCAGACTGCCATCCACCGCATCGAAAACGGCCTTGTGCCAGGGGCAAACCAGAACGCTCCCCTTCTCCGTCCGGCAGAACGCTCCCTGTTCCAGCGGCGCTTCCTTGTGCGGGCATTTGCCGGCAAAGGCATGCACGCTGTCACCGTCCCGGATGACGACCACCGGTGTCCCATCCAGGGAAAACGGCGTGATTTTCCCATCTTCGAGCGCGTCGAAAGCGGAGAGGTCGCGGAAATCAGCGTTCGGGGCGGATTGGGGCATCGGATATGGCCTCCCGGTTGGGGAATTGGGAACAGTCATAAAAGCGAACGCAGCATAGGGCGCCGGGTTGGCAAACATCAAAAAACCCGCCCGGACACGCGGTCCGGACGGGCTTTGAATGATGTCTGTCTGATGACGGCAGGATCAGAACATGTCGTCGAATCCGCCACCACCGCCATCACCACCACCGAAATCTCCGCCGCCGCCGGCATCACCACCGCCGCCGAAATCGGAATCGGAGAAGCTGCCGGCATCGGTCCCGGCACCACCGAAGGGATCGGAGGCCGAAGCATCGCTGCCGTAGTTGTTGATGATGGTGTCGCCACCCGCACCCCAGCCACCGGCAGCATCGCCACCAGCACCGTGATGATCGGAGAACAGGCCTTCAAGCGCATTGGCGGCCATCATGCCACCAGCCACACCTGCGGCCGTCGTCAGGGCCGAGCCAAGGAAGCCCGAGCCGCCGCGCTGGAACATGCCCGGCTGGTATCCCGGCGGATAGGCATATTGCTGCTGCGGCATGAAGTTCGGCGGCGGCGCGGCCTGCGAGCCCCAGCCCGGCGGCGGTGCCGACTGCTGCGGACGGTTGCCGCCACCACCAAACAGGCCACCGAACAGCCCCGGCTTGGACCCGCCCGACTGCTGCACCTGTGCGAGCTGCTGCTGGGCCTGCTGGAGCTGGAACTCGAGCTGGCGAATGCGGTTCTGCGCCTGCGCAAGCGCGGCTTCCTGCACCACGGCCATCTGGGTGATGCGATAGCGGGCTTCCGGATATTTCTGGAAGTTCTCGGCGATGAAGCGGTCCGCTTCAGGGTCGATCGGCGGCAGGGGCGCGGCCGGTGGCTGTCCAGGCCCCGTGACCTGCGGCCCTCCCCCGACACGGGCGACGAAACGGGCGATCAGATCGCGTTCTTCGTTGTTCATCGTCATCATCCTTCCAGATGAAGAAATTGCAGAGCGTCAATCATATGATGCACTCGCGCCCAGTCTACAAGATCGGCGAAATGACGCTCCCTTCCGGTTAAGGGCCTGTGCCTGTAAGGTGACGCCCGATTTCTGCCAACCGGAGCCTATCGAATTGTCTGCGACCCGGCCGCTCTGCTTTCAGGACCTGATCCTGCGCCTTCATCAATTCTGGTCCGAGAAGGGCTGCGCCATTTTGCAGCCCTACGATACCGAACTCGGAGCAGGCACGCTCTCCCCTCACACCACGCTCCGTGCGCTCGGCCCCAAGCCCTGGGCCGCCGCCTATGTGCAGCCCTGCCGCCGTCCGTCTGATGGCCGTTACGGCGAGAACCCGAACCGCCTTCAGCACTATTACCAGTATCAGGTGCTGCTCAAGCCGACGCCGGAAGACAGCCAGCAGCTTCTGCTCGACAGCTATCGCGCCATCGGGATCGACCCGGAACTGCACGATATCCGATTCGTCGAGGACGACTGGGAAAACCCGACCATCGGCGCCTGGGGACTGGGCTGGGAAGTCTGGTGTGATGGGATGGAAGTGTCGCAGTTCACCTATTTCCAGCAGGTCGGCGGCATTCCGACCGTCATGCCCTCCACGGAGCTGACCTACGGGCTCGAGCGTCTGGCGATGTATGTGCAGGGCGTCGAGAACGTTTACGACCTCGATTTCAACGGCAAGGGCCTGACCTATGGCGACGTGTTCCTGCGTGCCGAGCAGGACTACTCGCGCCATAATTTCGAACTTGCCGATACGCAGATGCTGCTGACCCATTTCAACGATGCCGAGCGTGAGTCCATGCGTCTGGCCGAGGCCGGCGTGGCCCAGCCCGCCTATGACCAGTGCCTCAAGGCCTCGCATCTGTTCAATCTGCTTGATGCGCGGGGCGTGATCTCCGTGTCCGAGCGCGCATCCTATATCGGGCGCGTCCGAGCGCTTGCCAAAGCCGCCTGCGAAGCCTGGCTCGCCGGTGAGGAGGAGACGTCCCATGGCTGAACTTTTTATCGAACTGTTCAGCGAGGAAATCCCCTCCGGCATGCAGGCCCGCGCGGCCGATGATCTGGGTTCGCTGCTGACGAAGGCACTGGATGGCCTGAACCCGCGCGATCTGCGCATGTTCTTCGGCGCCCGTCGCATTGCGGCGATCCTGACCGTCGATGCCGAAATCCCGGCCCGCAGTATGTCCGAGCGCGGCCCGCGTGAAGGTGCGCCCGAGAAGGCCCTGGCCGGATTCACCCGCAAACATGGCGTCACGCCTGATGAGTTGACGCTGGAAAACGGCTTCTGGGTCCTGAACAAGTCGCTCGATCCGGTGAGCGCGGAAAGCTGCGTGGCCGAAGCCGTGCCCGAGCTTCTGTGGAAGTTCCCCTGGCCGAAATCCATGCGCTGGGGTGCGGGCTCGAACTTCACCTGGGTCCGCCCGCTCCGCCGGATCGCCTGTCTGCTGGACGGGCATGTCGTGCCGTTCGCCCTCGCCCGCGAAGGCGACGACGCGCATGGACTGAAGGCATCCAACCTCTCCGAAGGCCATCGCTTCCTGGCGCCGGGCCCGTTCGAGATCCTCTCCGGCCAGCAGTGGCAGGAAGAGCTTGAGACGCGCTCGGTCATCGTGGACATGGACAGCCGCCGCGACATGGTGCGCACCGGTGTGGCGCGTCTGGCGGACCAGCATGGCATCACGGTCGTGCAGGATGACGGGCTGGTCGATGAAGTCTGCGGACTGGTCGAATATCCGGTGCCGCTTCTGGGCAAAATCGATGCGGCGTTCATGGATCTGCCTGCCGAAGTGATGCAGGTCTCCATGCGGATCAACCAGCGCTATTTCGCCCTGCGCAATCCGGACGGCAAGGCCGCGCCGTACTTCGCATTCGTCGGCAATCTGCCGTTCAAGGATGGCGGCAAGCTGACCACGGCGGGCAATGAGCGCGTGCTCCGCGCCCGTTTTGCCGATGCGCGGCATTTCTGGGATCTGGACCGCAAGACCAAGCTTGCCGATCGCGTTCCCGCGCTGGCGGCAGTGACGTTCCATGCCAAGCTCGGCACGCAGGCCGAACGCGCCGAGCGGATCTCGAAGCTGGCGGGCACTGTTGCTCAGGCTATGGGTCTGGATGGCGCACAGATCGCACAGGCAGAGCGCGCGGGTCTGCTGGCCAAGGCGGATCTGACGACCGGAATGGTCGGCGAGTTCCCGGAACTTCAGGGCATCATGGGCGGCTATTATGCGGCGCATGATGGCGAGGACGAAGCCGTCTCCCGCGCCGTAGCCGAGCATTATCTGCCGCGCGGTCAGTCCGACGAGACGGCGAAGGCCCCGGTTTCGGTGGCTGTGGCGCTCGCGGACCGTCTGGACCTGCTGGCCGGGTTCTTTGCCATTGGCGAATTGCCGAGCGGTTCGGGCGATCCGTATGCGCTGCGTCGTGCAGCACTCGGTATCATCCGCACGATCCGTGACAACGGGCTGCGTCTGGACCTGACGGAACTGTTCGCACAGGCCGCCAATGGCCGGATGGGTGGCGAACTGGCCAAGCTGCCGGACTTCATTGCGGAACGTCTGCGCGTGCAGCTTCGCAGTGAAGGTGAGCGGCATGACGTGCTGGCCGCAACGCTGGCTGGGGGTCTTGATGGCGATCTGGTGCGGCTTCTGGCCCGGACTTCGGCGCTGTCGGAGATGATTCAGACGGAAGACGGGCGCAACCTGCTCGCCGCCGCCAAGCGCGCCGCCAACATCCTGCGCATCGAAGACAAGAAGGACGGCCCGCATACCGGTGCGCCCGATCCGGCCCTCTATACACAGGACGAGGAACGCGCTCTGGCTACGGGTCTGGATCAGGCCGTTCCCGCGATCGAGACGGCCCTGAAGGAAGAACGCTTCACCGATGCGATGCAGGCCATTGCCGCCCTGCGTCCGACACTGGACCGGTTCTTCGAGGCCGTGACGGTCAATGCGCCGGAACCGGAAGTACGGGCCAACCGCCTCAAACTGCTGTCCCGCTTCCGCGAGACAACGGCCCTGATCGCCGATTTCGGCCAGATCGAGGGCTGAGGCCATGGGAGCGTGGTGGTCCGGATCCGTCACCACATTCCTTCACACCCCGCCGGACCTGCTCTGCGCTGCCCTGTCCCACAAGGTGGTGCAGAACCGTTTTCAGGGCGAGCCGCAGCAGGTTCGTGCCTGGGAAGCGCAGATCGATCTTCTGCGTGATATCCTTCCCACAATTCCCAACGCACAGGGCTGGCAGGTTCTGTTCGAGTTCCCGATCCCCCGGCTTGGCGGACGGATCGACACGGTTCTGGTGTCGCCCGGCGCGATTTACGTGCTGGAATTCAAGATCGGCTCATCCAGTTTCGATGCGTCCGCCCTCTCCCAGACGGAAGGCTATGCGCTCGACCTGCTGGATTTTCATGCCGCCAGCCGGTCTCATCCGCTTATTCCCGTTCTGGTTGCCACGGATGCGCCGCCCCGCGCCCAGACAACGCCGCTTCTGCTGCCTTTGGGCGTCACAGAGGTTCAGCGCGTCAATGCGACCGGGCTGAAAACGCTCCTGACCACGCTGGCAGTACTAACGGCTCATGCCGAAAATCCGCTGATCCCCGCGCAGTGGGAACACGCTCCTTATGATCCGGTCCCGAGCATTGTGGAAGCGGCCCGGCAGATTTACGCCACGCATAGCGTTGCCGATATTCACACCGCCCGTGCGGATGCGACAAACCTGACGCAGACTTCTACCTGCATCGCCAGCATTCTGGAAAAAGCCCGGACGGAAGGACGCAAGGTCATCGTGTTCGTCTCGGGTATCCCGGGCGCGGGCAAGACGTTGTGTGGCCTAAAGGCGGCTTTTGCGGATGGAAGCGACAGGACGGGTGCGACGTTCCTGACAGGCAACCCCACTCTTGTTTCGGTGCTGCGGGAAGCTCTGACGCGCGATACGGTCAGTCGAGGACAGAAGCGTCCCCTCGTGGAGCAGCGGATGGAATCCACCATCCAGTCCCTGACGAAATTCCGCGACCACTATGTCGGGCGGCCAGCGGAATGCCCGCCTGAACAGGTCATGGTCATTGACGAGGCCCAGCGATGCTGGACGCAGGCTCAGGCTGTCCGCAAAAGTGCGTCGCGGCATGTGAAGCTGACGGAATCCGAACCTGCGCATCTGCTGGACATCATGGGACGGCATGACGGTTTCGCGGCCATTCTGTGCCTGATCGGGCATGGGCAGGAAATCAATGACGGTGAAGGCGGTCTGGCCTGTTGGGGCGAGGCCCTTCTGAGTCGCCCCGCATGGCGCGTCGAGGCCGCTCCGGACGTGATCGGAACCGGGGATCTGACGCATCTGCCCGCGACACTTGAAGCCGGACGGCAGCGTTTTCTGCATCTCGGTGTGGCCATCCGTTCCCTGCGCGAGGAAACCGCGCCGCGCTGGGTCAACGCCGTTCTGAACGGAGACGTCGAGACCGCCCGACGTCTGGCCGCCCAGACAGATCTTCCGTTCCGTCTCACACGCAGTCTGGACGATCTGCGCGCGGGACTGCGACACCGTTCGCGCCTGACCTATCGGTGCGGACTGGTGGCAAGTTCCAAGGCCAAGCGGCTGCGGGCCGAAGGGCTGGGCTGTGAAGTGCCGCATATGGACGACAAGGCCGTCTCTCAATGGTTCCTGAACCGCTGGGTTCCGAACCGCGATATCCGGGCCTCAGATGCGCTGGAAACCTGTGCGACGGAGTTTGCCATCCAAGGACTGGAACTGGACTTTGTGGGGCTGTGCTGGGACGGCGATTTGATCCGCGCGCCATCGGGCGATTGCTGGCAGCCTCGCCGCTTTTCAGGCACGAAATGGGCCAATGTCAGCTCAGCAGAAGCGAAGCTGTGGCGGCTGAACACCTATCGCGTTCTGCTGACGCGGGCGCGTTACGAAACCCTGATCTGGGTGCCGCAGGGCTGCGCGGATGACCCGACGCGCGATCCGGAAACGCTGGACCGGATTGCGGATTTCCTGATGACGTGCGGCGTGCCTCTTCTGGAGCCTGCGGCCCCTGCCCAAGCCTTCACTTTGCAGAACGATCTGGCAGACCTGCTTCAGGATTAGTCGTCGTCATCGTCTTCCGTGCCGGGATCACGCTCATTGCGATGCACCCAGGCTGACATGAGCAGGCCGAAGCCGAACATCATCGTCAGCATGGCCGAACCGCCATAGGAAATGAGCGGCAACGGCACGCCACCGACCGGGATGGCGCCCATGACCATCGACAGGTTCACCGCGCAATACAGGAAGAAATCCATCGCAATGCCCAGACCCAGCAGCCGCCCGAACTGGTTGCGGCTGCGGATGGCAATGAGCATACCGCCCATGACGAGCGTGCCCAGCAGCGTAATGACAGCAATCCCGCCGACAAAACCCCACTCCTCACCGATCATGGTGAAGATGAAGTCCGTCTGTTTTTCCGGCAGGAAGTTCAGCTGCCCCTGACTGCCATGCAGGTATCCCTCCCCCCACATGCCGCCAGAGCCAAGTGCGATCTTCGACTGGATGATGTTGTAGCCTGCGCCCAGCGGATCATGCTCGGGGTGCAGGAACGTGTCGATCCGGGCCTTCTGGTAGTCGTGCAGATGGCTGTAGATCAGCTTGCCCATGAACGGCAGCGGCGCCACAAGCAGCAGGATCTGCCACAGCCGCATCCCGGCTGCGAAAAACATCGTCGCACCGATGACGCCGATGATCGTCGCAGTTCCGAGATTGGGCTCCTTGAGCACCAGAAGAACAGGCAGCAACGTCAGCAGCGCGGGCGGGATCAGGCGCAGCGGATTGCCCATCCGCTCGTTACCAATGCGGTGAAACCATGTCGCCAGCATCAGAACGAGTCCGATTTTGGCAAATTCGGAAGGCTGGAACTGCATACCCGCCAGATTGATCCAGCGCTCGGCCCCCTTCCCCACATGCCCCATCCGTAGCACGAGGGTGAGCAACGTGACCGAGAGCAGGTAGATCGGCACCGACGCCATGCGCAGAATGCGCGGACTGACGAGCGAAACGGCGATCATCATCACCAGGCCAAACCCGAACCGCACCATCTGCGGACCGGCAAACGGCTTGGCAGACCCGCCACCGGCCGAATAGAGCGCGATATAGCCCACGCCAGCCAGCAGACAGACCAGCAACACATAGAGCCAGTTGACCTGAAGCAGCCGCGCCATGGGCCGGAAATCAGGCTCCGCGCGCAGAAGGCGGCGGTCGGATTTGAGAAAGCCGAAAGTGTTCAGGCCGTTGCGTCTCATTGCGGCACTCCCGGATCGGATTGCCCCTGCCCTGTAGGCTGCGGCGCTGGAGCGGACGCTGTATCCACAGGCTGGGCACCCTCTGCGGCAGGCTCCGTGGCCGGAGCAGCCGCAGGTGCAGGCGGACGGACATCGCTGGCCGGGTCGCGCAGCAGCGCGTCAGTCATGATGAGCTTGGCCAGAGGCGCCGCTTCATCCGCACCCGCATTGCCGTGCTCCACGACGACGGACACCGCATATTTCGGATTGTCGTAAGGCGCAAAGCAGATGAACAGCGCGTGCGGGCGGTACTCCCAGGGCAGATTCATGGAGTTGAAATGCCCGGACTCACGCAGCGCACGGGATACGCGGCGGACCTGCGCGGACCCTGTCTTGCCGGCCATCTGGATACCGGGAAGGTCCAGTCGGGCTTTCGGCGCCGTGCCATGCGGCTCGTTGACGACCGCGAACATACCTCCGCGTACGACATCCAGATAATCGGGCGGCAGATCGACCTTCGCCGCCTCATCCAGAGACGCCAACGGGGAAAGCTGATCATTGGTCGCCCGCAACAGATGCGGCTGCACATCCCGACCCGATGCGATACGCGAGACATAGGTCGCAAGGGCAAGCGGCGTGACCTGGACGAAGCCCTGCCCGATGCCGGCATTGACCGTATCACCGCCATTCCAGTGAAACCCGTGCCGCTGTCGCCATTCCGGAGTGGGAATGATGCCAGAGCGGACATGCGGCAGTTCGATGTCCAGCTTAACGCCCAGCCCCATCGCATTACCGACGGCCTGAATCGGATCCATCCCACAGCGACGCGCCACTTCATAGAAATAGACGTCGCAGGAATATTTCAGGCCTTCGCGCATGTTGATGAGGCCATGCCCCCAACGGTTCCAGCAATGGAAGCGCACGCCACCCAGATCGTAATATCCAGGGCAGTTGAAGCGGTCATGCGCGGTGACGGAACCGGATTTCAGGGCAGCAAGAGCCACGGCCGGCTTAAAAGTGGAGCCTGGCGGATAAAGGCCAGACACTGCCTTGTCCACCAGCGGCGTGCGCGGATCATTGGCCCATTCGTTCCACTGCGCGTGACTGACGCCGGAATCAAACAGCGACGGATCGAAGGACGGCGTGCTGACCATCGCCATCACCTCGCCATTGCGGCAGTCCATGACCACCGCACTGGCCACACGATCCTCAAGGCGGTTGAGAACCTGCTTCTGGAGGACGGAATCCAGCGTGAGGCGGACATCTTCGCCCTG
Source organism: Gluconobacter vitians (assembly GCF_015244565.1). Taxonomy (GTDB): domain Bacteria; phylum Pseudomonadota; class Alphaproteobacteria; order Acetobacterales; family Acetobacteraceae; genus Gluconobacter; species Gluconobacter vitians. The sequence goes on along the minus strand of NZ_JABCQG010000001.1, from coordinate 45,735 downwards.
CTGGCCTTCCACACGGTCGATCTCGCCGATAACGCGACCGACCGCGTTGACTTCCATTTCCACCGAACCCGGCTCGCCGCGCAGCACGGCTTCCTGCGTCTGTTCGATCCCGGCACGCCCGACACGCATGCCTGGCAGCGAGAGCGTCGTGTCCTTTGCCACGTCCTCTTCGTTGGGAGGCGCGACATAGCCTACGATATGGGCCGTCAGGTCCTTGAACGGATAAAGCCGCGTCGATCCGACATCGACCAGAACGCCCGGTAGAGACGGCGCATTAAGCTCGATGCGCGCCATATCGTCCCAGGACAGAAACTCATGCAGCGTGACGGGGACATATTTATGGACGTGCCGCAGGTCGCGCTCGATCCGGGCGCGGTCATGCTCATCCAGCGGGACGATCTGTGAGAAACGTTCAATAACAGCCGGAATATCGGTCGTCTCTTCCGGCATCAGGAGCGCGCGCCAGCTCACCTTGTTGTCTGCCAGCGCCACGCCGAAACGGTCATGAACTGTGCCCCGCGCCGGGGCCAGAAGGCGCTTGCTGGTCCGGTTGCGCTCGGCAAGCTGGCGCAGATGGCCACCATCCACGACCTGAAGATTATACAGCCGTCGCCCGAGCACGCCGAGAACTCCAGCCTGCACGGCCATGACCAGCAGCGCACGGCGCGTGAAGACACCGCGCCCCGAGCGGACAGGCTCAGCCTGACGCTTCTGGCGTATCCGTGACCGGAAAGGAGTGTTTCGGGAAAACATCAGGGCAGAAATTCAGGATCCGGAAAAGAAGGCAGCCTTCCGCTCCGCACGCCATGTGCGGACCATGAAAGATGCTGTCAGGCCTGATCGGGATTGGCGAAGGTGCGACGTCCCCAGACAAACAGCGCGGTCAGGCTGGGATAGATACCGATTGTCAGCGCTGCCTGAAAGAGGCCGGGGACAGGAGAGAGTAATGCAACCGCATGCAGACAGACGAGAGCCCATTGGAAAAACGAGGCTAGCACGGCAAGAATACTGAAAATCAGCCATCCCGCGATGAAGCCCAGACGGGACAGACCATAGCGCCAGTGATGCGAGACACCATAAATCACCAGCAACGACAGCAGGACAGTTCCCGGCGGCCCGAAGCTGAAGATCTCCACCACCAGCCCACACAGAAAAACCGCCAGCGCCGGCATGGAGCGAGGACGGCTGTAGGCCCAGAACCAGACCGTGCACATCGCAATCCCGAACTGAAGCTGCGCCTGTCCGGGAATGCCGAACGGTGCGGAAAGCAGGATCGCGGAAAACATGATGAACAGGGATGGCATGGCCGCCCGCGCTGCCATGTCGAGCGCCCGGCGGAAGGTCTGTTTCGGCTCGACGGCGGAATGCAGATGCGGCGTGGAGTTCTCGGCAACCATGGCGCTTACTGCTCTCCCCGTCCCGGCATGTTCGGAAAGTTGGGCAGCCATGAAAACGGCAGCGGGCCGGTCATCGGGTTCTGCGGCAGCTTCTTCACGCGCACACGGCCCGGTGCGTCCGGCGCCTGCGAGTCGTCATCGCCGTAATCGAACACGCGGACGATATCCAGCCGGTCCAGATCCGCATCCGGCACCACGACCGGCCGGTTGGGCGCACTGTAATGGACCGTGCCGACCGGCAGCCCGGCCGGCATCGTGCTCTGGCCGCGGGTTTCCACGCGCTCGCCTTCAACGGGATGATGATCCTGCGGATAGAAGATCAGGCGGGGCGAGGCCGTGTCATCACCGGCCATAATGGCATCGCCATGCGATGTGGCCAGGGTGACGGGGATGCGGCTGGCATCGTCATTGATCATCAGGACGCGGACCGTATGGGGCCCGACTTCCGTCACACGTCCCAGCAGCCCGGCGGCATCCAGCGCGACATCCCCGATCCGCACGTCATGGCCGCTTCCGACATCCAGCAGGACCGCTCGTGAATATGGTCCGCCATCATCGCGCGTCACGCGGCCGGTCACATACTGGGGCACCGTCTCCGGGATCCAGTGCAGGCTTTTCTTGAGGCGGCCATTTTCCGCCGCAAGCGCCACGGCAACATCATACCAGTGTCGCAGAGCGCGGTTTTCCTCACGCAGACGGGCGTTTTCCTTCGCCAGATCCGTCGCGCCCCGCAGATCCGTCAGCCAGACCTTTGCCCGCTCCTGCGGCCAGACCAGACCATGATAGGCCGGGGCCATGAAATCCGTTGCCATCAGTCGCACCCCGTCAACCGCCGGACGACGGACCAGTCCGAGAAGGACAAGCCCGACCGCCAGCAGGATCAGGATGGGCAGGACGGCCTTTGCAAGCACCTGCCGGGCATGGATGGACAGCATCCGGCGTCAGCGAGTCCTCAGTACATGCTGCTCAGAACGCTGCGCAGACGACGCATTTCTTCAAGCGCCCGCCCCGTTCCGAGTGCCACACAGGACAGGGCATTCTCTGCAACCGTCACGGGCAGACCCGTGTACAGACGCAGCACTTCGTCCAGACGGTAGAGCAGCGCACCGCCACCGGAGAGGACGATGCCCTTGTCCACGATGTCGGCAGCCAGTTCGGGCGGCGTGTTCTCAAGCGCGGTCGTCACGGCATCGACGATCTGCATGACGGGCTCGGCCAGGCTCTCGGCGATCTGGGCCTGGCTGACGACCACTTCGCGCGGCACGCCGTTGATGAGGTCACGACCCTTGATTTCCGTCAGCGGGCCATCCGGATTTGCGGGATCATCCGGCATCATGGCCGAGCCGAGTTCGATCTTGATGCGCTCTGCCGAGCTCTCGCCGACCAGAAGGTTATAGGTCTTGCGGATATAGGAAATGATGGCTTCATCCATCTTGTCCCCACCCACGCGCGCCGAGCGCGCATAGACGATGCCACCCAGCGAAATGACGGCCACTTCCGTCGTCCCGCCGCCGATATCCACGATCATGCTGCCCGAAGGCTCCGTCACCGGAAGACCCGCGCCGATGGCTGCCGCCATGGGCTCCTCGATCAGCATGACCTTGCGCGCGCCTGCGCTCTCGGCACTTTCCTGGATCGCGCGGCGTTCCACGGCCGTGGCACCGGATGGCACGCAGATGATGATCTGCGGGCTGGCGAAGGCACGGCGGTTATGAACCTTGCGGATGAAATGCTTGATCATTTCTTCCGCAACTTCGAAATCCGCGATCACACCATCGCGCAGCGGACGGATGGCGGTGATGTTTCCCGGCGTACGTCCGACCATCTGCTTGGCTTCGTTACCAACCGCAAGAACCTGTTTCTTGCCACGCACTTCGGCGATCGCCACAACGGAGGGTTCATCGAGGACAATGCCACGACCTTTGACGTAAACGAGCGTGTTGGCAGTGCCGAGGTCGATGGCCATGTCGGCAGACATGAGACCCAGCAGACGAGAAAACATCCAAAACTCCTGGCGCGGCTCTGTGCGGGGGACAGATGGCGGATCGTGATTGCGGGGCGGTTCCCCGCGGGTGGACTTAACCAGACGACGCAGGTTCAGCAAGGCCCGAGGACGCAATATAATGCGCGCTATCCTAACGGATCGTACAGATCCCATCCGGGGACATGGAAAAAAATAATCGTGGGCCCTGATCCTGCCACCCTTCTGTCACGTTGTGTCTGTCTAAATCCGCAAAACCGTTCCGGCCATCACAGTTTCCGGAACGCCCAACAGGATGTTTTGTCATGAAGACCTTCACAACTCCCCGCTTTCTGGCCGCTCTGACTCTGTGTGGCGTGGCTCTCGCCGGGTGCGGCAGCCCGTATGACAGTGGGGCCCGCGCCGGTTCGGGCGCCCTAATCGGCGCAGGCGGCGGTGCGGCAATCGGTGCGCTCGCAGGCGGCGGTCGCGGTGCGGCTATCGGCGCCCTGGTCGGTGGCGGTACAGGTGCGGCAGTGGGCGCAGCGACGACACCCAACCGCCCACGCAACGGATATTGAGCTATAAGCAGAGCTCACTTCCGTTAGAGACGATCAAGGATTCGGACTATGAGGACCGCTTTTTCCCACTCTGCCCTGCGCGGTACGGCGCTGGTCGGAGCATTCGCCACAGTCATGGCTCTGGGTGGATGCGAAGGGAATTATGACCCTGGCTCACGCGCACTGGGTGGCGGCCTTCTTGGCGGCGGAACCGGTGCGGCCATCGGCGCGCTTGCTGGCGGCGGCCGTGGTGCGGCGATCGGCGCCCTGGCCGGTGGCGTTCTCGGTGCCGGCGCCGGTGCCGTGACCACGCCCAACCGTCCGGGCTACCAGAGCGGTTACCCCAACGGCCAGCAGCAGGGTTACTACCAAAACCAGCAGGGTGCGTATCCGCAGCAGCAGGGCCAGTACATGCAGCCGCAGTACCAGTGCCCGCCCAACACCAACTGCCAGCAGCCGCAATATCCCAACGGCTATCCGTCCAACAGCGGATATTCCCAGCAGGGCGGCTATCAGCAGCCCCAGCCCCAGAACTATCAGGGCGGCTACGGCTACTGAGGCCTGAGTGCCAGGATGGTCCCGTTCAGACCATCCGAAGGCCGATGATTGCCAGAAGAATACCCAGAAACCACCTCTGAGCGTTCTCTGGCAGGCGTCCTGCCAGCAACGTCCCGAGCAGGATGCCGGGGATGGACCCCATCAGCAGTTCCACCAGCACAACGGTATCCACCGCGCCCTGAAGCCAGTGACCGCCGCCGGCCAGCAGCGCCAGCGGCACGGCGTGTGCGATATCCGTCGCCACGAGTTCACGCGTGCTGACCCGTGGGTACAGCACCGTCAGCGCCGCCATCCCGATTGCTCCCGCCCCGACCGATGACAGCGTGACCAGCGTTCCCAGAACCGCACCCAGCACGACTGTCAAAATATCGACTGTCTGCGGACGCAGCGTCCCGGCGCCAGTTGACCATTTCTGAAGCCAGGGCTTGAGCAGGATGGCCGGAACCGTCAACAGAAGCGCCACACCCAGCACTTCGGTAATCAGCTTCGAGACGAACGGACTCGGACCGGCATGATGCAGGAAGATCAGGCACAGCAGACCCGCAGGCAGACTGCCCACCATCTGAAGAAGTACGACTCTCCATCGTACAACACCATGATGACGATTGAGCGCCGTTCCAAAGATCTTGGTGATGGCAGCGTAGAGCAGATCCGTGCCCACTGCCGATTGCGGTTTGACGCCAAAAAGCAGGATCAGCAGCGGTGTCATCAGGGAGCCGCCGCCCACACCGGTCATTCCGACCAGAAATCCTACCAGCAGTCCTGAAAGCGTGTAGAGCCATGAATGCGGCATGACGATCCCTTGTCTCGGCCAGAAAGGGAACCATAGCGATCGTGCTATATTTGTCTACTGTCTATATAAACTATTAAATATAGTTGTTTATGGCTGTGTCAAAAAAAACAGGCATGCAGATTTCTCCACATGCCTGTTGTCATGCAAAGCAGGACACCTGAAAGATCAGGAAAGCGCCTCCGGCTCCGTCCGCTCACGCTTGGTCAGGAGCTTGTTCAGAGCGTGGATATAGGCGCGGACGGCAGAAACCACCGTGTCGGCATCAGCACCCTGCCCGTCCACGAGCTTGCCGTTTTCCTGCAGACGGACCGTCGTGCGGGCCTGCGCGTCGGTCCCTTCCGTGACGTTGGCAACCGAGAACAGGGCCAGTTCAGCCGTATGCGGGAATGCTTCGCCAATGGCACGGAAAGCCGCATCGACCGGACCATTGCCGTTGACTTCGGCGTACTGAATGGCACCATCGACGCTGATTTCGAGCTTGGCACGGGCCTTCTGCTTCGTTCCGGAGGCCAGTTCCAGCGCGATCAGATGCACGCGCTCATGATCGCGGCTCTCGTCATCGACGAGGGCACGGATGTCGTCGTCGAACACGACCTTCTTGCTGTCGGCCAGATCCTTGAAGCGCGCGAACGCGGCGTTCAGAGCCTCGTCTTCCAGCGGCGGGTAGCCGAGCTGCGCCAGCTTGTCGCGGAAGGCCGCACGGCCGGAATGCTTGCCCATGACCAGTGAGGTCTTGTTCCAGCCCACGCTTTCCGGCGTCATGATCTCATAGGTCGCGGCGTTCTTCAGGATACCGTCCTGATGGATGCCACTTTCATGCGCGAACGCATTACGGCCGACGATCGCCTTGTTCGGCTGGACATCGAACCCCGTGATCGTGGCCAGCATGCGGGACATGCCCAGCAGCTTCGTCGTCTCGATGCCAGTCGTCTTGCCGTACTGGTCGTGACGGGTGCGCAGCGCCATGACGATTTCTTCAAGCGCCGCATTGCCTGCGCGCTCGCCGATACCGTTGATGGTGCACTCGATCTGACGTGCACCACCTTCAACAGCAGCCAGCGTATTGGCAACACCGAGCCCCAGATCATTATGGTTATGCGTCGAGAAGATCACCTGATCCGCACCCGGCACGCGCTCACGCAGCATGGTGAAAATGGCGCGCATTTCTTCCGGCGTGGCAAAACCGACCGTATCGGGGATGTTGATCGTGTTGGCGCCGTTGCGGATTGCCATTTCCACGCAGCGGCACAGGAAATCGGGCTCGGTCCGCGAACCATCCTCGGCTGACCACTCAACGTCATCCGTGAACTGGCGCGCCTTCTGGTTGCCCGATGCGATGATTTCCAGAACCGTTTCCGGCTCCATCCGCAGCTTGTACTTCATGTGCAGCGGCGATGTGGAAATGAAGTTGTGAATACGCGGACGCTCGGCCTTTTTCAGCGCCTCGCCACAGGATTCGATGTCACGCTTGCCACCACTACGGGCCAGACCACAGATCACCGATCCACGGACTTCCTCGGCAATGCGACGCACGCTCTCGAAATCGCCTTCGGACGCCACCGGAAAGCCGGCTTCGATCACGTCCACGCCCAGATTGCTCAACGCATGGGCCATGCGGAGCTTCTCTTCGAGGTTCATCGAAAAGCCGGGGGACTGTTCGCCGTCGCGCAGCGTGGTGTCGAAAATAATGACGCGGTCGTCGGCGATCGTGCCGAAGGACGGATGGTGGAAGCTCATGATTGTGATCGTCTCGTCTGGTTCAGGAAAGTTTTTTGTCTGTCATCCCCTGAACGCAACGGAGCGCTGTCCGCCTTGGAAAGGCGTTCAGGGGCCGATAAGTCGAAGCGAGAGGATCGAAAGAAACGTCATGGCTGCGTTAAATGACCGATTCTTTCGTCATGCGCAACCCGCATGACCGTGAAGCCTTCATTGCAGAAATATCAGATCAGCCGGTCATGATGCCCGGATGGGAGGCAAAATAACGGTCTATCGCCGTTTTCAGGGCGCTGGCGACCTGCGTGCGATGCACGGCCTGACGCAGCGCCGCCTCGTCCAGCCGGTTGGACATGAACCCCATTTCCACCAGCACCGATGGAATTTCAGACGATTTCAGGACCACAAAAGCCGCATGACGTGACGGATGGGTCAGCAGACCAATCCTGTTCCGGAACGAATTGACAATGCTTGCCGCCATATGCGCGGAGCCACGACGCGTCTCTTCGGAAACAAGACTGGCCAGGATCTGTTGTACATCCGGCGACATCCCGTGAAAGGCCGGTCCGGCAAAACGGTCCGCACTGTTTTCCGTGCGCGCAAGAGAGGCGGTCTGCGCATCCGAGGCCCCGCTGGACAGCGTATAAACGCTCGCCCCGCGCACATCCCTGTCATGCAAAGCATCGGCATGCATGGAGATGAAGAGATGCGCCTGATGCCGCTGGGCCAGTTCAACGCGCCCTTCCAGTGGGATGAACCGGTCTTCCGAGCGGGTCATGGCAACACGGTACTGACCGGACGCGAGAAGCTGGCGGCTGAGTTCGGAGGCTGCGGCTTCCGAGATATGCTTTTCATAGGTACCGGAAATCCCGATCGCGCCAGGATCTTTTCCGCCGTGACCGGGATCCAGCATGACGAGCGGCTTCGGAGGTGCGGCCCCGCGATGCACGGCGGGTGCGGACAGTTTCTTATGCAGCGGATGGCGCCCGAATGCCGCAACGGGAGTCAGCAACGGCAGCCCCGAAAGACCACTTACCAGTGTGCGTCGCGTCAGCATCCCTTGTTCCCAGCGTTCGGCGGTGAATAACGGGGCGATCATACAGCACAAAACCCTGTCAGGAACATGGCATGAAGTGTCTGCAAAACAGCGCACGGGCAAATGAAAAACGCCGCGCTTGCCACGGGGGGCGGTTTCGGTCATCCTGCGTGACAGGGACCTGTAAAGTGCGGTCCGACCGGACACGGGCTCAAGCCTTTCCCGTACCGCTCCCGCCTTTCCCTGTCTCTCCGCCACGACGTCCCGTCGTTTGACAGATGCGCGACTAGCCCTCCGCACCCTGTCCTGACCGGACCGAACTGGCGATCTTATGGATTCCGGTACAGGCCAGCCGCCCGTCCGGATCAGGTTTTTCATCCGGCTCCAGACTCTGGACCGGCCGTCTGTTCAGGGGACGAATGTCACTCAACGTGCTCGCAGCCAGCAACATCACCGGAACGGGACCCAACGTGTCCCGCCGCTGTGCGTTCGGACTGCGCCGTTCCCTCCACCCCACACAATCTGACGCTCCCCCCGGCCAAGGCAGCCATCGCGGAGCGTCGTGGAGTTCAGTTTTCCATGACCAAGCGTATGCTCATCGACACCACACACGCGGAAGAAACGCGTGTTGTGGTCATGGATGGTGACCGCGTCGAAGATTACGACGTCGAGACATCGACCAAGAAGCAGCTCAAGGGCAATATCTATCTTGCCAAGGTCATTCGCGTAGAGCCGAGCCTTCAGGCCGCTTTCGTCGAATATGGCGGCAATCGCCACGGCTTCCTCGCCTTCAGCGAAATCCACCCCGACTATTTCCAGATCCCTGTCGCAGACCGCGAGAAGCTCATCGCGCTCCAGGAAGAGGAAATTGCCGAGCGCGGTGATGCTTCCGATGATGGCGAGGCCGAAACGGTTGCCGAAGAGGTCACGGACAGCGAAGACGGCGACAACCATGACCGTCGCGCGCCCGAAACCGTCGGTGGCGAGCACGATACGGGTGAGGAAAGCGCATCGTCGCGCCGCACGGCCCGTTTTCTGCGCAACTACAAGATCCAGGAAGTCATCCGCCGCCGTCAGGTGCTGCTGGTGCAGGTCGTCAAGGAAGAGCGTGGTAACAAGGGCGCGGCCCTGACCACCTATATCTCCCTGGCCGGCCGCTACTGTGTCCTGATGCCCAACGCCCTGCGTGGCGGTGGCGTTTCGCGCAAGATCACGTCCGATTCCGATCGCCGTCGCCTGCGCGACATTATCGCGGAGCTGGACCTGCCGAAATCCATGGCGATGATCGTCCGCACGGCTGGTGCAGGCCGACCGGCTGCGGAAGTAACGCGCGACTGCGAATATCTGCTCCAGCTCTGGGACGACATCCGCTCCCACGCCCTATCCTCGGTCGCACCGACGCTGGTCTATGAGGAAGCAAGCCTCATCAAGCGCGTCATCCGTGACCTGTATTCCAAGGACATCGAAGATATCCTGGTGGATGGTGAAGCGGCCTGGAAGAGCGCGCGCGAGTTCATGCGCCTGCTGATGCCGAGCAACGCCAACAAGGTGAAGCTCTGGCAGAACCGTGGCCAGAGCCTGTTCGCCCGCTACAATGTCGAAGGCCATCTGGACGCGATGTTCTCGCCGACGGCCCGTCTGCCGTCCGGTGGCTATCTGGTCATCAACCAGACCGAAGCCCTCGTCGCCATCGACGTGAACTCCGGCAAGTCCACCTCGCAGCGCAACATCGAGGAAACGGCCCTGCGCACAAACCTCGAAGCCGCCGAGGAAGTTGCCCGCCAGCTGCGTCTGCGTGATCTGGCCGGTCTGGTCGTGATCGACTTTATCGACATGGAAAGCCGCCGTCACAACGGACAGGTGGAAAAGCGCCTCAAGGAAGCCCTGCGCTCCGACCGCGCCCGCATCCAGGTCGGACACATCTCCCATTTCGGTCTGCTGGAAATGTCCCGCCAGCGCCTGCGTCCGTCCATTGCGGAGTCCGTTCTCACCCCCTGCCCGCATTGTCAGGGCACCGGCTTCATCCGTGGAACGGAAAGCTCGGCCCTGCACGTCCTCCGCGCCATCGACGAGGAAGGCGCACGCCAGCGTTCAGCCGAGATCGAAGTCTATGTGGGTTCGGACATCGCGCTCTACATCCTCAATCACAAGCGTTCCTGGCTGGCGGATATCGAACGCCATCACCGCATGCAGGTGGTTTTCCGCACGGAAGAGAACCTTGCCGCGGCTGACATGCGCATCGAGCGCCTGAAGGCCCAGACCGCTGCTCCCGAGCGTCAGATCGAGCGTGCTCCGGAGAATGTTCGCACGATCGAGATTATCGAGGAACAGGCTCCTGCTCCGGTCGCTCTGCGGACGGAAACGCCGGTTGTCGATGCGGAAATCATCGAAGACGTCGTGGCCTCCGAAGGCGACGAGGAAAATAATGGTGGCCGTCGCCGCCGTCGCCGTCGCCGTCGCGGTGGCCGTCGGGAGCAGAACGGGGATGTGTCGGCCGTGGAGACGCAGCAGGCAGCTCCTGTTTCCGAAACCCGCGAGGCTCCTGCGCCGGAACAGGCTGACGAGAACGGCATCATTCCGGGCCGTCGTCGCACCCGCTTCAAGCGTATCGTCAAGGAAACCGAAGGCTCCGACACGACCGTTGCGGAACCCGTGTCCGAGACACGGGATGTGGCGCCCCGGCGCAGCACCGCGCCGGCAGCCGCAAACCGTACGCCACGCCGTGAAGAGCGCGAGGAGCGTCCGGCACAGCGTCGCTACACGGGTCCGACCCCGGCTGATCCGTTCGGTGGCAGCTTCGACATCTTTGATGTGATCGAGCAGGCGGAGTTCGAGGGCACGACCCAGGCTCTCCAGACCGGCATCAACACGCCGACGGAAATCGAGATCGCGCACACGCCTGCTCTCGAAACGACCGTTGTCGTCGAGGAACCGGCTGCCGAGGAAGCTCCCAAGCCCCGCCGTGGTCGCGGCCGTCGTCCGGCCCGCGCCAGGGAAACGGACGCCGCTCCTGCCGAGACGGCTGTCGAAGCTCCTGCGGCCGAGGCCGCCCCGGCCCCGGTTGCTGAAGAGCCCGTAGCCGAAGAGGCTCCCAAGCCCCGCAGGACGCGGACACGCCGCACATCGAAGGCAAAGACTGAGGAAGCCGAGACTCCCGTTACCGAGCCTGCTGCTGAAGCGGCCCCTGTTGCTCCGGCAGAGCCTGCTGCCGAGGAAGCTGTTAAGCCGAAGCGGACCCGCACCCGTCGGACCACAAAGGCCAAGCAGGCCGAGGCCCCGACTGATGAAGGGAACGTCCTTCAGCCGGTGAACATCGACGAAGTCGCACCACCAAAGCGTCGTGTCGGCTGGTGGAAGCGCTGATCCGTCAGCGTGTTCTGCAAGCATGAAAAAGGCCGGTCGGGATGTCCCGACCGGCCTTTTTATTTGGGACTGTCAGCCCAGCGAGTGCTTTAGCGGCAGACGCTCTGGGCTCCCGTTGCCGCGATATAGGTCCCGGTCAGCGGCTGGAAACAGGCATTGCGCGGGCAGGAACTCGTGCTGGCCAGGCTCTGCGGATAGATGGCTCCGGCCGCCTGGGCCTGTTCCTGAAGGGCTGCTCCACAAAGCGGTGTGTTGAGCGGCGCTGAAGGATCGTTGAACAGCTTCTTCTTGCCATCCTCAGAGGTTTCTTCGACCAGACCGGGCGCAAAATCCTGCGGCGGGATCCTGGCCTGCGTCGGAGGCGAGCCCGCAGGACGCGCTGGCGCCGTCGGCTGCTGGGCACAGGCTGCAAGCAGCGGCAGGGCAACGAGACTCAACCAGAACGAACGCATGCAGACTCCGGATCACAGATCGGGTGGATGAAAGATTTACAGCCCAAGATCGCCCTGCGGCGACAGGCTGTCCAGTCTTGCCCCACGATCACCGTCAGCGAAAGACAGAACGACGCGATCCGCAACAGGACGGGCCTCCGCACTCGTGACGGGCTGCCCGTTCACATCCTGCACCAGGACATAGCCCCGACTGAGAATGGTGCGGGGAGAGACGGCCTCAAGATGGCTGCCCAGTCCCTGAAGCCGGGCCTGCTGGAGACGGATGGCGCTTCTGAGAATATCGGGCGACAGGCGCTGACGCTCCGTCCGGAGCTGGAAGGTCTGGAGCGCGCGCTGCCAAGCTGTCTCCAGTTCGCCAGAAACCAGACGCAGCGCGGCCCGGCGACGCTCGATCAAGAGTTCCGGGCTGGGAAGATGGGTCGCGGGTGCTGTCAGGCGGGCGCGGGCGCGGCTGACGAGAAGCTCGGGCGCGGGCAGCCGCAGGGCCTGCAACCGTGCGCAACTGCGCCCGATCAGAAGCTCCGGTGACGGCAGATGCATTCCCGGAGCATCGAGCCGGTTACGAACCCGCATGACAAAGGACGGCAATGCCAGATCGAGCCGCTGGCCCCGATCGTCCAGACGCATCCGGGCGGAATCCAGCAGACCCGGCAGATCGGGCAGACGGGCGGCGGCCTGATCCAGTCGCGCACGGGCCGTCTGGATAATGCGGGTGAGCGCACCTGTCAGACGCGCATTGCGATGCGCCATGTCCGCGACCATTTCCGAGCGCAGGGGCACGGCCATTTCGGCGGCAGCGGTCGGTGTGGGCGCACGACGGTCCGAGACGAGATCGATCAGCGTGGTGTCGGTTTCATGGCCGATAGCGGAAATGATCGGCACCGGGCAGTTCGCCACAGCACGCAGGACGCGCTCGTCATTGAAGGCCATCAAGTCTTCAAGCGAGCCACCGCCACGCGCGACGATCAAAACGTCCGGCGTGCGGGGGCGACGGACAGACATGCCTTCAATGGCAGCGGCGATCTGCGCGGCCGCGCCTTCACCCTGAACCGGAACCGGCCAAAGCAGCACATCCCGCGGGAAGCGGCGGCTGATCGTCGTAATGATGTCGTGCAACACCGCGCCAGAACGCGATGTGATGACGCCCACCAGAGACGGCAGGAACGGAATGGCCTTCTTGCGCTCGGGCTCGAACAGCCCCTCTTCGAGCAGTTTGCGGCGCAGGCGCTCGATATTGGCGAGCAGAGCCCCCTCGCCCGCGAACTCCATGCGGTCGATGATGAGCTGATAACTGGAACGCTCACCGTAAGCCGACACACGTCCGGTCGCGATGACCTCGTTGCCGTTCTCCGGCGCCATGCCGAGACGTGAGACGCTGCCACGCCAGATCACACCGGCGATCTTGCCGCCTTCATCCTTGAGCGACAGATAAACATGCCCGGAGGGATAGCGCTTGAGTTCCGTGACCTCACCGCGGACGCGCACGCGGCCGAATCCGCTCTCCAGCGTGCGTTTGATCGCCCCAGAAATCTCGGAAACCGAATATTGCGGAACATTCCCGCGGATCGATGCGCCATCACTCTCCATCATGCCTCCAGTCTATGCTACGCACGCCGTCAAACGAAGCCCACGATTGCATAATAAAGGATAAGCGGAATGCGCGTTTTGCTGGTCGGGTCCGGAGGGCGTGAACATGCCCTGGCTACATGTCTTGCGCGCTCACCGGGGCTGACCGCCCTTTATGCGGCACCGGGCAATCCCGGCATGGCATCGGTCGCAACGCTCGTTCCGCTGAAAGCCGATGATGTCGCAGGGCTGGTGCAGTTCGCGCAGGAGCAGAAGATCGATCTGATCGTGCCCGGTCCGGAAGCGCCGCTTGTGGCCGGTCTGGCGGATGCCTGCGCCGAAGCGGGCATTCCGTGCGCGGGTCCGACGAAGGCTGCGGCCCTGCTGGAAGGTAGCAAGGCGTTCACGAAGGACGTGGCGGACGCGGCTGGCATTCCGACGGCACGCTGGGAGCGCTTTGAAGAGGAAGCCCCGGCCATCGAGTTCGTGCGTCGTCGTGGCGCACCGATCGTCATCAAGGCGGACGGTCTGGCTGGCGGCAAGGGCGTCGTCGTGGCCCAGAGCGTGGAAGAAGCCGAAGACGCCATCCGCAGGCTCGGCATGCCACTCGTGATCGAGGAATGTCTGGTGGGCGAGGAAGTCTCGCTCTTCGCGTTCTGCTCGGACGACAAGGCCGTGCTCATCGGGGCCGCACGCGATCACAAGCGCCTCGGTGACGGCGATACCGGCCCAAACACCGGCGGCATGGGTGCGATTTCCCCGCCCCCCGCTTTCGGGCGCGAGATGCAGGAAAAGGCCCTCGACATCATGGTGCGCCCCATGCTGGCCGAGATGGTCCGCCGTGGCACGCCGTTCCGGGGCGTGATCTTCGCCGGGCTGATGCTAACGAGCGAAGGGCCGAAGCTGATCGAATACAATGTCCGCTTTGGCGATCCGGAAGCGCAGGCCCTGCTGATCCGTCTGAAATCGGACCTGCTTCCGATCCTCGCCGCTCTGGCGCAGGGCAGTCTCGAACACGCAGCGGCAGAATTTTCCGACGAGCACTCGATCTCGCTGGTTCTGGCTGCGAACGGCTATCCGGACGCTCCGAAAAAGGGTGGCCGGATCAGCGGGATCGAACGCGCCGAAGCCGTTCCGGGCGTCTCGGTCTTCCATGCCGGAACAAAGCTGGTCGATGGCATTCTGGTCGCGGATGGCGGGCGCGTGCTGACGGTCTGCGCGAAGGCTGCGACGCCTGAAGAAGCCCGGAAGCTGGCCTATGAAGGCGCGTCCGCAATTCAGTGGGAGGACAAGATATTCCGCAGCGATATCGGCCTGTGACGGATGGACCGGCATTGCTGGTCCAGAAGATCTATCGGGAAACCGAAGCCCTGTATGCAAGGCTTGCGCCCGAAATGGGACAGGCTGCGCTGGGTTACCGTATTCTCTACGGTCCACCGCGCCCCTGTCCCGATATTCTTTTCATCGGCTTTCAGCCGGGTGGACGCGGTCAGGATGCGCTGGATGGTCTCGCCGAAGGCCAGCATACCTCATGGCCGACGCGATTTGAATTTGCAGCAGCACCATGGCCGCTGGCGCGCGCAATCCGCAAGATCTTCGGCGTCGAAGATCTGGACCAATGCACCGGGCTGAATCTTGTCTTCTTTCGTGCGCCTTCGATGACTGCATGGCGACGGATTCCACGCCCGGTCCGCAAGGAGCTTGAGCGCTTCTCACTGGAGAAATGCGAGGAGATTGTGAAGGCTCTGTGCCCCCGCATGATCCTCGTCATTGGTCTTGGGACTTTTGAGGCTTTGGCTCAGGGACTGCCGGTTTTACGAAAAGAGCATTCGCGCCGGCCGGATGTGCTTGCTCGGGAAGGCCAGATTTGGGGCGTTCCGGCCATCGGCGTGGCACATCTCACAGGCAGCCGCATCAACCGTCATGATGCCGACAGGCTGGCCGTTTTTCTTCGGGACAAAATAGGTTTTCACGCAAACCCTGCGTCACTGCACCCAGACATGTGAAAACACCATGTGGTTCAGCAGCGTCGAATAATAGTTGCCGAGCCGTTTGGAGACGAAATCGACGGTACGCATCTGGATCATCGGTGCACCAGGCATCTGGTCCATGATGGCGCGCCCGGCTTCCTGCCAGATCGGGGCTGCTTTTTCGGGATCGGTCTGTGCCATGGCCTGATCGAACAGTGACTGGACATGCTGGTCGCAGAAGCCCGTGAAATTCGGGGAGACAGCCGAGTTCGGGTGGTAGTTATCGCAGCCGAACAGGTCATCGAGGAAGGTTGAGGCCGATGGATAATCCGCGAACCAGTAAGCCAGCGCGATCTGGACGTGATTGGCGGTATTCTGCTCGTAGGACTCCGCAAGACCGGCCGTGATCGGCCGCAGTTGCGCGTTCAGGCCTATGGACTGAAGGGCATTGCGCAGATAGGTGCCCATTCCGAGTTCCATAGCGCGGTTTGGAACCACCAGCGTGACGGACGCACCCTCCGCACCGGCTTCATGGATCAGGCGGCGTGCCCCTTCCACATCCTGCAGACAACTCATTCCCAGATCGGCACCGGGAATACCGTGTGGCACCATCTGGCACAGCGGTTCGGAAATCGCGTCACCACCAAACAGGATCGTCATGGCATGGCGGTTGACGGCCATGCTGACGGCCCGGCGTACGCGAACATCCGTGAACGGCTTTTCATGGATATTCATGGCCAGATAATACAGGCCCAGAAGCGTATTGATGTGCACCTGGGATGTATATTGTGCGCCCAGTTCACCCAGACGGTCCGCTGGCTTGGCGTCCAGCATCCAGTCATAGCGCCCCTGTTCGACGGCCGTGACCTGCGCCTCATCCGAAAGACCGAAATCATATTCGATCCGGTCCACGAAGCCATCCGTCTGGGCCTGCGGGTTCCAGACATGGAAGTGCGGATTGCGCTCCAACACCATGCCGTGGCCCGGATCATATTCCGTGATGCGGTACGGTCCTGTCCCCGGAGCGGTTGTCCCGCCTAGATCATGTGGCGGAGTGCCTGCCGGCAGGATCACGGCATGAGGAAATGCGAGTTTGTACAGAAACTCGCCATCCGGTTTTGTCAGATGAAAGACGATTTCGCCGGTGTCCGGATGCCCTTCGACGCCAGGCAGCGTGCAGAGATCAGGCTTTTCCAGACACTCTTTCGCGCCTTCAATCCCGCCATAGAACGAGGCCGCGGTCGGGCTGCCTGCACGATAGATGCGGCGGAAAGACGCCACCACATCCTCAACCCGCACGGGAGAACTGTCTGAAAAATGCAGACCCGGGCGCAGATGCATGCGCCATGTCAGACCATCCGGACTGATCTGCGGCATGGCATCGGCAAGGTCCGGCACCACCTCCAGCCCCGCCGTTCCCGGAACCATCCGGAACGTCAGCAGCGGATCGTACATGTTGAGGAACACCTGGATGTACTGGGTTCCGTAATTGATCTGCGGGTCCAACGTTCCACCGGGACCATCCGCTGTCAGGTGCAGCGTGCCGCCACGATGGGGACTGCCGAGTGTAATCCCGTTCCAGTCAGGCGGGGTCTGCTCCCCGGCGTAGGCCTGAGAAATATCCAGCCCCAGAGCCATTCCTATCGCAAGAAGCGCAGACCCCCGCTTCATTCAGCGCTTCGCCAGTTCACGCAGACGCGCGATCAGCGCATCGGCATTGCCGTCAGCAGGAATGGTGCCAGCATAGCGGGCATTGGGGTCCATGATGACAATCTGCGGCGCGGGAACAAAATGGTCCCCTTCCTTCTGAAGCGGCGCATGATATTCGGCCGTCATGGCCTTGATCATGTTCGGCGTGGCCGTGAACGGCATGACATGGGGTGCGACAGGCAGGACATATTCCTTGAGCGGGTCAGCCTCGTCGAACGGATTGAGGGACACGGCCAGCGGCGAGACGCGGATGCCTTCCGGACGCAGCGTAACCAGCGCCTGCTCCATGCTTTTCAGCACGGGCTTGCACTTTTCCTCGGGGCAGTTGGCATCGAAGAACCAGACCAGCATCCAGGTATTGTGGAAATCGCCTTCGGTGACGGTGCTCTCGCCCAGCGAGTCCAGACGGAAGCTGCCGCCGACCTCATTGCCGTTAGACTGGACCAGAAGACCTGGCCCGCCATTGGACGCAAGATGGAAGCCAACATATCCCAGAACGGCCGCAACGGCGAGAACGCTCCAGATGATGCGATTGCCGACCCGCTTGCGGCGTTCGTGATTGGTCTGCATGACCTTCCTGTCTTTAATGTGCGTCAGCCCAGCTTGGGCCAATACCGGTTTCTACCTCAAGGGCCACATCGAGTTTGGCGGCCCCTTCCATTTCCGTGCGAACGAACTCCGCCAGCGCCTTTGCATCCTGCTCCTCGACTTCGAAGAGCAGTTCGTCATGCACCTGCAATACCATCCGCGCCTTCAGACCCGTCGCCGGCAGACGCCGTGCCAGATGAACCATCGCGCGCTTAATGATGTCGGCCGCACCGCCCTGAAGCGGTGCGTTGATGGCCTGCCGCTCGGCATAGGCACGACGGGCACCGTTCTTCTCGGTGATGCCCGGCACATAGCAGCGGCGGCCAAACGGCGTCGTGACATAGCCGTGCTTTTTCGCCTCTTCCTTGGTCCGCTCCATATAGGCGCGGATGCCGGGATAGCGGGCGAAATAGGCATCAATATAGGACCGTGCCTCACCTGCGGAAATCTGGAGCTGCTGCGCCAGCCCGAAGGCCGAAATGCCGTAGATGATGCCGAAATTGATGGCCTTGGCCCGGCGACGGGTCAGCGGATCCATGCCCTCAAGCGGAATACCGAACACTTCGGATGCCGTGCGCGCATGAATATCCTGCCCCAGACGGAAGGCTTCGAGCAGCGGTTCGATCTTCGCGACATGCGCCAGAAGACGCAGTTCAATCTGGCTGTAATCCGCGGACAGCAGGACACAGCCGGGAGCCGCCACGAACGCCTTTCGGATGCGCGCGCCTTCTTCGGTGCGGATGGGGATATTCTGCAGGTTGGGCTCGTTCGAAGACAGCCGTCCCGTTGTGGTGATGGCCATCTGAAAGGACGTATGAACCCGCTGCGTGTCCTGATCCATCTGCTGGACCAGCGCATCGGCATAGGTAGATTTCAGCTTGGCCAGCTGACGCCAGTCCAGAATCTTGCGCGGCAGCTCATGCCCCTGCTCGGCCAGTGATTCCAGAACCCCGGAATCCGTGCCCCAGCTTCCGCTCTTCGTCCGCTTGCCGCCGGGCAGACCCATTTCATCAAACAGGATTTCGCCAAGCTGCTTGGGCGAACCAACATTGAAGCTGCGTCCGACCTGCGCGTGGATTTCCTGTTCGATCGTCGCCATACGCTCGGCAAAATCGGCAGACATACGGCGCAGTTCGGTAGCATCTACCTTGATGCCGACATCCTCTATATCCGTCAGGATCTGGATCAGCGGGCGCTCGATTTCCTCATACAGCGCCAGCGCCTTCCGGATCCGCAACTGCGGACGCAACACCTGCCACAAACGGAGCGTGACATCAGCGTCCTCAGCGGCATAGGCGGTCGCGGTATCAAGCGCCACCTGTGCGAACGGAATGCGCTTGCGCCCGGTTCCCGTTACGGAATCATAGGTGACGGGCGTATGCCCCAGATGCAGTTCCGACAGTTCATCCATGCCCTGCCCGTGCTCACCGGCGGACTGGGCGTAGGAAATCAGCATCGTATCGTCGATGGGCGTGATCTCGGGAATGCCTGCGCCGCGAAAGACGGTCAGATCATATTTCGCGTTCTGGAACACCTTCAGAACGGACGCATCCTGCAACAGCGGCTTGAGACGCTCCAGCGCTGCGGCGCGGTCCAGCTGCCGGACAAAAGCTTCCCCAGTCGAATCTTCTTCCAGCAGGTCGAGCATGGTTTCGTGCAGAAACGGCACGTAACAGGCCTTCCCCGGCGCAACCGACAGCGACAACCCGACCATATTGGCCTGCCGTGCATTGAGACTGTCCGTCTCGGTATCGACAGCGACGACACCCGCTGCCCGTGCGTCCGCGATCCAGCGATCCAGCGCGTCCATATCCGTCACGGTCTCATAGGGACCATAAGGCGCATCAGGGATCGTGACAGCGGCGGCCTCTTCACGTTCGGCAGCCTTGTCCTCGGGCCGGACGATCTGGCGCGTGAACGGGCGCGGCTTTGCAGCCAGACCCAGCCCCATGCGCTGGATAATGGAATGAAAGCCCATCTCTTCCAGCCAGTCCCGCAGGGTTTCGCGAACAGGCTCGCGGCAGCCGAGTTCACTGATCGGCTGCGGCATCGGCGCGTTGTCGTCCAGCAGAACCAGCCTGCGGGACATGCGTGCGGCATCGGCATGCTCGATCAGGTTGTCACGCCGCTTGGACGCCTTCATGCCCGGTGCGGCGTCTAGGATCTGGTCCAGCGTGCCGTACTCGTTCACGAGCTGCGCGGCACCCTTTGGACCAATGCCGGGTACACCGGGGACGTTGTCGGTCGAATCCCCCATCAGCGCCTGCACGTCCACGACCTGATCGGGACGGACACCGAACTTGGCCTCGACCTCGGCTTCGCGGATCGGCTTCTGCTTCATTGGGTCCATCAGCTCGACGCCTGGACGCACGAGCTGCATCAGATCCTTGTCGGACGAAATGATGGTGCAGCACCCGCCATCCGCCACGACCGCCTTTGCATAGGCGGCAAGAAGATCGTCCGCTTCCCAGCCGGCAAGCTCGATCGACGGCACGTTGAAAGCCGCCGTGGCGTCGCGGATCAGTCCGAACTGCGGGCGCAGGTCTTCCGGCGGTTCGGGGCGATGGGCCTTGTACTGCGGGTAGATCTCGTTGCGGAATGTCGTGCGACCGGCATCGAAGATCACGGCCAGATGCGTGCCCACATGGTCCCGCAGCAGACGCGCCAGCATGTTCGTAAAGCCATAGACCGCATTGACCGGCACGCCTTCGGGGCTGCTCATCGGCGGCAGGGCATGGAATGCGCGGAAGATGAAGCCGGACCCGTCGATCAGTACCAGATGGGGCTTGCCCGAATCAGGCTTTCCCAGATCAGGTTTTTCTGGCGGCACGAATGTCTCCCTTCTCGCCCCGAAGGAGCGGACGTTCTAAAATCCTCGCGATGATAGGCCCATTCCCCTCCATTTCAAACTGCCTCGCACGTCTTTCCTTCGGACTGGCCTGCCTAACGGGACTCATGGTTCTGCTTGGAGGTTGCACGGCGCCACATATGCCGGACCTGCACCCGACAGCTCAGGAAACGGCCCTCATTCCTCCGACCCTCACCCTCACCATGTCGGACGGGGCCCATATTCCGCTGCGACTGTATCCCGCAGACATCCCCGAACCCCGAGGCATTATCCTTGCCTTGCATGGATATGGAGACAGCCGGGACGCCTTCGAATTCGCTGCCCCGACATTCACTTCCGCAGGCTTTACGCTCGCCGCGCCGGACATTCGCGGCTTCGGACAGACAGCGGAGCGGGGAAGCTGGGCCGGTAGGGCAAGAATGGTGCAGGATGCACGTGAAGAGGTTCTGTGGTTGCGTGCCCACTATCCGGGCATTCCTGTCCACGTCATGGGGGAAAGCATGGGAGGCGCGATCGCCCTGCTCCTTGATGCATCAGATGCACCCGGCATCAGCAGCACGATCCTGCTTGCTCCCGCTGCCCTGGATATTGGCCAGCCCTGGGAAGCCATCATGGGCGGCATGGACCTGCTCGCCCCCTACTGGAAACTTGATGGCTCCGCCGTACCCGGCCACCGGGTTGCAAGCGACAATCTCAAGGCGCTGCGGCGGCTGTATTTCGATCCCCTCACCCTGCACAATTCGACGATCCATCCGCTCTACGGTCTGACTCTTCTAATGCGGGCCGCCTACGATTCCGCACCGAAAGCCCGTCTGCCGCTGCTCATTATTTTCGGCGGGAGGGACCAGTTTGTCCTGCCACCTTTCACGGCCCGCCTGCTCCGGAAACTTCCCAAAGGAACCCGGATCGACGAACTGCCCGGCGCCCATCATCTTCTCAGCCGGGACCGACGGGGCGCAGCACAGGACGCTGTCGCCTGGTTGACAGATCCCGGCCAGTTCCTTCCCTCAGGGGGCGATATCGCTGCGGCCGCATGGCAGGCCACGGCCCAGACACAGGTTTTTCCGTAACCTGTCCCGGACCGGAAAACAGCCTGACCGAACTTTCAAAAAAGAGGGCTGGCAATCTTGCGCCGAAGCAGTTATCTGAGGACACATGGACCTGTAGCTCAGCTGGATAGAGCGTTGCCCTCCGAAGGCAAAGGTCACGCGTTCGAATCGCGTCAGGTCCACCACCAATCTCAAAAATCGCTATCTTCCGCCAGTTTTTCGGCAGGTTTGACACCTTCCTGGACGAGTTTGACATTCGGCCTCAAACTTTACTGCTGCAAGAAAACCTACAGCAGGCCAGCTCAAGGTTTATATTTCCACCTCAGACTTGAATTTGCTTTGTGCCTCCATCCATGCGAAGCGACTGCTCTTTCAGAGACGATTGCCCTGCTCTCGTCTCGATTTGCAGGTAAACTGTATTGATAATGTTAGGCGTTGGGAGAATATGAAAGACTGGATGGAAAACCTAGTTTCTTGCATCTCTCAACTGAATGACAAACCATACCTTGTTGGTGGTGATCAGGTATGAATGAAGCAAAAGTGAAAGCAGCGCTTCTTGCTGATATCCGAAGAAAAGCAAATCGCTCCCGCGATCCTTTGGTAACGACAGAATTCACACTGGGAGACAGTGGAGTAAGAGCAGATCTAATCCACTTCTCTCGAAATTCCACAGCCTATGAAATTAAAACTGAAAGAGACAGCCTCCGTCGTCTACACGCACAAATTGCTGCTTATTCTCAGTTTTTTCCGAATGTTGTTGCCGTAATTGCCCCAAACCATCTTCCCAAAATTACTCCAGAAATGTTGGGTAGAGCTGCGCTATGGACTTACGATATAAAGGGCCGTTTTTCAGTAATTTGTAATGGAAAACCAGAGAAGATAAATCCCGACGTTCAATATAGTCTAGTTAATGAATCAAGTAAAAAATTTCCAACATTCTTAGACTATGCAAGAAACCGATATTCTCATACTAGTGAAAATTTTTGGGATTTTACTAGGGGCAGATCTATAAAGTCGTCAGATCTAAAGCTTTTAAGTCGGTTTCAAGCAGAAAGAGAGATTGCTGCGCAAATCGTTCAAGAGCGCGAAGACTATTGGAAGAAATGGTTAGAAACACAACTATATTCTCATTCTTCCCAATCTTCATCAGTATCTTCAGCCAGAGCTGGGTCATCATAAAACGTCTGACGCTGTAGATGGATATTAATTCGCGCAGCCGTGGCACGTCCAGGGCTAGATATCGCAGATGTGTCCCCTGAGGCGGTGCGCTCAATCATCTGGGTGCCCCAAACCCGCAACATAGGATTCCAAATTCCAGTTTTAACTAGAATCTGTGCTTGCTCCTCATATCCAACAAAACCTGGCTTGTCCTCTGCACGATAGAAATACCACTCATTAGGTAAGGGGTAGTCAATACGAGGAGCAGGTGTACCACCTCCGCCTCGCTTACTTTCGCAACGCGCGCTTCCTCTATCACTGTAAATCAACCTATTTTTATCCGGAAGCAGGTTAAATACCCGCCTTTCAAATATTTCCTGCTCTTCGATTCCCACAAATGTTTCTGGGAAACTGCTTCCCGATATTGAAACAAAACAGTTTGGGCATCTAAATTTTATATCTGCGATTTGAGGAGCACGTGCACTAGCCTCTACCAGATCAGTAGCGCCCGTTTTCTCCAGATCCATAACAAAAATTACACCGTGCCCACCGTCAGTCAGACGTGACACACGAGACGCCAAAACGGGCAACGCTGCAAAGGCCTGTCTTGGGACAACAAAAACGATTCCACGCCCTAAGGCATACAAAGATTCAATTTGCCGAGTTTCGTGCAACGCCTCGAGCGACAACTGCACACATGGAATGTAGTTGTCATGCTCACGCATGAAATCACACCATTCTACAAAACCATCTTCCGGTTTTCTAAGCCTATCTAGATCATGATGAACTGGCCGGGTACTTTCAGCCTCTTGAGGTCCAACCCCTATAATAATAGGGCGATTACTATAGGCATCCTCAATCCGCTGTATTACAGCATCCAATTTATGTGCAGTCGTCCATGGTCGCAGATGGACTATCGGCAAAAGAAGATTTTTAGTCTTCTCGGGAAGCTCTTCTAAAGCCCTCATTTCTGCCGGGCGCATAGATAATATGGGCAGATAATTAACTGCGCTGAAATCTCTTAGCATAAAAAAACCTATGTATTAAATTCCTAACCGAATCTTCATTGCGTCTTCGGATACACCCATAGCTTCTGACATATAAAGAATAATGTCTCCAACCCCTTTATCCTCGGCTGCCTCCCTGCATTGCTTAATAAGCCCTTCCGGCATGAGAATATCCGCAGCCAATCTATTGGCCTGCGCTTCCCTGGTATCTGATAAGCCCGACCGATACAGCACATTGTCTTTAAGACCCTCCTGAATCTGATCACGATGTAGGAGGAAATGAGCCAACTCATGCGCCACGGTAAACCGTTGTCTCTTTGGCGGATCGTGCCGATTGACACGTATTACGTACGAGTTTCCCTCAGGACGAATTTCGCCAGATATGCCAGGAGCCAGTGTCGCCGCTTTGACCGTCACCCCTAAAGCTTTAGCCAAAGCTGAAAGGCGTACCGGTGCGATCTCCTGAAAATCCTCAATGACCTGCCGCTCTGTTGGCGTTAACAATTTCCATTCAGCGCTCATTCTTCATCTCCATCCAAATCCAGTTCCCGATCCTTTTTCAGATTGCCATAGGAAAAAGAGACAGCATCTACGACCTGTTTTATGCGCTGCTCCATTCTGTCGGATCGGAACTCCTTCTCGGTCAGCTTGGAAATTTCTTGCATGATATCACCTTTAATCGAGCCGGACTCAATTTGTTCTTTCATCTCCCGCATACCGGCTTTTTCAGCAGCTTGGATCGCGTCTTGCTTAACTTGATTGAAGCCCCAAAAGGCAGCAACCGCTAGAACACCGCCAAAAATAGCGACAATTACACCAACAGCTGAGAGAAGAACGGCTGATAGATCAGCATAAGACATTCCCTCACTCTTTAAGGGAATTCCCTGCATTATTAATATGAAAATAGCTCCCAGTATTGCCGACAAAATCCCTGTAGCTAGAGTCTTCATATGCGCCCTCAAAGTACCAGCATAATTTATTTTTTCATTTTCCCTTTAAACGTAAAATTGCTGAACGTGCCAGTTCTACTTGCTCAGCCGCACGGGTGTAGCGGGCGACTTCGCTGAGGCTCCGGTGGCCTGTGATGGCGGCGATCTGGTGGGTTGTGCAGCCTGCTTCTGCGAGCCTTCGGGCTGCGGCTTTTCTCAGACCATGCGGGCTGCATCCGGGCGGCAATCCGGCTTCACGACACCAGTCGATGAACTGGTTGTAGAAATTGTTCACTGACATCGGTCGGCCTCGCTCAGTCGTCAGGAACGTCCCTGCCCCGTTTGACTGCTCACGATCCAGTTCGATGCGCAGTTGCTCATGAATAGGGATGACCAGTTCGGTGCCCGTCTTCTGCTGACGGAGATGAATACCGTTCGCACTCACGGAGCTTGGCCCCATCTTCACAACGTCGCTTCGACGCTGCCCCGTATAGAGCAGTAAAGCCAATGCCAGACGCTCTCTCGTGCCGCTTGGCCAGCGGGCTTCGTATCGGGCAATCTCATCATCTGTCCATGAATGGATGCCGTCACTTTTGATCTTCATGCGCGGAACGCCCGCCGTGGGATTGCTCTCGGCCCATCCCATATGGATGGCGTGTTCCATCAGCATGGAGAGCAGTCTCAGCATCCGGTTCGCGGTCGTCGGCGATTCGTTATACCGGCTCATGATCATCCGCACATGACGGCTCTCCATGAGCAGGACGGGATTGGCGGCGTAGTCTGCGCCTCTCATGCGTTCCAACAAGCGCCGATAAACGGCTTTCGTACTCTCTTCGAGAGTCTTGAAATGCGCGGTAGCGTACCAGGACTCAATCACGTCTCTCAGGCTGCCGGTGGGTGTCACCACCGCTGCGTCGAGCCCTCGCGGCTCCGCACCTGAAACCGCAGCCTGATAAGCAACGATGAAACCCGGATCCCGCAGATCCGGCAGCGCTATCCGCTTCTGCCCCTTCTTACGGAAATAATATCTGACCTTTCCGTGCCGATCCTTGAAACGCTGGATGTAAGGCAGCCGAAGGGTGGTCAACTCATCATGTCCCAAGGGTTGACAGAAGCTGGCAGCTCTGTTCCACCGCCAGCCTGTTGATCAATCCAGCGATCCAGGTCAGAGACCAGATATCCCCGCCGACGAGCCGACAGGGCAATCTGGCGCACATGGGGCAGAACCTGAGTTCTGAACGTCCCGACCGACATCGCCAGATAAGATGCCGCATCGCCAATATCGAGGACGCGTGGCGGCATCTGAACGATTTTCCCGCTCATGCCCGTTCTTCCGCGTCCATAGCTGCGTCGATAGCGGTGCGAAATGAAGCGCGCCAATTACCGCCTCGGACGTCCCACTCCACACCTTTGGTGGAATCATCCCATCTTGATCGGGCCCGCGCGCAGTTCTGATCAAACCAATCCAGCCGTTCCGTGTCTGTGCGCTTGCTCATGCGTAGCGGCTCCCGAAGGCTGTCATGTCCACCGATATCTTGCCGGCGAAGGATGGGGCGGTAACGGTGGCGACCAGGCGAGTGCCGAGGTAAATATCGTGGGCGCAGATTGTGCGGCGCGTGTCCTCTTTGGCGCGCTTCTCTGCGTCCCGATATTCAGCAAAGCCCTGATCACGTCGGGGATTGGGGCGCATTCCGAGCATGGTGACGCGGAAGAGATCCGGCGATCGGGATGAAGACCTCATGCTGCCTCCTTCGGGCCGAAGACCTGGAGCCAGCTGTCGGCCTTGGCGATCATGAGCACGGTGATGATTCCTGCCCCATACAGTGCGGCCACCAGACAGCACGGAAGCATCACGTCCATGACATCAGTGGACATCGCGGCCTCCTGGGAAGAGGTCCGTGCAAAAGCGCAGGAAGTTCGAGATCCGCAGATTGCGGGGCTGTGGCACTGAACGCTCGAGCAGATCTTCCAGCGTCTGCGGACCAGACGAAGCCGGCGGTTCCGGAAAGGGAACAGGATCTGCAGGGCGCGTGTCATGGAGCAGCTGCACCAGCTCCTCTTCGACCGCCTCGGCCGTCTTGGTGTAGGCCGCAGCGATGCCGGCGTTCGGCGCATCTTCTGCCCGCTGACGGGCATGGACCAGACACACGCGGCGTTCACGCGCCTTCATCTGGACTGCGACCGGGCGGTCAGACAGGAACTCGGCGAAGGACTGGTCGGTGTGACCGCGCAGAAGGGGATGAAGCTGGCGCATCATGCTGCTCCCAGGTCATGGGTCAGCTGGCGGGACGGAGCGCGGCAGCGCCATGTCGTGGCAATGTCCCGCATAGCCGTGACGAACGTCCACCGGATGCCGCTCGAGAGCATCGCGTCACGATGACAGGCCGCATAATCCGCGGACCGGTCCCAGTGATCGGCTTCGGCGAGCATGACGAAGGCAGGGACCGGAGCTGAAGACGCGACGTGCTTCAGATTTAAGAGGCTGTGAAGGCTGTCCGGCATGTTGCGGCGCAGGATGAGGTGCGCTTTCGCAACGTCGGAACTGATGACTGTGTGAGACTGGCGCGTCTCACCTGCGGGCAATGACATATCGATCTCCATCGCGTCGGTGCGATGGAGAGACTGTTAACTCCGGTAACAGCGTCAGACAAGAAAAATGTTACCGGGGTTAATATTATTTTTGTAGCGCTTCGATCATCTTGATCAAGATGTCTTGGGATTCGGGTGACAGATTCCGCGCCTTGAGGAGAATCGTCTGCTCTTGTTGGGTTTGGGCTTTGACCTCTTCTGCGGGTTCGTCACCCGTCAACAGCCATCCAATCGACTTTCCCAAAGCCTTCAAAAGCGCCGGTACACGCTCCCTCCTAGGTGATGCGCGGCCAGTCTCGTACTGTGTGATCGCATTCACTGTTACCCCTAGCATGGCCGCAAGTTTAGCTTGGGTAAACCCTAAATGTTCTCTTTGTGTTCTTATCCGTAGCCCCATCGCGATTGAGGCTGGCGTCGGCGTCTTTTTACGGCTTGGCTTTGGCGTCGTCATTCCTCTGGGATGGCAGAGGCTTAACATGCCGGCCTCTTAATTCTGTTGCCTTCATTTGTTAACCCCGGTAACAGGAATGCATGAGCGACGATATCATCATCGAGATCCGTGCCCGACGAGGAGCGGTAACTGCGATTGCCAAAAAATGTGGCATCAGCAAAGCCGCCGTCTCCAAGTGGGGAAGAGTGCCGAAATGGCACTTGGACGCCGTCTCTGAACTGACGGGATTGCCGGTAGATCAACTTCGTCCAGACCTTTTCTGCGAGACCCGTGCAGCATGAGCATCTTCCATACCCTCAAGCGTAAGCTCCGCTCATGCCGCCGTCAGCAAGATGGTGTCTTGAAGACATTTAATGAAGAACTGGAACAAGAAATCCAGAAGAGGCTGTCCTTCGTGGTCAGCGATATTCACAGTCTTATTGAGTCAAAAGTCGCGTGGCGTGCCAGCCCGACTTTCGCGGAAATAAGGGCCTACGAGAAGCTCTCGCTGGCCGATAAGATATCGCTGCTCAACTCCATGCTGGCACGTGTCCATGAGCTTAGGATGTGGCATGTGCCTATCGCCAAACTCCCGCTTCACGAGACGCAGGTAGGACCGCAGCTTTGGATGAGTGATCTTCCGAAGAGTGACGCCACACGAAATCCTTCGCGTGGCGTCAGGAAAGTCAGTTCACTTAATTCGTCAGTTCATATTGAGCAATGATGCGCTGCTTGTGTGCCTCTTGGCGATCTTTGTTTTGCTTGAGAAGGACAGTGATGCAATCCTGTGCAACTGACAAAACGCGTGCTTCTTCGTGGTGGAAATCTATTTCGGATCCAGACTGGTTCTGGACAGTCGCGGTCAGGACAAGATTATGGATGCGCGTGTCTTCGGTTGTATCGCTTAGAGCGATTTCGAAATCATATTCGTGCGGAGAGGTACGGGTAATCGAAAGAATACCGACTTCGTTCGTCATGGAATCGTCTCCTGTTGGTTGTGACAGACACAGGATGAACGATCGTGGCCGAGGGCGCGAGTCCTCGGCCACAGTGCTGGGAGAACGCGCATGACGCTGCTTTCCCGTCTCAAGACAGCGACACAGATGGCCGTCAAAGCCATTGGTGGTGTGGATCCTGCGGCCGAGGCGTCCCGCGTCAGCCGCGCCCGGATCTCGGAATATCAGAAGCGGCATAGCCCTTCGGTCATTCCTGTCGATGTTGCCGTTGCCTTGGACGAGTTCGCCCAAGAGCCGCTGATCCTAACGGTCATGGCCCAGCATCTCGGTTATGTCCTGGTGCCGATCCATGTCGGTGAAGGACATATTCCTGAAAGCATGGAGGCCGTCGCGCGGCGGTCTGGCGATACCATGGCGACTACCATGCGCATCATGGCGGATGGTGTCATCGATGACGGTGAGGCCATCGAGCTGGAAGCGGATCTCTGCAAACTCCAGACGGCCGTGAGCCACGGTCTCCGCGCCGTTCGTGCCCGTATCAAGACGGGAGGGACACCATGACGTTCCAGGTCCCTTCCACGTTCGATCGTGATGACATTCCCGCCATGGCCTTTCTGAAGGTTCTGCCAGCTGAACAGCGCGGTGTGTTTCACTCGCTGATGGACGCACTGAAATCTGCCCGTGACGTGGTGTTCCGCGTTGGTGGCCGGGCGCTGGATGATGCCCAAGTGGCGCAGCTGGCGTGCGAGAACGTCGAGGTGATGCGTCGTGTGCTGCCGGAACTCGAGCTGACACGCTTCATGCTTCGTGACGAGGATGGTGCGCTGTATAGCCCCCACCTAGTGGAGCGGCAGATCCGGCGTGCAGAACGTGCTGCGGCTCGTGCGGCGCAGCCTCGCAGGCTGGAAGAGTTCAAAGCGCGTCAGGAGGCCGGAGAATTCGCTCCTGGTGCCAGTGTGAAGGCTATGACGTCCCGCGCCAACGCGTTCAAGGGCGGACGGCCCCGCAAAGGCGAGACGAAAGAGCAGGCACGGGAGCGTCGGGAGCGTGATGAACATGAGGCCACCCAACAGCGGGAAATGCGTCTGCTGACGTCCATGCCTGGTGGACGGAATTCCGAAACCAAAAACCAAAACCAGTTTTTGGAAACGGTTTTGGTTTCCGGCGATTTAGGTTTTGAAACCGGTTTTGAGGTTTCCGTAGATCTAGAATCAGAGAAAGATATATCCCTTCTAAATTCTAAATCTACGAAACCGGCAGAAACCAAAACCGACAAACCAGTTCTGGAAATCGCAGAGAGCCTGATCTCCCAGACAGTTGCCCGCGTCCTCAAGATTGGGCGCTTGCCAGACGGTCAGGCCGGGTTCGCCAAGAGCATCTGCGGCCGTTTCCTTCGGCAGGGTGTTCCAGCCGACGTTCTGGTCGAAGCTGTGAAGCAGCATGCAGAGAAAATGGCCCTGAATGGCGATACTGCCAACAGGATGGGGGCTTTCTGTAAACCCATCGAGCGGTTCTGGGCTGATCATCAGGCCGGAGTGTCAACTGCTCCGGAACCAGAGCCCGTTTCATTGGAAGACTGGGAAGAACGGGCGGTGGCAGCGTTTACCAGGGCGCAGGGGATCTGGAACGAGGCATTCCGCGAAAAACGGGACTTCTCTGCCGTACAGCGAGCATGGCCAGATCTGGCGCAGGCTCATGGTCTGCCAGACTGCCCATACGAACGCTCTGCTTACCTGGACTGGTACCGCCCGCAGGAGCAGGCAGCATGAGGGCTTCGGGGTACGAACGGCACGCGGATGACTGGTATATCGAGCCGGCCTGGGCAGTGGATGCACTGCTTCAGGCCGAAAGGCCGTTTGACGGGCTTGTGTCAGATCCATGTTGCGGCGGCGGGAACATTCCGGATCGTCTCGAGGCACATGGCATCAAAGCCATCGGGTCAGATCGTGTGGACCGTGCTGGCGGCAAGTACGTCGTGGCTGATTTCCAAGCCGTGCTTTCCATTGTTGCGCCGGCAAGCATTGTCAGCAATCCGCCCTATGGCGTTGCCCAGACATTCGTCGAGGAAGCATTGAGGCAGACCACTGACCGGGTGGCTGTATTGCTCCGGCTTGCCTTCCTGGAGGGCGTTGCGCGTGGCGAATGGTTCAAGACCGTGCCCTTGGCCCGCGTCTGGGTGTCCAGTCGGCGCATGTCGATGCCGCCTGGAGGATCTGGCGTGAAGGCCAAGAATGGCACGGTCGCGTTCGCCTGGTTTGTTTTCGAGCATGGCCACACTGGTGCGCCTGCTGTTGGCTGGATCTGACGCATGATTTTCCGTCGCGCCCTTGCCCGCCTCACATATTCTGAATTCGACACTGTCTGCCTCGAACGCGACCAGGCGCGACAGCGCGCCGCCACCATGGAGAAGACAGTGGCGAACCAAGCCCTGGAGATTGTCACGCTCCAGGCCCGTCTAGCGCGGTTCACATCGAACCGGGACGACAACGGCCGATTTTGTAAGCGCAACCCCACATGACGTGGAATGCAAATGACTATTGCCTCTGAGGCGACTCAAGAAGTTAGAGAAGACATTGTCCCGCTTGTCGGGGCTTGGAATAACCGTTTCACCTTTACTGAACTGAACTTAGGGAAAAACAGAAAAATCGCGGTAATCCGGCGTGGTGTTGGGCTGTATAGCCTTCTCCGCAGCGGGAAGATTAAGCAGTCCCATGTTAACGTCGCTGAACAATGGGCGCGGGACTTTGAAACCGGCGTCATGGGCGCATCGGACCCAGAGCGGCGTTCAAATGGGCAGGGAACGCTGGAAGACATGCTTCTGGCGCGATCGGCAGCGGTGGCACGCTGTGAAGGCGTGCGGCGGACCTTGGGAAGGTATGCAGCCGACTTGCTTGTTCTCCTGGTGCTGGACGGACTATCCATCTCGAAGATCGCAGAGATTTACGGGAAGGATCGTCATGGCATGGCGGGAGCAGTCGAATTGCTTCTCGAGCAGCTGACTGATTACTACGAAGGAAAGCTAATCAGTTAAAACCTGTTGACCTGGAACAGGAACGGACAGTAAACATCTAGGCTCTACGAAGGCGTGTGACCATTGAAGGTCCACGCCTTTTTTATTGGCGTTTTCGCCTCCCTGCCAAAAGCGAATCAGAAATGCGGACACTCGCACCTGCGAGCGCAGGCGACGTGTGCCGTCGCGGCGCGCAGCACTTCCTTGTGCTTGCGGTCGAGGGGAAACGGGCACTTTGCGTGCCCGTCATCTTCAACCGCACATTCATTCACCGCGCTGACGTCTCGCTATGGGACAGCCGCCGCGAAAAATCGCTTCAGCTTTCGGGCACAACTGTCGTCCGTTGCACAGACCATCGCTGGCATCGCAACGGGTGGGATAGTCGCCTCATGCAGGCCAGCGCCGCGTCCATGCGAAAAATTGTCGACAGTTTGGTGAAGGATCTCGACGCCCAGGCGATCGAGGCCGGCAAGCCAGGATTGTATCAATCCGTCCTGGGGCGCGGTCCCAAGCTGGGTGACCGAGGGCGCAAGAAGGGTGGTTCGCCATCCGACTGACAGGCGCGAAAAGCGGCGCGATAACCCGGAGTTATCTGACAAGCCCATAAGGGCAGACTGTCAGATAACCCGCTGGAAGGGGTCAGAACCCGTCCGATAATACCTGTTATCTGACGGTTTTTCAGGGTCTCCGCAGGATCGGAAATCCTTATTATTCAACGACTTGTCGGAGAACTGGGCCAATGGCACCAGCAACGGCCGCGAAAAGGCCCCGTATCTCTGATGACGATCGCCTCGTGAATATGTGGCTTCACAACCGCTCCGCGAACACGACGCGTGCCTATCGTGCGGACGTGGATGCCTTTCGCCAGTGGGCTGACAAGCCGCTTGCGGATGTCGTGCTGGATGACCTGCAAGGCTGGTTTGACAGCCTCAAGGGATCAGACGCCACGCGCCGCCGAAAGCTGGCCTCCGTCAAATCGGCTCTGGCCTTCGGGGTCCGCGTTGGTTTTCTGGATGTGGACGTCGGCGCAGCGCTTCGCCTCGATCGTGGGCGAGATCGTCTCAGTGAGCGCATCCTAACCGAAGAGGATGTGCGGCGCGTCATCGACATGGAGGAATGCCCGCGAAAGCGGGTCGCCCTTCGCGTTTTGTATTTCATGGGTCTGCGCATCTCGGAGATGTGCAGCCTGACCTGGCGAGACATGACACGGCGTCAGCAGGGAGGCGTTGCCTCTGTGTTCGGCAAAGGGGGCAAGACACGACATGTGCTTGTTCCCGCAAAGCTGTGGAAAGAGATCGTGGCTGTGAGAGCTGACGACTGGCGTCCTGAGACGCCCGTTGTCCCCGGCCACGATGGGAGCCCGCTTCACTTGAGAGCTGCACATCGCCTCGTGAAGCGGGCGGCGAAGCGTGCCGGATTGCCAGATGCCTCGGCGCACTGGTTCCGGCACGCCCACGCATCACACGCCCTGGACAATGGCGCGCCCGCGCATGTCGTCCAGCAGACTTTGGGACATTCCGACCTGAAGACCACGACACGCTACGCCCACGTCCGCGAAGGCGACGGTGGCGGCAATTACCTGAAAGACTGACGCCTCACGAAAAGGCGGCGTCGGCCATTATTGGAGAGCAAAATGAGCACTCGATACCGACGCCGACCCGAAACGCCTGAAGAGATCCAGGCGGAGCATGTCGATTTCTGGACGCGCGTGGCCGAGCGTTACGAGCGCACGGCACAGCATGCGCGGATGCCGGGAATGAAGATCTGGGCAGCAGCTGAAGCGCGCCGCGCCCGCGCAATCGAGGCCGATCGCAAGCGAGAACAGGCATGAGCCACAACCCCGACGATTACATGAAGGATTCCGCTGGCCGTCTGGTGCCACGAGCGAACGTAAAGCCGGAGGACCTGCTCCAGGACGAGCTGGTGCGCAAGCTGTTCGAGCGCGCCCGCGCCATCCGTGAAGGCATGCGCCAGTTTCGTGAGGATGCGGACAGCGACATTCGCGCCTTTCTCGACCTTCTGGCTGATCAGTATGGAGCCAAGAAAGGTGGTGCCAAGGGCAATCTGACGCTGTCGACCTATGACGGCTGCGAGCGCGTGACCATCGCCATCAGCGACACCATCACGTTCGGCCCTGAGCTCCAGATCGCCAAGGAACTGGTGGACAGCTGCCTGACGCGCTGGACAGAAGGCGGCAACGCCAACATCCGCGCCGTCGTCACCGATGCTTTTGACGTCGGCAAGGAAGGAAAGCTGAACGTGTCCAAGATCCTTGGACTGCGCCGGCTTTCGATCGACGATGAAGAGTGGCAGCGCGCCATGCAGGCCATCACCGACGCGGTGAAGGTGAACGCATCGCGCAGCTACATCCGGTTTCACGAACGCGCATCGCCGGACAGCGCGTTCGTTCAGGTTCCCTTGGACATCGCCAAGGCATAAAAAAGGCCGGAACAGTGTCCGGCCTTTCGCAGTTAACGGCGCTTTTTCACGCTTCGGGTGATGGTGACACGTTCCTGCACAACGTCAGGCGGGGCTTGGATCGGCTGAGGACGGAAGTGGTTGGCAATGGCCTGTTCCCGCGTCATACCCTCGGTCATGCGCTGGATGTGCTCGATTTCAGCGCCCCATTGCGGCGGTTCCGGAAAGCCCATCTGCTCCCACATCCACAGGGCATCGGGTTCGCCAAAGATCTTGCGCGTTTCCTGCACCGTCGCCAGACGCTCCCGCCAGTTTTCCAATGTCCACGGTGGTGGAGCATAGGAGACCTGATCGGCCCGATAGCCGCCCGTCCGGCGGATCTGCGGCAGAACCTCGGACGTGACCCACTTCTTGAAGCGCTTGGCCGCTGCCTTTCGGCTCGTGAAGATCAGGCTGTAGAGACCGCTTTCGTTGATAGCGACTGTTTCCTGCGGACCACCAAGGGTGTCCACTACTACCGGCATCCTTTCGTCATCATCAAGACGGGTTGCTGCATCGCGGTTTTTGGAGATGCCGAGCACATTGCAGACATCGGCCAGCACCCACCACGGCTGGCCATCACGCATGACTACCCGAACGTCATGGCTTTCGAAGCTGAAGGGAACCAGATCCGTCATGCCCGTGCCTCCGTTGCAAACGTGGCAATGTCCTGAAGCAGACTGAACACGACCTGTACCTCTGGCTGTTCTGTTTCCACTTCGCAGTCTGCAATGTGATTCGGCAGGTAGATCTGGACGACTTGAGCCTTGGCCTTAATGCCGAAGATCGTTTGCGCGGATATCTGGCTGATACGACCAAGCAGATCAATTTCAAGCCAGCAGAGGCTTTCTTCTTTTTCCAGTTCGGCCAGATATGCCTGAGATCCGATAGGATACTGTGATCGGGTATCGAGTTGAGAGCGAACAGCAATGAACTCATCGCACAGACTGATAAGCTGTACGTCTGGACGTTCCATTGCTTGAACTGCACCTGTCATGGACAGCGTGGCAAGTCCGGCGAGCATCGCGCGCCGGGATGTGGTAGAGACTTGGATAGCCTTTGACATGGGGGTAGTCCCTTGTTCTGGGTTAGGGCCGGTTGGAAGTTGCCTCTTCCTTCCGGCCTGCTTTCTTGATAATCGTTATTCATGACAGAGTCAATAAACGATAATCGTAAAAAACGTGGGAGACCTGCCACAGGCACAGACCCAATGTGGGGAATTCGTTTTCCTGAAGAACAGCGTGAAGCGATCCAACACTATGCCAAGATACATAAGGTGACGAAGGCCGAAGCCGTCCGCCGCCTCATTCAGATTGCGCTCAAAGCAGACAGCGAATAGAAATCTTCTGTGACAAACCGTCACGATAAGATTCTATTGAAGAGCAATTTCATGAAGTTCAAAGCCATTGTCCCCGCGCTGTTCCTTGCATTTGCAGTATCAGCCTGCACCAGTCAGGCTGGTCCTTTCGTCACCAACATCAGCAGCGATGGACGCGGTGGCCTGAACGTCGAGAAATGCATGGTCAAGCTGGATCGCAACATCAACACGGTTGAAGCGTCCCAGTGCAACAACACCAACATCACACTTTCCCGCCCGATGTGATCTGACCAGACGGATAGAAACACATGGCTGGAATGCTTCAGATACTGACGTATCTGCTCTCCTTTTACCTTTTCATCAAAGGTATTGAGGTTCTTCAGATCGGACTGGCTTCAGGTCGGTCAAATCGTGGCTGGATGATCTTCATCGGTGTTGCCACCTTGTGTGCCTGCATCACGGCGGGTGGTTACTTCAGCTACATTCAGGATCAACAGGCACAGTCTCTGAGCCGAAATATGAACTCGCCTTCATAACCAAGCAGCACCTTCGCATTGCGTTGCGGAGCGGCTCGCTCTCATCACAATGAAAGGGTGTCATGGCACTGCTACGTTGCATCAACAGCGGGCTGACAGTGCTGGACACCAGCATTGCCCGCGAACCACCCAAGCGTGCGGACGCGTTCTATGTCTCGAAGGAATGGCGCGCCCTGATGGGCACCATCCTGAAGCAGCGTGGACGCGTCTGCGAACGCTGCGGCCGGTCTGGCTGCCGGATCTTCGGCGATCACATCGTCGAACTGAAGGATGGTGGCGCCAAGCTCGATCCGGCGAACGTCCAGCTGCTCTGCGGCTCGTGCCACACGGCCAAGACGGCGCGGGCAAAAGCGCAGCGCGCCGCGAAAAACTGGTGAAAAACGGCGGAAAACAGCCATTTTTTCTCGTTTTCGACCCAAAAGGCGACCGAAACGGTCCGGATTGAGGGGGGGCGGGTCAAATCTTCGGCCCGACCCCAGGGGTGTAACCGCGCCAGTTCCACGCGTGAAAAATTTTCCTGAAATAACGAAATGAGGTGCGCACCATCCTGCGCAGGACGGTCCAGAATGTCGAAGAAACCGCCCGCAAACTGGGAGGAGATTGCCAGCGCGTACTGCGCTGGAACGCTGTCAAACCGCCAGATTGCCAAGCAGTTCGGGATTGCCGAAAGCACCCTGCGCAAGCGCATCGCGTCCGAAGGATGGGAGAAAACAGGTGCGCAAAAGGTGCGTACTCGCGCTCCAAGAGTGCGCACCGGTGCGCACTCCGGGAAGCCTGCGCAAAAACGCCCCTCCCCGATCGTCGCGGAAGCCATTCCGGATGACATCGAGGGACGTCTGCTCTGCCTGGCAGAACGGATGACCGACGAACTGGAGCAGATCACAGCGCACCATGGTGAGCTCTCCGAAGCCATAGAAATCGAGACGATGGACGATGAAAACCCGCGCCGGCGTGAGGCAATGCAGAAAGCCATCAGCCATCCAATCCGGGCCAATTCACTCAAGACGATCGCGCAGACCGTCGCACTCCTGGGCGGCAAAGGTGCCAGCAAAAAAGGCAAGAAAGAGCAGATGAAGGATGCGGCAGAAACGGCATCCTCCGGCCGTTTCGCCCCCATGCATCAACCCAAGCTGGTGGTGAACAATGGTAAGCGACGGGACGGTTAAAGCGAGCTCACGGGCACGAAAAACTACGCTAAAACGGACCGGGGTCAGAAAAGCAGTCAAGCAGGCCGCTGCCATTGGCGCTGCCGTTGCCACGCTCACTTGGTCGACAGCCTGCCCGTCCTGGGAAAAGCGAATTGTTGCCGGTGAAAGCCTGATCCCCTGCCCGCCGCTTTTTCCTGAGGCAGCCAAGCAGGGCATGGATGTCTTCAATGCCCTGAAGCTCGTTGACGTGATGGGCGAGCCGACAATCGGTGAGTCCTGCCGGCCCTGGCTGAAGGACTTTGCGGCCTCTTTCTTCGGGTCCTACGATCCGGACACCGGCGTCCGGCACATCAACGAGTTTTTCCTGCTGGTCAGCAAGAAGAACACCAAATCGACCATCGCAGCCGGCGTCATGCTGACCCAGCTGGTGCTGAACTGGCGTCGATCGGCTGAATTTCTGATCCTGGCACCGACCAAGGAAGCGGCCGACAACGCCTTCAAACCAGCGCGGGACATGGTCCTGAATGACCCGGATCTGGACGCGATCTTCCACGTCCAGCAGTACAACCGCATCATCACCCACAGGCAGACCGGAGCGACGCTCAAAGTCGTGGCCGCTGACGGCCAGTCGGTGGTCGGCAAGAAGGCGACCGGCATTCTCGTCGATGAGCTCTGGGAGTTTGGCAAGAAGCCGACAGGCGAGAACATGCTCATGGAAGCCATGGGCGGCATTTCGTCGCGCCCTGAAGGTTTCGTGATCTATCTGACCACCCAGTCCGAAGAAGAACCGGCCGGCGTTTTCAAATCGAAGCTGGAATATGCCCGCTCCGTCCGGGACGGGAAAATCCAGAACAAGAAGTTCTTCCCGGTCATCTATGAGTTTCCGGCCGCGCTGATCGAGGCCGAGAAACACAAGGATCCGGACTACTGGTACGTCACCAACCCGAACCTTGGCCTATCGGTCGGGACCGAGTTCCTGATCAGCCAGTATGACCAGCAGAAGGAAGCTGGCGAAGGCCCGCTCCGCGTCTGGATGGCCAAGCACCTCAACGTCCAGGTCGGGCTCTCCCTGCGAGAGAAGGCCTGGGCAGGCGCGAAATACTGGGAGCAGCGAGGAGACCCCAATCTCACTCTGGAAGACGTGGTCAGCAGCTCCAGTGTCCTGGTCGTCGGCATCGATGGCGGTGGCCTGGACGACTTTCTGTCCATGGCCGTTCTGGGCTGCGATACTGAAACGGATGACTGGCTGCACTGGCAGCGCAGCTGGGTATTCCGCGACGTCCTGAAGACCCGAAAGGAGGAAGCGCCCCGCTATCTCGATTTCGAGAAACAGCAGGATCTCGTGCTGGTCGAGGTCATGCAGGACGACATCATCGAGCTGGGCGAAATCGCCGCGGATCTCAATCGGTCGGGCAAGCTGGCCCTGATCGGCCTCGATCCGGCCGGTGTAGCGGAAATTGTCTTCGAGCTGCGCCGGCAGGGGATTGAGGAAAGCCAGATCGTCGGCGTCAGCCAGGGCTGGAAGCTCACCGGACCGATCAAGACCCTCGAGCGCAAGCTGGCGGACGGGTCTTTCCACCATGGCGGCCGGCCGATCATGGCCTGGGCCGTTGGCAATGCGAAAGCCCAGGCCAAAGGCAACAACATCGAGATCACCAAGCAGCTGGCAGGCGGAAAGAAGATCGATCCCCTGATGGCGCTGTTCGATGCCGTGGCCTGCATGTCCAAAAACCCAAGCCCGCCAAAGAGCGGGCGTGTCGATGACTTCCTGAAAGGGGGAATGATTAGCGCATGAAAATGCCAAAAGCCCTCACTGGACTGCTATTCAAGGCAGCCAATGCGATGGCCGTGTCCATCACGGGGGTCAGCCTGACGGATCTGCGTCTCGGGGCATTCATGGCAGGTGGCCCGACGCATTCCGGACAACTGGTCACGGTCGACACGGCCATCCAGCTGGACACGGTCTGGGCCTGCATCCGGCTTCTGTCGGAGACCATCGCCTCGCTACCGTTGAAGCTCTACCAGCGGGAGACAGAGAACACGTCCAACGTCGCGCGCTCACATCCCCTGTTTTCGATCCTGTATGACAAGCCGAACGCGGACATGACAGGGGTCGAGTTCTGGGGCTGTATGGTCGCCTGCCTACTGGCCTGGGGGAATGCTTTTGCCCAGGTTGTGAGACGTCCGGATGGATCAGTGATTGCCCTCAATCCACTGCGGCCCGATCGCATGACAGTGCGGCGGGATCCGAACACGGGCGCTCTGATTTACACCTACGCTTGGCAGCAGCAGATCCTGACACTGTCCGAAGACGAGATTTTCCATATCAAGGGTGTCTCATTCGACGGCCTGATGGGGCTTTCGCCCATTACGGTCGGCCGGCAGAGTCTCGGCACAGCCATGGCAGCGGAAGAAACGGCCGGAAAGACCTTCCGGCATGGTCTTCAGACCCAGAATTACATCAAGGCTCCGACCTACCTGACGGATGATCAGCGCAAGCTGGCGAAAGCCTCCCTTCAGGACTACGCGGGTGCGATCAATGCGGGGAAAACGCCGCTTCTTGAAGGCGGATGGTCAGTTGAAAGCATCGGTCTGAACCCGGAGGCAGCGCAGCTGCTCCAGAGCCGCGCTTTCAATGTGCAGACCATCTGCCGGTGGTTCGGTGTTCAGCCCGTCATGATCGGCAGCATGGAGAAATCCACCGCCTGGGGCACCGGGCTGGAACAGATGAACCTCTGGTTCCTGCAATACGGACTGATGCCCTGGCTGGTTCGGATCGAACAGGCCATTTCACGCTGCCTGCTCAGCCCTGTGGATCGTCTGAGCTATTTCGCCAAGCACAATGTCGACGCCCTGCTGCGAGCCGATACGGCGGCGCGAACAGCCTTCTATATCGCGGGTCGGCAGAATGGCTGGTTCACAGCTAATGAAGTCCGGGAGAAGGAAGAAATGGCACCGATGCAGGGCGGCGACATGCTGACTGTCCAGGCGCAGATGATCCCGCTGTCGGATGTCGGAAAGTCAGCTGTGCAGCCTACGCTGAAGCCCGTTCCGGGTGGTCAGCCTTCACCAGATCCGGCTTCGTCCGGCACAACAGGAGATCCAGATGTTTGACGGTGATTTCCTCGCTGCCCCTTTTGAGGTGAAATTCGCCGATAACGGAGCGCCTGGAACCTTCGAGGGGTACGGTAGCGTCTTCGGGAACGTGGACTCACATGGCGATATCGTCATGCCTGGAGCGTTTGCGGACACGCTGGCCGAGCGCAAGGCACAGGGCCGAAACATCGCAATGCACGTCATGCACGGGTTTTACGGTGGAGACGGTCTTCCTGCCGGCGTGTGGACCGATGCCTCGGAAGACAGCAAGGGGCTGCACCTGAAAGGGCGGCTGTCCGGCATGGATACCGATTATGGCAAGCGGCTGTATGGCCTAGTTAAGGACGGCGCGCTCGGCGGTCTGTCAATCGGTTTCAATGTCCCGACAGGCGGCGCTGTAAAGGCTGTCCAGGGCAGCGGGGCGCAGCGTCAGATCAACCGGGTGAACCTCCATGAGGTCAGCCTGGTGGATGATCCTTCCAACGCTGCCTCGCGTGTCACGGACATGAAACGCCGCCTCGGAGCTTTGGGGCTGAAAACCGCCCTGACGCCTGAAAAGGCCACCGATGCGATCGCGTCTGCCATCGCCCTGCACCAGGCGGCGCTGAAAGGCGGCCATCCGCCGACGCAGGAAGAATGCGACGCCATGCTTGAGCATCTTCAGGCAGCGCATTTGGCCCTGACGGGTGCTCCGCTGGCACTGACGAAGAAAGCCCCG
This sequence comes from Gluconobacter vitians, assembly GCF_015244565.1. Classification (GTDB taxonomy): domain Bacteria; phylum Pseudomonadota; class Alphaproteobacteria; order Acetobacterales; family Acetobacteraceae; genus Gluconobacter; species Gluconobacter vitians. The sequence goes on along the minus strand of NZ_JABCQG010000001.1, from coordinate 4,820 downwards.
TTCTCGGATGACTTCCGTCGGGTGCTGGACACGCTTTCGGGACTGGGGACGTCATCTCCATCCCTGGCCGGCTTCACGCTTCCGGATCTGACCGGAGCCTCCGGCCTCTGAGCCGGCTCGACTGACCACACTGCAATGCAAGGCGCCTTCTGGTGCCTTTTTTTATGGGAAAAACGGATGCCCACCGAAAACGAATACAAACAGGCTGTTGCGGATCTCACGGCGGCGACGGACCAGGTCAAGACGTTTGCCGAGACGGCCCGGACAGAGCTGAAAAATCTTGGCGATGTCTCGCGTGAGACCAAGGCCAGTGCGGACAAGGCCCTGACCGAAATGAATGCTCTGGCGGCGCGTGTGACAGAGATGGAGCAGAAAGCTGCTCGTGGCCGTGGTCACGAGAGCCAGCCCAGCCTCTCGATCGGGCAGCGTTTCGTCCAGTCTGACGAAGTCAAGGCCGCTATGGAGCGGGGTTCCAACTGGAAGGGAACCGTCCAGATCGAGGTGAAGAACATCACGTCTGCCAGCTCGACCGGTGTTTCCGGCACGACCGGCCTCGTCGTGGCGGATCGTCAGCCGCAGATCATCCAGCAGCCGATCCGCTCGCTGGTCATCCGCGACCTGCTGATGCCTGGCAACACGGGATCCGGATCCATCGATTATGTGAAGGAAACCGGCTTCACGAACAATGCGGATTTCGTGGCGGAAAACCCAGCCAATCCCAAGCCGCAGTCTGACATCCAGTTCGCTCTGGAAACGCTGCCGGTTCGGACGATCGCGCATTTCGTCATGGCCTCAAAGCAGATCCTGGCAGATGCCCCGATGCTTCAGAGCTACATCGACGGCCGCCTGCGTTATGGCCTGGCCTTCAAGGAAGATGATGCGCTCCTGAACGGCGACGGCACCGGTGTCAGCATCAAGGGGCTGATGGCCTCTTCCGTGCCTTATGCCCAGCCGGCCGGCGTCCTGGTCAAGAATGAGACCATGATCGACCGTCTGCGTCTGGCCATGCTCCAGACGACGCTCGCTGAATACCCGGCAACGGGACACATCCTCAACCCGACGGACTGGGCCAGCATCACGCTGACGAAGGATGCGCAGCAGCGCTATGTCTTCGCCAATCCGCTGGGACTGACCGGTCCGGTCCTCTGGGGGCTTCCGGTGGCAGAAAGCCTTGCCATGGGTCAGGGCAAGTTCATGACGGGTGCGTTCCGCCTGGCAGCGCAGATCTTCGACCGCGAAGACGCAACGGTCTCCATCTCCACGGAAGACCGGGACAACTTCGTCAAGAACATGGTCACGATCCTTGCTGAAGAGCGGGCCATGCTGGCGGTCTACCGTCCGGAAGCCCTGATCAATGGCAGCTTTGCCGATCTGACGGCGGCGCCGGCTGGCGGCTGATCCAAGGACTGGAGACGATCATGACGACACTCCAGGCCAATGGGGTAGCGGATCCGCTGCCCTTCGTGGCTTTGCCTGATTTCAAGGCAGCGTTGTCGATTGCAGACAGTGACACATCCCAGGACAAAGCCCTGATAGATATGTTGTTGTCGGCATCTGCTGCTGTTGAAAGCTATATCGGGCGACAGATCACGGCCGCTGACTATACAGATCTGATCCGCATAAGACCGGGCGATCAAATGGCCTCATTTGTTCTGGATGTCCGTCCTGTTCTCTCGATCACCAGTGTGGTCAGACATGGACAGCCCCTTGTGACTCCTCCGGACGGATGGGACTTTTCGTCCTCAAGTGGAATCTTATATCCGGAGAACGGTGATGGTTCCTTATGGGGACCAGGGCGTTACCTCGTGTCTTATCGTGCTGGATGGGTCATCCCTGGAATGACCGACGCAGATGAAAAACCGCTTCCTGTCACATTGCCTGCCGATATTCGACAGGCTGTCCTCCTGACGGCACGGTCATTTTACGCAGCGCAGGATCGTGATCCGCTTCTGAAATCGGAAAGCGAACAAGGCGTGGGCTCCACGTCCTGGTCGTTGCCCGACGCCACCACAGGCGGCCTCCCCGGTAACGCGGCAGCGTTCCTGTCTCGCTATTTGTCGGCAGGGTTTTCCTGATGGGTTACAGAACAGACCGCCGTCGCCGGCAGATCCGCAAGAAAGGCCGGCTGATGACACTGTCGCGGCCAAGCGGGACCAAACCGGTCATGCTGATGGCCTATGCCGCGCCGCCTGCGACGGCGGCACTGGAATCAGGCGTATCCGTCATGCCTTTCGTGGCGGAAACCCTGAACGATGAACTGGCAGCCGCTGCATACGGACAACCCGCCAACGCGGACATCCTGACGGATGGGGGCCGTCAATACGCGCTGACAGATGCCGCACCCGTCTATGACGGCAGCGAGCTTTGCGGCTGGAAACTCATTGCAGCAGGTGGAACATGACCTCTCCCGTCGTCTGGCAGGATGCTTTTGATCGTGCCACGGCAGCCGCCACAGCACTTGGCCTGAACGTCAAGGATGCGCTTGCCCAGGACCTCGATCAGACCACAGGCTCATGGGTCAACTTCGAGGTTGCCAGCGCCTCCTCCGGACGCCTTGGCGTGGGCGAGATCGTCGATGAAGAAACCGGCCAGATCTGGCTGCACCTGATGGTGCGGCGCGGGACGGGCGCGATCGATGCCATCACGCAGCGCAAGGCTCTGTCCGTCGCATTTCGGGCCCCCGTCGCGCCGCTGCCGGCCGGCCTTTTCTATGACGAACAGGGCTTCGACCCGCCTGATGCCGACCAGACCGGCAACTGGGTCCGCTTCTCCCTGATGGTGGACTACCGCTACCAGGACATCGTCCTGCCGGCGTCCTGATCCTTCCTGAATTTCCTGACATGGCCGCCTTTGGGTGGCCTTTTTTTATGGGGTGAGAAATGCCTTTCACAGGGGCTACGGCAGGCTATCAGGCCGCCGCACAGGCGAACGATACAGCGATTTCCTATGCCCTGGAGCCGACCTATGGCGTCCAGGCTACGGGAAACTACCAGCACACCCGTTTTACGGGCGAGAACTTCAAGCCGACGGATACAACCCAGCGTCCGGATGAGATCAACGCGGCTATCGAAGCATCACAGGCTGTCCTGACGCAGACGGCGGTCGCAGGTACGCTCTCCGGTGCCCTGTCCTTTGGCACCTATGATGACATGTTCGCGGCAGTCCTTGGTGCAGACTGGAACGGCGATGCGGTCCAGAACAGCGCACTGGTCAAGACCTGGACCATCATCGAGAAGATGAATTCCAAGTGGGTGGTCCGCCCGGGAAGCTACTGCACACGGGCGCAGCTGACCTTTGCCCAGGGCAGCTTTGCATCGGTTGCCTTCGACTTCTCCTGCAAAGAAGAGGATCTGCTCGATACTGATCCGGCCACGACCTATACCGATGCTCCCACGGGCCTGGTATTTGATACGGTCGACAACTTCGTCGGCATGACGGTGAATGGCCAGGCACCGGATGGCTGCGTCAGGCAGGTCCAGATTACGCTTGACCGCGACGGGGCCGGGTCTGATTACGGTATGGGACATGCTGATGCCTGTGGCATCCGCCCGGGTCAGCTTCTGGCCTCCGGGTCCATGCAGGTCTTCTTCAAGACCTGGGATCTGTATGAACTCTGGGCCGCACGTGCGCAGGGACCGGTTGCCATTACGGTGAAAGATTCGAACGGTAACAGCTATGTCCTGACCTTCCTGAATGCGACGCTGCGCAATCCGGTCATCAATGCCGGCAGCAAGAATACCTCGATCGTGGCCACCTTCGACATCGAGGCCAACCCGCAGGCCGGCGGTGGCACGTTCCGGATAGTCCGTGCCGCAGTCGACCCGAAAAGCCTGACATTCAAACAGTCAGACGTGACGGTCGGCGGTCAGAACATCACGCCGTAAGGATCCGACATGACAGAACTCACGAAGCAGCCAGTCACCACCCTTGAAGGCGGTGACGTTCTCATGCTGGTTCGAAACGTCAACGGCATCCCCCTTCTGTTTCAGCTTCCTGCAGAACAGATCATGTCACTGTTTGCGGCGAAATACGCGACGGATACGGCAAGCAAGATCGACAGCGATTATGCGGCAACCATCGCTTCAGCCCAGAACGCTGTCTCCGGTGTCGCTTCGGATGCCTCGGCTGCCAAGGTTCTTCTGACGGCATCGCAGAGCGGTGTCTCGGTCGGAAACTTCAAGGGATACTGGGACGCTGCGGCAAACAAGCCTGCCCTTGCAGACGGCACTGGAACCGAGGGGGATCTCTACTTCGTTTCCAATGCCGGAAGCACTTCACTGGCCGGGCATGTCCAGTGGAGCGTCGGAGATGCCGCCTGGTTCACAAATGGTGCCTGGCAGTATTACGCCCGCGCCGGCTGGGCCGCAGTCGCCCAGACGATCACGTCCCTGGGCGAAATCCGTGCCGGGACAGCCCGTCTCATGTCAGGCCAGGGTAGCGATGCCTTCACGCTGACGGACAGTTATGGCTTCCTTGTCGCGCAGGTTGGCGCGGACGGATCTTACGCATCTGATCAGAGCAGCCAGCCAGCTTTCGGCCTGACCAGCGCCGGCATTTTCGCTGGCGGCGTCCGGCTCCTGCAAAGCCCGGACGACACGGTGAAGCTGCTGGACAAAACGGGCTTTCCCTTGCGACTGGATGCGCTGTCAGCACCATCTGCTACATCACCAATTCCAGTAACCAAACGGCAACCGGGATGTCTGGATGATGCAGCCGAACTGTATGCGACAGGAGACGTCTGGCAGTCCGGTGGCGAGGCGCATACCTGTCTCTATCCCAATGCGAACAGCGCCATTTGGAAAGCCGATCTTGGCGTAGCG